>JANNLH010000062.1:0-14039 GCA_031396725.1 Gemmatimonadaceae bacterium | reverse complement strand
CCGCCGCTGCTCGCCTTCATCGACCTCCCGAGCGTGATCTTCCTCGTGGTGCTGGTGCTGCTGGCGCTGCGGAACACGCGCACGCCGGCGGCGCACAAGCGGTTCATGGCGGCGACGGTGCTGCTCGCCTTCCCGCCGGCGCTCACCCGGCTCTACGCGCGCGTGTTCGCCCCGCGGGTGGACTTCATGATGGCGCTCCACGGGAGTTTCCTGACCGTCGAGCTCATCCTGATCGCGCTGATCCTGGCGGACCGGCGTGCCGGGGAGCGGCGGCTGGCATATCCGCTCTCGCTGGCCTTCTTCGTCGCCGTGCACGCGCTGATGTTGCCGGTCGCGGGGAGCGCCGCGTGGCAGTCGCTGATGCACTGGTACGCGGCGCTCCCGATCTTCGGATGACCGGACGGCGGCTCAGGTGAAGATGATCTGGCCGCCGGCCGCCATCTGGTAGAACTCGCCGACCGTGATGATGCCCTCGACTTGCGGGATGAAGTCGTCCTTCGCCAGGTCGAACATCTCCACCGAGGCCTTGCAGGCGAAGAGCCGGCCGCCGGAGTCCGCGATCATCTCGATGAACTCGGGGATCGGCGGGATGTCGAGCTTCTCCATCGACTTCGCCATCTGCTTGGTCACCATCGCCGAGATGCCCGGGAACCCGCCGAGCCAGGTGGCGAGGTGCAGGCCGGGATTGCCGACCGTCGCGACCTTGATCTGTTCGTGGCGCGCCTTGTTGATGGCGTCCATGCCGAAGAAGGTGAAGAAGACGTTCGCCTCGATCCCTTCCATGCGAGCGCCGTTGGCCATGATCAGCCCGGGGTAGATCCCCTCCAGCGAGCCCTTGGAGATGATGATCGAGACCTTCGTGATCGGCGCTGCGGCGCCGATGGCGTCGGGCGCGCCGATGTCCTGCGCGAGCGTCGTTGTCATTGGGGGAACCTCGTGGGGGGTCAGATGCAGCCGTGCGGCTTGGGGATGCCCGCGATCTTCGCCGCGAGCTTGGCCGGTCCCTTCGGGAAGAGCAGGTAGAGCTCCTTGATCGCGACGCCGGACTCCTTGCCGAGCGTGCGGATCGTGGGCGCGGAGCCGGTGGCGATGAAGGTCTTGCGCATGTACTCGATCACGAGCCAGTGGCGGGGCGAGAGTTCACCGACGCCCGACTCCGCGGCGATCTCGGCGGCCAGCGCGGGGTCCCAGTCCTCCACGCGTTCGAGGAATCCTTCGGCGGTGCGGGCGACGGCGGCGAGCGGTGTCATGACGGGCTCCTGGCGGGCATTTGGCCGGACGGCGCCGGGTTCAGGTGTGTGCGGGTTCCACGGGGAACTGCTTGCCCGCGCGCTGCATCTGCGCCGGGATCCCCGGGAAGTCGTAGCCCGGCAGCAGCGCGTTCCAGTAGACGTGACGGAAGGCGAGTTTGCCGAGGTGGTTGAGCCGGCTCTCCTTGAGCAGCGGCATCGGACCCCAGGCGAACGGGAAGTTCCCGGGCAGGGGCTCCGTCTCGTAGTTGAAGTCGATCAGCAGCGCCTTGTCGAACCCGGTCTCGATGAAGCAGTTGGCGTGCCCGTCGAACGCCGGCTCGAGCGGCTCTCCGGCCAGGAAGCGGAGCACGTTCGCCGTGAGCACCTCCGACTCGAAGTGCACGACCGAACCGGCCTTCGAGGCGGGCACGTCGGTGGCGTCGCCGATCGCGAAGATGTTCGGCTTGACGCGGGCCTGCAGGGTGTACGGATCAGTGCGCACGAAGCCCGTGTCGTTGCCGAGTCCCGGCGAGCGATCGACGAAGGCCGCGCCCTTGTGCAGCGGGATGGTGACCAGCAGGTCGAAGGGGATCGTCCGCTCGTCCCACGAAACGAGCTCGCCCTTGTCGCCGTCGACGCGGCCGGCGCTGAACTCCGTCTCGAGGTTGATGCGCTTCTCGGTCAGGAGGTGCGAGAGCGTCCGCGTGGAGGCGGGCTTGGTGAACGCGCCCTCAAGCGGCGTCGCATAGGTGAGGCTCACCTGATCGCGTATCCCGCGCTTGGTGAAGTACCAGTCGGCGAGGAAGGCGAACTCGAGCGGTGCGACCGGGCACTTGATCGGCATCTCGACGACATTGATGACGATCCGACCGAACTCGAACTCGCGGAGCGCCTTCGCGAGGCGTTCGGCGCCCTCGAGCGTGTAGAAGTCGAACATCGTGCCGTGCCAGCCGGGTCCGAGCAGCCCCTCCGTCTCCTCCGGCGCGATGCGCGTGCCCGTCGCGACGATGCAGAGGTCGTAGGAGAGCACCTCGCCGGAGGCCAGCGTCACGGTGTCGGTCGCGGGATCCATCGCCTCGATCATCGACTGGACGTACCGTACGCTCCCGGGCAGCTGCGCCGGGCGGCTGCGCACGGCCTGCTCGGGGGTGTAGACGCCGAACGGGATGAACAGGAGTCCGGGCTGGTAGATGTGATCCGGGTCCTGATCGACGATGGTGATGCGAGTGGTGCCTGCCGCGATCTCACGCCGCAGCGCGCGCGCGAGCCGGTTGGCCATCACGGTGCCGGCCGTGCCTGCGCCGAGGATGACGAGATGCCGCATGTGAGGCTCCGGTTGCAGGTACATCTGCACGGTGGACGCCGACGCAACGCGCGACAATCGGATGACCTCTGTAGGCCGCGTAGGCGAAACGCCGACAGCATCAGCATCGGTCGCTTTCCTCCCCGTGTACTATTGTGGGATGCGACGTCGACACTTCCTCGGTCTCACGGCCGCCGCGGCGCTCGGTGGCCGCCAGCTCCTGGCGATGGACGACGCGCTTGGAACGACCGGCGTCCGGCGCATCCAGCCGGCCATGCGTCACCCGCTCTGGCGTCCGCCCGAGCTGCGCCCCTCCGGGATCGTGCTGCGCGCGAACGCGCGAGCGATCACGTCAGGCACCGGCTCGACCGGCACCGCGATGACGCTCGGTGACGGGCCCATCGGCCCGACACTCCGTCTGCGCCGCGGCGAACGCGCGCGCATCACGCTCGAGAACGCGCTCGACGAGCCGACGATCCTGCACTGGCACGGCCTGCGCGTTCCCGAGGCCGCCGACGGCCATCCGCGCCTCGCGATCGATCCCGGGGCGCGCTACGCGTACGACTTCGAGGTGCAGGACCGCGCCGGCACCTACTGGTACCACTCGCATCCGCACCACCGGACCGGCGCGCAGGTGTACCGCGGGATGGCCGGGATGCTGATCGTCGAGGACGCCGCCGAGGACGCGCTCGGCCTTCCGCGCGGCGCGCGCGAGATCGCGGTGCTGCTGCAGGACCGCCGCCTCACGGCCACGGGTGACTTCGCGTTCGATCCCATGATGCACGAGCGGATGGAGGGCTTCTTCGGCGACGTCCCGTTCGGCAACGGCACGCCGTCGCCCGCGGTCGAGGTGGACTCGGCGCTGTACCGGCTGCGCGTCGTGAACGTGACCGCGTCGCGGATCATGCGCGTCGGCCTCTCGACCGGGAAGCCGATGACGCTGATCGGCGTTGACGGCGGATTGCTCAGCGCGCCGGTGCAGGTCGAGCACCTCGACCTCGGCACCGGCGAGCGCGCCGACCTGTTGGTGGACTTCTCGGGACTCCCGGTGGGGACGCGCGTGATGCTCAAGTCGCTCGCGTTCACCCCGCCCTACCAGCGCGGCATGGGGATGGGGATGGGACGCGGGATGGCCGGCGGCGCCCCGCAGGGGGCCGAGCTGGACCTGCTCGAGTTCACGGTCACGCGCGCGGTGCGCGAGCGGGCCTGGGTGGCGAAGCCGTTCCCGGCGATCGCCGCGCCCAACCGTGCGCGGGCCTCACGCACGCGCGAGTTCAAGTTCGTGAGTTCGATGATGCGGCACACGATCAACGGCCGCGAGTTCGAGATGGACCGCATCGACGAGCGCGTGCCGTTCGGGAGCACCGAGATCTGGCGCTTCGTGAACGACGGGCAGTTCCCGCACCCGGTGCACATGCACGAGGTGCAGTTCCAGATGCTCTCGCGCACGGGCGGCCGCGCGCGGATCTTCCCGTGGGAGGGCGGCCTCAAGGACACCGTGCTGCTGCATCCCGGCGAGACGGTGGAGGTCCTCGCGACCTTCGACCTCCACCGCGGCCGGTTCCTCATGCACTGCCACAACCTCGTGCACGAGGACATGGGGATGATGCTGAACTACGCCATCGAGTAGCCTGCGGCAAACTACTGCCTGCTCGTCGGCCGGAAGGTGAAGCCGACGAGCATCGAGGTCTCGGACATCGAGTTCTTGACCGAGGTGCCCGGGATCGCCCCGGGACGGTACATCGCGCCCTCGATCGAGTTCTCGAGCGCCTTGTAGGCGCCGATGTTGAGCTCGACGGCATCGTTGACGCGGATGCCGAGACCGGCCGTGATGTGGTGCTGCACGATCGCCGGCGCGGGGATGTTGAACATCGACTGCTCGTCGGGGATCGGAT
The DNA here is from genome assembly GCA_031396725.1 of Gemmatimonadaceae bacterium. GTDB lineage: Bacteria > Gemmatimonadota > Gemmatimonadetes > Gemmatimonadales > Gemmatimonadaceae > Pseudogemmatithrix. The sequence continues at coordinate 9,609 of JANNLH010000062.1, read as the reverse complement.
TGCCGGCGTAGTGGTAGCCGCCACGCAGCGTCACGCGATCGGTCGCCTTGAACTGCGCGCCGGCCGCGACGACCGCGATGTTCTCCCAGCCGAAGCCTCGCACGGAGCCGTCGGGGTTGTAGCCCTTCTCCTCGAAGCCCTTGGTGCTGGCGTACGTGATGTACTTGGCGTCGAGCCCGTAGTGCACGCGGTCGCTCGGCGTCCAGGCGATGCCGGCGCCGTAGACCGCCGGGACATCCATCCGGAAGGTGAGGCTGCGCGCCGTGCCGTAGTTGGGGAGGTTCGGGTTCGCGTGCGTCATCTGGAACTCGAAATCCTTGAACATCTGCGGCGACGTGTAGGCGAGTCCCAGCGTGACCGTCGGCGTCAGCGCGTACTGCAGGCCGGCCTGCACCCCGAAGCCGAACACGGCGTCGCCGGCGGCGGCGGACGGATAGAAGGCGCGGTCATCCGCGGTGCCCGGGGTCGCGTCCGGACCGGGGTCGAAGTCGGGCGCGGCGATCGGCATCGGATCGACCGCGAGCGAGGACCAGTCGATGTTCGCCGCGATGCCGAGACTGAGCTTCTCGCTCGCCTTCCACGCGACCGCGGGCGCGATCTTCATCAACTGGAAGTTCGAGTAGACCTGGCCGAACCCGTTCGGCCGCGGCATCAGGATCGGATTGGTCGGATCCGACGGGTAGTTCACGCCGAAGCCGCCGATGCCGAGCCCGGCGAGTCCGATGACGACCTTGTCGTTGAGCGCGGTGCTGAAGCCGAACGCGGGGATCGGCGTCCAGCCGGTCTCGCTGGTGGTGCTGCCGGACATCGGGCCGAAGCTCGACTCGACCGTGCGCTCGGGGCGCATCAACTCGAAGCCCATCTCGAGGTTGGTCCCTCTGAACGAGGTGAGACCGGCGGGATTGCTGAAGAAGGTGCCGAGGAGGCTGGCGTTCGACGCCACCCCGACCCCGCCGAGCGCGGAGTTGACGGCACCGACGCCGTGCAGCAGGTGTCCGTCCGTCGCCCGCGCCGTGGCGGGCGCGAGCAGGAGGGCAACGGCGCCAACGGCGAGGGTCTTGGACCACAGGGAACGCATCGGGGGGATCCTCCGGACGGTGAGTTGGAGCGGGATGGCGCGGGTCGTGGGGCGGACGTGAGGCATCGAGCGGTCAGGGCGTGGGCGAGGCGACGCGGCGGACGGCCGCCGTGATCGCGGCTTGGAGGGCCTCGTCCGGCGGGAAGATCTGGTCGAAGCGCGCGCGGCCCTCGGTCGCACCGGACTGGCGCAGCCAGAAGGCGCGGTACGCCTCCGCGCGCGCGGGCAAGCGCGCATCGAGCAGCTCGGCGCCGCAGCGCACGGCCGCGAGGCCGGCGCGGCGCGCGCTCGCCGCGTCGGCGACGGAGAAGCCGCGCGCGCCCTGCGACGCGCGCGTCACCACCGGGAAGCAGAGCTCGCGCGCGAAGGCGAGCAGCGGCGCTTCCGGATCGGGATCGCGCGGGAACGCGCCGACCGCCGCGAGGTTGTCGGCGCGATCCGTGGTCGCGGCAAAGAGCCGACCCTCGGGGCCGATGGAGGGGCTGACGATGAGCCGCCCGGCGTCGAGCCGCTCCGCGCGCAGCCAGGGCATGAGCGCCGGCAGGTAGAGCGAATCGAGCGCACGCTGGAGCGCGTTGAGGCGAACGGGATCGGGCGCCTCGACGCGACGTGCCTCGAGCGCCGCCGCGAGCGCGGGCAGATGCGCCCGGCGCGCGTCGGCGGAGAGGGACTGCGCGAGTGCGGCGACCAGGAACTCGGCGCGTGCACTCGGTGCGCGCGCCGGGGTCGCCGCGGCGGCGCGCAGCGCGGCGGCGAGTGCGGGTCGGTCGGCCGAGGGATGGTACAGCGGCACGAAGTGCAGGATCTCGAAGTCACGCGACGCGGCGAGGGCGCGCAGGGTGGCCGACGGGATCGCCATCGGCGCCGCCGCCGTCGGCGCGACGAACGCGAACGCTCCTGCACCCGGCGCTCGCGCGTCGGCCAGTACGGCGAACCAGGCGAGACTCGCGTCGGGCGCGATGACGGACCACCGCCTGGCGCCTGCATCGGTCTGCGCGGGCAACGCGCCGGCCGCGGAGAGCAGTACGCCGACCAGCTTGTATATGGCCATATGCCCTAAACTGCATATAGAAACGCCGAAACGCAAATCGCGTCCAGCGCAAGCCGTCAGGCTTCACCTGAGACGCACCCCGAAATGCGACCGGGCGGCCCCCGGATTAGATTGAGGGACACCCAGGGAGACCACGGATGATCAAGGATTTCGAGTTTCAGGACGCCGGACGCAGCTACTCGTGCACCGTGGAGGCGCAGAAGGGAGCGGGCGCCGAGTCCTGGTGGTGGTTCGCGGTCTCCGGTGACCAGCAGCGCTATGCGCCCTTTCGCGCGGCCGCGAGCGACACCCGCGCCTCCGTCCAGGAGCGCGTGGTCGCCTTCTACAACAATCGCCTCTTCCAGCTGACCCAGCCGACGCAGCGCGGGTCGCACTGGGGCAAGCGGAACGTGCCGGCGCCGGCCGCCCCGCCGAAGGTCGCCGAGGCCTGATCGTGCGTCTCGTCCTCGCCGTCGCCAGCGCTGTTGCGCTCTCGGTGCCGGTGGGGGCGCAGCAGGCGCCGGATCAGCGCGAGCTTGTCCGGCAGGTCGGGGACTCGGCGCTCGCCGCCATCAACCGGAACGACCGCAAGGCCCTCGCCGCATTGATGCTCGACGAGGGCCGGACCTTTTCCGTGCGCGAGCGGGAGGGGCAGATCCGCTACGCCTCCCGGACGCGGGCCGAGCAGGAGGCGTCGGCATCCACCGACACGATCACCGAGCGCGGCTTCGACCCGGTCATCCACGTCTCGGGCGCGCTGGCGGTGCTCTGGCTGCCGTACGACCTCTACCTGAACGGGAAGTGGTCGCACTGCGGCGTCGATGCGTTCACGCTGCTGCGGGTCGAGGGACGCTGGCGCATCGCGACGATGGCGTGGAGCGTCGAGCAACCGCCCGCCTGCGCAAAGCACCCGGCTGGACCACCCCAACCCTGACTCCGATGCCCGATCGACGCGCCTGTGCCCTGCTCGGATTCCTCGCGGTCGCCCTCACCGTCGCGCCCGCACCGCTCCAGTCGCAGGCGACCCAGCGCGCCCAGGGCCCACGCGCCCAAGGCGCGTTCGACAAGGAACGGCTCGCGCGCATCGACCGCGTCCTCCAGGAGGGCGTTGACTCATCCTGGATCGCGGGCGCGGTGGCGCTCGTGCTCCGCGACGGCCAGGTCGTCTACGAGCGCGCCGTCGGCTGGGCCGACCGAGAGGCGCGACGGCCGATGACGACCGACGCGATCCTCCGCATCGCCTCGCAGAGCAAGGCGATCACCAGCGCCGCCGTCATGATGCTCGTCGAGGAAGGACGCATCGCGCTCGGTGACCCGGTCTCGAAGTGGATCCCGACCTTCGCGCGCACCACGGTCGCGGAGCGCGCTGACACCGGGCGCACGCTGACGCCGGCGCGGCGAGCGATCACCATCTTCGACCTGCTGACGCACACCGCCGGCATCTCCTACGGCACCGAAGCCTGGGTGTCGGCGCGTTACGCCGCCGCGGGTCTCGGCCCCGCCGCCGGCGGCGGCTGGTACACGGCGGACAAGGACGAACCGGTCTGCACGACGATGGAACGGCTCGGCACCCTGCCCTTTGTCGCGCAGCCCGGCGAACGCTTCGTGTACGGCTACAATACCGACATCCTCGGCTGCGTGGTCGAGCGCGCGAGCGGTGTGCCGCTCGACGAGTTCATCCGCACGCGCATCACGGTGCCGCTCGGGATGCGCGACACGCGCTTCTTCCTGCCGCCGGAACAGCGCGACCGTCTCGCGGCCGTCTATGCCAGCGGCCCTGACGGCCGGATCGTCCGCGCCGACACGGGCGCGCGGGGACAGGGGCACTACGTCGATGGGCCCCGACGCAACTTCGCCGGCGGCGCGGGACTCCTCTCCACGGCGCGCGACTACGCCCGATTCCTGCAGGCGATGCTCGAGGGTGGCGCGCTCGGCGGCACCCGGATCCTCTCGCCGCGCAGCGTCGATCTGATGACCACCAATCAGGTCGGGACGCGGTACAACGCCGACGGTCAGGGCTATGGTCTCGCCTTTGCAACCACGGACCGGCTCGGGGCCAACGGCTTCAGCTCGGTCGGTACCTTCTCGTGGGGCGGCGCGTACGCGACGGCATACCAGGTCGATCCGGCGGAACGACTGGTGATGGTGCTGATGCTGCAGAACCTCCCGAATCGCGCCGGCCTTCGGGGGAACTTCCCGACCCTCGTCTATCAGGCGCTGGTCCGGCCCGACCGCTCCACCCGCACTCCGAAGTAGGCCCCACTTGCGCCGTCCGGCCAGGATCGTATCATTATCCTGACTTAACTGGACAGTTAAAGTGAAAGGTAAATCAAAACCGATGGCCGATCTGGACACCGAGGGCCGGATCCTCGACGCCGCCCGCCGCGTCTTCATCCGGCGCGGGACCGCGGGGGCCCGGATGCAGGAGATCGCCGAAGAGGCAGGGGTCAATCAGGCCCTGCTCCACTACTACTTCCGGTCGAAGGCCGGACTCGCCGACCGGGTCTTCCTCGAGGCGGCCGGCCGACTCGTGCAGACGCTGGCGCCGCTCGCCAGCGAGTCCGCGTCGCTCGACCTCCTCATCGAGCGCTTCGTGCACGGCTACATCGACGCCGTGCGGCAGACACCGTTCATCCCGGCCTACCTGCTCGCCGAGATCCATCATCACCCCGAGCGGATGCCGGGGATGATCGCGCGGGCCACGGGCAGCGTCCCTTCGGAGATCGCCGCCGCCGCGCTCGCGCGCCTCCAGGCGCTGATCGCCGTCAAGGTGGCCGCCGGAGAGATGCGGCCGATCGCGCCGCACCATCTGCTGATCAACGTCCTCAGTCTCGTCGTCTTCCCGTTCGCGGCGCGTCCGCTGTTGAGCGGCGCACTCGGACTCGACGAGCCCGGATTCCAGCGCCTGCTCGACGAGCGGCGCGCCGAGCTGCCGCGGTTCATCCTCAACGCGCTCCGTCCGTGACCACACTCCTGATCCCCTCGCTCCTCGCGCTGGCATTCAGTCTCCCCGCCCAGGCGCCGGCGGCGCGCCTCGACACGCTTCGGCTCGACTCGCTGCAGCGCGCCGCCGAGCGGACCGACCGCCGGGCGGCGCAACTCGAACTGCTCGCCGAGCAAGCCTCGCTCCGGCTGCGGTCGATCGGCGCCGAGCGGCTGCCGACGCTCTCGCTGCTCGGCCAGGCGCAGTACCTCTCCGACGTCCCGGCCTTCGGCGCGACCGCGCCTGGCGCGCCATCCCCGCCGGTTCAGCCCAAGGACCAGCACGACGCCTCGCTGAGCGTGCGGCAGCGGCTCTACGATCCCGCGCGCGCCCCGCGCCGCGCGGTGGAGCAGGCCCAACTCGCGGAGTCGCAGGCGCGCGTGCGGAGCGCACTCTGGCAGCAGCGGCAGCTCGTCAACGAATCATTCTTCGCGGCACTGCTGCTCGACGCGCAACGCGCGACGCTCGAGGCCGGAATCACCGACCTCCAGGCACAGCGGCGCGTGGCCGGTGAGCGCGTCGCGAGCGGGGCCGCGCTGCCGAGCGAAACGGCACTTCTCGACGCCGAACTCCTGCGGCGCCGGCAGACTCGCGAAGCGCTCGATGCCGACCGATCGGCCGCGCGCGCGGTGTTGGCGATGCTCACGTCGCAGCCGGTCGCGGACGACGCGGTGCTGGTGCTCCCGGACGCCGCGGCGAGCGTCGCGACCTGGCGCGCGGCGCTCGACGGCGCACGCGAGCGCCCCGAGTACGCGCAGTTCGAGCGAGGGCGCGCTCTGCTGGCCGAGCGGCGCACCGTGGCGGCGGCGCAGGACCAACCGCGTCTCTCGGCGTTCGGCCGCACCGGGTATGGTCGCCCGGGGCTGAACCCGCTCGCGCGCGACTTCGACACCTATTGGATGGCCGGACTGCAGGTCGAGTGGAGCCCCTGGAACTGGGGCACCACGCGCCGCGACCAGGAGGTCCAGGCGGTCCAGGCGCAGATCCTCTCCAGCGAGGAGGCCGCGTTCACCGAGCAGTTGCGTCGCGCCGCGGTGCGCGACCTCGCGACGGTGGACCAACTCGAACGCGCCCTCGGCTCGGACAGCGCGATCATCGCGCTGCACGAGTCGGTGCTTCGCGAGACGCGCCTGCGGTTCGGCGAGGGGGTCGTGACCTCGGCCGAGTACGTGGACCGCGAGACCGATGTCCTCACCGCGCGCCTCGCCCAGGCGACGCGCCGCGTGCGCCTCGCCGAGGCGCGCGCCCGATTCCTCACCACCATCGGACGCGAGGTCCGTTGATGTCCTCCCTTCGTGTGACCAGGAGTCTCCGGCCCTTCGCCGCGTCCGCGGCGCTCCTGCTGGCCGGGTGCGGCGGCGCTCCCGAGGCCGACGCGTACGGCAACTTCGAGGCGGAGGAAGTCGTGGTCTCCGCGCAGTCGAGCGGGCAGATCCAGTCCTTCACCCCGGTCGAGGGCGCGACGCTCGCCGCGGGTGCGACGGTCGCCCTCATCGACCCGACGCAGCTCGGCCTCGAGCGCGACCAGCTCCTCGCGCAGCGGGGCGCGGTGGCCGCGCGCCGCGCCGAGGTGGCGCAGCAGCTCGGCGCGCTCGAACTCCAGCGCGAGATCGCGCAACGCGGATGGGAGCGCACGCGTCGCCTGCACGCGGAACAAGCCGCGACCACGACCCAGTTGGACCAGGCCGAGCGCGAGTCGCGCACGCTGGGCGCGCAGGTCGAGGCGGCGCGGGCTGCCGGGCGCTCGGTCGCGGCGGAGCTCGACGCCCTCGACGCGCGCGTGGCGCAGGTGCGCGACCGGCTCTCGCGCGCGACGGTCACGAACCCGGTCGCCGGCACGGTGCTGGCGACTTACGCGCGCGCAGGCGAGACGATCCAGCCGGGCCAGCCGCTCTACAAGGTGGCCGACCTCGGTACGCTGATCCTGCGCGCGTACGTCACGGGGGAGCAGCTGGCGTCCTTCCGGCTCGGCGACACCGTGGACGTCCGCATCGACGACGCCGCGGGCCTGCGCGCGTTGCCGGGGGAGATCACCTGGGTCGCCGGAAAGGCGGAGTTCACGCCGACGCCGGTGCAGACGCGGGACGAGCGCACCTCGCTCGTCTACGCGGTGAAGGTCCGCGTACGGAACGCGGACGGGGCGCTCAAGATCGGGATGCCGGCGGACGTCACGCTCCGCGCCGGAGACCCGCCGTGAGCGCCCTGCCGGTGGTCGTCGAGGGGCTCGGCAAGCGCTTCGGCGCGACGACCGCGCTTGACGGTGTGTCGCTCGAGGTGCGGCCGGCCGAGCTCTACGGACTCGTGGGTCCCGACGGCGGCGGGAAGACGACGCTGTTCCGGATCCTGACGACGCTGCTGGTGCCGGACGCGGGGACCGCGACGGTGCTCGGCCGCGACGTCGTGCGCGACCTCTGGGAGATCCGCTCGCGCGTGGGCTACATGCCCGGGCGCTTCTCGCTCTACGGGGACCTGAGCGTCGAGGAGAACCTGCGATTCTTCGCGTCGGTGTTCGGGACGTCCCTCGAGGAGGGCTACTCGGTGATCGCGCCGATCTACCGGCAGATCGAACCCTTTCGCGACCGTCGGGCGGCGGCGCTCTCCGGCGGCATGAAGCAGAAGCTCGCGCTCTCCTGCGCGCTCGTGCACCGTCCCGAGCTGCTGCTGCTCGACGAGCCGACGACGGGGGTCGATGCCGTCTCGCGTCGCGAGTTCTGGGACCTCCTCGACGAACTCCGGGCCTCGGGACTCACGATCGTCGTCTCGACGCCCTACATGGACGAGGCGTCGCGCTGCGATCGTGTGGCGCTGCTGCAGGGAGGCCGGGTGCTCGCGATCGACGCACCCGCGGCGATCGGCTCGCGATTCCCTCGCGCGCTCTTCGCGGTGCGGGCGCGGGAGCGTGCCGCGCTGCTGGCCGCGCTCCGCGCCTTTCCGCACACCGCATCGGCCTTCCCGTTCGGGACCACGATCCACTACAGCGACGCGCGCGGGGGGATGGCGCCGGCAGTGATCGCGGCGGAACTCCGGGGGCACCTCGCTGCGTTCGCGCTCACCGACGTGGACGTGGCGCCGGTGGCGCCGGGGATCGAGGACGCCTTCATCGAACTGATGGGCACGGCCGGGGCGGAGGCGGCGTGAGCCGGAAGGACGGCGGGAGCGCGCACGCGATCACGGTCCGCGGCCTCACGCGGCGCTTCGGGAGCTTCACCGCCGTGGACGACATCAGCTTCGACGTCTCGGCGGGCGAGGTGTTCGGCTTCCTTGGCGCCAACGGTGCCGGGAAGACGACGGCAATCAAGATGCTGATCGGGCTGTTGGCGCCGTCGGCCGGGGAGGCGCGCGTGGCGGGCCACGACATCGGCACCGACGCCGAGCGGGTGCGGCAGCGCATCGGCTATATGAGCCAGCGCTTCTCGCTCTACGAGGACCTCACGGTCCGCGAGAACATCGCGCTCTACGGCGGCATCTACGGGCTCAGCGACGCGGAGATCCGCGCGCGCGGCGATGCGCTGCTGGAGGGACTGCGGCTCGCGCCACACGCCGACGCGCTCGTGCGGTCGCTCCCGCTCGGCTGGAAGCAGAAGATGGCCTTCTCGGTCGCGATGCTGCACGAGCCGGCGGTGGTCTTCCTCGACGAGCCGACCGGCGGCGTGGACCCGGTGACCCGCCGGCAGTTCTGGGAGCTCATCTACGCAGCGGCGGCGCGCGGGACGACGGTGTTCGTCACGACGCACTACCTCGACGAGGCGGAGTACTGCGACCGCATCTCGATCATGGTGGACGGCCGGATCGGCGCGATCGGGACGCCGGACGCGCTGAAGGCCGAGTTCGGCGCGACGACGCTCGACGACGTCTTCGTACGGCTCGTGCGCGGCGCGGGCGCGGCGGCGGGGGCCTGATGCCGCGACGCCGTACGGGTGCCGCCGCGGCACTGCACGCCTTCGTGACGAAGGAGCTGCGCCACATCCTGCGCGACCGGCAGACGCTGGCGATCCTCCTGCTGCTGCCGCTGGCGCAGCTGGTGCTGTTCGGATTCGCGCTCCGCACCGATGTGCGCGACGTGCGTCTCGTGATGGTGGAGCCCGTCCGCGACGTCGCGACGGAGGCGTTGCGCACGCGGCTCGAGCACTCGGGGCGCTTCCGGATCGTCGCGGTCACCCGCACGCCGGGCGCGATCGAGCCATGGTTCCGGCGGGGCGATGCCGACGTGGCGGTCGTGCTCGAGGCCGGTGTGGCCGGGCAGCTCGAGTCGGGGAACGTCGTCCGCGTGCTGGTGATCGCCGACGCCGCCGACCCGAACACCGGCACGACGATGCAGAACTACGTCACCGCCGCGCTCACGGCCTGGCAGGCCGAGCTCGGCGCCGTATCCGCTGCCGGCGGCGGCGTGCGGCTCGAGACGCGGCTGCGGATGCGGTACAATCCGACGCTCGAGAGCGTGAATCTCTTCGTGCCCGGGCTGATCGCGCTGATCCTGACGCTCGTCACCGCCCTGATGACCGCGATCTCGCTCTCGCG
>JANNLH010000031.1:0-28779 GCA_031396725.1 Gemmatimonadaceae bacterium | reverse complement strand
CTCGCTGCACGACGCCTCCGATCCCGACAACCTGGTCATCGACGGGCAGGGCGGGGTCTGGTTCGGCACCGACGGCAACTGGGCCGCCAACAGGCACGCCGACGCGCTCTACTACCTGGACCTCGACCCGGCCCACCGGGTGCTCGGCCAGGAGCTGCCGCGCGTCGGGCTCGATGCTGAATCCGTCTGCCCCCAGTCCGCGCTCGGGGTCCTCGAGCGCTCGGTTCACCAGCGAGCTGAGCTCCCCGATCCCGAGGGGCTGCAGCACGAAGACCCGCAGGCGACTCAGCAGGGCGCCATTCAATTCGAATGACGGGTTCTCGGTCGTTGCGCCGATCAGGGTGAGCAGACCGCTCTCCACGTGCGGCAGCAGGGCGTCCTGCTGGCCGCGGTTGAAGCGGTGGATCTCGTCCACGAAGAGGACCGTCCGCGAGCCGAGGGTCCGGCGCTTCTCGGCGTCGGCCACGATCTCGCGGATGCGCGGGATGCCGTCGGTGACGGCGCTGAAAGGCACGAACTCGGCGTCCACGTATCGCGCGACGAGGCGCGCGATGGTCGTCTTGCCGGTGCCCGGCGGTCCCCAGAGGAGGATCGACCCGGTGTCGCCCTGCTCGATCGCGACGCGGAGCGGCTGACCCGGGCCGAGGATGTGCGCCTGCCCCGCCACCTCATCCAACGAGCGCGGCCGGAGGCGCGACGCGAGCGGCACGGAGAGCTGACGCTCGAAGAGCCCCGGGGCCGGCGCGGCCGCAGCGCGCGGGCTGCTCCTCGCCATCCCTAGTGCCCGAGCAGCGCGCGCAGGGCGAGCGCGATGCCGCACCCCGCGAAGAACACGACGTTGTGCGTCCAGCCGCTCTTTCCCTGGAACTCGGGGATCAGGTTCGATGCGCCCACGTAGAGCGTCACCCCGGCCGCGAGCGCGAGTCCCCAGTCGGCGAGCGGGTCCACGAGGTCGGTGAAGACCACCCCGAGCACGGTGGCCACGCCGAGGGCTGCGGCGGCGCCGAATGCGGCGCTGCGGCTCCGGCCCGAGGCGATCCAGAGCGACGAGATCGCGAGTCCCTCCGGCACCTTGTGCAGGAAGACGGCGCCGAACACCAGCCCGCCGAGCCGGTCACTGACGTTGAAGGCGCTGGCGATCGCGACACCGTCCACGAAGGTATGCAGGAGCAGCCCCGCCAGCGCCGACATGCTCACCGCGCGTGAGACGTGGTGCGTCTCCTCGCCGAAGTGGAAGTGGCCCACCAGCGCGTGCTGCGTCAGGTGCACCAGGAGGAATCCGGCCAGGATCGTCCCGGCGGCGGCCGTACCTCCGTGCGCGATCGCCTCGGGCACGAGTCCCGCGATCGCGACCACGACCATGAAGCCCGCGGAGAAGGCGAGCAGCAGCTCGAGGGTGCGCGGGGACCAGCGGGGGCGCGCGGTCACTGCCGCCGCACCGACGAGGTTGCCCGCGGCAGCGAGCACGGCGTAGAAGAGGGACGTCACGACTGGAAGATAGGCGCGCCGCAAAGGGGGTGCGCCGCTCAACGAAGGCGGACTCCTCCCGCGCCGGTCGCCGGCGGAGGGTCAGCCCTCGCCGGTGGCGGACGCGCCCAGCGCGCGCACGAGCCCGCGCAGCGCCAGTTCGTAGCCGTCGGCACCGAATCCCGCGACGATCCCGATCGCGCCCGGCGCCAGCCACGAATGGCGGCGCTCCGGCTCGCGCGCGTAGATGTTCGAGAGATGCACCTCCACGTAGGGCAGCGAGACGGCCGCGAAGGCATCGCGCAGCGCGAGGCTCGTGTGCGTCCACGCCGCCGCGTTCACGAGCGCCCCCGCGACGACGCCGCGGCAGTTGTGGATCGCGTCGAGCATGCGCCCCTCGTCGTTGAACTGCGAGAAGAGCAGCGTGACGCCGAGCTCCGATCCCACGACCTCGAGGCGGGCCTCGATCTCGGCGAGCGTCGTCGTCCCGTAGATCTCCGGCTCGCGGATACCCAGCAGGTTGAGGTTCGGTCCGTTGAGGACGGCGACCCTCACTGCGTCAGTCCCTTGAGCCAGCCCTGGAACTGGTCGAGGTCGTCATCCCCGGGCGGTCGGTCGCGCACCGGCTCGGCCGCCGGTGCGGGAGTGGCCGGTCGGCTCTCCTGTGCGGGCGAGGACGACGCGGAGAAGAACTGGTCGAACTTGAGCTTCTCCGACGCGCGGCTCACCGACGCGCGGGGCGCCGGTGCGCTCCCGCCGATCGTGAAGAGCGCGTCGAGCGACGAACTGCCCGTGGGCGCCGAGGTCGTGCCCATCGACGCCAGGAGGTTCGCGGCGCGCTGGTCCTCCTCGGTGGCTTCGATGCCGAAGATCTGGTCGAGCGGCGAGAGCGCGGCCGGGATCGCGTATGACGGCGTGATGACCGGGGCGCTCACCGGCGTTCGCTGGGCCGCCCGGCGTGAGAACGCGGCGAAGAACTCGCGCGCCGTCGGACCGCTCGGCACGGGGATCGCCGCGACCGGGGTCGGCACCCGCACGTTCGACACCGGCGTCTGCAGCGCGAGATCATCGAACGACATCTCGGAGAGCATCGCGTTGGCCGGCGGTTGCTCCGGCAGGACCGTCGGCACCTCCGATGGCGTCTCGAACTCCATCGACTGCCGCGCCGCCTCGACCGCCTCGACGGACTCGACCGACTCGACCGACTCGAGGGCGGCGAGCTTGCGCCTGATCGCGTCGTTGCCGGGCTCCTGCTCGGTCAGCTTGCGATAGACCTCGACGGCCTGCGCCCGGAAGCCCTGCTCGAGGTAGAGCTCCGCCATCGTCTCGGTCACGAAGGTCGGGGCCTGCGCCGGCGCGGCGACGGGCTCCGGCGCAGGCGCCGGCGCGGGCTCCGGCGCGGGCTCAGGCAAGTCGATCATGAACTCCGGCAGCTCGAGTCCGGGCATCGACGGGATCGACGAGCGGTCCGCCGGCGCCTCGAACTCCGTGCTCTCGAACTCGGCCAGCGGCGCGGTCGTGCCGCCGTCGCCGACGAAGTCCATCGGCTCGAGGTCGCTGAGCGGGGCGACGTCGGACTCGTAATCGGCCGCCTCGAGTCCGGCGATGCGCGCAACGTCGCCGACCGACGACGGTTCCGGCGGGAGGTCGATCAGCGACGCCGAGTCGCGCACCGACGAGGGGTCGGGGTGGACGTAGAGCCCCGGCGCGGACGAGCCCAGCGAGACCGGCTCCGGCGGGAGTTCGAAGAGCGGCGTATCGGTCGAAGGCCGCGAGGAGAGTTCGAGCGGCTCCTCGGTCTTGAACTCCGCCTCGAACTCCGCTTCGAGCTCCGGCAGACCGAACGACTCTGCCTTGACGGGCTCTGCCGACGCGGGGGCCGGACGGGCCGAGGGGCCCGAGGGAAGCGCGGCCGCGAATCCGTACTCGGCCGCTTCGGAGTCCATCAGCGGTGCGGCCGGCTTCGGGGGCAATGCCGAATCGGCCGAGCCCATCTCGCCGAAATCGAAGTTGATGTCGAGCAGCGAGGCGCGGCGCGGCGGCGGCGTGCTGCCGGGCGCGGGAGTGGCCCGCCGCGGGGCGGGCGTCGGCGTCCGGGGGATCTCGAGGGTCTTGGCCGACGCCAGTGAGCGCGGGGTCGTCTCGACGGTCTTCGCCGCCTGGAACGCGGCATCCAGCGCCGGCTTCGCGGGTGCGGTCGTCGCGGCCGGCGCGGCGGGCGTGATCTTGGGCGCCGAGGGGCCCTCGAGGTCGATGAATCCCCCCATCGCGTGCGAGTCGTCGGGCGGGACGGCCGAGACGTTCGCCGCGAGGCGGATCGTGCTGGGCCGCGCCGAGGGACCGGTCACGGGCTCGCGCGGGGTGCCGCCGACCTGCTCGAGCAGGTCCATCACTTCGTCGTTGCGGCGATCGAACTCGAGGACGCGCTGGTACCACTTGCGGGCGGATTCGTGATCCTCCCCGAGCCGGGCGACGTCGCCCAGGTGGCGCAGCGCGATCAGGTTCTCCGGATCGAGCTCGAGCGCGGCCTCGAAGGGCGCGCGCGCGTCGGCCTGGCGGCCCGACTCGAACAGGGTCTGCCCGTAGACGATGAGCCCGTTCATGTTCCCGGGCTGCTCCGCCAGGTGCTTCTCGCAGAGCAGGAGCGCGCGGTCGAGGAAGCCCGTCTTGCGATACTCGTTGGCGAGCGGCGCGAAGAACCGCCGGGGGTTCTCGTGGTATCGCTTACGAAGTTCTTCGACGCGACTGGATTCAGCCATCCGGCTCTGCTCGGGAGGAGGGGGACCGATCCGGCGATGGCCCCCGAGACTTCGAAGATACCACGTCGCCGGAGGGTCGGTCAAATCGGAAGTCTACGTGTCGCTTGATTTTAGGTCGCGGCGACGGGTACTTTTCGAGGTTCTGGTCCTATCGATCCGTCGAGGTCCTTCGCACTTCCACCGTCTGCTCCAGGGTCCGCTGTGCTGCAATCGATGCGGGGCATCGCCAAGTATATCTGGTTCTTCTTGTTCATCGCCTTCGTCGGCGGCTTCCTGTTGGCCGACATGTCCGGCCTGATCGGCCAGTCGCCCGTCACCACCTCGACGGTCGTGGCCAAGGTGAATGGCGACGAGATCCCTTACGTCGCTTGGGAGAACCTGACGCGCTCGCTCGTCCAACAGCAGGAACAGCAGTCCGGGCGCTCGCTCGATCTCGACGGGCGCCGGCAGGTGGAACAGCAGGCCTTCGACCAGTTGGTCTCGGACCTGCTCCTCCAGCAGGAATACGAGAAGCGGGGGATCCGGGTCACGGACCAGGAGATCATCGACGCGGCCCGCTACTCGCCGCCGCCGCAGTTCTACAACACCCCCGAGCTCCAGACCGAGGGCCGGTTCGACCCCGTGAAGTACGAGCGCTTCCTGGCCTCGCCGGTGGCGCGCCAGCAGGGCCTGCTCGCCCAGCTGGAAGGCTACTACCGGGCGGAACTGCCGCGCACGAAGCTCTTCTCGCAGCTGGTGGCGGACGCCTGGGTGAGCGACGAGAAGCTCTGGCAGGACTTCCGGGACGAGCGCGACTCGGCGCGGGTCTCGTTCGTCGCGCTGAAGCCGACCCCGGCGCAGGTCGAGGCCGCGGTGGTCAGCGAGGCGGAGGCGCGCCGCTACTACGAGACGTACAAGGGCCGCTGGGAGGCTCCTGGGCGCGCCGTCATCTCGCTGGTGAGCGTCAACCGCGTCCCCACGGCGGCCGACACCACGGCGACGGTCGCGCGTCTCCGCGCCCTGCGCGAAGAGGTGACGAGCGGACGCACCTCGTTCGCGGACCTCGCCAAGCGCGAGTCCGAGGACACGGTGAGCGGTCCGCAGGGCGGATCGCTCGGCCGCGGGCCGCGTGGCCGGTTCGTGGCGGAGTTCGAGGCGGCCGCCTTCGCGCTGCGCGCCGGGCAGATCTCCGAGCCGGTCAAGACGCCCTTCGGCTGGCACCTGATCCAGGCGACGGAGCGGAAGGGCGACACGCTGGCGCTCAGCCACGTGCTCCTCTCCGTGAAGCAGGCGGATTCGACCGCGAGGGCGGCCGACCTCCGCGCGGACAGCTTGGCGCAGATCGCCGCCGCCGCGACCGACCCGGCCAAGCTCGACAGCGCCGCGAAGAAGCTCGGCCTGCTCGTGACCTCGCTCCCGCTGGCCGAGGGCCAGAGCGCGTCCTATCTCGGTCGCGCGGTCGCCGGCGTGAGCGGCTGGGCGTTCTCGGGCGTGGCCGTCGGCGACGTGAGCGACCTGCTCGACGACGAGAGCGGCTACTACCTGGCCCGGCTCGACTCGCTCACGCCGGGGGGCGAGCAGCCCTTCAGCGTGGTGCAGACGGACATCATGAACGCGTTGAAGGAGCGGAAGGCCGTCGAGGGGCTGCAGGCGCAGGGCGAGGCGCTGCTGGCCGACGCCAAGGCGACCTCACTCGAGGCCGCGGCGACCAAGGCCGGCCTGACGATCGCGACGGCGGGCCCGTTCAACCGGCTCCGCTTCGTGCCCGGGCTCGGCGTCTACAACCCCGCGATCGGCGCCGCCTTCGGCCTCCCGGTCGGCACCGCCGGCCTCGCCCGCACGGACGATGCGGTGATCGTGCTCCGCGTGGACGCGCGCACCGAGGGCACACGCGCGGCCTTCGACGAGCAGAAGGCGGCCCAGAAGACCACGACCCTCCAGGCGATGCGCGAACAGAAGGTGCGCGGATTCCTCGAGAGCCTCCGCCGCCACGCGACGATCGTGGACCGGCGCCGGGAGATCAATGCGGCGCTGCGACGGACAGCTGTCGAGTAGAAAGTAGAAAGCAGAAAGTAAGAAGATGCGGGGGGCCGAGCTGAGTGCTCGGCCCCCCGCCTTACTACTTTCTACTTTCTACTTCCTACTTTCTCCTTTCAAATCAGCCGTTTCGGCTCCTTCGCCGGCGAATCATCATGCGCCACCGGGGTGCGGTCCGGCTGGGCCGGGGGCAGGCTGCCCTGCTCCGACGGCGACGCGATCTCGCGCTGCACCTCGTTCATCCCCTTCTTGAACTCCTTGATCGACTTGCCGAACGAGCCCGCGATCTCCGGGATGCGCTTGGCGCCGAAGAGGAGGAGCACGATCACGAGCCCGATGAAGAGCTCGGTGGGTCCGATTCCGAACATGGGTACCTCCCTAGAACAGCGAACGCGCGATGAGATAGGCGGCGAGGACCCCGACGAGACTCAGCAATGAGACGTCGAGCGCGATGGGCCCCACAGCGAACTTGACGATGACCAGGTCCAGGGACAAGGGGCCGATCGACGGCGTCACGACCCCGAGATTCAGGAACTCCTTCACGGCGCCCGGCGGCAGCAGCATCCGTGCGAACTGCTGCAGGAAGCCGCCGACCACGAACCCGACCGTGAGCACGAGTGCGTGGAACCCCGGCCGGTGCTTGGCCGAACCCTTGAGCGCCATCAGAACCGCCGATCCATGACATACCCCAGAGCGTCGAGGAGGGACTGCCGGACGTCGGACGAGGGGAGGGGCGCGAGCGCGGCCTCGGCCTCCTGGGCGAACTCTTCGCCCTTGCGGCGCGCGTAGTCGAGCCCCCCCGTCTCCGACACGATGCCGACGACCTCGGCGATCGCCGCGTCACCGGGCGTCGGGTCCGCGAAGAGCTGGTCCACCTGCTTGCGCTGCGCCACGGACATCCGTGAGAGCGCGGCGATCAGCGGCAGCGTCACCTTGTGCTCGCGGAGGTCGTTGCCGCTTGGCTTGCCCGTCACGGCCTCCTGCTCGGTGTAGTCGAGCAGGTCGTCCGCGACCTGGAACGCCATCCCGAGCCGCTCGCCGAACCGGCGCATCTCGGTGCGGAACCGGGGGGCCCCCGCGAGGGCCCCCATCTCGCAGGCGGCGCCCACGAGCGAGGCGGTCTTGGCGCGGATCAGCGTGTAGTAGTCGCTCTTGCTGAAGCTCAGGGCGTCGAAGGAGGCGAGCTGGCGGAGCTCGCCGAGCGTCATCTCGTTCGAGGCCTGCGTGAAGACGCGGAGCGGCTCCATGTCCCCGAGACGGACCAGCTCGGCGATCGCCTTGGAGAACAGGAAGTCGCCCATCAGCACCGCCACCTGGTGGCTGAAGAGCGCGTTGATGGTCGGCTGGCCGCGGCGGAGGACCGAGTGGTCCACCGAATCGTCGTGCACGACGCTCGTGAGATGCACGAGCTCGGCGACCGCGGCGAGCGGCACCGCGCGCGCCTCCGGGGTCCCCTCGACCGAGGACGCCAGCAGCAGCAGCGTCGGGCGGAAGAGCTTCCCGCGCATGCCGCGCAGGTGTGCGTTGGCCGCCTCGACGATCGCCAGGTCGGCCTGCACGATGCGCCAGATCTCCTCCGGGACGCGGTCGAGCCGGTCACGGATGGGGGCCTGGATCTCGAGCAGCGCCGGGGCCACCGGCGCGTGCAGCCGCGTGTCGAGCGTCACTTCAGTCTCTGCTCCACGGTATTCAAGCGTTCGCCGACATCCCGGAACTGGATGTCCACCGCGAACACCCGCTGGTAATAACGCCTGGCGTCGGGATACAGCTGGAGTTCCTCCGAGATCGCCCCCAGCAGGTAGAGCACACCGATGAGCGCCTCGTCCCCCACCCCGGGCTCCCCGAGGGCGCGCTGCAGGATCGTCGCGGCCACCGGGAGCTGCCCCTTCTCGACGAAACAGTGCCCCAGGGCTTCGAACGTCCGGGTACGCTCCGCGGTGCCCCGCAGCGCGATCTGGAACTCCGAGATGGCCTCGTCGAGGAGTCCCATCTCCTTGTACGCGATCCCGAGGTCGTAATGCGCCTCGTGATCCTCCTCCTCCACGTTGTCCGCGATCCCCTGCTTGAACTTGCGGAGCATGTCGTTGAAATCGGCCTGCTCGTCGCCGGTGGGCTCCTTCTCCTCGACGACCATGCGCGTGTTCTTCGGCAGCGCGTCGTCCCGGAGCCAGTCGCCGAGCGAGACGAACTCATCCTCATCCTTCGGCGCCTTGGGCTTCGGCTTCGCAGCCGGTGCCGCGGGCTTCACCGCGAACTGCGAGCGGCGCGGCGCCGGCGTGGGCTCCGGCACCGGCACGTCGGCGATGGTCTCGAGCGCGGCCTGCGCGCGCAGGTCGTCCGGCGCGATGTCGAGCACGCGCTGGTAGACCACACGGGCCTTCGGCGCCTGGCCGTCGTGCATCAGCGCGTCGGCGAGTTCGACGTACGCCTCCGCCAGTCGCCGCCGGTCGTTGGCGCGGAAGGCGAATTCGACGCGCTTCTGGTGATAGCGGATCACGCGCGGCGCGAGCCGGACGATCTCCTCGGCGATCGAGGCGGCGGTGTCGAGGTCGCCCCCTTTCTCGTATCCGGCGAGCGCGAGCTCGAGCTCCGCGATCCCGTCATCGCGCTGACCGTCGTCCAGCATGGCCTCGGCCAGCTGGCGCCGCAGGCCCGGGTCCTCGGGCATCGCGTCCACGCGTTCGCGGAGCGAATCGACCGAGTGGGCGAGCACGGCCGATGTGGCGCGCGCCGAAGGACCCTCCTCGCCGTCCGACGATTCGGCGACCGGCATCTCGAACGCCGCCGCCGCCGCCGCGAGCGCCGGGTCGGGCGGGGTCGGCTTGGCCGGCTCGCCGGCCGGCTGGCTCGCCGGCTGGCTCGCTGGCTGGCTCGCCGGCTCGAACTCGATCGACTCGAACGAGGTGCCGAGCGCGGGCTCGCTCGACGACTCGATGTCGGGTTCGGCCATCGGCAGCGAGTGGACGCCCTCGCTCGACTCGATCTCCAGCAGGTCGAAGTCCGCCGAGGCACTCGTTGGATCCCCGAACGGCGCGACCTCGCCGAAGCTGCCGAAGTCCGAGGTCTCGATGTCGATGAACATCGTCTCGGGGCCGCGCTCTTCGACGACCGGCGGCGTGGGTGGCACGAGGGGTACCTCGGGCACCTCGGGCACCTCGGGCGCAGCCGACGCAGGCTCCTCGAGCAGCGAAAGGTCCGCCACCGGGGGCAGGGCGGCGTCCGCCGTGGGCTCGAGATCGATGATGGTCGGCTCGAGCCCGAGCACGGTCCCGCGCGCCGGAGGCGAGGTATCTCCAGCGATGCTGGTCGGCTCGATCAGGAGGTCGTCGAGCGCGACGCCCGCGGCGGAACTGGGGACCGTCGGTGGTTCAACGATCGGCGCGGGCGCGGCGGCCACGGGAGCGGGCGGCGCAGCCGCCGGCGCGACCGCCGGCGCGACCGAGGCGGCGGGTGCCTTCTGCGCCTCGACGCCGAACTCGATCACCTCGAGCCCCTCGATCGCCTTGGTCGCGCGCCGCACCTCGGCCGCCGGCGTCTTGGTGGACCGCGAGCCCCGGCGCGGCGACGGGTCGAGGTCGAGGAAGACCAGGTCGCCGCCGCGGCTCGAGCCCCCGCCCTCACCGGCGCGCGGCTCGATCGACGGATCGATGGCCTTGATCCGCTCCGCGATCTCGGCCGCATCCTCCTCGCGCCCATCGCTCGAGAGCAGCGCGTGGAGCACCTGCAGCTGCTCGATCGAGTCGTCCTTGCGCCCCGCCTTCAGCAGCTGCTCGGCGAGCATCACGCGCACGTCGTCCTGGTCGGGGACGAGATCGGCGAACTCCTTCAGCGCGCGGAACGCCTCGTCGAGATTCCCCGACTTCTGCATCCGGCCGGCGTACTCGAGGAAGTTCTGGCGCGCGTCGGTCTTGAAGCCCTTCTCGGCGCTGATCTTCCCGAGCTTGTAGTAGACGACGGCGCGTCCGGGGGACTGCCGGAGGATCTTGTTGCAGAGCGCGATCGCCGGGTTGTAGAACCCGCCGTCGGCGTAGTGGTCCACCGCGCGCTCCCAGACCGCGACCGCTTCCGGAAGGTTGCCCGCCTTCTGGAGCAGGTCCCCGACGCGGTTGTAGAGCGGGATGTCGATCGGATCCTCTTCCCCGCTCTCGTAGACTTCGATCATCTCGCGATACGTCGCGAGTGCCTTGTCCATCTGCTTCTTGGCCTCGAAGTCGGCCGCCTTCTTCTTCAGCTTGAGGATATCGGCCATCCCGGAAAGCTATCCGCCGAACCCTAGGCGTGACAAGCGTTTGAATCGGGGGTCGGGGACGGTCAGGACCCGTGCACGGCGCGCCCGCCGACCCAGGTCGCCCGGCACCGCTGGTCGCCGTACCAGTACGGGATCTCGCGATGGTCCTGCACGTCGAAGAGCGCGAGGTCCGCCGCGAAGCCCGGCGCGAGCTGCCCGATCTCCCCGGCGAGGCCGAGCGCGGCCGCGCCGTTGACGGTCGCCGCGATGAAGGCCTCGGCCACGCTCAGCCGCAGCTGGCTCACGCCGAGCGTGAGGATCAGCGGGAAGTTGACCGTCGGGCTCGTCCCGGGATTGAAGTCCGACGCGAGCGCGACCGGCACGCCGCCGGCGATCAGGGCGCGCGCCGGCGCCTGCTTCGCGCGCCCGAGGAAGAGCATCGTGCCGGGCAGCAGCGTGGCGACCGTGCCGCCGTGGGCGAGGGCGGCGATCCCCTGCTCCGAGATGGCCGCGAGATGGTCCGCCGACGTGGCGCCGAGTTCCGCGGCGAGCTCGGCCCCGGCGCCATTCTCGAGCTCGTCGGCGTGCAGCTTGAGACCGAGTCCATGCGTGCGCGCCGCCCCGAGGATCCGGCGCGTCTCGTCAGCGGTGTAGACGCCGGGCTCGCAGAACACGTCGCAGAAGCGCGCCAGCCCCTCACGCGCCACCGCCGGGATCATCTCCTGCGTGACGAGCGCGATGTACGCCTCGCGCGTCCGCGGGGCCTCGCGATACTCGAGCGGCACCTCGTGCGCGCCGAGGAAGGTCGGGACGAGACGCACACCGGCGGTGTGTGCGAGGCGCGCGACCACGCGCAGCGTCGTGAGCTCACTCTCGAGGGAGAGGCCGTAGCCCGACTTGACCTCGAGCGTCGTCGTGCCGTGCGCGGCGAGCCGCGCGACGCGCGTGGCGGCGAGCGCGAGCAGATCGTCCTCGGCGCGCGTGCGCAGGTCGCGCACGGAGGCGTGGATCCCGCCGCCGCGCTTCGCGATCTCGAGGTAGCCGACGCCGGCGGCGCGCATCTCCTGCTCCTCGTAGCGCGCGCGGCCGAAGATCGCGTGCGTGTGCGAATCGACGAAGCCGGGCGTGAGCACGCCCCCGTCGCAGTCCACGAGCCGCGCCCGCGGGTGCGCCGCGCGCAGCGACGGCTCGGCGTCCAGGGCGATGATGCGACCCGAGGTCTGGTCCGCAGCGACGGCGACGCCGCTCCGCACACCGGCGTCGGCCATCTCGGCGCCGCGCCGCGCGCGCGCCGGACCCGCGCAGGTGACGACCTGCGCCGCGTTCACGAAGAGCGTCACCGCCGGGTTCGCCGTGCTCGCGGCGCTCGCGTGGCTCACGTGGCTCACGCCGAGGCCACGAGGTCGAGGAACCGGTTCGGCCGGAGCGGCGCCTGCGCCTCGCCGCGGCAGGCGTAGAAGCAAAGGTCGCATTTGATCGGCTTGTAGCCCGCGTACGTGGACCAGTGCCCGTCGGCGGGGAAATCGGGACAGCGACGGATCTGCCCGTAGGGATCGATGTGCACCGTGTCCTGCCCCGAGAGGCAGGGCTCGGTCATCTCGCCGCGGAGGTAACGCGGGATGTTGGCGAGGTAGTGGTCCGAGTTGCTGATGATCCCGCGCCGGCGGCGCTTGAAGGCGAGCAGCTCGCGCACGAGGGCGTCCACCTGCGTGAGCTGGTCCGGCCGCAGCAGGTGCTGACGGTTGCCGTTCTTCGCGTCGGTGTAGACGCTGAGGTTCATCCCGACGCGCATCTTCTCGGCCTCGAGGACCAGCGGCAGGATCTCGTCGAGATTGTCGTCCTTGATGACCGTGTTGAATCGCACCGTCATCCCGGCGGCGCGGATAGCCGCGGCGTTGGCGAGGATCTTCGCGGCGAGGCCGGGGATGCCGCGGGCGCGGTCGTGGCGTTCGTCGGGATAGTCGAGCGAGATGTTGAACTGCCCGATGCCGGCGTCCCAGAGGGCGCGCGCGCGCTCGAGGGTCAGCATCGCGCCGTGCGTGATCAGCGTGGTGTACTTGGTGCGGATCGCGCGATCGACCGCGCCGACCAGATCCTCGAGGTCCCGGCGCAGGAGCGGCTCACCGCCGGTCCAGGTGATCACCATCGGGTCGAAGGCCTTGGCGGCATCGACGAACGAGGCGAGTTCCTTCGCCTTCATCTCCGGCGAGGTCTTCCAGTAGTCGCAGAACGGGCAACTCGCGTTGCACCGCATCGTGACCTCGAAGTGCACGAGCACCGGGCGCTTGGCGAGGCGGATGCGGGCGTACTTCCAGCTGAAGGGCACCAAGTGCCAGGGAGAGAACTTGCGGCTCAGCACGATGGAAGAGGAAGGATGAAGGATGGAGGATAGAAGCTACTGCATCGTGCGCCGTTCATCCTGCATCCTTCATCGTTCATCCTGCATCGGAAGTTCGATCCCTTCCCGCCGCGCCGTCGCCAGTGCCGTCTCGTACCCTGCATCCGCATGCCGCGCCACGCCGATGCCCGGATCGTTCGTCAGCACGCGCTCGAGCCGCTCGCGCATCTCCGGCGTGCCGTCGGCGACGATCACCTGCCCCGCGTGCAGCGAGTTGCCGATGCCCACGCCGCCGCCGTGGTGGAAGCTGACCCAGCTCGCCCCGCTGGCGACGTTCAGCAGCGCGTTCAGGATCGCCCAGTCCGCCACCGCATCGGTGCCGTCCTTCATCCCCTCCGTCTCGCGGAATGGCGAGGCGACGCTTCCCGTGTCGAGATGATCGCGACCGATCACGATCGGCGCCTTGAGCTCCCCGTTGGCGACGAGGTCGTTCAGCGCGACGCCGAAGCGTGCGCGGTCGCCCTGCCCGAGCCAGCAGATGCGCGCCGGCAGGCCCTGGAACCGGATCCGCTCCTGGGCGAGCGTGATCCAACGCCGCAGGTGTTCATCCTCAGGGAACATCTCGAGCACGAGCCGGTCGGTGCGCGCGATGTCGGCCGGATCGCCCGAGAGCGCCGCCCACCGGAACGGACCCTTCCCCTCGCAGAACAGGGGGCGCACGTACTCGGGTACGAAGCCGGGGATCCTGAACGCATCCACCACTCCGGCGTCGAGCGCCACGGTGCGGATGTTGTTCCCGTAGTCGAACGCGATCGCGCCCCGGTCCTGCATCGCGCGCATCGCGCGCACGTGCGCGACCGCGCTCGCCGTGGACCGCTGCACATAGAGCGCCGGATCGTCCGTCCGGAGCGCCGCGGCCGCGGCGAGCGACATCCCCGCCGGCACGTAGCCGTTCAGCATGTCGTGCGCCGAGGTCTGGTCGGTCACGACGTCGGGGATGATCCCGCGCTCCACCATCCGCGGCAGCACCTCGGCGGCGTTCCCCACGAGTCCGACCGACAGGCCCTTCCTCGCCTGCTGGGCCTCGCGGATCCACCCGAGCGCCTCGTCGAGGTCGGTCGTCATGCGGTCGCAGTAGCCGGTCTGCAGGCGCTTCTCGATCCGCGTCGGATCCACATCGACGCCGAGGAAGGCCGCCTCGTTCATCGTCGCGGCGAGGGGCTGCGCGCCGCCCATCCCGCCGAGTCCCGCGGTGAGCACGAAGCGCCCGGCGAGCGTGCCGCCGAAGTGCTGCCGTGCCACCGCGCCGAAGGTCTCGTAGGTGCCCTGCACGATCCCCTGCGACCCGATGTAGATCCACGAACCGGCCGTCATCTGCCCGTACATCATCAGGCCCTTCCGCTCCAGCTCGCGGAAGTGCTCCCACGTCGCGAAGCGCCCGACGAGGTTGGAGTTCGCGATCAGCACGCGCGGCGAGTGCCGGTGCGTCCGGAAGACGGCCACCGGCTTCCCGCTCTGCACGAGCAGCGTCTCGTCGTCCTCGAGCGCACGCAGGGCGCGCACGATCGCGTCGAACGCCTCCCAGTTGCGTGCGGCCTTGCCCGTCCCGCCATACACGACGAGGTCGGCGGGCCGTTCCGCCACGTCGGGATCGAGGTTGTTCATGAGCATGCGGAGGGCGGCTTCCTGCTGCCATCCCTTGCAGCTGATCGCGCTGCCGCGGGGGGCGCGGATCACGCGGGGTTCGGTCATCGTCGTGGTCGCCATGGAGTGCTGGGAGGGTCCGGAGCGAAATCTATGCGTATCTTCAGGCGACGACCGTCCCCGAACGCGCCCCCACCCTTCGGAGTCCCGCATGCGCCGCGTCCGCCTCGCCCTCGCCTGCTCCTCGCTCCTCGTGCCTCTCGTCGCCGGAGCGCAGCGTCGCGACATCGCAGCGGAGCTCGACGCCTACATCGCCAAGGGGTTGCAGGAGTGGAGGATCCCCGGGCTCTCGGTGGCGGTGGTGGTGCGTGACTCGGTGGTCTACGCCAAGGGGTTCGGTGTCCGTGTCACCGGCGGCGCCGAGCGGGTGGACGCGCGCACGATGTTCGGGATGATGTCCACCACCAAGGCGATGACCGCGCTCGCGGTCGCGATGCTCGTGGACTCGGGCAAGGTCGCGTGGGACGACCCCGTCACCAAGCACCTCCCCTGGTTCGCGCTCAAGGATCCGTACGTGACGCGCGACCTGCGCGTCCGCGACCTGCTCCTGCACAACAGCGGACTCGGCAACGCCGACCTGCTCTGGGTGCGCGGCGACCTCGCGTCGCGCCAGATCGCGGAGCGCGTGCGCGGGCTTGACCTCGCCTACCCTCTGCGCGGCGGATTCGTCTACCAGAACGTGATGTACCAGGTGGCGGGTGAGCTCATCGGCGAGCTGAGCGGGATGCCATGGGAGCGCTTCGTGAAGACGCGGATCATGGACCCGCTCGGGATGACCCGGTCGCAGCCGACGCTCGCCGCGACGGTGGCGATGCGCGACCCGAACGTCTCGGCGGCGCACTACGAGATCGACGGCGTCGTGCGGCGCATCGCCGAGCTGCCGGTCGATCCCGTGCCCGCCGCGGGCTCGGCCTGGTCCACGGCGGAGGACGCGGCACGATGGCTGCGCTTCCTCCTCGACTCCGGACGGGTCGGCGGCCGGCGGCTCGTCTCGGCGGCGCAGTGGCGCGAGCTGTTCAAGCCGCAGGCCTTCGTGCCGCCGGGCGAGTTCTATCCCACCGCCGCCCTCACGCGCCCGCACTGGACCACCTACGCGCTCGGCTGGTTCCAGCAGGACTACCGCGGGCACTACGTCGCGATGCACACCGGGTCGATCGACGGCCGCACCGCGATCATCGGCTTGATGCCGGATGAGCGGATCGGCGTCTACGTGTTCGGCAACCTCGACCACGCGGAGTTCCGGCACGCCCTGATGTGGCGGGTCTTCGATGCGTATACCGGCGCGCCGGCGCGCGACTGGAGCGCGGAACTCCTCAAGCTCTACGGCGACCGCGCGACGGCCGGGAAGACCGCCGCCGCGGCGCAGGAGGCGCGACGCGTGCCGGACACGAAGCCCTCACGCGCACTCCCGGAGTACGCCGGCACCTACCAGCATCCGGTCTACGGCGACGTGCAGGTGGTGCTCGATGGCGGAGCGCTCGCCGTGAAGCTCGGCCCGCTCGCCGACAACTCCGGCACACTCGAGCACTGGCACTTCGACACCTTCCGCTCGAAGCTCGGCGACGGACGGAGCGGCTGGAACTACTTCACCTTCCGGGTCGATGGGACGGGTGCGGTGGCGTCGATCCGGTTGTTCGATGCCGGGGCCTTCGAGTTCGTGCGGCAGAGGTGAACGGCTATTCACCACAGAGGACACAGAGAGCACAGAGGACGGCCACGACAACGGCCTTGAAGGGGGTGTGACGGAGAGATCCTTCCGCCGCACCCCCTTCAATGCCGTTGTCGTTGTTGTTCCGGTCGTTGCCGTCCTCTGTGCCCTCTGTGCTCTCTGTGGTGAATGGCAGTTCCGATCACCCCCCGAACGCACCCTCCCGGACCGCGGCAGCCAGCCGTTCGATGTCGGGGCCGAGCACGCGATCCACCGTCAACGCCGGGACCAGCGCGCGCACGGCGTCGTAGGTGCGCTCCACGCCGGCGCCGGCGCGCAAGGGGCGCCTCGATTCGAGGCCCTGCGCGCCACACATCAGTTCGATCGCCAGCACGTGCCGCACGTTGTGGAGCACGCGGCGCAGCTTGATCGCCGCCCCCATCGCCATCGGGACCACATCCTCCTTGCTCCCGTCGGTCGGGATCGTGTCCACGCTCGCCGGGTGCGCGAGCACCTTGCACTCGCTCGTGATCGCCGCCGCGGTGACCTGCGCCATCATGAACCCCGAGCTCACCCCCGCCGTCGCCGTCAGGAAGGGCGGCAGGCCCTGGTTCAGGTCGGGGTGCACGAGCCGGTCGATGCGTCGCTCGCTCATCGTCGCGAGGTTGGTCATCACGATCGCGAGCACGTCGAGCGCGAGCGCGACCGCCTGCCCGTGGAAGTTGCCCCCAGAGAGCATCGTGCCGTCGTCGAACACCAGCGGGTTGTCGGTCGCCGCGTTCAGCTCGGTCGCGATCAGCCCTTCCGCGAAGCGCAAGGCCTCCAGGACCGGGCCGTGCACCTGCGGCATGCAGCGCAACGCGTAGGCATCCTGCACACGCGGGTCGTTCGCCCGGTGCGATTCCCGGATCTCGCTCCCCGCGAGGAGCGCCATCAGCCGCGCCGCCGACTCCATCTGCCCCCGCTGCCCTCGCGCCGCGTGGATGCGCGGGTCGAATGCCGTCGGGGTGCCGAGCAGCGCCTCGAGCGTGGTCGCACCGGCCGCGTGCGCCGCATCCCAGCAGCGCCAGGCCTCGGTGAGCGCGAGCGCGGCCACCGCCGTGTGCGCCTGCGTGCCGTTGATCAGCGCCAGTCCCTCCTTGGGACCGAGCGTGACCGGGGCCAGGCCGTGGGCACGGAGCACCTCGCCGGCCGGCCCTTCGCCGGTGAGGTGTCGCAGCGTACCCTCGCCGATCAGCGCGAGCGCGAGGTGCGCCAGCGGCGCGAGGTCGCCGCTCGCGCCGACCGAGCCCTGCTCCGGCACCGGCGGATGGAGCCCCGCGTCGAGCATCCCGCAGAGCAGGTCCGGGAGCTCGGGCCGCGCCCCGCTGAATCCCTTGGCGAGCACATTGGCGCGGAGCAGCATCATCGCGCGCACCTCGCGCTCCGGGAGCCGTGGGCCCACGCCGGCCGCATGGCTCCGCACGAGGTTCACCTGCAGCTGCGCGAGCTGGTCCGGCGGGATCGCGAAGTCGGAGAGCTTGCCGAAGCCGGTCGTCACGCCGTAGACCGCCTCGCCGCGCGCGGCGATCCCCTCGACGATCGCCCGCGTGGTGCGCATCCGCTCGCGCGCGGCGGGGGCGAGCTGCACGGTGCGATGCCCTTCTGCGACGGCGGTCAGGTCGGCGATCGTGAGGGAGGAACCGTCGATCTGGAGCGGCGCGGTGGTCACGGGCGTCACGGGGGTCAGGGCACGCCGGACGAGATGGGCTGGCGGTAGGTCTGGCGGTCGTAGTCCAGCTTGATCTCGGGCTGGGCCTTCAGCGAGATGAAGAATGTGAAGGCGAAGTTCCCGTTCGGCGACTGCGTGAACCCGAAGATCGCACGCCAGTCGTGCAGGTCGCGCTGCAGCGTCACCATCTGGCTCGCGAACTCGCTGCGCTCCACGTCGTACGTCGTGCTCCAGCCGGCCGCCCACTTCGGGGTCAGGTTGAAGCTCGTCCGGATGCCGACCGAGGTCGTCGGCGGCGTCCGGTAGAAGGTGCCGCCTTCCGTGGTCGTGTTGGGGAGGTTGTCGGTGTTCGGGTTGAGTTGCGCGTTCCGGATGCACACCTCGTACTGCGGCAGGCCGATGAACTGCGCGCACTGGATCGCGGGGTCGAACTCGATCACCCGCGCGTCGCCGCTCGGCGGACGCTGGCGCTGCGAGCTGACGGTGAAGGCGGCCTGGAACCCCTGCCCCGTCGGGATCTCCTGCAGCCCGCCGCGCGTGCGCGTGCCGGTGGTCGCGCCGAGCCCGGAGTTCTCGTCGGCCGAGGAGACGAGCCCGCCGCCCATCACGTCGGCGGGGATCGGGCCGCCGCGTCCGGTCGGACGCTGGCCGCTCGCGCCGAAGAGCCGGCCGATGGCGCGGATGATCGCCGAGTTGTTGTCGATCTGGAAGCTCGCGCGGATCGCCTCGCGATACGGCTTGAACTCGGCCGTGTCGCTGAGCACGCTGCCCTGGAAGAGCGAGTAGTCCACGCCGACGTCGAACCCGGGGAGCAGGTCGGAGCGGAAGGTGTAGCCGAAGCGGTCGGTCGCGATGCCCGACCGGCCGGTCGCGCGCTTGCGCTCGAAGTCGTAGATGATCGGCGTGAACTGCAGCGAGACGAGCCGGATCTTCTCGCCGGGCGCGTCGCTGGAGTCCGACGGATTGCGCAGCCGCGCCTCGATGTTCGTCGCCAGCCCGACCGTGATGCGGTTCTGCGCGAGCGTGCCGAGGTAGCCCTGCGACTCGGTGCCGAAGGCGTCGAGGAACTCCTGCGGGATCGTCGCCGCGGGCGAATAGCTCCAGTTGATGTTCGGCGAGATCCCGTGGCGCAGCGCCTCGATGCGGCCGAAGCCCGGGAAGAGCCGGTACACCGTCGGCGAGATCCCGGCGCCGTACGAGAGGCGCTTGCTCTGCGACACCCACGCCCCACCGGTGCGCTCGGTGCGCACCAGGAAGCCGCGCGGATCGACGTTCGAGGCCGAGATGCCCGGGACGAAATTGAAGGTCCCCTGCAGGAACTGCGGCAGCCCGATCGAGACGTCGAAGTCCGCCATCGAGCGGAAGGTCTTCTGGTAGACGCGGAGGATGCGCCGCGAGCTGTCGGCCGGATCCCTGACCTGCCGCACCTCGGGGAAGTCGTTCTCCTCCTCGGTGAAGCGGAAGCCCGTCTGCACCTGGAAGTCGAAGACCTTGAAGGGCGTGCCGAGGGTCAGGCTCATCTGCCGCGTGTCGCGCTTGGTGCGCGCCGAGTCGAGGCCGCCGCCGTTGTCGAAGTAGCGGAACGCGAAGTCGCCCTGGCCGTCGAGGTTGAGGCTCTGCGAGGTCGTGAAGGCGAGACTCGGGTTGATCACGAACCACTCGCCGAGGGTCAGCGGCTTGGAGGCGACGTTGACCGACGGGAAGGTCTGGTCCACCTGGTCGCGCCCGGGATACTGTCGCCGCGTGCCGCCGACGTTCAGCGTGAAGGGGCCCTGCAGCCGCACCAGGTTCGCCTGCGACGCGATCGTCGCGACCGCCGCCAGCGGGTTGATCGACGTCTGGCGCTGCACCTGCGTGCTCGAGACGTAGTTCATGTTCGTCGTGAACCGCATCCGCGACGAGAACTCCTGGTTGTGCGACCAGCTGACCGCGAGGTTCTTGTTCCCGCTGCTGAGAGTGTTGCGTGAGACCGCGAGCGAGCCCCCGAGGAAGCGGTTGAGCCAGCGGTAGCGCATCTCGGCGTTGAGCCGCGTCCAGCCGGGATCCTGCTCGGTGGCGCGCGCGCTCGATCGCCAGTCCATCGACACCTGGGCGTCGATGTAGTCGGTGAGCGCGAAGTAGTAGCCGAGATTCTCCGCGGTGCGCCGATACGTCGGGCTGTTGCGCACGAGCTCGGAGAATCCGATGCGCGGCGTCAGGATCCCGGAGCGGCGGCCGGTCCGGATGTCCTGGAAGATGAACGGCAGCCACATCACCGGCACGCCCTGGATGTACAGGATGGCCGGGCGCGCCACGATGACGTTCTGGCTGATCCGCTTCAGCTCCCTCGCCATGAAGTGGTAGTGCGGCGTCGGGTCGAGGCACGAGGTGATCGTGCCGTCACGCCCGTACATCGTGTGGCCGCCGGTCGAGTCGGAGGAGAACGCCGCCCGGTGCGCCTCGATGGCCCAGTCCTCGCCGGAGGTCGCGACGGTCCGGAAGTCGCGCGTCTTCCCCTCCTTGCGCTCCAGGTCGTAGGTCATCTCCCCGAGGCCGACGACGTCCTCCCGCTGCTCGGGGTCGCGCATCGTGATCGTGTCGCCGCGCGCCGCGACCAGCTTGGTGCTGTCGTTGTAGGCGATCGTGCGGGCGACGAGCAGGGTCGAGTCGCGCTGGACGCCGGCGCGGATGCTGTCGGTGCCGGTGAGGCGCATCTCACGCGTGCGGTTGTCGAACGCGATCCGGTCCGCCTCGAAGCGGACCACCGAGTACCCCGGGCGCCGCAGCAGCGAGATGACCACGGAGTCGTCGGGGGTCCACTGGATGAGCGGCCTGCGGGGCAGGCTGTCCGCGGCGGAGCGGCGCGTCGTGTCCGCGGGGGCCTTCGGCACCGGCTGCTGCGCCAGGAGCGGCGCCGGCAGGAGCAGGGCGGCGATCAGCGCCGCCCGCCTCACGCCGAGGCCCCGCCGATGGACTCGCTGGCCGCCGCGCGCTCGCGCTTCACCTTCGCGCGATGGATGAACCAGCTCAGCACGAGGCTCACCTCGTAGAGCCCGTAGAGCGGCACGCCGAGCATCAGGGTCATCAGGATCAGGTCGCCCGGCGTGATGATCGCCGCGCCGACCAGGCTCCCCACCATCGCATGCTTGCGGAAGCGCGAGAGCAGCGCCGGGGTCACGACCCCGAGGGCCGTCAGCGCGCCGACCACGATCGGCAGTTGGAAGGCCGCCCCGCAGGCGAGGCACATCGCGATCGCGAACGCGAAGTACTCCTTGGCCGAGATCATCGGCTCCAGCGCCGCGGACTGGATGCCGAACAGGACGTCGAAGGAGGCCGGGAGGACCCATAGGATGGCCAGATATACCCCGACCCCGAACAAAGCGGTCGCCCCGAAGATCACCGGGAGCATCACCCGCTTCTCGTGCGCGTGCAGCGCCGGCGCGAGGAACGCCCAGAGCTGGTAGAGGATCACCGGCATCGACGCCACGATCCCGACGCCGAACGCGATCTTCAGCGAGATCGAGAAGGAGTCGGCCGGGTGCGTCACGATCAGCTTCCCGGACGGCAGGAAGGGCTGGATCGGCGCCGAGAGGAACCCGATCACGTCGTACCGCATCACGAGCGTGAACGCGATCATCATGCAGACGAAGAGCGCCCCGACGCTCCAGAGGAGCCGGTAGCGCAGCTCCTCCAGGTG
Source organism: Gemmatimonadaceae bacterium (assembly GCA_031396725.1). Classification (GTDB taxonomy): domain Bacteria; phylum Gemmatimonadota; class Gemmatimonadetes; order Gemmatimonadales; family Gemmatimonadaceae; genus Pseudogemmatithrix. The sequence continues at coordinate 7,232 of JANNLH010000031.1, read as the reverse complement.
ATCGAGGAAGGGCATCTCGCCCGAGGGGCCGGTCGTCATGCGCCTGTCGTCACGCCCGGGGGCGCAGTGGGCGGGGGTGCGTCGCCGTCGCTCAGGGGCGGCTGCGCAGGAAGTCCTGCGCCAGCAGCGCGGCATCCGACCGGGGGTACCGGTCCACGATCTGCTGGTAGAGCACGCGCGCCTGCTGCGTCTGTCCCACCGCCGAGAGCGCACGGGCGCGCTTGTAGAGCGCCGTCGGGGCCCTCTCCGAGCGCGGGAAGCGCTGGACCACCTGACCGTAGACCGAGTCGGCCGAGGCGCCCTGCCCGTCGGCCGCCCAGGTCTCCGCGACCATGTACAGGGCGTCGGCCGCGAGGTCCGACGTGGGGTGCTTGTTCAGGAGCTCGAGGAAGGCGCCGCGCGCCGCCGCGTTGGAGCCGCGCCGGAACTGGTCCTGCCCGATCTGATAGAGCTGCGACGGCCCGGGTGCGGCCGGTGCCGCGGGCGCGGCCGCTCCCGGACGTGCGGTCGAGTCGCCGGGCGGAACGACCGCCGGGGCGGCCTCGGTCGCGCGGGTCTCCATCTCGGCCCGCAACTCCTGGATACGGCGCTGGCTCTGGCCGGTCAGCTCCTGGATGGCGATCAGCTGCTGGCGGATCGAGCGCAGGTCGTCGCGCACGTCACCGCTCATCCGGTTGGTGACCGCGTTGGCGGCACGCACGGTGTCGGAGACCTCGGCGAGGAGGGCCGCCACGCGGGCGAGCTCCACATCCATCTTGCGCTGCGTCGCCGAGTCGGACGCGAGCATCTCGGCCCGCACGACGCGCAGGTCGTCCTGCAGCACGCGCACATCGGCACGCGTGGCGAAGCACGCGCCGGTCGTCAGGACGACGACCGGCGCGAGCAGCGCACGAAGGTGACGGCGTCCGATCACGGGACGCGGAGGCTCTCTCCGCCCACGATGATCTCGAACTCGTCGCGGCGGTTCTGCGCCCACATCGACTCGCCGGTGCCCGTCGCGGCCGGGCGCTCCTCGCCCATGCTGACCACGTCGATGCGATCGGCGGCGATGCCCTGGCTCACGAGGTAGGCCTTGGCCGAGGCGGCGCGGCGCTGGCCGAGCGCGATGTTGTACTCATCCGAGCCGCGGTCGTCGGTGTGGCCGGCGATGCGGATGCGGACGTTCGCGTTGGCGCGGAGGAGCGGGAGCTTCGCGTCGAGCAGCGAGCGGGCTTCCGGCTTCAGGTCGGACTTGTCGTAGTCGAAGTAGATCGCGGTCGAGAAGGCGCGACGGGCGGCTTCGACGGCGGCGCGGGCACGGGCCTCGGCCTCGGCGCGGGCACGGGCCTCAGCCTCGGCACGGGCGCGGGCCGCGGCCTCTTCCTCGGCGCGGCGGCGGGCCGCGGCGGCCTCGGCTTCGGCGCGGGCGCGGTTCGCGGCGTCGATCGAGTCCTGGTTGATCGTGGGCATCGGGGCCGGGGCGGGCTCGGGCTGGCTGCGGCACGCGGCGGCCGCGAGCAGGACGAGCGCCAGCGGCGCGATGAGGCGAGCGTTCATACGGTCCTCTTGGTAGGGGTTCGTGCGGTTGGGAAATGAGGGTCGTTCGGCTACTTGGCGTCGGCGAGTCGTGGCGACCACGCCGACATCCGGGACGGGCTCCCGCGCGTCAACTGCCGCACGCGGCCCGATTCGGTATCCAGCACCCACAACTGCCGCGATCCGGCGCGATTCGAGGTGAAGACGAGGTGCCGACCATCCGGCGCCCACGACGGATCCTCGTTGATCCCGTCGATCGTGTGCTGCTTCACGCCGCGATCCCGCAGGCCGATCGTCGCGATCTGGAACCGGCCCGCGATCTGCGTCGAGAACGCGACGAAGCGGCCATCCGGTGACCACGAGGGGTCGGCGCGGTACAACTGGTCGCCGAATCCCGTCGTCGTGAGCAGCTCGGCATTCGCTCCGTCGCTGTCGGTAATATATACCTCCGGGCGCCCCAATCGACTAGACGTGAACGCGAGGCGACGACCGTCCGGCGAGAAGCTCGGCTGCGAGTTCGTCGAGCCGCGGCCGATCGTCACGCGCACCGGCCCTTCGCCTCCCGACAGCGGGAGCGCGAGCAGGTCGGTGCCATCGACACCGGACGAGAACACCAGCGTCCGGCCATCCGGGGAGAACGCCGGGCTCAGGGACGACCCACCGCCGAACGAGACGCGGCGCGCGGTCCCGGCGCGAAGATCGCGCACGATGACATGCGTGCCATCATCCAACATCTCGGTGTATGCGATAGTCGTGCCGTTCGGGTGCCACGCGGCCCCGAGTCCGGAGCCCACCCCCGCCACCTCGCGCGCATTCTCGCCGTCCGAGTCCACGACCCAGAGCGTGCCGTCGCGCGTGAACATCACCCGCGTCGCGGCGATCCCCTGCTCGCCCGTCACCCAGCGCTCGATCTCGTCCGACGCCGCGTGCAGCGCCAGCCGCCACGCCGGCCCGAGTTCGGGCGACGGCAGTGGAAAGTCCTTCGTGTTCATCACGCGGGCCGCGCCCACCTCGTGGAGCTCGACGTGCAGCCCGCCGCCGGCGCTCAGCGTCAGCTGGAGCACCGCCGCCGCGCCGAGGCGCGCATAGAGCGGGTAGTTGAGCTTCCCCATCACCGGCGCGCCGGAGTCCGGCGCGATCACGCTGATGCGGTCGCCGAAGTCGAGGTCGCGCGTGACGATCGCGCGGATCGAGTCGGCCCGCGCGCCCCGCATCGGCAGCACGTAGAGCCCCGGCCGCGTCCCGGCGGCGTAGGTGAGCCCGATGCGCACGCCCTGCACCTGTGTCGTGTCCTGCGCAGCGGCGACGCGAGGCGAGGCGAGCGGGAGGGCGATCGTGATCGCGCCGAACGCGACGCAGTGCAGCGTGGAACGGAAGGTCATCGCAGTTGGGCGGGGTCGAAACGGAAGAACACCGGCAGGATGTCGTCGCTGAAACCGGTGGGGAGGGGGCCGAAGGCGCGGGCCGCGGCTTCCACCGCCGCCTGCGCCTCGAGGTCGAACGCGAAGCTTCCGCTGTTCTTCACGAACCGGAATCCGGCGATCGTTCCATCGCGCCTGATGAAGAAGAAGGCCTCGGCAGTGAGCGTTCCCGGATTCCGTGGACGGAAATTCAGTGCGACCTGGCGGACGATGTTGCGCAGGTACCCCGGGAACGGGAATTCGATCCCCTCCGTGCGCACCGTCGCGACGTCGGCGCCGGTGCCGCCGACCTCGCCGCCGCCCGCGGTCGGGGCCTTCGACACGTCCACCTTCTCGGGGGTCTTCGCCACGTTCTCCGTCGCGCGCGGCGCGACCTTCGTGCGCGTCGGCGGGAGGATCTTCGCGACCTTCGTGGCCTCGTTGGTCGCGGCCTTCTGCGGCGCCTTCGTCTCGGGCTTGGGCGGCTCGGCCGGCGGCGTCTCGCGCACCACGCCCAGTGCGCGCGGGCCGGCCGGCGCGGCCACGAGCTCCACGCGGTACATCGGCGGCATCGCCGGGCGGCCGGCCGCCTTCCAGATCACGAAGGGTGCGACCGCCGCGACGTGCAGCAGCACCGAGAGGGCCAGGGGTCCGGCGAGTCCCGCCGAGCGGCGCACGGCAGGGGCGCCGAGGCTCACCGGTCCACGTCCTCGGGCTCGGTGATGAGGCCGACGTTGGTGACGCCGGCCGTGCGCATGATCGAGAGCACGCGCACGACGAGCCCGTAGTCCGCGCGCTGGTCGGCGCGCAGCGAGACGCCCTCGGTGCCCGACTGGTCGGCCAGCGTCTTGAAGGACTGCCGGAACTCGCTGATCGAGAGCTGCACGTCGTCGGCGAAGATCCGGCCGTCGCGCGTGATCGAGATGACGAGCGGGCTCTTGGCATCGAGCGGCCGCGCCTCGGCCTTCGGCAGCGACACGTCCACCCCGCCCTGCATCATCGGCGCGGTGATCATGAAGATGATCATCAGGAGCATCATCACGTCGATCAGCGACACGACGTTGATCTCCGCGTTCAGCGGGGTCCGTTCCCCCCGGCCGCGGCGGCGCATGCTAGAGCCGCCCCTCGCGCGCCATCAGCGCGATGATCTCGGAGCCGAAGCCCTCCAGCTCGCCGTCGAACCGGTTCAGCCGCGCGGCGAAGATGTTGTAGCCGAAGTAGGCCGGGATCGCGACCGCGAGCGCCATCGCCGTCGCGGTCAGCGCCTCGGCCACGCCGGGGGCGATCGCGGCGAGGTTCCCCGAGCCGCCGCGGGCCACGCCGAGGAACGCCGTGATGATCCCCAGTACCGTGCCGAGCAGGCCCAGCAGCGGGGAGACGGAGCCGACGACCGCGAGGAAGGGGATGTAGGTGCCCAACGCGTCGCGCTCGGTGTTCGTCTCGCTGTCGAGCACGAGCCGGAGCGCCTGGACCTGGGCCGCCGAGAGGGTGGCCGGGGCACCGGCCTCCCCCACCGTGCGCGTCTCGGTCAGGAACTGCAGCGCCCGCTGGAGCACCCGCGTGTGGGCGCTCGGCTTGAGCCGCTTGGCGAGCGACGCCGCGGCGTCGAGCCGCGTGCTGCGGTGGAACTCCTTCACGAAGTCCTTCGCGGCACGCTCCGCGCGGCGGAAGGTCACCCACTTCGAGAGCATCACCGCCCACGAGGTGAGCGAGAGGACCACCAGCACGACGAGCACGACCTTCGTGACGGTCGAAGCGCTCGTGATCAGTTCGAGCGGCGTCGTGGGGACGGCGGCGTTGGCTTGCAGCAGCAGTTGCGGGAGCAGTTGCGGGAGCATCAGGGGCGCGGCAGCGGAGGGCGGTCCAGCGTCAGGGGCGCGTCAGCGCGCGGCGAACCAGTCGTAGGTGCGGCGAAGCCCTTCGTCGAGGGAGACCTCGGGCGACCAGCCGAGCCCGCCCCTCGCCTTCTCGATACTCACGACCGAGCGCCGCTGTTCCCCCGCGCGCGCGGCGGCGTGCACGAGCGGCACCTCCTGCTTCGCGCCCCGGAACAACGACGCGGCGAGCTCGATCACCGAGGTCTCGCGCTGCGTGCCGAGGTTGAAGGCGCGGTCGTCCACCTGCCCCGCGGGGATGGTCGCGATCCCGGCCGCCTTCACGTGCGCCCGCGCGACGTCGCCGACGAAGACGTAGTCGCGCGTCTGGCCACCGTCGCCGAAGACGGTCAGCGGCGTGCCGTCGATGATGCGCTGGCAGAAGATCGCGACCACGCCGGCCTCGCCATGCGGGTCCTGCCGCGGGCCGTAGACGTTCGCGAAGCGCAGCGCCACGTAGTCGAGCCCGTGCACGCGCGCATAGTAGGCGAGGTAGAGCTCGACCGAGAACTTCGCGATGCCGTAGGGGGACTCGGGATCCTTGGCATAGGTCTCGAGATTCGGCGGCTGCACGAAGTCACCGTAGACCGCGCCGCCGGTGGACGCGAAGATCATCCGCGTCCTCCGGCCGGTGGCGTGCACGGCGGACATCAGGTTGACGGAGCCGCCGATGTTGACGTCCACGTCGAAGGCGGGGTCGGTGACGCTCTTCCGCACGTCGATCTGCGCCGCGAGGTGGCAGACGAGGTCGAACTGCCCGTCGCGAATGGTCGCGGCGGCTTCTGGGGAGCGGATGTCGGCGTGCACGAACGCGGCGGCGGCGGGCACCTGCGCCCGCTTCCCGCTCGACAGGTTGTCGAGCACCGTGACCGCGTAGCCCTCCGCGAGGAGGGCGTCCGTGACGTGCGATCCGATGAACCCTGCTCCACCGGTGACGAGGGCCTTCAGTGTGGTCATCCCTCAAGTTAGGTGGAGAACGGCGCGCTTCCTACCCGTCACTGCCCGTCAGGGCTTCTCGGGGCTTCTCAGGGCTTCTCAGGGCATCTTCGCGGTGACGCGCGCGGCCATGCCGATCTTCATGCCGCCGTCGGTCTCGGCCAGGATCACCGCGCTCGTGCCCTGCGGCGTCACGCGCGTGACCTGCACGACCGCGATGTCCTCGGGGGGCAGCGGCACACCGCGCGTGTCCACGCCCATGTCGCGCTGCAGCGTGATCTGGTCGCCGGGCATCAGGCCATCGCCCGAGCCGGCCCCGAAGATCAGGTGATGGCCGATGCCCGGGAGGACGGGCTCGTCGTACATCCAGAGCAGCGTGGTCCGCGTCCCGAACTCGACGCGGCTCGGGAAGACGCCGGGGCGGAGGGTCAGCGTATCGAGCGCCATGACCTCCTGGCCCGCGTAGACGTCCTCGAACTTCGTCAGCAGGATCGCCTCGGCACGGCCGTTCTGCGCCGCGGCACTCACCCGCACCACGCCCGTCGGGATCACGATCTTGCCTTCGCCCACCACATCGGGGCCGTAGCGGAAGAGCATCAGCCGCTCGTCCACCGTGCCGGCCGCCCCGGAGGGGAGCTGCACGTAGACGCGCTCATAGAGCTGCACGGGGCGCTTGGTCAGCGTCAGGCCCACGCCGTCGGCCGACGTGGTCGCGTCGAGCTTGCCCGACCCGGCCACGCCCTCGGCGGGCGCGAGGAACGGGGCACGGAGATAGTCGCCCGACCGGACGGCCGACGCGCGCGAGCGCAGCGTCAGGGCCTCGCGCGTGCCGCGCACGACGCGGAAGCGGTCGGGATTGAAGATCGTCATCGGCTTCTGCACGTAGACCGGCTGCTGTCCGCCCGTCTGCGCACCGGGCGCCGGGCGCGCGGTCGTGTCGGTCGGCTGGGCGGGGTCGGCCGGCGTGCCCGGCGTCGGGGCCACGTCGCCCGAGATGATCAGCACCTGGTCGGGATAGATCCAATGCGGATCCTTCACCGTCTCCGTGTTGCGGCGGTAGATCTCCGGCCAACGGAAGGGATCGCCCAGATACTGCTGCGCGAGATCCCAAAGGGTGTCACCCCTTCTGACCGTGTGGGTCCGGACCGCCTCCTGGGCCGCCAGCGGGAGCGACGACAGCGCCAGCGCGAGGCCGGCGGCGGCGAGCGGAACGATGATCGGGGAACGGTGGGTGCGACGCATGGCAAGGATGGGCTTGGGACACGACGCCACCCCCGCGAAGCGCCAGGGCGCCCCTGGGGGTCTCGGGTTCAGACGAACGGAGGGGGAGTCAGGATACAGGGGTGGGTCAAAGTGGCATCGGGTCTAAACTGAAGCGGCCCTTGTCCCCCCGATAGCCCGGCCCCACTGGGACAAGGGGAAGCGAAGAGGGCGGCCCGCACGGGCCTTACTTTCACCGGCTGGGCAGGATGCTTGCGGCAGCAGGCGCGCAGGTCTGGCGTGTCGG
>JANNLH010000008.1:0-40038 GCA_031396725.1 Gemmatimonadaceae bacterium | reverse complement strand
GTAAGAAGGGCGCTCCGAAGTCTCCGGGGCGCCCTTCTTACATCTCACATCTCCCATCTCATATCTGCAGTTCATACATCTGTACCGCCTTCTTTCCGCCGTCGTACTCCCGCACCCCGATCCCGCGGTAGCCCATCTTCTCGTGGAACGCCACCGAGGTGGGATTCGGCGGCCGCAGGTTCACCTCGAGCGTGATCCGCAGCCAGCGGCCTTCGACGGTCGCTTGCAGGTCCTCGTACATCGCCCGGCCGACGCCGCCGCGGCGGGCGCGCTCGGCGACCACGACGCGATCCAGATAGAGGAAATCGCCGTAGCGCTCGGAGAACCACTTGTAGTTGTCGCTCCAGTAGTCGACCCCCGACGGCACGCAGAGCACGAAGCCCACAATCCCGCCGGCGTCCTCGAGTACCCGGAAGTACGCCGCGCGCTCGGCGAGCCAGGCGAACTGTTCGTCATCCAACGCGTTGACGTGCGGCGTCGCTGCGTTGTTCATCGCCAGCACCGCCGGATGGTCCGCGACGGTCGCGTCGCGGATCACCCAGTGGGACTTCTTGGCTCGGCTCCTTGCCTTGCCGGTCGCGCCAGTGGAACCACTCGTACGGCTCACGCGGCGCGGTCCGTCTGTTCGTCCGCCGCCAGGTCATCCATCGCCACATTCGGGCGGGCCGGCACTTCCTCCGCCTTCGGCACCACCGGGGCCTGCCCTGCCTGCCGCGCCTGCTGGTTGAACCGGTTCAGATCCTCCGTCAGCAGCTTCTGCAGGCGGTCGGTCTGCACCTTGAGCAGCGTCGAGAGCTCGGCGAACACCGCGACGGCCTGGTCGGTCGGCGCGTAGGGGCCCGACTGCACCACGCCGTTGAGCCCGGCGATCTTGTTGTTGAGCTTGATCGGATAGTTGAGCGGGTCCTGACCGCTCTGGTTCTTCACCTGGTAGATCTCCTGCTCGACCGCGAGCAGCGCGGCGGCGAGCGCGTCGGCGCTGCGCTTGAGACGGGGCGCCTTCTCCGCACGGTCGGCCAGCTGCGCCTTCACGTTGCGGATGGTCTTCACCGCGTCGTTGGCCTCGCTCGTCTTGTCGCGGATCTTGATCAGGAACTCGAACTGCGCGACGAGGTCGGCCGCGGTCGCGGTCGTGCGCGGGTCGTTCATCAGCTTGAAGGTCGCCGTCTCCGGCGCGCCCTCGCCCACGGTGAGCCGCACGGTGTAGGTCCCGGCCGGTGCGATCGGACCACGCGTGCTGCCGGCCCAGAGGATCATCCCGGTGAAGGTGCTCGCGTCGGGGTAGCGCATGTCCCACGCGAAAGTGTTGAGCCCCGCCGCGTTGGCCGGGCGCGGACCGCCGGCGAAGCCGCCGGGGCCGCCCGGACCGCCAGCTGGCGCTCCTGGCGCGGCGGCAGCAGCCGCCGCCGCTGCGGCGGCAGCGCGCGCCGCGGAATCGGCTGACTCGTAGCCCTTGATCACCGCGCCGTTCGGCGCGAGGAACTCGAGCTTCACCTTCTGCCCGCCGCGCGCGAGGTGGTAGTAGACCACCGTTCCCGTCGTCGGATTGAGTCCCGGCCGGCTCGCCAGCGCCGCCTGCGCGCCGCCGCCACCTCCGCCGCCCCCGCCGAATCCACCGCCGCCCCATTCGATGCGATACGCATCGCGCGGCGTGAACAGGTGCACCGGCTTCGCCGCGATCGCCGGCGTCATCTGACGCAGCGCCGAGAGATCGTCCATCACCCAGAACGACCGGCCGTGCGTCCCTGCGACGAGATCCCCTTCCTTGATCACGAGGTCGTGCACCGGCACCGGAGGCAGGTTGCGCTGCAGCCGCTGCCAGTTGGCGCCGTCGTCGAACGACACCCAGACGCCGCGCTCGGTGCCGGCGAAAAGCAGCCCGCGGCGCTCCGGATCCTCGCGGATCACGCGCGTGAACTCGTCCGCCGCGATGCCATTCACGATCTTCGTCCAGCTCGCGCCGAAGTCGCTCGTCTTCCAGAGCGAGGGCGTGAAGTCATCCAGCTGGAAGCGGTTGGCGGCCACGTACGCCGTCCCTTCCGCGAACGCCGACGCATCGATGATCGAGATGCGCGCGAAGTCGCCGATCCCGCGCGGCGTCACGTTCGTCCACGTCTTCCCGGCGTCGCGTGTGACGTGTACGAGTCCGTCATCGCTGCCCACCCAGAGCACACTCGCCGAACGCGGCGACTCCGCAAGCGTGAAGATCGTTCCGTAGGTCTCGACACCCGTCTGGTCCTTCGTGATCGGGCCACCGGAGGGCCCGAGCGTGCGCGGGTCGTTCCTCGCGAGCTTGGGCGAGATGATCTGGAAGCCCTGTCCTTCATTGGTGGACTTGAAGAGCTGGCTCCCGCCGACGTATAGCACCTTCGGGTCGTGCTGCGAGACGACGATAGGGAAGGTCCACTGGAACTTGTACTGGATGTCCTCCGACGAATGCCCCATCGGGTTCATCGGCCAGGCATTGATGTTCCGCTGGAGCCCGGTCGTCATGTCCTTGCGCGTCAGGTACCCGGAGTAGCTGCCGGCGTAGATGATGTCCGGCGTCACCGGGTGCGGCGTCACGTATCCCGACTCCCCGCCCCCCGCCTCGACCCAGTCCTCGATCGAGATCCCACCCTGCTGCCGGCTCGGCCCGCAGAGCGTCGAGTTGTCCTGCTGCGCGCCGCACACCCGATACGGGAAGTGGTTCGTGACCGAGACGTGGTACATCTGCGCGGTCGCGAACTGTTGCGAGCTCCAGTTCCGTCCGCCGGTGAAGCTCACGTTCGCGCCACCGTCGTTCGCCTGCACCATCCGCTGCGGGTCGTTCGGCGCGATCCACATGTCGTGGTTGTCGCCGTGCGGCACCTGGATCTGCTGGCGGAAAGTCTTGCCGCCGTCGGTGCTGCGGAAGAACTGCACGTTGAGCCCGTAGACGACGTTCGTGTCCTTGGGATCGGCGTAGATCTTGGAGTAGTACCAGGCGCGCTGGCGCAGGCTCCGGTCCTTGTTGATCCACTGCCAGGTCGTGCCCGCGTCGTCGGAGCGGTAGACGCCGCCCGAATCGTTCTCGATGATCGCCCAGACGCGCCGCGAGTTCGCCGGCGAGACCGCGATGCCGACCTTGCCCCAGACGCCGCGCGGCAGGCCCGCGTTCGCCGTCAGCTCGCGCCAGGTCGCACCACCGTCGGTCGTCTTGAAGAGCCCGCCGCCGGGGCCGCCCGAGTTCAGCATCCAGGGCGTGCGGTAGGCGTGCCAGAATGCGGCGTAGAGCGTGTTCGGGTCGTTCGGGTCCATGATCAGGTCCGAGACCCCCGTCGAGTCGTTCCGGAAGAGGATCTTCGCCCAGGTCTTGCCGCCGTCGGTCGTCTTGAAGACGCCGCGCTCCGGGTTCGGTCCGAAGGCGTGGCCGAGCGCGCCGACGTAGACGATGTCCGGATTCGTCGGGTGCACCCGCACGCGCGCGATGTGGCGCGTGTCCTTGAGTCCCATCAGCGTCCAGGTGCGGCCCGCGTCACTGGTCTTCCAGAGCCCGTCGCCGTGGGACGTATTGCCGCGGATGTGCGTCTCGCCGCCGCCGACATACACGATGTCCGGGTTCGACTCGGCGACGCCGATCGCGCCGATCGTCCCGCCGAAGTAGCGGTCGGTGACGGGCTGCCAGGTCACGCCGGCGTCGGTGGTCTTCCAGACGCCGCCACCGGTGGTGCCCATCCAGTATTCCTGCGTGCGCGCGGTCGAGCCGGCGACGGCGACGGAGCGTCCGCCGCGCGCGGGGCCGAGTTCCCGCCAGCGCAGCGCATTGAGCGCCGAGGGGTCCACGGCCTGCGCGAGCGCGCTGGACCAGGGCGAGAGCAGCAGCACCGCGGCCGCGAACGACCGGGCGGCGCGATGGAAGTTCTTTGACGGGCGAACGGACACGCGAACTACCTCCGATGGGGTAAGGCGACGTTGCCGCGTCCGGGGGCCCCACGCAAGGGGCGTCGCGATAGATTCCCCGATCCACTCAGGAGACCTCAGGATGCTTTTCGTCGCTCGTTCCGTTACGCGCCTCGCACACCGCGCGTTCGCCCCGTCCGCCCTGCTCATCCTCGCCGCGTACGCGACCGCCTGCGGCGGCGCCGAGAGCACGCCGGAGCCCGCGGACCCGCCGCGCGACCCCAACGCCCCGCTGGCCGTCGCCTCCACCGGGCTCTCCACGCCCGAATCGGTGCTCTGGGACGCCGCGCGCAGCGTCTGGTACGTCTCCAACATCAACGTCAATCCGCCTCAGAAGGACGACAACGGCTACATCGTGCGCCTCGGACCGGACGGGCAGTCACTCGACTCGCTGCCGTTCATCAATGGCAGCGACGACGACATCACGCTCCACGCACCGAAGGGGATGGCCCTCATCGGCGACACCCTCTGGGTCTCCGACATCGACGCGGTGCGCGGCTTCAACGTCGTGACCGGCACGGCGGTCGCGACGATCGACCTCGCACCGATGCAGGCGACCTTCCTGAACGATGTCGCCGCCGGAGCCGACGGTACGCTCTACATCACCGACAGCGGCATCGCCTTCGACGTCGCGGGTGCCGTCACGCACCCCGGGAAGAGCCGCGTCTTCGCGATCACCGGTCGCACGGCGCGCGAGGCGGTCGTCCTCCCGAAGGAGTCCGCCGCCAACGGCATCGCGTGGGACGCGACGCTCGACGCCTGGCTGATCGTCGGCTTCAACTCACCGAGCGTCTTCGCCTGGGCGCCGGGCACGACCACCGTGACGGTGCTCGGCGCCGGCCCCGGCGGCGGCGACGGGCTCATCGTCCTCCCGGACGGCCGCGCACTCTTCTCGAGCTGGGCCGACTCGTCGCTCACGCTCTTCGCGAACGGTGCCTCGACCACGCTGCGGAAGAATCTCCCGACGCCGGCCGACCTCGGCTACGACGCCGCACGCGACATCGTCGCGGTGCCGATCTTCACCGGGAACCGCGTTGAGTTCTGGCACGTGACCGCGAAGCCGACCCCGACGCCGTGATCGGAGCCGCGCTGCGCGCTGAAGGCGACGCGTCGCGATGAACGCCCGGCGTTGGGCGCTCGTCGTCCTCTCGTTCGCCTTCGCGCTCGGCGTCTCGGTCTATGTGGTCTGGAGCGGCTGGGCCAAGGCCGGTGCCCCGCCGCTCCTTCCCTGGTGGGCGCATGTCCTCGCGCTCGGGTCGGTCGCGCTCGAGATCCTCGCGCGCAGTCTCAAGATCCGCTGGAGTGCGGCCGCACTCTCGATCCCGATCCCGCTCACGACCGCGGCGCGTGTGATCCTCGGCGGCGACTTCGCCGCCGGCATCACGCCGGGCCGCTCGGGCACCGAGCCAGCGCGCTTCCTCGTGTTCGCCGAAGCGGGCGTGCCCGTCGCGTCGATCCTGTTGATCCTGTTCACGGAACTCGTGCTCGAGTTCCTCTCGATGATCATCCTCGTCGTCGGCCTTGCCCTGCTCTTCCCGGGCTCGGGCGGCGTCCTGGCCCTCACGCTCGGCGTCGTCGGCACGTATGCGGTGTTCGTGGTGTCGGCCGCCGCGGGCGGACTCTACCTCGCGCGCCGCAACGCCAACGGCCCGCCGCCGACCTGGGCGCGGCGCATCGGCCTGCACGCCGGACGCTGGCGCCGCGTGCAGAAGGCGCTGCGGTCACTGCGATCGAGCATCACCGCGTTCCGCGGCGCGCGGACCGGCCCGCTCGTCGCGGGGACACTGATCTCGGTCGTGCACCTCGCCTGCCGTGTCGTGCTGCTCGCGATCATCGTGCGGTCGGTGGCACCCGATACGCCCGTCGGCCCGCTCGTGCTCTGGTCGTTCGTGCTGCAGAACGGCACCGCGCTCGCGCCGGCGCCGGGAGGCGGCGGCGCGGTCGAGTTCTCCTTCAAGTTCGCGCTCGCCGGGATCCTGGCCGCCGACGTGCTCGGCGGTTCGCTCGTCTGGTGGCGCTTCTACAGCTTCTACCTGTACATCCTGCTGGGCGGCCTCGCCGCGGGCGGCACCGCGCTTCGCGCGCTCCGCGAGCGACCGGATCAACTGATCGCCGAGGCCCGACCGGGGTGACGGTCCTTCACCTGCCGTTCAGCCCCGCGTGGGCCGATGCGTTCCGCGAGGCGATCGAGCGGGACGCGGCGTATCGCGCGGCGGCGGCAAAATGGGTCTGGCCGGTGGCGTTCGTCCTGGACGCGACGCCCGAGCACGGATACCCGGAGGCGACCGCGGTGGAGCTCGCGCTCGACCATGGCCGGTGCCACGCCGCCGTGATCCGGAGGCCGGCCGACGTGTCGGCCCCGATCGTGCTCCGCGGCGCGTATGCCGCCTGGAAGGCGATCGTTCGCGGTGAGCTCGATCCGCTCGCCGCGGTCACGCGCGGCAAGCTCCACATGCAGGGATCGATCCTGACGCTGATGATGCACGCGAAGGCCGCGACGGCATTGGTGGCCTGTGCGCGCGCGGTGCCGACGCGTTTTCCCGACGAGGAGATCGCTTCGCGTTAGTCCGGGCAGCTGCGCCGTTCGGCGCGCCAGGGCATCGTCGCCACGCGCGTGAGCGCGCCGACCACACCGGAGGCGCCGGCCCGCACGGTCCCGCGCAGCACATCCCCGTCGCGAACCACGGTCGCCGTGCGGCCGGCCGCGTCGAGGCGGAGCTCGAGCGTATCGCGGACCGAGCGCACGATCGGGAGTGTGCGCAACAAGGTGTCGGCCGGAACACCCGACGCGGCGCGCCAGCATCCCTCGAGGGTCGGCGCCGCGAGCGCCTTCGCGGCGACGGCACTCGCGGTGCCCGCGGCGACCCCCGCCGTCCCGCGCCGAAGCGCGGCGACGTTCCCGCTCATGGGCGACGAGAGCGCAGCCGGCGCGGCATCCGCCGAACGGGCCCGCAAGGCGCTGTCCACGCGCGCATCGAGCGCCTGGCGCACTTCGCGTTCGCGTACATCACGCTCACGCGCCTCGGCGAGCGCCTGGATCTGCGCCGGCGGTGCGTTCTGCGCCTCCACTCGGTTCTGCACCGGCTCCGGGATCGGTGCCGGGGTCGGCGGAGCGACCGGCGGCGGCGCTTCTCGCCGACTGGCCGCCACGGGTGCGGGTGCAGCGGCGGGTGCATCTGCGGGCGCGGCCGTCGCCATCGCCGCGAACGACGACTCGGCTGCCGCCGTCGGCGCCGTGGCATCCGCGACCAGCGGTTCCGTCACGCGCCCCGTGCTCTGCAGCACGAACACCGTCCCACTCACGACGATCGCGATCCCTGCCGCCGCGCGCATCCACGGCTGCACCGTGAAGCGCGCGCGCGGCGGCGCCGTGCTCGCCGAGACGGGCTTCGCACCCGACGCCGTCGAACCCGCGGGGATCACATCCCCCGCGACCGTGTCGAGCGCACTCAGGATCCGCGACGACGCGGCCACCAGTCCGCGCGCCTCGGCGGCAGCGGCCGCCCACTCGGCGTCCGTCCGCACCATCTCCTCGACCCGCGCGGCCTCCTCCGGCGACAACTCGCCGTCGAGCCACTCATGGATCAGTCCCTCATCAGGACGCGGCATGCGATCCTCCCCGGCGCTCGGCGATCAGCGCCTCATATGACTCGGCGAGACGTTTCCGCGCCCGCGACAAGGTCGTTCCCACGGAACTCCGTTCGATCTTCAGCACGTCGGCGATCTCGCCATAGTCGAGCCCTTCCTCCTTCAACAGCAGCGCCTGGCGGTCCCGCTCGCTGAGCGCCTCGAGCGCCCGCCGCGCGAAGGCGGCGTCCTGCGCGCGCTCGAGGGTGAGGTCGGGCGCCGGCACATGCGCGTCCCGTTCCTCGGAAGCCAGCAGCTCGAGGTGCCTCCGGTTGCGCGCATCACGCCGCGCCCCATCGCGCACCAGGTTGTGCGCCACCGCGAACACCCACGCCCGCTCATTCACGATCGTCTCCTGCCGCAGGGCGCGGACGAACGTCTCCTGCGCGACCTCCTCCGCCCAGTCGCGATCCCCCAGCCGTCGGGTGAGATAGCGCACGAGCGTGGCGTGATAGGTGCGGAAGAGACGTTCGGCCAAAGAAACGTCCATCGGTCGGCTCGATTACCAGTCACGGGTGAGGGCGGCGAGCGCGGCCGCGTCGAGTTGCTCCACGCCATCGGCGGCGAGGATCACCGTCACGGCACGCCCGTGCACCACCACACGCTCGCCCAGCGCGAAGGCTTCGCGCAACTCCGTCACGCCTTCCATCGCGGAGAAGTACGCCTTGGAGAAGGGCTTCACGCGCAGCTCACGCGCCCCGCGCGTCGCCGCCCGGGTGTCGACCCAGGCGCTGTCGCGCAGCTCAAACTTGCGCGTCGACGTCCGCCGGAGACCGGCGACCGGTGCGGCCGAATCAAGGTCGGCCACCGAGCGCATCTCGCGCATCGTCGCCGCGGCCTTCGCCGACTCGAACTCCTGCACGCGGCTGTCGCTCGACAGCGCGGGTGCCGGCGCGCTCTGCGGCGCGACAACGTTGCCGCCGGCCCCGGACGTCGCACCGACCGCGTTCCCCGTGGACGCACGCCCACTGGAGGCAGCGCGCCGCCGTGTCTGGCCGGGGCTCGCGGCCTGCGCCACCTGCATCCCGGGCTC
Source organism: Gemmatimonadaceae bacterium (assembly GCA_031396725.1). Taxonomy (GTDB): domain Bacteria; phylum Gemmatimonadota; class Gemmatimonadetes; order Gemmatimonadales; family Gemmatimonadaceae; genus Pseudogemmatithrix. The sequence goes on along the minus strand of JANNLH010000008.1, from coordinate 31,457 downwards.
GAGCACGAGGTACGACGTCAGCTCGGTCGGGATGTTCCAGCGTTCGCCGAGCTCGCGGATCTCGGAATCGAGCTCGCGCGACGCGCCATTCTTGCGGCGCTCGGCGCTCAACCAGCCCACGCGCTGCGTGGCCCAGAGCCGGCCGACGAACGCGTCGGCGGTGCGACGCTCGGGGAAGCGCACGTCCGACGTCCAGGTCACGCGCCCCTCGGGCGTGTCACCGGTGATGACGATGCGGCCACGCTCGCTCGCACCGCGGTAGCGGGCGAGCACCACGAGTTCCTGTCCGGCGAAGAGGTCGAGCTGGCCCGCGGGCTGCACCGCGTGCAGCGACACGCCTTCGGCGCGCACGCGCACGTTCGTCGCCACGGGCCGCGTCAGCCGCTGCGCCACGACACCCACCACGCGCTCGACGTCCTCCTCGGGGCGGACGAAGTGCGCCGTGCCGGCGCCCTCGAGCGCGAGCTGCTCGAGCAGTGACGCATTGAGGTCCGCGCCGAGCCCGAACGTGAAGACGCGACGCTCACCGCGCTGCTCGGCGGCACGTGCCGCGAGCCGCTCGGGACGACGCTCGCCCACGGTGGGCGCACCGTCGGTGAGGAAGAGCACCAGCGCCAGACGACCCGCCCGCACGTCGCTCTCGAGCGCGCGGTCGAGCGCCCCGGCGATGTTGGTGCCGCCGACCGCGCGCAACTCGCGCAGCCAGCGCTCGGCGCTGCGGAGTTCCGACGCCGTGGTCGGACTCCACCCGTCGCGGAACTCCTCGACGTCGTTCGAGAACGCGATCAGCCGGAAGCGGTCGTTCGGCGAGAGCGAGTTGAGCAGCTGGCGACCGGCTGCCTTGGCCTGCTCCAGCTTGCCGCCGGCCATCGAGCCGGAGACGTCGATCACGAAGGTGATGTCGCGCGCGGTCGCCGAGCGGCGGACCTCGGGCGGCGTGAGGGTGATCAGCGCATAGCCCTCGTCGCGAGACGGGGCGTGCGCGAGCACGCTGAGCGCCGCGCCGTTCGAGGCGCGCACCGGCACGAGCAGCGTCACCGTGCCGTTGGCGTCGGACACGCGGGCCACGCGACGCGCGCCTTCGCGCTCGGTGACCAGGCGGTGGGTCGGCGACCAGGGCTCACCGAAGCCCTGTCCGGCCGCCCAGCGCAGTGAGAGGTCGGTGCCCGTCGCGCCTGTCCCCTGCCCGCGGGGCGCCGGCACGTCGATGCGCAGCGCATCGCCCTCGCGCTCGGCCACCGCGCGGAAGCGCACGACGACGGTACGCGTTTCGCCGGGCTGGATCGGGAAGATCCGCGTGCGCAGGACGCCCATCCCCATCCACTCGACGAGTGCGGGGTCCTTCTTCTGCCGTACGATGTCCTCGTAGATGCGACGCGCCTGGCCGGCGCCGAGCGCCTCGCCGGTCACCAGCTCGCCGTCGATCTCGAGCGCGAGGTCCTCGAACGCCGCGCCCTTCGGGAGCGGCAGTACGTAGTCGGCCTCACCGATGGTGCGGCCGCGATTGGTCCATCGTTCGGTGACCTCGTAGCGGAGCACGCGCCCGTCGAGCGTGACACGCACCTCGCGGCCGCTGCGGAAGACGCGCTCGCCGACCGCGCAGCGCGGCTGCTCGCAGGGCGCGCTGACGCAGACGCGCGGCCGGCAGTCCTCGAAGTCCTGTGCGCCGAGCGCGGTCGAGAGGGCGAGCAGGCCGGCGGCGATGAGCAGACGGCGATGGAGCGTGGCGGATCGGAACACGAGGTCCCCCGGTTGGAGTCACCAAGGGGACGCCGGCCGCGGCCGGACTTGCACACGGCCCCGGCGGGAGACCCGAACAGACCCCGATGCTAGGTCGTGGAGCCGGAAGGCCCCGAGGGTCCCGAGGGCGGATCGTCCTCGCGCAGGACCGTTCCGGTGATCCGGGTCGGGGTGCGCTCGATCACGCGCACGGCCAGGAGGTTCTGGTCGGCGCGGTGCATCGTCCCCATCAGGTTCTCGGCCGGTTGGCGCCAGGCCCACCCGAGGGAGAAGGGGACGGGTGCGGTGCGCAGGGCGGCCGCCTGCATGCGCTGCGCGACCATCATCGTCTGTGCTTCGGAGGCGCCGCGGAGCAGGATGATGAACTCGTCGCCGCCGACGCGGATCACCGGCTCCTCGGCGCGCACCTGGCGCATCAGGAAGCGGCTCATGCGGATGAGCGTGTTGTCGCCCATCTGGTGGCCGAACTCGTCGTTGTACCTCTTGAAGTGGTCGATGTCGATGAAGAGGCAGCCCCAGGTCGAGTCGGAGTTGCTCAGCTCCTCATCCGTCTCCGCCAGGTAGCGGCGATTGTAGCAGCCGGTGAGCGGGTCGCGCATGCTCTGCTGGCGCAGCTCCTCCTCGATGCGCTTGCGCTGGGTGATGTCCACCAGCATGCCGTGGTAGATGGCCTCGCCGTTCTCCGGGTCGCTCACGGTGTAGACCGAGTCGAGCACCGTCAGGAGGGATCCGTCGGGGCGCACGAGCTGGAGCTCGAAGTCGCGGACGAAGCCTGCGCGCTCGATCTGCTCGAGCTGGGCGAGCCGGCGCGACGGATCCACGACGAGTTCGTTCGCGCCGTAGGACGCGAGGTCGTCGAGCGACCGCACGCCGAGCAGGGCGAAGAACGCCGGGTTGGCGTCGATGATGTCGCCGCGCTCGTTGGTGATGTAGATCGCCTCGCGCAGGTTCATCACGAGCGAGCGCAGGCTCTCGGGGTCGTTGAGCGACCGGAACCGCCGCGACGGTTCGGTCACGAGGCATCCTCCGCCTGCGGCGACGGCGGCGAGGCCGGCTGCTCCGGCGCGGCGGGCACGACGTCGATCGGCACCGCCGGTGTCGGCGTCGCGAGGTCGAGCACCGCGACACGGCGCTCCCACTGCCGCATCATGGCGCAGAACTCCGCCGTCACCTTCGGCTCGAAGTCCGTGCCGGCGCCCTTCTCGATGTGTTCGAGCACGCGCTCCGACTCCCAGGCTTCGCGGTAGGGCCGCCGCGTGCGCAGCGCGTCGTACACGTCGCACACATGGACCAGGGTGCTGGCCGCGTGGACGCCGCGCTCGAAGTGCCGCTTCGGATAGCCCTGCCCGTTGATCATGATGTGGTGTTCGTAGGCGACCGCCGCCGCCAGGTCGAGGTCCCGGTCGCTCTCGTAGATGATCTTCGCGCCGTCCACCGGATGCCGCCGCATGATCACCCATTCCTCGTCGGAAAGCTTGCCGGGCTTGGTGAGCACGTCCTTCGGGATGCGCACCTTCCCGAGGTCGTGCAACAATCCGGCCACGCCGAAGGCGCGCACGTCCCGGGCCGACATCTCCATCCATTCGGCCAACGCCATCGTGAGCACCGACACATTCAAGGAGTGGGTCGTGGTGTACTGGTCGAAGTCCTTCAGCTGCAGCAGCGGCAGCACGATCGCCTTGTCGCCGTGCATCGCCACCGAGAGCGACCGCACCACCGACTCGGCTTCCAGCAGCGGGAGCTCTCCGCGCACTTGCACTTCGTCATGAAGCCAGCGGATCGCCTCGGCCTCGTCACGAAGTGAGTAGGTGACCGTGGCGGTCGGCATCGCGACGTCCATCGGCCGCACCTGCTCGTCCGAACCCTTCACGCCGATGGCGCCGAACTTGATGGTCGATCGTCGCTCGGGGCTCCGCGTCGCGCTGTCCACCGCCTGCAGGGTCAACCGCGCAAGCACCTCCTCGAGGAAGACCTCGAACTCGTCGCGCGTCGTGCCGCGCTGGAACTCGAGGCGCTGCACGCTCGCATTCGCGAGCCGCATCCCCCACCCCCAGTCCCCCATCTCGCGCAGTGCGCTCTCGCCGTAGATGACATCCTGGCCGAGGAAGCTGAAGCGCGGCCGCGGGTCGGTCTGCTGCAGCACCTGCAGCGTGTCGAAGGCGCCCTCGATGGCGCGCGCGCGCGCGGGATGGCCGTCTCCGTAGAGCGACATCGTGGCGAGCGCCTGTGCGAACGCCGTGAGGAAGCGGGCCGGTTCGCTCATGGGCCCCGCTGGTGGACGGTGATCGCAGCGCGGATCTCGGCGTCGGCGCTCTCCGACGCCAGCGCCAGCGCCTCGCGCGCGGCCTTGTCCTCGCGCCAGTGCGTGGCGAGCCCTTCCAGCGCGGCGAGCATCTCCGGCGACTTGGGCGCAAGCGTCGGCCGCTTGATCAGCCGCCCCGCCCGCACGACGCGCGCCGCGAGCCAGGCCGGCGTGTCCGGCGCGCGGTACGACGAGAGCGCGCGCACGCCGAGGGCGCGCAGGTCGGGCGAGAGCGTCGCATCGTCGGCGCGCACACGCAGCAGCGCGGCCGCATCGCGGGGACATCCCGTCATCGCCGCTCCCAGGCCCAGCCGCACATTCTCCTCGCTGGCGTCGGCGAGCGCGCGCACGATCGCGACGTCGCGCGTCTCGGCTGCGCGCAGCATCTGCCGCAGCGCCTCGCGCCGCACCGCGGCATCCGGATGCGTCAAGAAGGGTGCCGGTGCGTAGCCGCTCTTCCACTCGGGGTACTTCCCGAGGAGCGCGATCAGCGGCCGCACCAGCGCCCAGCGCATCCCGGGCAGCCGATCGAGGATCACGGGGCCTGCGCCCGCGCCGGCGCGCGCGAGGAGATCGAGCAGCCGCTCGGTCGCGCGGTCGTCCCGCGCCTGGTCCAGCGCGTCGAGCGCGTCGAGCAGCGGCTCTGCCGCTGCCCCTCCCATCCGAACGACCATCCGTTGGAGCGCGGCCACCGGCGGCGGGTCGAGCGCAAGCTGCATGCGGAGCCGCGCCGGCGTGGCGACGTGTCGCCAGAGCGTGTCGCGGATCCAGAGCGACGGGGCGTTGTCCACCAGGTTGAACAGCGGCGCGAGATCCGGCCGCGACGCCATCGCGTCCGCCGAACGCCAGACCTGGTCCCCGAGCATCTCGATCTCGAGTCCCATCGCCAGCAGGCGTTCAGGCTCGATCGGGAAGCTGCTCTCGGCGTTCGAGAAGAGCGGCGCGCTGGTCGCCATCTTCTCCAGCGCCAGCCGGTAGCTGTCGGGGTTCGGGTCGTCGAGCTGCCAGCCTTCGAGGAGGCGGCCCACCTGATCGCGCAGCGCGCCGTCGGCCTGCTGCCGCACGTTCGCGGTGCCCGTGTCGGCGTGCAACGCCAGCTTGGAGAGCATCCGCAGCATCGAGTGCGAGACGGTCTGGCCCGAGGTGTCGGCCGCCGCCTTCACGAGTTCGACGACGGCGTCCACCGACATCCCTTGCGAGGCGTCGAGCACGAACTTCTTCCGCTGCCGCACGTCGCCGCTCATGTGCAGGAGCCGCTGCAGCGTCTCGGGCGAGAGGGTACCGACGAGCGACGAGACGCGCTTCTGCAGCGCTGCGGCATCCCGACCGCTCTTGCTCTTGAGTTCCTCGGCGATCTGGAGCAGGTAGCCGACCACGACCTGATCGTAGGCGGTATCGCGCTTCGTCTCCTCGATCGCGTGCGCGACGACCTTCGGGTCCACCGAGTCCGCGTTCTCGGGGTCGATCCGCACCGTGGACTCGTTGATGAGCGCCGCGCGCGCCAACCCGATCCAGAGCGCCGCCGACCGACTCCCCTGCACCGACGACTTGATCTCGTCGTCCGACGCGACCGCGTTGGGGTCCTCCTCGATCAGCTGCAGCTGCGCGAACGTCATCGGGAAGAGCCGCACGTGCGGCCATTGTGCCAGGACCTCCGGCCCTTCGAGGCCGAGCGGACGCGGCATTCGCCCCGCGTCCACTGCGACCTTCGTCAACATGTCGGTCAGTTCGTCGTCGGTGACGCCGGCCGTGAACTTCACCGCGCCGAGGTGGTGGCGGTGCAAACGTGCGGCGAGGTCGCGCAGGACGGGGTTTCCCTGGTCGGTCGCGACGCCCTCGATGATCAGCTGGTCGCGCGCGACACCCAATGAGAGGGCCTGACGCTCGCGGAGGAGCACGCCGAGGCGTCGGCTCAACTCCGCCGTGGTGTTCTCGAGCAGGGGGTGGCCGGGCGGATAGATGGCGTTCTTGTGCAGCCCGATCGAGAACTCGATCAGGAAGTCCGCAAGCTCCCGCGAGAGGGCCGCGGATTCGCCGACCGTCGTAAGACGCGCCATTGACGAAATTTATTCCATGGGATGGGTCTGGGAGGCACTGGCGGCGCCGCCGTCCTCGTCAGGATAGACGCACAACGTCCCGCCGCGTATCTATTTGGCGTGTCCGAGTCGGTTGACAGCCCGCTGCCACCGCGAGCGCGCGCCACCCTCGCCGCCGTGGCGCGGCGTGTCGTGCCGCACGCCTTCGTCGATCCCGACCGGGGCGAGCGGCTGCTGGCGGCCCTTCTGCAGCGGATCGCCGGGCTCTCGCCGCGCAAGCGGCGGGATCTGACCGGCGCGCTCACGATCCTCGGCTCCCGGCTCGCCGCCCTCTCGGCCGGCCTCGCGCCCCGCCCCTTCCACGAGCTCACGCCTGCCGCGCAGGACCGCCTCCTCGAGGACTGGGCGAACGCCCGGATCCCGCTGCTCCGCACCATCCTGCAGTCGGTCCGCCGGCTGGTCCTGTTGGTCGAGTACAGCTCCGCGCCGGCGCAGCGCGAGATCGGCTATCGGGGCGCCTATCACGACCGCGAGCCGGCGGTTTCGTGGGAAGGGGCGCTCCGCGGAACACCGTCCGACGCCGAGCCGGTCGCCCGGGCGAGCGAGCCGGCCGCGGCCCACCACCCCCCGCCGGCGCGCGCGCGCCTGACCGCGCTCGTGCTCGACGGCTCCACCCTGCGGGCCGACGCGGTCGTGATCGGCAGCGGCGCCGGCGGGGCGGTCGCGGCCGCGCGGCTGGCCGAGTCGGGGCTCGATGTGCTCATCCTCGAGAGCGGGGAGCTGCTCTCCGGGCCTGACTTCGACGAGCGAGAGGGCCCACTCTACGCGCGACTCTACGCCGACGGCGGGCTCCGCACCTCCGACGACGTCGGACTCTCCATCGTCCAAGGCATCTCGGCCGGCGGCAGCACGACCGTCAATTGGATGGTGATGCTCCGGACGCCCGAGTGGGTGCTCGAGGAGTGGGCGACCGATTTCGGCGCCGAGGGGATGCGCGCGTCGGATCTCTCGAAGGTCTTCGACCGCATCGAGGCCGAGACGCACACGCGCCTCGTCCCCGACGACGCGCATTCGCCCAACAACCGGATCATCCTCGACGGCGCCCGCGCGCTCGGCTGGTCGGCGTTCGCGGCGAACATCAACGCCAGTGGTTGTGTGCGCACCGGTTTCTGCGGCTACGGCTGCCGGGTGGGCGCCAAGCAGGGGATGTTGCAGACCTACCTGCCGCGCGCCGAGCGGGCGGGCGCGCGATTCGTCGCGCACGCCAGCGCGCGGCGGATCGAGTTCGCGGAGCGCGGGGGCGGGCGCGGGGCGCGTTTCCCGCTCAAGCGAGTGTCCGTGCGCTACGCGCCGCCGGGCGCGCAGGCGCGCGACATTGCCATCGAGGCGCCGATCGTGGTGGTGGCTGGCGGGGCGATCGAGACCCCGGCACTGCTCCAGCGCTCCGGACTCGGCGGCGGGGGCGTGGGGCGGTTCCTGCGCGTTCACCCGGTGAGCGGGGTCCTCGGCTTCTACGAGCGCGAGATCTACGGGGCGACCGGCATCCCGCTCACTGCGGTCTGCGACGAGTACCTGCGCATGGACTCCGCGGGCTACGGCGCCTGGATCGAGTGCCCGCCGCTGCACCCGGGGATCGGCGCCGCGTCGCTTCCGGGCATCGGGACGGCACACCGCGAGGTGATGCTCCGCTTCAGGAACGTCGGCTCGCTGATCGTGCTCACGCGCGACGGCGCCGACCGCGGGCGCTCGAACGGCGAGGTGAACGTCCGCCGCGACGACAGCATCTCGATCAAGTACCGGCTCGGCCGCACCGACGCCGCGCACCTGGAGGCGGGGCTCGTCGCGGCCGCGCGGCTGCATTTCGCGGCCGGCGCGACCGAGGTGCGGTCGGGGCACACGCGTCCGGTGGTCCTGCGCTCACCGGGCGAGGTCGACCGCCTGCGCGGGCGCTCGCTCGCCCCGAACGATGTCGCGCTCCATTCCGCACACGTGAATGGCACCTGCCGCTTGGGGGTCGATGCCCGAATCGCCGGCACCGACCCGCACGGCGAGCGCTTCGGCGCGCCGGGGGTGTTCGTCGTGGACGGCTCGCTCCTGCCGACCGCCCTCGGCGTGAACCCGCAGGAGACGATCATGGCGCTCGCGACGGTGATCGCCGAGCGCGTCGCCGAGCGTTGGAGCCCCGGTTAGCTTTCACCCCGCACGCGCACCCACAAACAGCCCGCACCAGATGACGACCGCAGTCGCCCCGATCGGCACGACCCCCGAGTTGCAGAAGCTCGCCATCGATACCGTCCGCACGCTCTCGATGGATGCGGTGCAGAAGGCCGAGTCCGGTCACCCTGGCACGCCGATGGCGCTCGCGCCGCTCGCGTACGCGCTCTATACGCGCCACGTGAAGCACAACCCGGCCGATCCGCGTTGGCCTGACCGCGACCGCGTGGTGCTCTCGGCCGGTCACGCATCGATGCTGCTCTACTCGACGCTCTTCCTGACCGGCTACGACGTCACGCTCGACGACCTCAAGGCGTTCCGCCAGTGGGGCAGCCGCACGCCGGGGCATCCCGAATACGGGCACACCGCCGGCGTCGAGACGACGACCGGTCCGCTCGGCCAGGGCATCGGGAACGCCGTCGGCATGGCGGTGGCCGAGGCGCATCTTGCCGCGCTGTTCAATCGCGACGGCAGCGAGGTGATCGACCACTACACCTGGTTCATCGCCGGCGACGGCTGCCTGATGGAGGGCATCTCGCACGAGGCCGCCTCGTTCGCGGGGCACCAGAAGCTCGGCAAGCTGATCGGCTTCTTCGACGACAACCGCATCACGATCGACGGCCGCGCGAGCCTCTCGTGCAGCGACGACCCGGCCAAGCGGTTCGAGGCGTATGGCTGGCAGGTGCTGCACGTCAACGACGTGAACGACCAGCGGTTGATCGACAGCGCGATCGAGGCCGCCAAGAAGGACACCGAGCGGCCGACGCTGATCATCACGCGCACGATCATCGGTTTCGGTTCGCCCAATCGCGCCGACACCGCCAAGGCACACGGCGAGCCGCTCGGCAAGGACGAGATCGCCCTGACGAAGGTGAAGTACGGGTGGCCGAGCGCTGAGCCGTTCCACGTTCCGGCGGCATCGCTCGAGCACTGGCGGCTGGCGAAGGAGCGCGGCGTCAACTTGCAGGCGGAGTGGATGAAGCGCTTCGCCGAGTACTCGAAGGCGTTCCCGACCGAGGCCAAGGAGCTGGGGCGGCGCTGGCACGGGGACCTGCCCGCGCAGTGGGAGCGCACGGTGCCCGATTTCGACGCGAGCAACGGGAACATCGCGAGCCGTGCGGCGTCGGGCGCAGTGCTCAACGCGATCGCGCCGGCGGTGCCGGAGCTGATCGGCGGCTCGGCGGACCTGAGCGGTTCGAACCTGACGACGCTCAAGGGGAGCGCGTCGTTCGGCCCGGAGAGTCGCGCCGGGCGCAACTTCTTCTTCGGCATCCGCGAGCACGCGATGGGCTCGGTGATGAACGGGATGGCGCTGCACGGCGGGATCATCCCGTATGGCGGCACCTTCCTGGTGTTCGCGGACTACATGCGTCCCGCGATCCGTCTCGCGGCGCTGATGCGGCAGCAGTGCATCTATGTGTTCACGCACGACTCCATCGGACTCGGCGAGGACGGCCCGACGCACCAGCCGGTGGAGCATCTCGCGTCGCTGCGCTGCATTCCCAATCTGTTGGTGCTGCGACCGGCCGATGCGAACGAGACGGCCGAGGCGTGGCGCGTGGCCGTCAAGCACCGCACGGGGCCGGTGGCGCTGGTGCTGACGCGGCAGAAGCTCTCGCTGGTGGACCGCACGACGCACGGCGCGGCGAGCGGCCTCGCGAAGGGCGCGTATGTGCTCAAGGATCCCGCTGGCGGGAAGCCGAAGGCGGTGATCATCGCGACGGGTTCCGAGGTGGAGATCGCGCTCAAGGCGCAGGGCGAGCTCGAGGCAGCGGGGACGCCGACGCGCGTGGTGTCGATGCCGTCGATGGAGTTGTTCGCGGCGCAGCCGGCGGAGTATCAGGCGTCAGTGCTGCCGAAGGGCGTGCGGCGCGTGGCGGTCGAGGCGGCGCATCCGATGAGCTGGCATCGGTGGGTCGGCGCGGACGGGGCGATCGTCGGGATCGAGACGTTCGGAGCGAGTGCGCCGTATCAGAAGTTGTATGAGGAGTATGGGATGACGGTTGCGGCGGTGGTGGCGGCAGTGCGCGGGTAGACTGGCGCAGGATCGTTCTATCGGCGGCCGGTGAGCGCGGGTTTCCTCGAGGGATGATTCGAATGTCCGTGGGACCCGCGCGTCGGTTCGCAAGAATTGTCGCACTGACGTTGGTGCTCGCACCGACGCTCTCCGCCCAGGGCGTGACCGCCAGCGAGCTCAGCGAGCGCCTCGACGCGTATCGCACGACGAACCGCATCCCCGGCGCCGTCCTCGCGGTCGCCTTCACCGACGGCCGCGTCATCAGCGTCGCGAGCGGTCAGTCCGACACCGCCCGCAAGCTCGCGATGCGGCCCGACGACCGCCTCCTGATGGGCAGCGTCGGCAAGACCTACGTCTCCGCCGTCGCCCTCCAGCTCGTGCGCGAACGCCGGCTCGAGCTCGATGCGCTCGCCTCGCGCTACGTCGGCGGGCAGGGGTGGTTCGACTCGCTCCCGAATGCCGCCGCGATCACCGTACGGCACCTGATGAACCACAGCTCGGGGCTCGTGCGCTACGAGTTCAAGCCCGAGTTCACCGCGGCGCTCAGCGGCGAGCCCGACAAGGTGTGGGATCCGCGCGAGCAGGTGCGTTATCTCCACGGCACCACCGCGGCCTTCGCGCCGGGCGCCGGGTGGGACTACTCCGACACCAACTATCTGGTACTCGCGCTGATCCTCGAGTCGATCACGCGGCGCCCGATCGACACCGAGATCGCGGCGCGGTTCCTCGGCCCTGAGCGTCTCACCAACACCGTCCCCTCCGACGCGCGCACGATCCCCGGACTTGCCCAAGGCTACGCCGGTGCGCAGAACCCGTTCGGCGGGCGCGACGCGATGCTCACCGACGGCCGGATGATCATCAACCCGCAGTTCGAGGGCGCGGGAGGCGGTTACGCCGCGACTGCCGCTGACGCTGCGCGCTGGGGTGCGCTCTACTTCTCCGGCCGGCTCTTCGGAGACTCTCTCCTCGAGCAGGCGATCACAGGCCCTGTTGCACGACTCGGACCCGGCACGCGCTACGGACTCGGGATGATCCTGCGCGACTCGACCGCCGCCGGCGCGATGCGCGGGCACAGCGGGTTCTTTCCCGGCTACCTCACCGAACTGCGGCACTATCCCGCGCGCGGCATCACGCTCGCGCTGCTCATCAACACGAGCAGCCTGCGGGTCGCGCCGCCGATGGCGCGCTGGCTGGACGAGCTGGCTGCGACGATCGATGCCCCGCCTGCGCTCCCGCCCTCGCGCGGCGCGCTCACCCCGGGCACGCTCGCCATCACGAACGTCGCCGTCATCCCGATGACACGCGACACCGTGCTGCGCGACCACACGGTGGTCGTCCGCGACGGCCGGATCGTCGCCCTCGGTCCGAGCGCGCGCACCACCGTTCCCGCGGGCGCCATGCGGATCGACGGCCGCGGTCGCTGGCTGATCCCCGGACTCAGCGACACGCACACGCACCTCTACGCCGACGGCGAGTATCCCGACTCGATCGCACCGGCCGAGCTCGGCGTGATGCTCGCCAACGGCATCACGACCGCGCGCCTGATGATCGGGACGCCGCAGCATCTCGCACTGCGACGGCAGATCCTCGAGGGCGCCGTGATCGGGCCGCAGCTCTGGGTCGCGAGTCCGCAGCTCGCCGGACGCCCGTACGAGAATGGCATCGCCGTCACGACCCCCGAAGAAGCGCGCGCCGCCGTACGCCGGGTACACCGCGACGGCTACGACCAGGTGAAGCTCACGATGTTCGTCACGCCGGCGACCTTCGACGCGATCGTGGACGAGGCGCGGACACTCGGCATCCGCGTCGTCGGGCACATCGAGCCCGCGGTCGGCGTCGCGAGCGCGCTCCGCGCCGGGCAGCAGGTCGAACACCTCGACTCCTACTTCGAGGCCGCGCTCGCCGACAGCGCGCCCTCACGCGAGAGCGTCACGCAGATGGGGCTCTTCCGGCTCGAGCGGTGGCGGAGTCTCGACCATCTCGACGACCGGAAGCTCGACTCGCTCGCCGGGGCGACGACGCGCGCGGGCGTCTACTCGGGACCGACGCTCAACGTCTTCAATGATGCGTTCGCCGGGCATCCGTCCGACGAGGAGATTCGTGCGCGTCCCGAGTGGTCGATGTTCCCGGAGGCCTGGCGCGCCGGCTACCTGCGCGCGCGCACCAACTATTGGTCGGAGCGGAATGCGACCGTGCGCACGCCGGAGCGGCTCGCGCGGTTCATCGAGGCGCGCAACCGGCTCGTGAAGGGCATCGTCGATTCCGGTGGCAAGCTGCTCGCGGGTTCCGACTCCCCGGAGTGGTTCCACCTGTATGGATTCGGGCTGCACCGGGAGCTCGAGGCGTATGTGCGCGCGGGGCTCACGCCGTTTCAGGCGCTCAGCGCTGCCACGCGCTGGCCGGCGGAGTTCTTTGGGGCGAGCAACGAGTGGGGGACGATCGCGGTCGGGCGCCGGGCGGACCTGGTGCTGCTGCGGGGAGACCCGCGCGCCGACGTCCGGCAGACGACGGCGATCGACGGTGTGCTTGTTGGTGGTCGCTGGATGCCACGCGCGCGGCTCGACGCGATGGTCGAGGAGGCGCGGCGGTCACTCCGGCCGGAGGGCTGAGCGCGGACGCTAGCCGACCGTGACGCGCACGCGACCTCGATGGCGAGGCCCTTTCGCCGGTCGCACCACGATGTCGACGTCCCGGCCCAGTCTCCCCAGGAACATCGTCAGGCGCTCAATCGAGAACCCGCGGAATCTCCCGCGCAGCAGGTGCGAGACCTTTGGCTGATCGATCCCCATCAGCGATGCCGCGGCGGATTGCGTCAGGCCACGCCGGACGATCGTCCGCGCGATCTCGATCACCAACGCCGATTTCACCTGCATCTCCTCGGCGTTCGCTAGACCGAGGTCGGCGAACACGTTTCCGCTGCCGAGTGTCATTGCAGTGTCGGCATCCCCGCGTCGCTCGGTGCTCACTCTTCCCCCGCTGGCAGCTCGGTCGCACCGCGGTGCGTCGCCGCGACGCGCGCGAATCGTGACTTGATCAAGCGCACCTCGTTTCGCGGCGTGGACACACCGCGCCTGGACTTCATCTGAAAGGCGTGCAGGACGTAGATGACATCCCCGAACTTGGTTGTGTAGATCAGGCGGTATGTGTTGCCGCGATGATCATCGATCAGCTCTCCTATCCCCCGAAACTCCCCCCGCATCAGCTTCGCGCCGACGGGATGGATCCCCGCTTGGACTTGGTGGAGTCCGTGCCCGAGCGCGTCCTTCACTTCCGCCGGGAATGCTCGGAGGTCCTCAAGGGCTGACCCAACCCAGCGCACGGGCTTGAGCGGGAAGCGTCCGGGACGATCCGGATCCTCGAAGTATGCTGAATCTGGCATAGTCTGGCATGAGTGACAGCCTCACCCTGCCACCTCTCCCCGAGGCTCCAGCATCCCCCCGCCGCCCCGCGTACCGGGAGCACGCGGCCCCGGCTCTCCCGGTTTGCCATCCCCCGCCCCCGTCGGCACATTCTCCGTCCGCCCTCACCGGGCGACTCCCCAGCTCCGAGATCCATATGGCCAAAGAGACACGCCGCGACTTCCTCGCGAAGACCGGGCTCGCCGCAAGCGCGCTCGCTCTCGCCTCGAACCGCCTGAGCGCCGCCGAGTCCCGCTCGCCGATCCTCACGGCCGCGACCGAGCCGGACCCCGCTGTCAAAGTCCTGCTCCTCGAGGCCCTCACGGCCGCCAAGCTCGCCGGCGCCTCCTGGGCCGACGCCCGCGTCCAGCGCGCCCGCCGCCAGAACCTCGGCACCCGCGAGCAGCAAGTCACGAACGTCTCCGACACCGACACGATCGGCTGCGGCGTCCGCGTCCTCGTCGACGGCACCTGGGGATTCTCGGCCACCCGCTCGCTCACCAAGGAGGGCGTCGCCCGCGCGGCCAAGCAGGCGGTGGCGCTCGCGAAGGCCAATCGCGTCGCGCGCGACCGCCTCGTCCGCCTCGCGCCCACCGAGTCGCATCCGAACGCGACCTGGAAGTCGAGCTACACGATCGATCCCTGGTCGATCCCGGTCGAGGAGAAGGTCCAGCTGCTCCTCCTCGCCAACGCCGAGGCGCTCAAGGTCAAGAACATCCGCTTCGTGAACTCGAGTCTCTCCTTCGTGAAGGAGGAGCGCACCTACGCGAACAGCGAAGGCTCGATGATCTCGCAGGACGTCGTCCGCTCCTGGGTCACGATGTCGGTCACCGCGATCTCCGACGACCGCACGCAGGTCGCGGTGCGCGGTCCGGAAGTCGTGCAGCCGATGGGCCGCGGCTGGGAGTACGTGCTCGAGGCCGACATCGTGAAGAACGCGACCGTCTGGGCCGAGCAGGCGCGCGAGAAGCTCTCGGCGCGTTCGGTCGATGTCGGGCGCTGGGACCTCGTGCTGCATCCCTCGCAGCTCTTCCTCACCATCCACGAGTCGATCGGGCACCCGACCGAACTCGACCGCGCGATGGGCTACGAGGCCAACTACGCCGGCACCTCCTTCATCGCGCCGCCGACCGACGTGCTCGGCAAGCTCAAGCTCGGCCCCGAGCATCTCACCATCCGCGGCGACCGCTCGCAACCGAACGCGCTCTCGACCATCGGCTACGACGACGACGGCGTGAAGCCGGACGAGTTCGACATCATCAAGAACGGCATCTTCTGGGATTACCAGACGACGCGCGAACAGGCCGAGTGGCTGCGCCCCTGGTACGAGAAGAACAAGATGCCCGTGCGTTCGCACGGCTGTTCCTACGCGCAGAGCTGGAGCGACGTCGCCTTCCAACGGATGCCGAACGTCTCGATCGTGCCCGACCAGAAGGTCGACCGCTCCTGGGACGACCTCATCGCCGCGACCGACAAGGGCATCGCGATGATCGGACGCTCGTCCTACTCGATCGACCAGCAGCGCTACAACGCGCAGTTCGGCGCCCAGATCTGCTACGAGATCAAGGGCGGCAAGATCGTCGGCCAGCTGAAGGACGTCGCCTACGTGATGCGCACGCCGGATTTCTGGAACGCGGTCGACCTGCTCGGCGGCAAGTCCTCGTACGAGCTCGGCGGCACCTTCAACGACGGCAAGGGCCAGCCCAGCCAGGGCAACGCCGTGAGCCACGGCTGCCCGCCCTGCCTCTTCCGCAACATCAACGTCCTCAACACGGGGCGCACGCTGTGAGCACCCTCCGGTCCGTCTCCGATTCGCCGAAGCGCCTGATCGCATTGCGCGAGGCCGAGCGCCACGGCGTGCTCGACGAGCCCGTGGTGCTGTCGAGGGCCGAGTGCGAGGACATCGTCCAGCGCGCACTCAAGCTCTCCAAGGCCGACGCCTGCCGCGTGAATGTCGGCAGCAGCTACCAGACCAACCTCCGGTTCGCCGACAACCAGATGTCCACATCGGGCATCTCCGACGACGCGAACATCACGATCAGCTCGGTGTTCGGGAAGAAGCGCGCGAGCGTCAGCACCAACGACGTCTCGCCGGCGGGACTCGCGCGCGCGGTCGCGCAGTCGGAGGCGCTCGCGCGACTCGCGCCGGATGATCCGGAACTGCTCCCCGAGCTCGGGCCGCAGCAGTACGCGACGATCCCCGCCTGGTTCGACTCGACCGCGACGCTCTCGGCCGGCGACCGCGCGAAGGCCGCGCTCACCGCCCTCGAGCCCGCGCGCCGCGCCGGTGACCTGACGGTCGCGGGCTACATCGACTGCAACGCCAACGCCGGCGCGATGGGTAACAGCGCCGGACTCTTCGCCTATCATCGGAGCACCGGCGCGAACTACACGCTCACGGTGCGCACCAACGACGGCACCGGCTCGGGGTGGATCGGCGCCGACGAGAACGACTGGTCGAAGATCGACTTCGCCGGCATCGCCACGCGCGCGATCGCCAAGGCGCGCGCCTCGCGCAACCCGTCGGCGATCGAACCCGGCCGCTACACGGTGATCTTCGAACCGCAGGCGGTGAGCGACCTGATCGGCTCGGTGCGTGGCGCGATGAACGCGCGCGCGGCCGACGAGGGCCGCTCCCCCTTCTCCAAGCCGGGCGGCACCAAGCTCGGCGAGCGCATCCTCGATGCGCGCGTCACGCTCCTCACCGACCCGGCGGACCCGCAGATCCTCGGCGCGCCCTTCGACGGCGAAGGGCTGCCGCAGTCGCGGCAGGTCTGGGTGGAGAACGGCGTGCTCAAGCAGCTCGCGTACACGCGCTACTGGGCGCAGCGCACCGGCAAGGCGGCCACCGGGGGCGGCGGCTTCGGCGGGGGCGGACTCAAGATGATCGGCGGCGACTCGACCATCGACGCGATGATCGCCAACACCGAGCGCGCCGTGCTCGTGACGCGGCTCTGGTACCTGCGCGCGGTGGACCAGCGCACGCTCGTCTACACCGGGCTCACGCGCGACGGGACCTTCCTCGTCGAGAACGGGAAGATCGCGCGGTCGATCAAGAACTTCCGCTTCAACGACTCCCCGCTCTTCTTCCTGAACAATCTCGAGGCGCTCGGTCCTGCCGTGCGCGTGGCCGACGGCGGCTCCGTGGTCCCCGCGCTCAAGGCGCGCGACTTCAGCTTCACCAGCCTGTCCGACGCGGTGTGAGTCCGTCGCGGCGCCATCCGTGGGCGGAGTGGTCCGACGAGCGGCTGATGCTGCTCCGGATCAGGGACCTCGGGCTGCGCCTCGAGGGCACCTGGGTGGCGGACTGCGTCGACGAACTGCACGGCGAGCTCGACGAGCGCGGACTCCGCCTCAAGCCGCACGTCTGGATCTCCGACGAGTGGTTCTCTCCCGGCGGCGTCTCGGGTTTCGCGGTGCCGTTCTACTTGCTGCACCCGCGCCTGATGAAGCTCGAGCGCACGCAGTTGATCGAGGTCGAGGGCGGCACGCACCACGAGTGCATGAAGATCATGCGCCACGAGTGCGGGCACGCCGTCCAGCACGGCTACCAGCTGCACCGCCGGCGGGAGTGGCGGCGCCTCTTCGGCAAGTCGTCGGTGAAGTATCCCGAGGCCTACCGGCCGAACCCGGCGAGCAAGCGCTATGTGCAGCACCTGCGCCGCTGGTACGCGCAGAGCCATCCCGACGAGGACTTCGCCGAGACCTTCGCGGTCTGGCTGCGACCGCGCAGCGACTGGCGGCGGCGCTACGCCGGATGGCCCGCGCTGCAGAAGCTCGAGTACGTCGATGCCCTGATGCAGGAGATCGCCGGCACCGTGCCGCCGAAGCGCGACCGCCGCGTCGTCGACCCGCTGCGCTCACAGAAGCGCACGCTCTTCGAGCACTACACGGAGCGGCGCGCGATATATTCGGTCGAGTACCCCAAGACCTACGACGACGACTTGATCCGCCTCTTCTCCGATGATCCGCGCCACCGCGCCCGTCCGACGGCCGCGGCCTTCCTCCGCCGCCACCGCGGCGACATCCGCCGTATCGTCTCGCGCTGGACGGGCGAGTACCAGTTCTCGCTCGACCAGGTGCTGACCGACATGATCGGCCGCTGCCGCGAGCTGCGGCTCCGCGTCGCCGGCAACGAACGCCAGCTCCTCACCGACTTCCTCGTGCTGCTCACCGCCCGGACGATGGGCTTCCTCGTCGGCCAGGGCCGGCGCGACTGGATCGCGGTCTGACGACGATGCGCAAGCTCCGGATCCTCGTCCTCACGCACCCCGACCTCGTCCCGCCGGACGTGATCAGTTCGCTCTCCACCAAGGAGGCGTTCGAGATCAAGACCGAGATGGACGTCATCCACACGCTCCGCAAGATCGGCCACGACGTCCACGTGCTCGGCGTGCAGTGGGAGTTGCGCCCCGTGCGCGAGGCGGTGGACGTCCTCAAGCCCGACATCGTCTTCAACCTGCTCGAGGAGTTCCACGGCGAGACGGTCTACGACCACAACGTCGTCGGCTTCCTCGAGCTGATGAAGGTGCCCTACACCGGCTGCAACCCGCGCGGGTTGATGCTCTCGCGCGGCAAGGCGCTCTCGAAGAAGCTGCTCGCCTACCACCGCATCCGCGTTCCCGACTTCGCGGTCTTCCCCGTCGGCCGCAAGGTCAAGCGCCCTCGGCGGCTCGCCTTCCCGTTGATCGTCAAGTCGCTGATCGAGCACTCCTCGCTCGGCATCTCCCAGGCCTCGCTCGTGGACAGCGACGAGAAGCTCGCCGAGCGGGTGCGCTTCGTGCACGAGCGCATCGGGACGGATGCGATCGCCGAGCAGTTCATCGAGGGGCGCGAGCTCTACGTCAGTGTGCTCGGCAACGACCGACTCGTCGCATTCACCCCCTGGGAACTGATCGCCGAGAAGGCGGACCCCGACCAGCCACTGATCGCGACGGCGAAGGCCAAGCACGACCTCGACTACCAGACCAAGAAGGGGATCATCATCCGCGCGGCCCAGGAGCTTCATCCCGAGATCGAGGCGCGGATGCTCCACGACAGCAAGCGCATCTACCGGATCCTCGAGCTCACGGGGTACGCGCGCGTGGACTTCCGGCTCGACGCCGAGGGGCGCACGTATTTCCTCGAGGCGAATCCGAATCCGGACATCTCGGAGCACGAGGAGTTCGCCGCCGCCGCCAACTACGACGGCATCGCCTATCCGAAGCTTCTCGAACGCATCGTCCGGCTCGGGCTCCGGCATCACGAGTAGGCGCCCGCGGGTCGGGCGCCGGGAGGTGACTATGCCGTTCTCGATGAGCCTTTCGCGCGTGCGTGCGCGCGCACGCATCTTGTTCGTGGTCGTGACGCTCCTCGTCGGCGCCTCGAGCGCGCGTGCGCAGGTCGCGCCGCCGGCGCCGGCGCCCGACCGGCTGACCGTCTTTCTCGACTGCCGCACCTCCGGCTGCGACCGCAACTTCCTGATCACCGAGCTCCCCTGGGTGCTCTGGACACAGGACCGGCTCGACGCGGAGGTGCACGCGCTGATCACCGGGCTCGAGACGGGTGCCGGCGGCACGGAGATCACGATCGCGCTGCTCGGCCAGCGCCGCTTCGTCGGCCGCGGCGATACGCTCGTCACCTCGATCCCTCCCAACTCGACCGATGACGCCGAGCGGCGCGAGGTGACGCGACTGCTCAAGCTCGCGCTCGTGCCGTACGCGCTGCGCACCGGCGTCGCGTCGCAGCTCGAGCTGGGGCTCGCCGAACGGGATGAAGAGGCGGGGCCGCCGCGAGGGATCTCGGATCCCTGGAACTTCTGGGTCTACCGGCTCAGCGGATCGGGCGGCGCCAACGCGGAAAGCCGTGAATCCGAGTTCGAGTTCGACGGCTCACTGAGCGCGTCGCGCGTCACCGAGCGCACGAAGATCGAGATCGACCTCGACTACGAGTACCAGGGCGCGTCCTTCACGCTCTCGGATAGCACCAAGGAGAGCTTCGTCCTGCGCGAGTATGATTTCGACCAGCGCTTCGTGCGGAGCATCACCGACCACTGGTCGGTGGGTGGCGGCTCGAGCGTGGGGATGACCGAGTTCTCGAACCAACAGGTGTATGCTGCGGTCGATGTGGGCGCGGAGTACAACCTCTATCCCTGGCGCGAGGCGACGCGGCGACAACTCGTCGCGATCCTCACCGTGGGCGGCCGCTACTACGACTACGAGGAGCGGACGATTTACGGTCTCACCTCCGAGATCCGGCCGACGACGTCGCTGATCGTCGCCGGGGAGACGCGGCAGGCCTGGGGATCGGCCGACGCGAGTCTCGAGCACTCGCGCTTCCTCCACCGGACGGACAGCTACAGCCTGCGATTCGAGGGCAGCGCGAACATCCGGATCACGCGTGGCCTCTCGCTCCGGATCGGCGCGTTCGGGCAGAAGGTCAACGACCAGCTGTACCTGCCCCGCGGCGACGCGACCGACGAGGAGGTCCTGACGCGGCAGCGCGCGCTGGCCACGGCGTATCGGTACGGGGCGAACATCGGGCTCAGCTTCACGTTCGGGTCGATCTACAATACGATCGTGAATCCGAGGTTCGATCGAGTGAATTGAGCAGTAGGCGGGGAGCGGGCGACGGGGGGCGGGCGACTCGCGCCGCTCAACATTCTTTCCCTTTCGACCGTTACAAAGGATACATGCCCCCCCACCGATCATTCTTCCGCCGCCTTCGAGCGGTGGCAGCCGCGCTGGCGTTGCTCCTTCCCGCGGCCCTGCTCGCCCAGGATCAGTCCAACGGACGCCTCCGCGTCTTCCTCGACTGCCCCACCGGGGGCTGTGACCGGAACTTCTTCGTCACGGAGATGCCGTTCGCGCTCTGGACCCAGGACCGGCTCGACGCCGACGTTCACGTCCTGGTCACCGGACTCGGCACCGGCGCCGGCGGCACCGAGTTCACCATCGGATTCATCGGGCGCCGCACCTTCGCCGCGCGCATCGATACCTTGGTCACCTTCATCGCGCCCAACAGCACCGAGGACATGCGCCGCCGCGAGCTCGCGCGCGTACTCCGGATCGGCCTGCTGCCGTTCGCGATGCAGACGGCCGAGGCTTCGCGCTTCTCGGTCGCATACACGGCGCCGGCCGGTGAGGTCGTCACCAGTGCCCTCAGCGGGGTGCGCGATCCCTGGGACTTCTGGGTCTACCGGCTGCGCGTGAACGGCAGCGGCAACGCCGAAAGTCGCTCGAGCAACTACGAGGTGAACGGCTCGATCAATGCGAGCCGCGTGACGGAGGACTGGAAGCTCTCCTTCAATGCCTACGACGAGTATCGGGCCAACAGCTTCACCCTCTCCGACAGCACCGAGCGCAGCTACATCCTGCGCAGCATGGACGCGAGCGCGCGCATCGTGCGCAGCATCTCGGACCACTGGTCGATCGGCACGCGCCTCTCGGGCGGGATGTCGGAGTTCCGCAACCAGGACGCCAGTGCGGCGCTCGACATCTCCGCCGAGTACAACGTCTTCCCCTGGCGCGACGCGACGAGCCGTCAGCTGATCGCGCTCGCCGCGATCGGGATGCGGTACTACGACTACGGCGAGGAGACGATCTTCGGCCTGCAGAGTGAGCAGCGTCCGGTCGCGCGGCTGATCGCGGCCGGCGAGTCGCGGCAGCAGTGGGGGACGCTCGACGGTTCGCTGCGCTATACGCGATTCCTGCACGACAACGACACCTACAACCTGAGCTTCAACGGCCGCGCGCAGTTCCGCATCTCACGAGGAGTCTCGCTCGAGATCCGGGGCGAGGCCGCGAAGGTCCGCGATCAGCTCTACCTCCCGCGCGGTGACGCCACCGACGACGAGGTGCTCACCCGCCAGCGCGCGCTCCTCACGGGCTATCGGTATGGCGGCTCCGTCGGCATCAGCTTCACCTTCGGGTCGATCTACAACACGATCGTGAATCCACGACTGGACGATCTCGGGGGCTGAGTACCGTAGAAAATAGAAAGTAGAAAGTAGGAAGGTGAAACGTCTTCATTTAAGTCAGACGGCTTGCGCGAAGGTCACCGCGTTACCCCCTGGCTCGTGGACCCCGATCTCGTCCATCCCATAGAAGGTCTTCCGGCGCGCGAACACCACCGGTGCGTCCGCCACCGCCGCGATCACCGATTCGAGATCCGAGACCTCGAGGAAGAGGAAAGTGCCGCGCATCGGCGAGTTCGCGAGCGCCGGCACGTCCGCCTGCACGCTCGCCTTGGTCTGGTACATCAGCTCGACCCCGTCCTTCACCAGGATCACGAAGCCGAGTCGGTCCCCCTCGGGCACTTCGGCGGTCTTCGTCCAGCCGAGCTTGTCCCAGAACGGCAGGCAGGGCTCGATCGCGTCCACCAGCAGCACCGGGGTCAGCTTCTTCACCGTGTAGGTCATCATCAGTTCCCCGTGCGGAGCGCGGCGTACTTCGCGGCGAGGCGTTCCAGGCCGGCGGTGATCTCGTCGGCCCCGACCCAGCGTCCGCGCACGAGTACGCCGGCGCGGCGCGTGAGATTCGTGAGATCCTCGAGCGGGTTCGCCTCGAGCAGCACGAGGTCGGCCCACTGTCCCGCGGCGACCGTCCCGAACGCGCCATCCTGCTTGAGCGCCTCCGCGACATAGCGCCCGACATTCTTCGTCCCGCTTTCCAACACCTGGTGGTTCGTGAGTCCGGCCGTGCGCGCGACCTGCAGCTCGCGATGCAGCGCGAAGCCCGGCACGTTGAACATCTGCGGCGAGTCGGTGCCCATCAGGAGCGGCGCGCCGGCGTCGGCGAGCGCCTTGAGCATCTGTCGGCGGAGCCTGAGGTAGCGCGTGCGGCGCTCGGGCGTCATCCGCTGGTTCTCGTCGGCGAGCGTGCGGCCGCGGCGCTGGTTCATCCAGCCGTTCACCTGGTTCGGATGCGCGTACTTCATCTCCGGAAGCGCGCCGAGCTCCTCGGCCGAACGCTCCCCATAGAAGTTCTCCCAGAGATACATCGTCGGCACGTTCCAGACGCCGAGCTGCCGCGACATCTCGGCGAGCCCGCGGAACTTCGACGGATCGACGCTCTCGATCACGTCGCCGAGCGTGCTGCCTGGGGTCGTGTAGACCGCGCTGTCGCGCACCGACGCCTCGAGGTAACCGTCGACGTGGTCGATCGTGGAGATGCCGCTCCGCATCGCGTGCACGACGCCGACCGCCGTCGGCACGTGACCGCCGAAGGTCATCCCCTGCGCCTTAAGCTCAGCGACCGACGCGTCCCACGTCTCGCGGCTGAACCCGGGGTGGATCTTCATCAGGTCGTAGCCGACGGTCTTCGCGGCCTTGACCGCGGCAATGCCAGCGGCCGGATTCGGCGCCGAGTTGCCGTTGAGCGAAGGTGCGGCGGGGAAGAAGCGGGGGCCGAGCATCGCGCCACTCGCGAGCTTCGCCTTGAGTTCGATCTGATACGGCGCGCCGAGCATCCCGCGGATCGTCGTGATCCCATTCGCGACGTAGAGGAACATGATGTCGGCGAGTTGTTCTTCCGTCGGATTCCCCGGCGGCACGTGTGCGTGCATCTCGGCCAGTCCCGGCATCAGGAACTTGCCGCGTCCGTCGATGCGGGTCACACCGGCGGGGACGCTGGCGCGCGCCGCGGGACCGACGGAGACGATGCGGCCGTCGCGGATGATCACCGTCTGGTCCGCGAGCGTGCGTTCGCGGTCCATCGGGATAACGGTGACGTTGGTGATCGCGATCGCGTTCTGCGCGGCCTGGGCGTTCAGGGCGGCCGGTGCGACCGCCGCTGCGAGGACGAGCAGGACAAGTCCCCGGAGGACGGGGACCTGCATGAGGGGGCGGAGTGACATCGGGAACACCCTGTCGACGAAGTGGAGCGTTGCTGGCCGCGCGGCGTGGGGATGGGGGCGCACGACGGTTCGCGGATTAAGTTACGGCACTTCCATGACGACCGTTCAGGACTCCGCCCACGACGCCACGCCCCGCGCCGGGATACTCGGGCTCA
Source organism: Gemmatimonadaceae bacterium (assembly GCA_031396725.1). Lineage (GTDB taxonomy): Bacteria > Gemmatimonadota > Gemmatimonadetes > Gemmatimonadales > Gemmatimonadaceae > Pseudogemmatithrix. The sequence goes on along the minus strand of JANNLH010000008.1, from coordinate 7,761 downwards.
GTTACCGGCAACTGATCGCACTGATCGCGCTGGTGAACGCCTTCGTCGCGACCTATCTCCATCTCTGGAAGATCGGCAAGGCCGGCACGCTCGCGTGCGGTGGGGGCGGGGGCTGTGCGGTGGTGCAGTTCAGCCAGTGGAGCTGGTTCCTGGGCGTCGATGTCGCGCTGATCGGCGCGGTGGGCTACACGCTGGTCCTGATCACGGCGATCGTCGGCTCGCTGGAGCGGAATGTCGACGCCCGCGCCCCCGCCCTGGCCTTGGCCGCCCTGATCTTTCCCGCCTTCCTGTTCACGCTGCGTCTCAAGTGGGCCGAGTTCTTCGTGCTGAAGACCTTTTGCCCGTGGTGCGCGATCTCGGCGGTGTCGATAACGGCGCTGACGGTTCTGGTCGCCCTGGAGCTGCGGCGTACGCGCCGAGTAGAAAGTAGAAAGTAGGAAGTAGAAAGGTGAAAGGAGGAAGGGGCGGCACCGGAACGATCCCAGCGCCGCCCCTTTCTACTTTCACCTTCCTGCTTTCCACTTGATGGCCAGGGCCGGAATCGAACCGGCGACACGCGGATTTTCAGTCCGCTGCTCTACCAACTGAGCTACCTGGCCGTACCCTTGCCTACCCTCAGGCCGTTCCCGACCTGAACCCCGAAACGTAGCGACCCCCCGGCCGGCACTCAAGTCGTGAGGGCACGCAACGTGAGGGGGCCTAACCCCTTCCCGTTCGGCACTTTCGGGGTGCCCGGACCGTACTTACCGGGGTACCCATCCGGACGGCAACCCGGCGCCCCTCGGCGCTGTCCCATTATTGTAGCGATAGGACCTGGGTCAGCCGGCCCTCATCTCATCAACAGGACACTCGATGCTCCCGATCCGTCGGTCCCTCGCGGCCGCCGCGTTGCTCACCGTTGCCGTCGAGCTCGCCGCCCAGCAGCGACTCGGCCCCCCGATGTCCCCCGGCGCGCTCCGCACACGGCTTGAGGCATACGCCGCCGACTCGATGAATGGCCGCCTCACCGGCACCGCCGACAACGTGAAGGCCACGCGCTACATCGCCGCCGAACTGCGGGCGATGGGGCTCCGGCCCGCGGGTGACGACGGACAGTTCCTGCAGCGCGTGCCGCTCGTACGCGCCGCGCTCGACACCGCCGCCAGCGCGCTCACGGTCGGCGACCAGACGCTCCGCCCCTACGTGGACTACCTCCCGCGGAATCAGGGCGCCAACGCGAAGACTTTCGCCGGTGCACCGGTCGTCTTCGCCGGCGTCTGGGGCGACAACGCCAACCTCCTCGGCGGCGACGCCGTGCGCGGCAAGGCGGTGATCGTCGCGACACCGGCGCGCGAGTACTCGGTCGTGAAGCTGGCCGCGCAGGCGCGCTTCGCGCAGGCCGCCGCGATCATCGTCGCGAACTACGACCTGATGCCGCCGTCGATTCTGGCGCAGATCGCGGCGGCGCCGCTGGTACTGGACGGCGCCGACGAAGCGGCCGCCGCGCCGCTGCCGTCCTATCTCCACGTCTCGGTCGCGACCGCCGCCCGCATCCTCGGCGTCGCGTCGCTCTCGCAGGCCTCCGTCGGCCGCGAGGGCCGTCCGTTCACCGGCACCATCCGGTTCCGCAAGGCACCGGTCGAGGCGTACAACGTCGTCGCCATCCTCCCCGGCAGCGATCCCGCGCTGCGCGACGAGTACGTCGCCATCGGCGCGCACAACGACCACGTCGGTACCGGCGACCCGGTGGACAAGGACTCGACGCGCGCCTTCAACCTCGAACTCCGCCGCAAGCAGCTCGCGAACAACGGTCAGATCACCGAGGCGCTCTACCGGTCGATCACCGTGAACATGGACTCGGTCCGCCGCGCGCATCCGACGCCGCGCCTCGATTCGATCTACAACGGCGCCGACGACGACGGCTCCGGCTCGATGGGCGTGCTCGAGATCGCCCGCGCCTTCGCGGCTGCTCCGACCAAGCCCAAGCGCTCGATCATCTTCGTCTGGCACACCGGCGAGGAGCTCGGCCTCTTCGGCGCGGATCACTTCTCCGACCACCCGACCGTGCCGCGGGAGAAGATCGTCGCCCAGCTCAACCTCGATATGATCGGCCGCGGTCGTGCCGGCGAGGAGAAGGACGGCGGCCCGAACTACATCCAGGTGATCGGCTCGCGCCGGCTCTCGACGCAGCTCGGCGACCTGGTCGAGTCGGTGAGCCGCGAGAAGGGCTACAACTGGGCCTTCGACTACCAGTACGACGCCACCGGGCACCCGGAGCAGTTCTACTGCCGCTCGGACCACTACATGTACGCCCGCCACGGCATCCCGGTGGCGTTCATGAGCACCGGTGGCCACGCCGATTACCACGAGGTCACGGACGAGGTCGAGTTCATCGACTTCGACAAGCTCTCCAAGGTCGCGCGCTACGTGCATGACCTGGCGACCGCAGTCGGCAACGCCGCGAGCCGCCCACTCGTAGACAAGGCGAAGCCGGATCCGAAGGGGCAGTGCATTCAATAACGGCAGATGTGAGATGGGAGAGGTGAGAGGTGAGGGGGCCCGGCACCCTGGCATCTCGGCTGACCCCTTACATCTCCCATCTCACATCTCACATCTGCAGTTCGTAGTTTTCCGTAGCCCGAGCCCAGAGAAATGACCAAACTCCGCACCGCCATCGCATTGGCACTGACCGCCGCGCTCCCCGCGCTCGGCAGCGCTCAAGGCACCCCGCTCCGCGTCCCCTTCGTCATCGACACCCTCCCCAACGGCCTGACGCTGATCGTCCACGAGGACCGCACCGTCCCCGTCGTCACGACCAACGTCTGGTACCACGTCGGCTCCGGTGACGAGAAGCTCGGCCGCACCGGCTTCGCGCACCTCTTCGAGCACCTCATGTTCATGGGCTCCAAGAACGCGCCCTATCCGCAGTTCGATCGGCTGCTCGAGGCCGCCGGCGCGAACAACAACGGATCGACCACCACCGACCGGACGAACTACTACGAGGAGGGGCCCACCAACGCCCTTCCGCTGATGCTCTGGCTCGAGGCCGACCGGCTTGGCTGGATGCTCGAAGGGATGGACGGTCCCAAGGTCGACCTCCAGCGCGACGTCGTGAAGAACGAGCGCCGGCAGAGCTACGAGAACCAACCGTATGGGCTCGCCTTCGAGAACCTCACCAAGGCCATCTACCCGAAGGGTCATCCGTACTCCTGGAGCACGATCGGCTCGATGGACGACCTGTCGGCCGCGTCGCTCGACGACGTGAAGGAGTTCTTCCGCACCTACTACGCGCCGAACAACGCGACGATCGTCGTCGCCGGCGCGGTGAATCCCGATTCCGTGAAGCGCGCGGTGCGGCAGATGTTCTCCGAGATCCCGCGCGGGCCGGCGATCACGCGCAACGCACCGGCGCCCTTCACGCTCCGTGACACCGTGATGGTGCTCGAGGACCGCGTGCAGTTGCCGCGCCTCTACCTCGCCTGGCACGGCACCAAGGAGTACAGCACCGACGACGCCGCGCTCGACATCGCGTCGTACGTGCTGAGCGGCGCCCGCAACAGCCGGCTCACGCAGGCACTCGTCTACCAGAAGGAGATCGCCACCAGCGCGAACGCCTTCAACTCCTCCAAGCGCCTCGACGGCGACATCCAGATCGTCGCCACCGCGCGCCCGGGCGTCGCGCTCGACTCGATCAAGAACGTGATCGACGACGAGCTGCGGAAACTCGCCGCGCAAGGCCCGACCGCACGCGAGCTCGAGCAGGCCAAGAACGCGATCGAAGCGAGCTTCCTGAATCGCCTCGAGTTCACCAGCGCCAAGGCCGACCAGCTCAACTCGTACTACTACGCGACCGGCAACCCCGACTTCTTCCAGAAGGACCTCGACCGCTATCGCGCCGTGACCGCCGCCGATGTGCAGCGCGTCGTCCGGCAGTACTTCGCCGGCGGTCGCGTGACGCTGAGCGTCGTTCCCCAGGGCAAGACAAACCTCGCCGCCACCGCGAAGGTGATCCAGTGATCCGCCGCATCCAACTCCTCGCCGCCGCGACCGTCGTCGCGGCGACCGCCCCGTCCGCGCTCGGCGCGCAGGGATACGATCGCACCAAGGCACCGGCGCTCGCGCCCGCACCGGCGCTCACCGTGCCTGCGGTCCGCACCAGCCGCCTCGCGAACGGGGCAGCGCTCCGCGTCGTCGAGCACCGCGAGCTCCCGCTCGTGCAGCTCACGCTCCAGGTCGGCGGCGGCGGCCGGCTCGACAACGGGATGCCGGGGCTCGCCTCGTTCACCGCGAACATGCTCGACGAGGGCGCCGGCACGCGCGACGCCAATGCGCTCCAGTCCGAGCTCGCCTTCCTCGGCGCCGCGCTCTTCACCAGCGCCGACTGGGACAACACGACCATCTCGCTCAAGGTCTCGCGTCGCAATCTCGAGCGCGCCCTCGACCTGATGGCCGACATCGTCCTGCGCCCGACCTTCGCGTCGGCCGAGGTGCGCCGGCAGCGCGACCTGCGCCTGGCGGCACTGCTGCAGGCGCGGGATCAGGCGCGCGCGATCGGCGGACTGGCCTTCAACCAGCTGATGTTCCCCGCCGGCCATCCGTACAACCATTCCCTGGGCGGCGACTCCGTGACCACCGCCAAGCTCGACTCGGCGATGGTGCGCACGTTCTACGAGGGCGCGATGCGCCCGTCGCGCGCGGCGTTCACCGTGGTCGGCGACCTGACCGAGGCCGATGCGCGCCGCTTGATCGAGGCGCGCTTCAATGGTTGGCGCGCCGCGGGCCCGGAGCGCACGCCGGCGCCGGTGCTGGTCACGCCCACGCGCATCGAGGGGATGAAGGTCTATCTGGTGGACAAGCCCTCCGCCGCACAGTCGGTGATCTACATCGGCGCCCCGGGCGTCGAGCGCACGACGGTGGACTATGCCGCCATCCAGGTCATGAACACGATCCTGGGCGGCTCCTTCTCGTCGCGCCTCATGACGAACCTGCGCGAGACCAAGGGCTACACGTACGGCGCCAACTCCGGCTTCCAGTGGCGGCCGCTGCCGGGGCCGTTCATCGCGTCGTCCGACGTGCGCACGAACGTGACCGACAGCTCGCTGGTCGAGTTCTTCAAGGAGCTCCGGCTCATCCGCGACTCGTTGGTCTCGCCGGTCGAACTCGAGCGCGCGAAGGCCTACCTGAAGCTTGGGCTTCCGGGTGACCTCGAGTCCACGTCGCAGATCGCCGGCCAGATCACGACGCTCGCGGCGTGGAACCTCCCGCTGACCTGGCTGCAGGAGTATGCGGGCAAGATCGACGCGATAACGGCCGCCGATGTGCAGCGCGTGGCGCAGCGCTACATCCCGCTGCCCAACGTGATGATCCTCATCGTCGGTGATCTCTCGAAGATCCGTGCGGGGGTCGAGGCGCTGAATCTCGGGCCCCTCACGGTGCTCGACGTCGCGGCGATCGCGCGATAGCCGCGCGTGGTCGAACGGGCGCAGCTCCGCATCGCCTTCCAGGGCGAGATCGGGTCCTTCAGCGATGAGGCGATCCAGCAGCTCTGGGGCGGCGATGTGGAGCGGCTGCCGTATCGCGACTTCGCCGACGTGACCGCGTCGGTCGCGGCCGGCATCGCCGACCGCGGCGTGCTCCCGGTGGAGAACACGATCGTCGGGTCGATCGCCGGCGCCCACGACGCGATCTCGGCGATGCCGGGGTTGTTCGCGGTGGCCGAAACGGTGGTCGCGGTGCATCACTGCCTGCTGGCGGCGACGGGGACGAAGTTCGAGACGGTGCGCTCGGTGCTGAGCCATCCGGTCGCGCTGGCGCAGTGCGGCCGCTTCTTCGCCGAGCATCCACAGCTCGAGGTGCACGCGGTGTACGACACGGCCGGCGCGGCAATGGATATCTCGAAGGTCGAGGATCCGGCGTTGGCGGCGGTGGCGAGCCGTCGCGCCGCGCATCACTATGGGCTCGACGTGCTGCGTGCGGACATCGAGGATCGGGTCGACAACCAGACGCGGTTCCTCGCCTTCTCACGCGCGGCCGCACCGCTCCCCGCCGGCACGCCTGCGCGGACGATGGTGATCCTGACGACGGCGGACACGCCGGGCGCGCTGCTCTTCGCGCTGCAGCCGCTGGCGCGCCACGGCGTGAACATCCGCCGGATCGAGTCGCGGCCGACCGGCGAACCGTGGAGCTACCGGTTCTTCATCGAGTTCGACCACCAGGTGGGGGACGAGGCGGCGGAGGCGGTGGTGCGGGAGATCGCCGCGATCGCGGGCGAGACGCGGCACCTGGGGACGTATCCACGGTTCGGGGCGGGGCGGCGCGGGTCGATCGGGTGGAGCTCAGGGCACATATCGCCCGTCTGAGACGGGCGGGGTGAAAGTGGGGAGGTGAAAGTAGAAAGTCCCGACGCCTTTCAACTTTCACCTTTCTACTTCCCGTGCCTCGCCGTGATCACGCTCTTGATCCCGCCTCGCACATTGAAGTCGCCCACGACCGTCAGCGCCCGCGGCTTTATCGCCGCCACCAGGTCGTCCAAGATCCGGTTCACCACGCGCTCGTAGAAGATCCCGTCGTTGCGGAAACTCCAAAGATACATCTTCAGGCTCTTGAGCTCGACGCACACGGCATCAGGCACGTATGTGATGTTGATCGTCGCGAAGTCCGGGGCGCCGCCCTTCAAGAGTGCGAGCTCCGCCGCGTCCGACTCCACGCCCCCCAACGGACAGAGCGACGTGAACTCCGGCGTCGTCATGAAGATCTCGTAGTCCCGGTCCGCATACGGATTCGGGAACGTCTCGAGCAACTCGGGCTGTGGCATCTTCTTGTGCGGAGGACTCAGCTGCCGCGAAGGCGGCGGGAATGGTCGTCAAGGACGCGCCGTTCGTCCGGCGTCAGTCGGTCGATCCCCTCGGCGGAGATCTTGTCGAGGATCGCGTCGATCTCGGGCGGCCGCGACTGGAGTTCGGCTGGGGTCATCGACGGACGTCGCGTCGTCGTCGTGCGGGGACTCGCGCTCGCATTCGACCGGGCCACCACGTCGTCGATCGTCTCGCGGTCGCGCGCGCGGGAGCGCGGCAGCGTCTTCGGGATCGCCCGCGGCGGCTGGTCCTCGTTCGGATCGTCCGGTACGGCCGAGACGCCCTCGCGGAAGCGCTCCACGAGCAGCACCTGCGTCGCCCGCACGAAGAGCCACGCCGCGCTGATCCCGCCGAGGTGCGCCACGAATGCGACGCCTCCGCCGGGCCCGGAGCGGAGCCCGAACAGCAGGATCACCGCGCCGATGAACGCCGCCAGCCAGCGCCCGCGCACGGTGAGCCCGCCCGCGAGTACGTGCTCCTCTCCGCCCCACCGCATCGCGTACGCGGCGAGCACGCCGAAGGCCGTCGCCGATGCGCCGAGGAGAGCGGCATTGCCGCCGATGAAGAGGTGGAGCATCCAGCCGCCGATCCCCGCGAGCACGACGAAGCCCATGAAGCGCCGTGCGCCCCAGAACCGCTCGAGCCGCGGACCCACCAGCGCGATCGCGTACGCATTCATCAGGAGCACCGGCAGGCTGCCATGCACGAGCTGATAGGTCGCCGCCGACCACCAGCGGCCGGCATCGAGATCGCCGCGCCGGAAGCCCAGCGCCTGCAGGTCCTCGGGCTGGAGCACCGTGTACTGCAGGAACTGCACGCCGAGCAGCAGCGCCAGCAGCCATCCCACCACGCGCGTGACGCGCGGGGCCGGTGCGGCGACTGGAGTCGGCGATTCGGTCGTCATCGGACTAACGAAGCCCGGCCGGCG
>JANNLH010000001.1:0-18114 GCA_031396725.1 Gemmatimonadaceae bacterium | reverse complement strand
AGCACTCATTCCACCTGATCCAGCACGCGGACTTGCTGGGGATGGCGCCGGACGAGCAGGTCGTCATCGCGCACGTTGCCCGCTACCACCGCGGCGCCGAGCCCAAACGCAAGCACGCGGCGTACCAGCAGCTCGACCGCGAGTCGCGCGAGCGCGTGCGCCGGCTGAGCGCGATCCTCCGCGTGGCCGACGGGTTCGACCGCGGTCACGTCGGCGCGGTGGACCGGATCAAGGTCCGCTGGCTCGAACGGGCCCTGCGGCTCACGCCGGTGCCGCGGCGCGCCAGCGCCGCGCTGCGGCTGGAGCTCTGGGGCGCCAGCAAGAAGTCGGCGCTGCTCGCCGACGTCGCGGGCGTCCCGGACGAGATCGTCAGCCCGGCCGGTGACGTCGTCGAGCCGATTCCCGACGAAGAGAGGAAGTAGTCAGATCCCCCGCGCGAGCGCCGCCTCCGCGGGGAAGAACCGCCGGCGTGCCCAGAGCGAGACGTAGACCAGGACGACGAGCACCGGCACCTCGATCAGCGGCCCCACGACCGCGGCCAGTGCTTCCCCCGACGCGATGCCGAACGTCCCGATCGCCACCGCGATCGCGAGCTCGAAGTTGTTGCCGGCGGCCGTGAAGCTCAGGGAGGCCGTGGTCGGATAGTCGAACCCTAGCTTCGCCGAGAGCGCGAACGCGAGCCCGAACATCAGCGCGAAGTAGATCACCATCGGGACGGCGATGCGCAGGACGTCCCACGGCGACTCGAGGATCCGGTTCCCCTGCATCGCGAACATCAGCACGATCGTGTAGAGCAGGCCGAGCAGGGCGGTCGGACCGAAGCGCGGCATGAAGGTCTCGTCGTACCAGCGCTCGCCCTTCCGGCGTACCAGCGTGCGTCGCGTCCACCAGCCGGCGAGCAGCGGCACGCCGAGGAAGATCAGCACGCTCTTGGCGATCGCCCACATCGAGATGTCGAGCGTCGCCGTCTCGGCGCCGAACCATCCCGGGATCACGGCGAGGAAGAGGTAGCCGAGCACCGAGTAGGTGAGGATCTGGAAGACCGAGTTCAGCGCGACCAGCACCGCCGCCAGTTCGTTGGAGCCGCAGGCCAGCGTGTTCCAGATGAGGACCATCGCGATGCAGCGCGCGAGGCCGATCAGGATGAGGCCGTTGCGGTACTCCGGCAGGTCGGGGAGGAAGAGCCAGGCGAGACCGAACATCACGAGGGGCCCGATGACCCAGTTGAGCACAAGTGAGGTGCCGAGCAGGCGCCCGTCGCGCGCGTGCCGTCCGATCGACTCGTACCGGACCTTGGCCAGTACCGGGTACATCATCCAGAGGAGCCCGATGGCGATCGGCACCGAGACGCCGGCGAGTTGCACGCGGTCGAGCGCCGCGCCGAGCCCGGGCCAGGTGCGGCCGAGGAGCAGGCCGAGTGCCATCGCGGAGAGGATCCAGAGCGGCAGCAGGCGGTCGAGCGTGGAGAGGCGGGGCATCCGGGAGGAAGGAGGAAGGGGGAACGAGGAGCGGCGAGGGAGTCGGCCCGCTTGCGACCACAACATATATGGTATAGCGTATACAAGATATGACTCCGGCCTCCGCCTCGCCACCGGCCGCCTCCCGCGCTGCGCTCCGCGCGATGGCCGCGCTCCACGAGGCCTGCGCCGACCCCGCCAGGCTCCGGCTCCTCAATCTCCTCGCCGCCGGCGAGCTCTGCGTCTGCGACCTCGTCGGCCTCACCGCGCTCGGCCAGCCCTTCGTCTCGCGCCATCTCGCGCGGCTCCGCCGGGCCGCGCTCGTGGACGTCGCACGACGCGGGAAGTTCGCCTACTACCGCATCGCCGGCGCCGCGCTCGACCGGCCGTCGCCGCTCCGCGGGATCCTCGACGCGCTCCCCACCCTGCATCCGCACCTTGCGCGCGAGCGCCGCGCCGCCGCCGCCGCCGCCAAGCGCCGCCTCGCCGCCCCCTGCCCCTGAGCAGAAGAGGAAACCCGATGCGTCTCGCGCTCCTCTCGGACATCCACGCCAACCTGCACGCGCTCGATGCCGTGCTCGCCGACATCGCCGCACGCCCCGACGTTGCCGCGCGCTACCACCTCGGCGACCTCGTCGGTTACCACGCCTTCCCCAACGAGGTCGTCGCGCGGCTCGACGCCGAGGGGATCCCGGGGATCAGCGGCAACTACGATTCGACGGTCGCGCTCGACTACAAGCACTGCGGCTGCCGATCCGAGAACCCGCGACAGGAAGAGCTGGCGCACGAGAGCTTCGCCTGGACCCTCGCGCACGTCACGCCCGCGACCAGGCGAGCGCTCGCCACACTTCCGTTCCGCCTCGACCTCCGGCCGCTCGGCGGACACCTCGCCGGACCGACGCTCACCCTCGTGCACGCGACGCCCCAGAGCAACCTCGTCTACGTCACCGAGGACCGGACCGACGAGTTCCTGCGCAAGATGGCCGCGGCGGCGGGACTGAAGGCCGGGGACGTCATCGCCTTCGGGCACACCCACAAGCCCTGGCAGCGCGTCGTGGACGGCGTGCGCTTCGTGAACACCGGTTCGGTCGGCCGTCCGAAGGACGGCGACCCGCGCGCCGGCTACGTGATCCTCGACCTCTCCGACGTCTCGGGCCACGCGTCGCGGGCGGAGGTCGTCCGCGTGCAATACGACGTGGAGGCTGCGGTCGCGGCGCTCGCCGCTGCGGGTCTCCCCACGGAGTTCGGCCGCTCGCTCCGCTCCGGACTGGCCTGAGGCCGCCCGCCTACGGCGTCGTGATCGCCGGGAACGCCGCGCTCGACGACGGCGGGCGGCCCGCCGCCTTCGGTCCTTCGGGTTTCAGCGGGCTCGCCTGGAAGGTGAACGCACCGCTCTCGCGGCTCGCGCCCCACGAATCGCGCAGCAGCATCCGGTGGGTCGCCCGCTCACCCCGTTCGCCAGGATGGCGCTGCAGGTAGCTCCCGTCGGGGCGCAGCTCCCAGGCCTGTCGGTTGTCGGCGAGGCAGACCTCGAGCACCGACTGGAGACGCTGCTGGAAGAGCGGATTCTCCACCGGCGTGACGACCTCGACGCGGCGGTCGAGATTGCGCGGCATCCAGTCCGCCGAGCCGAAGTAGTACTCGGGGGTCCCATCGTTGCCGAACATCCAGAGCCGCGAGTGCTCGAGGAAGCGGCCGATGATGCTGATCACGCGGATGCGGTCCGACAGCCCTTCGACACCCGGCCGCAGGCAGCAGATGCCGCGGATGATCAGGTCGATCTCGACGCCGGCCGAGGAGGCGCGGTAGAGTGCCTCGATGCACTCGTCGTCCACCAGCGCATTCATCTTGGCGATGATGCGCCCCGGTCGTCCCGACATCGCCAGCGCGGTCTCGCGATCGATCAGCCCGAGGATCTTCCCGCGCATGTTGACCGGCGCCACCAGCAGGCGGCGGTACTCCTTCTGCCGCGAGTAGCCGGTGATCGTGTTGAAGAGGTCGCTGATGTCGGCGCCGATGCGCTCGTCGCAGGTGATCAGCCCGAGGTCGGTGTAGAGGCGCGCGGTGCGGGTGTTGTAGTTGCCCGTGCCGATGTGGACGTAGCGCCGGATGCCGTCGGGCTCCTTGCGCACGACGAGCGCCGTCTTGGTGTGCGTCTTGAGCCCGGGCAGGCCGTACACGACGTGCACGCCGAACGATTCGAGCGTCCGCGCCCAGGCGATGTTGTTCACCTCATCGAAGCGCGCCTGCAGCTCGACCAGCACCGCGACCTGCTTGCCGCGCTGCGCCGCCTCGGTCAGCGCCTGCACGATCGCACCGTCGCCCGAGGTGCGATACAGCGTCATCTTGATCGCGAGCACGTGGTCATCGCGCGCCGCCGACTCGATGAAGGTCTCGACCGAGGCCCCGAACGAATCGAAGGGATGGTGCACGAGGATCTCGTGCTCGCGGATCACGTCGAAGATCGATCTCGTGGTGTCGCGCAGCTCGGGCGGCACCGCCGGGATGAGTGGCGGGTCGCGGTGCTCCGGGAAATCCAGCGCGGCCAGCGCCAGCAGGTCGCTGACGTCGAGCAGCGGCCCCGGCTCGTGCACTTCGCGCGACGAGAGCGGCGCCATCTCGGGGGCCTCGCTCGCGCGCAACTCGCTGAGCAGCAGCTCGCGGATGTGGAGCGGCATCTCCGACTCGACCTCGAGCCGCACGACCTCGCCGAAGCGTCGCTGGAACAGCTGTTCCTCGATCATCGCCAGCAGGTCCTCCGGCTCCTCGGTGTGCGAGATCTCGAGGTCCGAGTAGCGGGTCAGCCGGAAGGTGTGGCAGCCGAGGATCTCCATGCCCGGGAAGAGCGCGTCGAGGCGCGCGCCGATCACGGCCTCCAGCGGCACGAACACGTTCGGCTCGCCCGTCGGCACCCAGCGCGGGATGCTCTTCGGCGCCTTGACGCGCGCGAACCGCACGTCGCCGCGCTCGGGATCGCGCAGCTCCACCGCGAGCGAGAGCGAGAGGTTCGAGATGTACGGGAAGGGGTGCCCGGGATCGACCGCGAGCGGCGTGAGCACCGGGAAGACCTGCTGCTCGAAGAACACGTCGATCCGCGCGCGCTCCTCAGGCGACAGCTCGTCCGGCCGCTTGATCCGGATGCCGATCGCCGTGAGCCTCGGGAGCAGCACGTCGTGCAGCAGCGTCCGCGACCGCGCGACCAGCACCCGCACGCGCTCGTCGATCAGCTCCAGTTGCTCGGCCGGCGTGAGGCCGTCGGTGTGCGCATGCAACACCCCGGCGGAAAGCTGCCGCCGGAGCCCCGCCACCCGGACCATGTAGAACTCGTCCAGGTTCGAGTGGAAGATCGCCAGGAACTTGAGCCGCTCGAGCAACGGCGTGCGCTCATCCTCGGCCTCGTGCAGCACGCGCGCGTCGAACTCGAGCCACGAGAGCTCGCGGTTCAGGAACGCCGGGTTCTTCGAGACGAGCGGGTTCATGGCGCGTCAGCCCCGCAGGGTCGAGACGATCCAGTACGAGATGGCGGCGACGGCCGCCGACGCCGGGATCGTGAGGATCCAGGCCCAGACCATCCTCGAAGCGAGTCCCCAGCGCACCGCCGAGAGCCGGTGGGTCGCGCCGACGCCGACGATCGCTCCGGAGATCGTATGGGTGGTGCTCACCGGGATGCCCAGCGACGTGGCGAGGAAGATCGCCGACGCCCCGCCCGTCTCGGCGCAGAAGCCCCCGATCGGGCGCAGCTTCGTCACGCGGGAGCCGAGCGTATGCACGATCCGCCAGCCCCCCATCAGCGTGCCCATCGCGATCGCGAGGTGCGCGCCGAGCTTGATCCAGAACGGGATGTCCCCATCGCCGGTCTGCATGTGGAAGTGCCTCAGGAACCCGGTCTCATTCACGAAGTAGGCCTGTCCCGCCACCAGCAGCGAGACGATGATGCCCATCGTCTTCTGCGCGTCGTTGGCGCCGTGCGAGAGCGAGAAGAGCGCCGAGCTGATGATCTGCATCACGCGGAAGAGCGGCTCGACCGCCGCCGGCCGCGCCTTGCGGAAGGCCCAGGTGGTGCCGACCATCAGCCCCCACCCGGCGGCCATGCCGACCATCGGCGACAGGAAGATGAAGAGCACCGGCATCACCCATCCCGGCAGCAGCAGCGCAGAGAAACCCGCCTTGGCGATCGCCGCGCCGCCGTAGCCGCCGATCAGCGCGTGCGACGAGCTCGACGGGATGCCGTACCACCAGGTGATCAGGTTCCAGGTGATCGCCCCGAGCAACCCGGCGAGGATCACGTCCGGATTCACGATCGCCATGTCGATCATCCCGGTGCCGATCGTCTTCGCGACCTTCGTCTCGAAGATGAAGAGGGCCGCGAAGTTGAACGTCGCGGCCCACGCCACCGCCGTGAAGGGGCTGAGCACCCGCGTCCCCACGATCGTCGCGATGGAGTTCGCGGAATCGTGAAAGCCGTTGATGTAGTCGAAGATGAACGCGACGCCGACGATGGCGAGGATGTACCAGACCACGGTGGTCGCTCAGGAGTTCTTGAGGGAGATGCTCTCGAGCACGTTCGCGACGTCCTCGCACTCGTCCACCGCGTGCTCGAGGTTGTCGTAGATCTCCTTCCACTTGATCACGTCGAGCGCATCCGGCCGGCCCGAGAAGAGCGTCTCGATCGCGTCGGAGTAGATCGCGTCGGCCTTCTCCTCGAGCTCCTTCACCCGGCGCGCCGCCTTGTGCACCGCCGCCGGAGTCCGGATGTCCTTCACGCCCGCTGCGATCGACTCCGAGCAGTCCACCAGCACGTTGACCAGGGCGATCGCGGCTTCCCGGCGCTCCGAGATGTGGTACATCTTCGCCCGTCGCGCGGTCCCGTCCATCAGGTCCACGACGTTGTCCAGGCGATGCGCCAGGAGGTGGATGTCCTCGCGGTCGAGGGGCGTCACGAAGCTGCGATCGATCCGCTGCATGATGTCGTACGTGATCGCGTCGGCCGCGTGCTCCTCCGCCTTGATCTTCACGGTCAGCTCCTCGAGCCGATGCGGTTCGCTGAACAACTCCCGCAGGAACGCCGAGGAGGTCCGCAACCGCGCGGAGAGCTGGTCGAACAGGCCGAAGAATCCTTCGTCCTTGGGCAGGAATCTCACGGGTGGGTACCGGAGCGATTTATTTTGCGGAACGGCGGGGGACCGGCGACTCGGTCGAACGTCGGAAGTGCGGATAACACTTAAAGATACCGCGCGCCCGACGAGGCCCGCAAACACGCCGCGCCGCCTTGTGGCAGAACCGTTACGGAAGGCCTAGTCGACCGGCGCCAAGAGCCCGCGCTGCAACAGGATGGCCCGTCGGCGCTCCACCAGGTGGGGTTCCTCGAAGGCCCGGATCAGCAGCGCCCCGGCCAGGAAACCTCCCACGTGCGCCCAGACCGCCACCCCCCCCGTCAGATCACCCACCTGCGTCAGCTGGGGGAGCCCGACGAGGATCTGCAGCCCCAGCCACCAGAGCAGCACCAGCCAGGCCGGCAGGGGGATGATCTTGAAAAAGATCAGGAAGATGAACAGCATCCGCACCCGGACCTTCGGATACAGCACGAGGTAGGCGCCCATGATCCCCGATACGGCCCCCGACGCGCCCACCGTGGGCACCGGTGAGGCAGGGTCCACCAGCACGTGGGCGCCCGCGGCGGCCAGCCCGCAGAGGAGGTAGAACAGCAGGAACCTGCCCCGCCCCATCACGTCCTCGATGTTGTTCCCGAAGACCCAGAAGAAGAGCGCGTTGCCGAGAATGTGCGCCCAGCTCCCGTGGAGGAACATCGAGATCACCGGCGTCAGCCAGTTAATGCGCTCGGCGTCGACCACGCAGGCGAGCCCGCGAGCGATCGGCACGCCCGAGCCCAGGGGTGCCAGCCCGGTCAGTTCGCCCGGCACGAGGCCGAGATTGCAGACGCTCATCGCCAGCGTCCGACCGTCGAATCCCGCACCCTGGACGAGCACCCAGACGCTCAACATCCCCCCGAGGATGAGCATCGTCATCAGGGGCAGGCGTACCGTCGGATTGTCGTCGCTCAGCGGTATCATCTGGTCATTCTGTCAGGGCGCCTCAGAGGAAGAAATGCCAAAACAGGCCAAAACGGCGTGAATCGCTGGCCCCTCCCTTGCCATCCAGAGCGGTAGTACTCACCCCGTCGCCGCCAAGCCTGACCCGCGACGGTACATCAGCAGCGAACAAGATACTCCTTCGAGGATCGAATGGCAGACAAGGTGATCGGGATCGACCTGGGCACGACCAACTCGGTCGTCGCGGTGATGGAGGGCGGCGACCCGGTCGTCATCCCCAACGCCGAGGGCGGCCGCACGACGCCCTCCGTGGTCGGCTTCAGCAAGGATGGCGAGCGCCTCGTCGGTCAGATCGCCAAGCGCCAGGCCGTCACGAACCCGCAGAATACCGTCTTCTCGATCAAGCGCTTCATGGGCGGGAAGATGAGCGAGATGACGACCGAGATCGCGCGCGTCCCGTACAAGGTCGTGCGCGGCCAGAACGATCTCGCCTCGGTCGAGGTCCAGGGCAAGGCCTTCACGCCCCCCGAGATCTCGGCGATGATCCTGCAGAAGATGAAGCAGACCGCCGAGGACTACCTCGGCCATCCGGTGACCAAGGCGGTCATCACGGTGCCGGCCTACTTCAACGACTCGCAGCGCCAGGCCACCAAGGACGCCGGCAAGATCGCCGGCCTCGAGGTGCTGCGCATCGTGAACGAGCCGACCGCCGCCGCGCTCGCCTACGGCCTCGACAAGAACAAGAAGCAGGACGAGAAGATCGCCGTCTTCGACCTGGGCGGCGGCACCTACGACATCTCCGTGCTCGAGCTCTACGAGGTCGACGGCACCCGCCAGTTCGAGGTGAAGTCCACCAACGGCGACACGCACCTCGGCGGCGACGACTTCGACCAGAAGGTGATCGACTGGCTCGTGGCCGAGTTCCGGAAGGACCAGGCGATCGACCTCTCGAAGGATCCGATGGCGCTCCAGCGCCTGAAGGAAGCCGCCGAGAAGGCCAAGATCGAGCTCTCCGGCACGATGAGCACCGACATCAACCTGCCGTTCATCACGGCCGACCAGTCGGGGCCCAAGCACCTCAACTACCAGCTCACGCGCGCCAAGTTCGAGCAGCTGGTGGACGACCTCGTGCAGCGTACCCTGCCGCCGATGCAGAAGGCGCTCAAGGACGCCGGGCTCGACCCCGCGAGCATCGACGAGGTCATCCTCGTCGGCGGCTCGACGCGCATGCCGAAGATCCAGGAGATCGTGAAGGAGTTCTTCAAGAAGGAGCCGAACAAGGGCGTGAACCCGGACGAGGTCGTCGCCGTCGGCGCGGCCATCCAGGGCGCGGTCCTCACCGGCGAGCAGAAGGACGTCCTGCTGCTCGACGTGACCCCGCTCTCGCTGGGCATCGAGACGCTGGGCGGCGTGACCACCGTGCTCATCCCGCGGAACACGACGATCCCGACCAAGAAGTCGGAGACCTTCTCCACCGCCGACGACAACCAGACGACGGTCGAGATCCACGTGCTGCAGGGCGAGCGCGAGCTGGCGCTGCACAACAAGACGATCGGCAAGTTCCAGCTGACGGGCATCCCGCCCGCCCCGCGCGGCCTGCCGCAGGTCGAGGTCACCTTCGACATCGACGCCAACGGCATCCTGCACGTGACGGCGCGCGACAAGACGACCGGCAAGGAGCAGAAGATCCGCATCGAGGCGTCGAGCGGCATCTCGGACGCCGAGGTCGAGCGGATGGTGAAGGACGCCGAGAAGAACGCGGCCGAGGACAAGCGGAAGCGCGAGGAGATCGACACGCGCAACCGGCTCGACACGCTCGCCTACCAGGTGGAGAAGGAATCGAAGGAGTGGGCCGACAAGGTCCCGGCCGAGGTCAAGGCCCGGCTCGACGCGGCGGTGGAGCGCGCCCGCAAGGCGCACCGCGGCGAGGACATGGCCGAGATCAAGGCGGCGCTCGAGGAGCTCAACGCGGCCTTCCAGGCCGCCGGACAGGCGGTCTACGCCGCGCAGTCGGCGGCGCCCGCGGACGGCGCCCCGGCCGGTGACGGGGCGGCGCCGGACGGCGACGGCAAGAAGGAAGAAGTCGTGGACGCCGACTTCGAGATCGTGGACGACAAGAAGGCGTAGCTCGTCCTAACACGGTGTAACGGACGGAAACCTTCCGGTGGGTGTTCGGTACTTATCATAGAGTCGTCCCTTGTACCGGACACCGCCGAAAGACAGCACACGGAGCATCCAGGACCATGAGCTTTCATCTGACCCGCGGCAGGATCCTCGCCATCGGCACCCTCGCCTTCGTCGCCGGCGTCTTCTTCGCGTCGTCGATGGACTGGACCGACCGCATCTTCGCCCAGGGCGGCACGGCGACGCGGCCCAAGGTCGAGGACGTCAAGACCATCGCGGACGCGAGCAATGCGTTCGTCTCCATCTCCGAGCACATCACGCCGGCGGTCGTCTCGATCCAGGCGGAGCGCACGGCCCGTCCGCGCCCGAATCGCGGGCGCCCGCAGCAGCAGCTCCCGCCGGGGTTCGAGGAGTTCTTCCGCCAGTACGAGCCGCAGCAGCCCCAGCGGCAGCAGTCGAGCGGCTCGGGCTTCCTCGTCTCGCGCGACGGCTACATCCTGACCAACAACCACGTGGTCGAGGACGCCGAGCGCGTGCGGGTGCACATGCAGGACCGGCGCGTCTTCGACGCCAAGGTCGTCGGCCGCGACCCGACCACCGACGTCGCGGTCATCAAGATCGAGGGGAAGAACTTCACGACCCTCGGCTTCGGCGACGACGAGAAGTTGCGGATCGGCGAGTGGGTGCTCGCGATCGGCAACCCGCTCGGCCTCGACTTCACCGTCACCGCCGGCATCGTCAGCGCCAAGGGACGCGCGCTCAACGGCCTCAATCCGTCGCAGTACGCGATCAGCGACTTCATCCAGACGGACGCGGCCATCAACCCGGGCAACTCGGGCGGCCCGCTCGTCAACAGCCGTGGTGAGGTGATCGGCATCAACTCGGCGATCGCATCGCAGACCGGCACCTACTCGGGCTACGGCTTCGCGATCCCGATCACGCTGGCCAAGCAGGTGATGGACGACCTGATCGCGCATGGCGAGGTGCGCCGCGCGGTGCTCGGCGTCACCATCGGCGAAGTCGAGCCGGAGGATGCGACGGTCGCGGGCCTCAAGCAGATCGCCGGCGTGAAGGTGCAGGCCTACACCGACGAGAACTCCCCGGGCCTCAAGGCCGGGATGGAGCCGGGCGACGTGATCACGACCGCCGACGGCAAGCCGGTGGACCGCGTCAGTGCCCTGCAGCGCGTGATCCGCGCCAAGAAGCCGGGGGAGACGGTCGAGATCGAGGCGATGCGCTACGGCACGCGCAAGACGTTCCGCGTGCGGCTGGCGGCGGCCCCGAAGGAGACCGATCTCGTCGCCGAGGCGCCGGCACCGGCGCCCACCCCGCTGCCGGCCTCGTCACGCCTCGGCATCAGCGTCGAACCGCTGAGCGCCGAGGTCATCCGCACGGCGCGCGTCCCTGAGGAGAATCGCGGACTGCGCGTCGCCGAGATCGATCCGGGGAGCCCGGCCGACGAGCGGCTCGTCGTCGGGGACGTGCTGGTGCAGGTCCTCCCCGCCAAGACGCGCATCCGCACCGCCGCCGACCTCCAGGAGGCGCTACAGTCGGTCGCCAAGGGCGGCATCGTGAGCTTCGTGGTGGCGCGTCCGCGCCCCGACGGCACCTGGCAGACCCGGGTCGAGAACATCCGGACGAACTGACAAGGAGCGAGGAGCGAGGAGCGAGGACCGAGGACCTGAGGACCGAGGAGGCGGAGGGACGAAGGCGAGTGGCTTGCGACATCGACGGCTGGTCGAGAGGGGCGCGACGGAGAGGTCTGTCCGGCGCGCCTTCCTCGTTGCGCCGCGTTGCCGAGCTCTCCGGTGCCGCACGCGCCCCCGCGGCCCTCTGGTCAGGCAGGTGAGCCTCCGCTCTCCCTCCCCCTTCCCCCTCCCCCTTCCCCTCGCTCCTTCCCCCTCCCCTCGCTCCTCGCTCCTCGCTTCCCAGTGGTATTATTGTCGTGGTCACGCGGAAGTGGCGGAACTGGTAGACGCGCGGGACTTAGGATCCCGTGCCGAAAGGCGTGTGGGTTCGAGTCCCACCTTTCGCACTGGACCAACGCTGGACAGAGTTCGGAACCGGCAGTGTCGCTCAAGAACAGGACCGTGGTCGCGGCGCAGCCCTCCCCCGGGCGCGAACCATCGGACCCCTCCTTGCGTTGAGGCGGAATGCGCATCGTCGTCGTCGGCAGTGGATTCGGGGGACTCGCAGCGGCCATCCGCCTGCGCGCGCAAGGGCACGAGGTCACGGTCGTCGAGCAGCGCGACCAGGCCGGCGGCCGTGCGTACGTCTACCGCCAGGACGGCTTCACGTTCGACGGCGGCCCGACCATCATTACCGCCCCCTGGCTGATCGACGAGCTCTTCGCGCTCGCCGGCAAGCGCACGGCCGACTACGTGTCGATCGTCCCGATCGACCCCTTCTACCGCATCCGGTTCGAGGACGGCTCCGCCTTTACGTACAACAGCGACCGCGAGGCCCTGCTCCGGCAGATCCGCGCCTTCAATCCCGCCGACGAGGCGGGGTACCTCGAGTTCGTGAAGCAGAGCGAGGCGGTCTTCGAGACGGGGATGGCGCTGATCGACAAGCCCTTCGGCCGCTTCACCGACATGCTGAAGGTCCTGCCGGACCTGGTCCGCCTGCGCGCCGACCGCAGCGTGGCGGGACTCGCCAACCGGCACCTCAAGGACGAGCGGCTGCGGCAGGTCTTCTCGTTCCACCCGCTGCTCGTCGGCGGCAATCCGTTCAGCACGACGGCCATCTACACGCTGATCCATCATCTCGAACAGAAGTGGGGCGTCTGGTTCGCGATGGGCGGCACGGGCAAGCTCGTCGAGGCCTTCGTGCAGCTCTTCGGCGACTTGGGCGGCGAGCTCCGGCTCTCGACCCGCGTCGAGGAGATCGAGATCGACGAGCGCACCGGGCGCGCCTCCGGTGTGCGGCTCGCCGGCGGTGAGGTGCTCCCGGCGGACGCTGTTGTGAGCAATGGCGACGTCGCATTCACCTACAAGCATCTCGTGCCCGCGCGCTTCCGGCGGAAGTTCACCGACGCCAAGGTCGATGCGATGTCGTACTCGATGTCGCTCTTCGTGATCTACTTCGGCACCGACCGGAAGTACGAGGACATCGCGCACCACGAGATCCTGATGGGCCCGCGCTATCGCGGGCTCCTCAGCGACATCTTCAACGCCAAGCGGCTCTCCCCCGACTTCTCGCTCTACCTGCACCGGCCCACCGCGACGGACCCGTCGCTGGCTCCGTCAGGCTGCGACGCTTGGTACGTGCTCTCCCCCGTTCCGCACCTGGGCGGCCCCACCGACTGGCGCACCGCGGCGCAGCCCTATCGCGACGCGATCATGCGCTATCTCGAGGAGCGCTACCTCCCCGGCCTCTCGAAGCACCTCGTGACCGAGATGCGCATCGACCCGCTGCATTTCCGCGACACGCTCTCGAGCCACCTCGGCAGTGCGTTCTCCGTCCAGCCGACGCTCACGCAGT
This sequence comes from Gemmatimonadaceae bacterium, assembly GCA_031396725.1. Taxonomy (GTDB): domain Bacteria; phylum Gemmatimonadota; class Gemmatimonadetes; order Gemmatimonadales; family Gemmatimonadaceae; genus Pseudogemmatithrix. Next base: position 5,000 of record JANNLH010000001.1, on the reverse strand, counting down.
CGGCCTGGTTCCGGCCGCACAACGCGAGCGAGGACGTGCCGAACCTCTTCTTCGCCGGTGCGGGCACCCATCCGGGCGCGGGACTCCCCGGCGTGATCAGCTCGGGGAAGATCGTCGCCGAGCTGATCGGCGACGCCGAGGCGCGCGCCTGGCGTGCGCCGACGCGCGACGAGCAGCACGCGCGCACGGCAGAGGCGGTGGCCTGATGGTGCTCCCCGGCTTCCTCAGGGAGTCATTCACCGACGCCGAGGTCGCGCGCTCCGACGCGCAGCACTGCGAGGTCATCACGCGCGCCCACGCGCGCACCTTCGCGCTCGCAAGCTCGTTCCTGCCCCCGCGCAAGCGGCGCGGCGCGTTCGCCGTCTACGCCTTCTGCCGGCTGGCCGACGACATCGTGGACCGGTGTGTCGAGACGCAGGACATGCGGCGGCTCGCCAGCGAACTCCAGCACTACCGTGACGGCGTGACCGAGGCGCTCGCGGGCCGCCCCGAGGGGCCGGTGTTCCGCGAACTCTGGCGCGCCGTCTCGGAGTTCGGCGTGCCCGCGGCCGTGCTCGAGGAGCTGCTCAACGGCGTCGCCTGCGACCTGCACCCGACGCGCTACACCACCTGGTCCGAACTCACGGGCTACTGCGAAGGGGTCGCCTCCTCAGTCGGCTCGATGTGCACCTACATCTTCGGCGTGACCGGGGACGATGCCGTCCGTGAGCGCGCCGTGCGCTACGCGCGCACCCTTGGCGTCGCGATGCAGCTCACGAACATCCTGCGCGACGTCGGCGAGGACGCGGCGCGTGGGCGCTGCTACCTCCCGGACGAGGACCTGGCGATGTTCGGCCTCACCGCCGAACGCGTCCTGCACGACCCGTCGCTCAAGGACGACCCGCAGTGGACCGGGTTCATGCGGCACCAGGTCGCGCGCGCGCGCGCGCTCTACCGCGCGGCCTCCCCGGGCATCGCGCTCCTCGCGCCCGACTCCCAGCGCTGCGCGCGCGCCTGCGCCGACGGCTACGCCGCGATCCTCGGCGCGATCGAGCGCAACCGCTACGACTCGTTCTCGGTGCGCGCCCGCGTCGGTAACTGGGCGCGTGCCGGTCTGCTCTGGAGCGTCTGGCGTTCCGGCGCCGAGGTGCCGCCCGCGGGGCCCGAAGGGCCCGTGATCGAATGGGGCGAGCGCCAGCTCTCCCGGCCCGAGGAGATGGTCCTGTGCGCCTGACCCCTGCCCCGACCGACTTCAACGCGAACGCCTACTCCCTCGACCGCGCCGCGAACGGCCTGCTCGCGGGGCACATCGCGCTCATCGTATTCGCGACGGCCGCGATGGTCACCATCCTCGCCGGCGAGTTCCCGGTCTGGATGCAGGGCCCCTACACGCAGAAGGTGTACGATCTCGGATGGCGCTTCTCCGGGCAGGTCTACATCCTGCTCGGCACTGCAGCCGCGCTCGTGCATTCAGCGCCTCGATTCGGCTGGGGACGCGCCGTCGCGGTGTTCGTCGCCGCGTCGGGTGTCGCGCTGCTCTCCGAACTCGGCGGCACGAACGTCGGGCTCCCGTTCGGCCCCTACCACTACACGCCGATGCTCGGCTACATGGTGGCCGGGGACGTGCCCTACGCGATCCCCATCTCGTGGTACTACATGCTGTACTGCTCGCTGGCGTTCTGTTCTCGGCTGTTGACGGCCGACGACTCCGGCGCGGCGAAGTGGCGCTGGGCGCTCGTCGCGGGGGCCTTCCTGACGGCCTGGGACGTGCCGATGGAGGTGCAGATGACGAACATCCAGCCGGCCCACTGGGTGTGGGACCTGCAGAAACTGCCGGAGTGGGTGCCGGACTGGCTCGGCGGGCCGTTGTTCTACGGGATGCCCCTCTCCAACTGGATCGGCTGGTACGTCACGGGCGTCATCGTGAGCCGCATCATGCTGGCGATCGTGCCGCCGACCGTCTGGCGCAGGACCCTCGCCGCCTCGGCCTTCCCGCTCGTGCTCTACGCGACGAACGGCGTCATGCCGCTCGCGACCACGGCGCGGCACGGCTACTGGTGGGCGGTCGCCTTCGGGGCGCTGGCGATGGGCCTGCCGCTGCTGCTGGCCCTCCGCCGGTCCCGCCGGGCGCCCGAGGCTTGGCCCTCGCCGAGCGCTCCGCTAGATTTGGCTCTATAGTAGCCCCCGCTCCGGCAGCGCATGATCGCGTCGGCGGCGGGGGTTCGTGCCCTTTCCCACCTCCGCGAGCCCGCGCCACTGAAGCACATGGACATCCAGATCACTGCCACCAAGAGCGAGGGGGTCGAGCGCCGACTCCAGGTCGCCGTTCCCCCCGCCCGCGTCGCCGAGGCACGCAACAAGGCGGCCAGCCGCGTCGCCAAGCAGGTCCGCGTCCCCGGCTTCCGCCCGGGCAAGGCCCCGACTGCGATGATCCGCAAGCAGTACGCGGCCGCGATCGACCAGGAAGCGGTCGAGGCGCTCCTGCGCGAGGCCTTCGAGACGGCCCTCGCCCAGGAGAAGCTCGAGCTCGTGACGCAGCCCCACGCGCACGACGTGAAGTTCGGCGAGGACGACGGCCTGAGCTTCGAGTTGCACTGCGAGGTGCGCCCGGAACTGAAGCTCGAGCGGCTCGAGGGCTTCCGGGTCATGCGTCCGAAGGACGCGGTGACGGACGAGCAGGTGCAGGAGCAGCTCGACCAGATGCGCGACCAGCGCGCGGCGTGGAGCCCGGCCGAGGGGAAGCCCCTCGAGGGCGATCTCGTCACGGTGCTGCTGGCGACGGCGGACGAGGACGGCACGATCCCCGAGGGCAAGGAGTACCGCCTCGTGATGGGCGCCGGCCAGGCGATCGCCGCGATCGAGGAGGTCATCATGACGCTCGCACCGGGAGAGACGACGGAGCAGCCGGTGAAGTGGCCCGAGGACTTCCCGGACGACGCCCAGCGCGGCAGGACGAAGACGGTGCGGGTGGCGCTGCACGAGGTGAAGCGCAAGCAGCTCGCGCCGCTCGACGACGCCTTCGCGCGCGAGATGGGCGACTTCGAGTCGCTCGACGCCTTCAAGGCGGTGGTGCGCACGGACATGCAGGAGTCGGCGACGCGCGAGGCCGATTCGGCGGCGCGGACCCAGCTGCTCGACGAGATCGTGCAGGCCAACCCGTTCGACATCCCGCCGAGCTGGGTGAAGCAGATGATCCAGGCGTACGCGGAGGCCTACAAGATCCCGCAGGAGGAGATCGTCAAGTTCGGCGACGAGATCCGCGGGATGGCCGAGCGCCAGGTGCGCCGCGACCTTATCCTGGACACGATCGCGGAGCGGCAGACGCTCGCGGCGACCGAGTCGGACGTGGACGACCGCGTGAGCGAGCTGGCCCGGAAGCGGGGCATCGAGCCGGGGCAGCTCTATGCCTCCTTGCAGAAAGCGGGACGCCTCCGCGAGCTTGAACGCAGCATCACCGAGGAGCGGGTGTTCACATGGCTGCTCGCACGCAATACGGTCGAACAGGCGTAAGCCGCATCTCCGACGAGATCTCTCACGAGGACGAAGAACCCATGCCCATGATCCCGAATCCGTACGTCATCGAGCGGTCGAGCCGCGGCGAGCGCAGCTACGACGTGTACAGCCGCTTGCTGATGGACCGCATCATCTTCCTCGGCACGCCGGTGAACGATGACGTGGCGAACATGATCATCGCGCAGCTGCTGTTCCTGGAGGCCGACAACCCGGGGCGCGACATCCACCTCTACATCAACTCGCCGGGCGGCAGCGTCTCGGCGGGGCTGGCGATCTACGACACGATGCAGTTCCTGAAGTCGCCGGTGAACACGATCTGCATGGGACTCGCGGCGTCGATGGGCGCGTTCCTGCTCTGCGCGGGCCGCAACGGCAAGCGGTCGGCCCTGCCGCATTCGCGGGTGATGATCCACCAGCCCTCGGGCGGGATGCAGGGGACGGCGTCGGACATCGAGATCCAGGCGCGCGAGGTGCTTTATACGCGGTCCAAGATGAACGAACTGATGGCGAAGCATACCGGCCGTCCGCTGGAGCAGATCGAACGGGACGTGGACCGGGACCGGTTCATGAGCGCCGAGGAGGCCAAGGCGTACGGGATCATCGACCACGTGGTCGTGAGCCGCGAGGACCAGGACGCGGCGTCGGCGGCCGGAGCGCTGGCGACGACCGGCGTGACCCCTCCGCTCGCCGCCAGCAAGTGACGATACTGAGGGGGCGCTTGTGAAAGATTTCACGAGCGCCCCCGGCTTTTCCTTGACCCCTCGCGACCCCAGCGTTACTCATCAGCCGATGGCGCGTCGAACCGAAGTCTGCCCTAGGCTGGCCTGCTCTTCCCCGATCCCCTCTCGGAACCGCACCTGATGTCCCACGATCGCCACCTGCGCTGCTCGTTCTGCGGAAAGTCGAAGGACGCCGTCCGGAAGTTCATTTCCGGGCCGTCCGTCTACATCTGCAACGAGTGCATCGCGCTCTGCAACGAGATCCTGGCGGAGGACGAGGAGCGCGAGGTCGCGGAGACCGTCACCCAGGTCCCGGCGCCGCAGGAGATCAAGGACGTCCTCGACCAATACGTGATCGGGCAGGAAGGGGCCAAGAAGGCCCTCGCCGTGGCCGTGTACAACCATTACAAGCGCATCAACTCCGGCGCCAAGCGCGAGGGTGAGGTCGAGCTCGACAAGTCGAACATCCTCCTCCTCGGCCCCACCGGCGTCGGCAAGACGCTGCTGGCGCAGACACTGGCCCGGATCCTCGATGTGCCCTTCACGATCGCCGACGCGACGACGCTGACCGAGGCGGGCTACGTCGGCGAGGACGTCGAGAACATCCTCGTGCGGCTGCTCCAGGCGGGCGACTTCAACGTCGCCGAGTGCGAGCGCGGCATCGTCTACATCGACGAGATCGACAAGATCGCGCGCAAGTCGGAGAACCCGAGCATCACCCGCGACGTCTCGGGCGAGGGCGTGCAGCAGGCCCTGCTCAAGATCCTCGAGGGCACGGTCGCCTCGGTC
>JANNLH010000213.1:0-13378 GCA_031396725.1 Gemmatimonadaceae bacterium | reverse complement strand
CGGCCGCTTCCTCGGCGGACTCGCCACGCTCACCGCGCCCGAGCTCGGCGCCGTCGCCATCCGCGCCGCCGTCGCGCGCGCCGGCATCGACGTCGCGGCCGTCGGCGAGGTCATCATGGGCAACGTCCTGCAGGGCGGCGTTGGGCAGGCGCCGGCGCGGCAGGCCGCGATCAAGGCCGGGATTCCCGGCGAGGTGCCCGCGTACACGGTGAACAAGGTCTGCGGCTCGGGCCTGCAGGCGGTGATGCTCGCGGCGCAGGCCATCCGCGCCGGCGACGAACAGCTGCTGATCGCGGGCGGGCAGGAGTCGATGTCGAACTCGCCGCACTACGTGCGCGGGATGCGCAATGGCGTGAAGTTCGGCCCGCAGACGATGCTCGACGGCCTGATCACCGACGGGCTCTGGTGCTCCTTCTACGAGCGCCACATGGGCGGCCACGCCGAGTACACGGCGAAGAAGGCCGGCATCACGCGCGCGCGGCAGGACGAGTTCGCGCTGGCGTCGCACCAGAAGGCGGTCGCGGCGATCGAGACCGGGCGCTTCAAGGCCGAGATCGCGACGGTCGAGATCGCGGGGAAGAAGGGCGCGACGATCGTCGATACCGACGAGAGCCCCCGCAAGGACACCTCGCTCGACGCGCTCTCCAAGCTCCGCCCCGCGTTCCCCAAGGACGCGCCGAAGGACATGAAGCCCGAGGAGCACACGGTGACGGCGGGCAACGCGCCGGGCCTGAACGACGGCGGCGCAGCCCTCGTGGTGGCATCGGAGGCGTACGCGAAGGCCCACGGCCTTCCGATCCTCGCGCGCATCACCGGCTACGCGTCGGGCGGCGGCGACCCGCAGGACCTCTTCTTCGCGCCGATCGTCGCGGTGCAGAACCTCATGAAGAAGACCGGTGCCAAGATCGGCGATTACGACCTGATCGAGGCCAACGAGGCCTTCGCCTCTCAGGCGCTTGCCGACGGCGACGGACTCGGCTGGGCCTGGGATCGCGTGAACGTGAATGGCGGCGCGATCGCGCTCGGGCATCCGATCGGCTCGAGCGGCGCGCGCATCCTGACGACGCTCCTCTACGCGCTCCAGGCGCAAGGCAAGCGCACCGGCCTCGCCACGCTCTGCCTCGGCGGTGGCAACGCCGTGGCCCTCAGCGTCGAGCGCGCTTGAGCCAGTCCGGCTTCGACGACGCGCTCCGGCTGCTCGGACGACTCCTCGTCCTCGCGCTGGCGAGCCTCGTCGGGTTCTTCATCTCCGGGATCCTGCTCAAGCCGGTCTTCCCGGACGGCCTGCCGGCGGGACAGGCCCGACTGATCGTCGTCTCGTCGATGAGCGTCTTCGCGGTGCTCGTCGGACACCTGACGGTCGTGCTCCTCTTCGAACGCGCGCGCTGGGAGACGACCGGGCTCGGCCCCGGCGGCTGGCGGCCGGTCGGACTGCTGCTCGGCATCGCGCTCGGCATCTGCACGATCCTGCTCCCGGCCGCCGTGCTCATGGGGCTCGGCCACCTGCAGTTCGTGCCGACCAGCCCCGGACCGCTCCTCACCGCCTACGGGACGACCGCACTCGTCCTCGCGATGCCCGCGCTGATCGAGGAACTGGTGCTGCGAGGCTACCTGCTCGGCGCGCTCGCCCGAGAATGGGGGAACGCAGTCGCGATCGGGATCACGAGCGTGGTCTTCGGGCTGCTGCATCTCGGCAACCCGGGCGCGACCGCGTGGACGATGGGGGCGGTGGTCGTCGCCGGAGTCCTGCTGGGCACCGTGCGCCTCGTGACCGGCAGCCTCGCCGCCGCCTGGCTCGCGCACCTGGCCATCAACTGGACCCAAGGGGGCCTGCTGCATGCCCCCATCAGCGGACTGGGGTTCCTACCGACGCCCGAATACCGGGCCCAGATCTCCGGCCCGGCGTGGCTGACGGGCGGCGCCTGGGGTCTCGAGGCCAGTGTTCCCGCTGCCGCGGCGTTCGCGTTGGTTACCTTTCTGCTCTTCGCCGCGAAGCGCGGGGGGGCCGGCAAGCGGTCCCGCGCGCGCGTCGAGGTCAACTGACCCACGGTTGACCCACGGTTGACCCACGAACTCTGTCGCGGCCTCCGCGCCGCCCGAAGGGAGCGGTCCAGGAATGAGTGAACGTTTCGCCGTCGTCGGCGCCGGCCAGATGGGCAACGGCATCGCGCACGTCTGCGCCACCCGCGGCTTTGCGGTGACGATGATCGACGTCTCCGCCGACGCGCTCGCGAAGGGGAAGGGGACGATCGAGAAGAACCTCGACCGCCAGCTCAAGAAGGGGTCGATCGACGCGGCGGGCCGCGACGCGGCGCTGGGCCGGATCGCCACCAGCACCTCGCTCGACGCGATCCAGGACGCCACGATCGTGGTGGAGGCGGCGACCGAGCGGAAGGACCTCAAGTTCCAGATCTTCCGCGACATCGACCGGCTGGCCCCCGCCGGCGCGATCCTCGCGACCAACACCAGCTCGATCTCGATCACCGAGATCGCGGCGGTGACCAGGCGGCCCGAGTTCGTGATCGGGATGCACTTCATGAATCCGGTGCCGGTGATGGAGCTGGTCGAGGTCATCCGCGGGCTCGCCACGTCCGACGCGACCAACGCGAAGACCGTCGCGCTCGCCCGGGAGCTCGGCAAGACCCCGGTCGAGGCGAACGATTATCCCGGGTTCATCGCCAACCGGATCCTGCTGCCGATGATCAACGAGGCCTGCTACGCCGTGATGGAGGGCGTCGGCACGCCCGAAGCGGTGGACCAGGTGATGAAGCTCGGGATGAATCACCCGATGGGACCGCTGACGCTGGCCGACTTCATCGGCCTCGACACCTGCGTCGCGATCCTCGAGGTGCTGCACGAGGGGCTGGGCGACCCGAAGTACCGCCCCTGCCCGCTACTCAAGAAGTACGTCGCCGCGGGCTGGCTCGGACGGAAGTCGGGGCGCGGCTTCTACAGCTACGCCACATGATCTCCGATCTCCGCGCGCTGAGCGAAGAACAGCGCGCGATCATCGAGACGGCGCGGCGGTTCGCGGACGAGGAGGTCCGGCCCTTCGCCGCGCAGTGGGACCGCGACAGTCACTTCGAGCCCTCGCTGGTGGGCAAACTCGGCGAGCTCGGGTTCCTCGGGATGATGCTGCCCCCGGAGTACGACGGGCTCGGGCTCGAGACGCGCAGCTACCTGCTGGCGCTCGAGGAGATCGCCGTGGCCGACGCCTCGGTCGCGGTGATGATGTCGGTGCACAACTCGCTGCCGACGCAGATGCTGAACGCCTTCGGCACGCCGGAGCAGAAGCGCCGCTTCCTCGCGCCGATGGCGCGGGGCGAACTGTTGGGCGCCTTCGCGCTCTCCGAGCCCGATGCGGGATCCGACGCCTCCGCCGTGCGCTGCCAGGCGCGCCGCGACGGGGACTCCTGGATCCTCGACGGCACCAAGGCCTGGGTGACGAGCGGCACGCACGCCGGCGTGATCATCGCGATGGTGCGCACCGACACGCCCGAGGAGCGTCGCGGCTCGAAGGGGATCAGCGCGTTCATCCTGACCCCCGACCTCCCCGGATTCCGCGTCGGGAAGAAGGAGGACAAGATGGGCATGCGCGCGTCGCCCACGGTGGCGCTCACTTTCGAGAGCATGCGGGTCCCGGCGGACCGGATGCTCGGCGAGGAGGGGATGGGCTTCATCTACGCCATGCGATCGCTGGAGCACGGCCGGCTCGGCATCGCGGCGCAGGCGATCGGCATCGCCCGCGCCGCCTTCGAGGCCGCGCGCAGCTACGCGATCGAGCGCAAGCAGTTCGGCACGCCGATCGCCGAGTTCCAGGGGATCCAGTTCAAGCTCGCCGACATGGCGACGCGGATCGTCGCGGCGCGCACGTTGCTGCACGAGACGGCGTCGGCGAAGGACCGGGGCCAGCAGGTGCCGGCCGAGGTTTCGATGTGCAAATTGTTCGCCAGCGAGATGGCGATGTGGGTCACGACGCAGGCGATCCAGGTCTTCGGCGGATACGGCTACGTGAAGGACTATCCGGTGGAGAAGTACTTCCGTGACGCGAAGGTCACGGAGATCTATGAAGGGACGTCGGAAGTGCAGCGCATCATCATCGGTCGGGCGGTCACACAGGCTTAACGATGAACGATGCAGGAGGAAGGGGCCCCCTTCCATCCTTCATCCTTCATCCTCCATCCACCACAAATCCGTCATCAATGAAGATCTTCGACACCATCGCCGCCCTCGGCCACGAGCAGCTCGTCCTCTGCGCCGACGAAGGGGCCGGCTACCGCGGCATCATCGCGATCCACGACACCACGCTCGGCCCCGCGCTCGGCGGCACGCGCTTCTGGAACTACGCGTCCGACGACGAGGCGATCACCGATGCGCTCCGGCTCGCCCGCGGCATGACCTACAAGAACGCGGTCGCCGGGCTCAACCTGGGCGGCGGCAAGTCGGTCATCATCGGCGACAATCGCACGACCAACCGCGAGATGATCTTCCGCGCGCACGGGCGCTTCGTCGAGTCGCTCGGCGGCCGCTACGTGACCGCCGAGGATGTCGGCACGAGCACGGCCGACATGGACTTCGTGCACATGGAGACCGACTACGTCGCGGGGCTCGCGAACAAGTCGGGGGATCCGTCGCCGGTGACCGCGCGCGGCGTCTTCCGCGCGATCGAGGCCTCGGCCAAGCAGCGCTGGGGATCGTCCTCGCTCGAGGGGAAGACGGTGACGGTGCAGGGGCTGGGCAATGTCGGCACCTACCTCTGCCGCGAGCTGCACGCCGTCGGCGCCAAGCTCCTCGTCACCGACATCCGCGCCGAGCGCGTGAAGAAGGTGGTCGAGGAGACGGGCGCCAAGGCCGTCAGCGGCGACGAGATCTACAGCTCGAAGGCCGACATCTTCGCGCCCTGCGCGCTCGGCGCCATCCTCAACGACGACACGATCCCGAAGCTCAAGGTCGAGGTCGTCTGCGGCGGCGCCAACAACCAGCTGCTCGAGCCGGCCAAGCACGGCGAGGCGCTGGAGAAGCGCGGGATCCTCTACGCCCCCGACTTCGTGGCGAATGCCGGCGGGGTGATCAACGTGTATGGGGAACTCGCCGGCTGGTCGCGCGAGCGCTCGCTGCGCAAGGCGGACGAGATCTTCGACACCGTGCTCGGCATCTACCAGATCGCGAAGGAGGAGTCGATGTTCTCCTACCTCGCGGCCGACAAGCTCGCGGAGCGCCGCATCGCCGCGGTGCACGGGCTCGTGCGCACCTGGCCGCAGTGGCCGAACAAGGGGTGATCGTGGTCAGAGCACACGCGGAACGCATCCCGATCGCGTCGGACCACGCGGGCTTCGAGATGAAGGAACATCTCAAGCACGCGCTCGAAGCGATGGGCTATGAGGTGGACGACCTCGGCACGCACTCGCCGGCGTCCACCGACTACCCCGACTATGCCCATCCGCTCGCGGCGCAGGTCGAGAGCGGCGAGGCGCGGCGCGGGGTGCTGCTCTGCGGCACCGGACTCGGGATGTCGTACGCGGCCAATCGTCATCACGGCGTCCGTGCTGCGGTCGCCTGGACGCCCGAGATCGCCGAGCTCGCGCGCAAGCATAATGACGCGAACGTGCTCGTGGTGCCGGCGCGCTTCGTGAGCGAGGAGGACGGCGTCCAGATCCTGAAGACCTGGCTCGCGACCGAGTTCGAGGGGGGACGCCACGAGAAGCGAGTGGCGAAGATCGAACCGGGGGAGAGATGAAGCCGGGGTGGAACACCTGGGATCGCCGGCTCCCTGGCGCCGCGCTCCTCGGCACCGATCCCGAGATCGCCGGGCTGATCGCCGAGGAGACGCGGCGCCAGTCCGAGGGGCTCGAGCTGATCGCGAGCGAGAATTTCGTCTCGCCGGCCGTGCTCGAGGCGATGGGCTCGTCGCTCACGAACAAGTACGCCGAGGGCCTGCCGGGGAAGCGCTACTACGGCGGCTGCGAGGTGGTGGACAAGGTCGAGCAGCTCGCGATCGACCGCGCCAAGCAGCTCTTCGGCGCCGACCACGCCAACGTCCAGCCGCACTCAGGCGCGACGGCGAATGCCGCGGTCTTCCTCGCGTTCCTCAAGCCCGGCGAGACGGTGATGGGGCTCGACCTCTCGCAGGGTGGGCACCTGACGCACGGCTCGCCCGTGAACTTCTCGGGGCTCAACTACCGGGCGGTGCACTACGGCGTGGATGACCAGGGGCTGATCGACTACGCGGCGATGCGGGAGCTGGCACGGCGCGAGCGGCCGAAGCTCATCATCGCCGGATACAGCGCCTACTCGCGCGTGCTCGACTACCAGCAGTTCGTCGATGCGGCGAAGGAGGTCGGCGCGATCTTCATGGTGGACATGGCGCACTTCGCCGGGCTTGCCGCGGCGGGGGTGTACCCGAGCCCGGTGCCGTTCGCGGACGTGGTCACCACGACGACGCACAAGACGCTCCGCGGTCCGCGCGGCGGACTGATCCTCTGCAAGGCCGAGTACGCGAAGGTGATCGACAAGGCGATGTTCCCGGGCACGCAGGGCGGCCCGCTCGAGCACGTGATCGCCGCCAAGGCGGTGGCGTTCAAGGAGGCGCTCGCGCCGTCGTTCGTGGACTACTGCAAGCAGGTGGTCGCGAACGCGCGGGCGCTGGCCGATGCGCTGGTGGAGCGCGGGGTGCACATCGTCTCGGGCGGCACCGACAACCACCTGATGCTGGCGGACCTGCGCTCGAAGGGCGCGTCGCTGACGGGCAAGGCCGCCGAGCAGGCCCTGGACCGCGCCACGATCACGGTGAACAAGAACACCGTGCCCCGCGAGACGCAGTCGCCCTTCGTGACGAGCGGCATCCGGATCGGCACCCCGGCGGTGACCACCCGCGGGATGCGCGAGTCCGAGATGAGACGGATCGCGGGGCTGATCGACCGGATCCTGCTGGCGCCGGAGGATACGGGTGTGGCGACGGAGGTCCGGGCCGAGGTCCGGGGGCTGGCGGAGGCGTTTCCGCTATACCTGTGAGTAGAAAGTAGAAAGTAGAAAGCAGAAAGGTGGCCGGCGCTGGCGGTGAGGGTCCGACCGTCCGATACTTGAGTGCGCACCGCTGGTGGCAGGTAACTCACATCTCACATCTCACATCTCCCCTCTGCAGTCATATGCCCGAACTGGCGTTCCGCGATGGCGTGATGGACCGGATCAGGATGCGCGAGTCGCGCTATGACGAGCGCGCGTACCTGTTCGTGCTCGCCGCCCTCGAGTTCTGCCAGCAGCGCCTGACCGAACGGCGCCACCTCACCGGGCCGGAGCTCGCCCAGGGGTGCCGCGACCTCGCCCTCGCGCGGTACGGGGTGCTCGCGCGCACGGTGCTCGAGCACTGGGGCGTCACGGACTCCGCCGACCTCGGAGAGATCGTCTTCACGCTGGTGGACCTCGGGCTCCTCATGAGCCAGCCGGCCGATTCGAAGGACGACTTCATCGGCGTGTTCGATTTCCATCAGGCGTTCGATCGGGACTACCCTTGGAACGCCGCGCCCGCCCTCTAGGGCGGCGCCACCGCTGAGCCGGCCGTGAGCGTGCGTGCGGTGCGTGTCGTGACGGCAGAGCAAGCGATGGCCCGCGAGGCCGTCGCCATCGGCGCGGGCACGGAGTCGTACACGCTGATGCGCGCCGCGGGAGAGCGCACGGCGCGCCTCGTGCTCGAGCGCTTCGACGACGCCCGCACGGCGGGCGCGCTCGTCTTCGCGGGGACGGGCAACAACGGCGGCGACGCCTGGGTCGTGGCCGGAGCGCTGGCGCGGGCCGGCTGCCCGGTCGAAGTCGAATCGCTCGGTGCGCCCAAGAGCGCGGAGGCCCGCCGCGCGCGCGATGAGGCCGCCCCCGCGCTCGAGTCCGCGAGCCGGCCGGAGTGGCCGGCGGTCGTGATCGACGGCGTGCTCGGCACGGGCGCCCGCGGTGATGCCAGCGGCACTGCCGCCGAGGCGATCGCCCGCATCGCTGCCCAGCGCGAACGCGGCGCGGCGGTCGTGGCGCTCGACATCCCCAGCGGGATGGACGCCACGACCGGGGCCGGCGGCGTCGTGGTGCGGGCGGACCTCACTTGCGCCTATGGCACGCTCAAACGCGGCGTCCTGCTCCGCCGCGACGAGGCCGGCGAGATCGTCACGCTCGATATCGGGCTCGAGCCCGCGAATGGCGACCACGCGAGTGAGAAGGACGACGGTGCGCCGCGGCTCATCGACGCCGACTGGGTGCGCGCGGCGATCCCGCCGATCCCGTCCGACGCGCACAAGGGTGTGCGGCGCCGGCTCGCGATCATCGGTGGCGCCGACGGCATGGCCGGCGCGCCGATGCTCGCCGCGCGCGGCGCGATGCGCAGCGGGATCGGGATGGTGCAGCTGCACGTCGCCCCGACCAACGTGCCGGTGGTGCAGGCCGCTCTCCCCGAGACGATGGCCGCGCGGTGGCCGGTGACGGCCGAGGACCAGGAGAAGGTGCTTGCGTGGGCGCACGTGATCCTGCTCGGCCCGGGACTCGGCCGGACGGCGATGACGCGCGCGCTGGTCGAGCGGCTGCTCGTGTCGTGGCGAGGCCCGGTGGTGATGGACGCCGACGCGCTCAATGTCTTCGCCGGGGAGCCGCGGATGCTCGGCTCGCTGCTCGGCGCACGCCCGGCGATCGTGACGCCGCACCCGGTCGAGGCGGCGCGGCTGCTCCGTCTGGAGACGCGCGAGGTCCTCGACCGCCGCTTCGAGGTGGGAGCGGAACTCGCCCGCACGCTCGGCGCGACGGTCGTGCTCAAGGGACCGCCGACGGTGATCAGCGCGCCGGACGGCCGCGTCGCCGTGAGCGCATCCGGCGCGCCGACGCTCGGCATGGCCGGGAGCGGGGACGTGCTCGCGGGGATCGTCGCGACGCTGCTGGGGCAGACGCTCGACCCCTTCGCCGCGGCGACGAGTGGGGCCTGGATCCACGGCCGGGCAGGAGAGCACGCGGCATTTACGGGATCCGTGCGCGGCAGCGCGCTCGAGGACGTCATCGAGGCGCTGCGCTTCGTCTGGCGCCTCGACGACGCGCGTCTGGAGCCCCCGGTGCTCGCGACGCTGCCGTCCATGGGGCATCGCCGCTGATGTCCGGGAGCCGACACCTCACGATGGGCCCCGGGCGCGAGTTCGACGCCGTGCGCGCGCTGCTCGAGCGATGGGGGCCGGCCGCCGTCGGCATCGGCGACGACGGCGCCGTGCTCGATGTGCCGGCGGGCTCGCGACTGGTGGTGAGCACCGACAGCACGGTCGAGGAAGTGCATTTTCGCCGCGCGTGGCTCACGCCGCGCGAGATCGGCTGGCGCGCGGCGATGGCCGCGTTGAGCGACCTGGCGGCGATGGGCGCCGCGCCTCTGGGAGTATTGTTGGCGCTCACCGCGCCGCAGCGCTGGCGCGAGTCGCTCGACGAACTCGCGACGGGACTCGGCGAGGCGACGGCGAGCGTGGGCGCTCCGATCGTCGGCGGCGATGTGACCGACGGTGACCGGCTCGCGCTCGCCATCACCGTGCTCGGCCACGCGCCGCATCCGCTCTCGCGCGCCGGTGCCAAGGACGGCGACACGCTGTACGTCACCGGCCGGCTCGGGGGCCCGGGCGCCGCGCTCGCGGCCTGGGAGCGCGGCGGGGTGCCGCATGCCGCCGACCGCGCGCGGTTCGCCCGGCCCGAGGCGCGCGTTGCGGCCGGGCTCTGGTGCGCGGCGCACGGCGTGCACGCGGCGATCGACCTCTCCGATGGCTTGGCGGGGGATGTGGCGCACCTTGCCGCCGCGAGCGGCGTGCGCTGCGTGGTCGACCTCGACGCCCTGCCGCTGCTCGGCGTCGCACAGGTGGAGGACGCGCTGGCCAGCGGGGAGGAGTACGAGTTGCTGCTCGCGGCGCCGAGGCTCGACGTGGCCGCGTTCGCGGCGGCGCACGACGGGTTGATGCTCACGCCGATCGGTCGCGTGGAGACGAGCGAGCGCGGGGTGGGAGACGCAGTGTCGGAGCGCCGGGGAAGGCAGGTGCCGCTGGCGGGCGCGCACGACCACTTCCGCGCACCATGATCGCGACCCTCCGCGCGGTCTTCGCGCTCCTCGTGCTGCTCATCGTGACGCCGATCTTCAGCGGCCTGGCGATCTTCGGCGCGCTCTTCCGGATGAGGGACGGCTTCGGCTCACCGTTCGACCTCGCCCCGCGCCTCTGGGGCCGCTCGATGCTCTGGGCGGCCGGCGTGCACGTCGTCGAGCACGGGCTCGAGCACAAGGAGGTCGCACAGCACGTGTTCGCGGCCAATCACACCAGCAACTTCGACGTGCTGGCGCTCGCCGCGACGCTGCGCTGGATCAAGTTCGTCGCCAAGGCCGAGCTCTTCAAGGTCCCGATCCTCGGCCGCGCGATGCTGGCCGCGGGCATGGTCCCGATCGAACGCGCGAACCGCAAGTCGGCGTTCGGGAGCTACACCGTCGCCACCGAGCGCATCGCCGCCGGGGCTTCCGTCGCCGTCTATCCGGAGGGCACGCGCGGCTACGACTATGCGCTCCGCCCCTTCAAGAAGGGCCCGTTCGTCCTCGCCATCCAGGCGCAGGCGCCGGTGGTACCGCTGGTGGTCTATGGAGCGATCGAGGTCCAGAAGAAGGGGGAGTTCCGGGTGCGGCCCGGCACGATCCACCTCCACTACCTTCCGGCGATCCCGACGACCGGCCTGACGTACGGCGACCGCGACGACTTGTCGCGGCGGACGTACGAGGCGATGGCGCAGTGCCTCGAGCAGCAGTACGGGGTCGCCTCGCCGCCCTACGGGACGTCCGATCCGGTATCTTGAGGCGAAGGGCAAGCCCTTTCTGCTTTCAACTTCCTACTTTCTACTTTTCCCCGATGTCCACCATCATCGCCATCGAAGCCCGCGAGATCCTCGACTCGCGCGGCAATCCCACCGTAGAAGCCGACGTCATCCTCGAGGACGGCACGGTCGGCCGCGCGGCGGTGCCGAGTGGGGCGTCGACCGGCGAGTACGAGGCCAACGAGCTGCGCGACGGCGATGCCAAGCGATATCTGGGCAAGGGCGTGCGCAAGGCGGTCCAGAACGTCAGCAAGCTGATCGAGCCCGAGCTGATCGGCCTCGACGTCACCGACCAGCTCTCGATCGACCGCGCGCTGATCGCGCTCGACGGGACGAAGACGAAGGCGAAGCTCGGCGCGAACGCGATGCTCGCGGTCTCGATGGCGGCGGCGCGCGCGGGCGCGGCGAGTGTCGACCTCGCGCTCTATCGCTATCTCGGCGGCCCGATGGCGCGGACCCTCCCGGTCCCGATGATGAACATCCTGAACGGCGGCGCGCACGCGACCAACACGGTGGACTTCCAGGAGTACATGATCGTCCCGGTGGGCGCCGCGAGCTTCAGCGAGGGGCTCCGGATGGGCACCGAGGTGTTCCACGCGCTCAAGAAGGTGCTCGTCAAGCGGAAGCTCTCCACCGGCGTGGGCGACGAGGGCGGCTTCGCGCCCGACCTGAAGAGCGACGAAGAGGCCCTCACGGTGGTGATGGAGGCGATCGAGGCGGCGGGGTACGAGCCGGGAACGCAGGTCGCGATCGCGCTCGACTGTGCGGCCAGCGAGCTCTTCGTGAAGGGCGGCAAGGGCAAGTACGCCTTCAAGAAGAGCGGCGCCGGGACGAAGAACGCCGAGCAGATGGTCGAGCTCTATGCCAAGTGGCTGCAGAAGTATCCGATCGTCTCGATCGAGGACGGCCTGGCCGAGAGCGACTGGGAAGGGTGGGGCGTGCTCACGGAGTCGATCGGCGACCGCTGCCAGCTCGTCGGCGACGACCTCTTCGTGACCAACACCGAGTTCCTGGCGCGCGGCATCGAGGAGGACGTGGCCAACGCGATCCTGATCAAGGTGAACCAGATCGGCACGCTCACCGAGACGCTTGAGGCGATCGAGATGGCGGGCCGCAACGGCTATCGCTCGATCATCTCGCACCGCTCGGGCGAGACCGAGGACACCTTCATCGCCGACCTCGCGGTGGCGACGAACGCGGGCCAGATCAAGACCGGCTCGGCGAGCCGCACGGACCGCGTCGCCAAGTACAACCAGCTGCTGCGGATCGAGGCCGAGCTGGGCGTGCACGCCGAGTATCCGGGCGGCGCGATCTACGGGGTCTGAGGCGACCGATGCCGGCCAAGCCGACCCGCCCGGCGCCGCGACGACCCGCTCGCGTCCCTGTCCAGAAGGTCGAGGGGGGACGGATCGTGGGGCGCGTGGTGATGGGGCTCGTGATCGTGAGCGTCGTGACGTTCGCGGTCGAGGGCGGTGAGTACGGCACGACGGACTTGGTCGGCCAGCGGCGGGCGCTGGCGCGGGAGCGCGCGGTGGTGGATTCGCTCGAGCGGCGTGTGCAGGTGCTGACGAAGGAGAAGAAGGCCGTGGAGGCCGATCCGCTGACGCAGGAGCGGATCGCGCGCGAGGAGTTCGGGATGGTGCGCGGGGACCGCGAGCTGCTCTACAGGTTCGTGGATTCGGTGCCGCCCGACAGCGTGCGGACCCGGTAGGCGCAAGCCCCGTTCAGAGATGCGCTCCGGCTTGACTATGCCCCGTTCCGGCCTATGTTTATGGCACTGACGCGGGGTGGAGCAGCCTGGTAGCTCGTCGGGCTCATAACCCGAAGGTCGCGGGTTCAAATCCCGCCCCCGCTACTGGTACACGAAGCAGGGCATCCCATCCGTGGGGTGCCCTGTTCTCGTTCCACGGGTCCGGGGTTGGAGGGCGGTCGTGGCGCCCTTATCTTTCGCGACTGGTATGGCTGGGTAGCTCAGCTGGTTAGAGCACGGCACTCATAATGCCGGGGTCGCGGGTTCGAGTCCCGCCCCAGCTATCGTTGGTCCCCTCACTGCTGCGGCACGAAGTCCATCAAGGGACGCACCTCGCAGGTGCCCTCCCAGCCCGGCCAGTGCTTGACGTGCAGCTCCATGAACTCCTTCGCGGCCGCGAGCGCCTCCTCGTGCGAGTCGTGGGAGACGAAGGCCCAACCGCCGATCACTTCCTTCGATTCGGTGAAGGGGCCGTCGGGCACGACGAGCTGGCCGCCGCGGATCGCGACGCCGAATGACTGGGCACTCGGGGCGAGTCCGCCCCCCGAGAGGAAGACGCCCTTCTTCTCCTGCTCGGCGGTGTACTTGTCCATCACCGCGAACATCTCGGGGGGGAGGGGGACTTGGTCGATCGGGATCTCGGGGCCTTTGACGAACGTCAGGTAGCGCATTCTTGGCGATTCTCCGGTCGTTGATGGTCGGGTGGACTACTCGTGCGACTCGACGTGGCCACTACAGTAGCCGCCGCCGGAGGCCTTCGCGTCGGTGGTGCGGCGTTCA
>JANNLH010000204.1:0-5255 GCA_031396725.1 Gemmatimonadaceae bacterium | reverse complement strand
GCGGCGCCGGGTCGGCGCGGTGGACTACCGGCGACCGCAACGCCACGGGGGCCCCGGCGGCCAGATCGGGCCGCGGGGCCCCCCTTGAGATCAGTGGCAGTTCCACGGCAGTCGCCGTTGCAGCCTCCCCGCAGCGCTCCGCCGCTCCGCGCCTCCGCGGTGAAGCCCTTGCCGTTGCCGTCTTCGCCGCTCTTCAGACCTTCGCGCCTTCGTGGTGAAGCGGTCGGTCACAGAAACGACGAACGCCGCGGAGTGGAGTCCGCGGCGTCGGAGGTTCAGCTGGTCCTGCAGGGTGCCACGCGCGCCGTCATTGGAACTCTCCGTCCTACCGAACGGCGGCGGGCTACTTTGTCCTGCAACTAGGACCAGCGGATGTGCGAATGGAGCTGAGGGGGATCGAACCCCTGACCTCTGCAGTGCGATTGCAGCGCTCTCCCAGCTGAGCTACAGCCCCGCATCACGCGCCGGTCAGGTTCCACCTGGCTAACATACTCCAGACGACCCAAGGAAGTTCCGGTCACGCATACGGCCCCGCCTGATGGTGCTTGGCGGGGCCGCCGATGGACGTATTGTAGCGACCGAGGGAACCGGGCGCCACCCCCCCGACCTTCCTCTGGAGGTGAGCCCCCGCCCTCCGCGCGCCCATCCCCTCGACTCCGATTTCGTCCGCGACCAGCTCGCCCCGCGGACCGTCCTCGCGAACGGCGTCCGGACCCAGCCCGAGGGTGAGTTCGTCCTCTACTGGATGCAGTCCACGCACCGGTTCGAGGAGAACTGGGCCCTGCGCCACGCCATCCGGGAGGCCGACCGGCTCGGCAAACCCCTGCTCATCCACCAGGGGCTCGACCCCACGTACGAGCATGCCAACGACCGCATCCACACGGTCATCGTCGAGAACGCACGCGCGCTCGATCGCCGCGCCGGCGCACTCGGACTCCGCTACCAGTTCGTGCTCCGCCGCCGTCGCGATGACGACCGCCGCGTCGTCGACCGCCTCGCCGCGCGCGCCGCACTCGTCGTCACCGACCGGTTCCCCACCGCGGGGATCGCCGAGCGCACCGCCCGATTCGCCGCGCGCGCCCCCTGCCGCGTCGTCACCGTCGAGTCGCACGCGATCGTGCCGAGCGGTCTCCTCGCGAAGGAGGAGTATGCCGCGCGCACCATCCGGCCCAAGATCGCGAAGCTGATCGACCTCGCGCTCGAGCCGGTCGAGGACCGTCCGCCCGAGCGCGCCTTCCCCGAGGCGCTCTGGCGCTCGCTCGAGGTGGACCGCCTCGACCTCGACCGGGCCGACCTCGCCGCCGAGGTGGCGCGCTGCGAGATCGACCACGCCGTCGCACCGGTGCCCTTCGCCAGCGGACTCGACGGCGCACGCGCGCGCCTCGACGCCTTCTGCGCCGGCGCACTGCCCGACTACGCCGAGCGCCGCAACGAGCCGAGCGACACGGCGGGCTCGTCGCGCCTCTCGCCCTACCTGCACTTCGGACAGATCGCGGCCGCCGAGGTGCTGCGCACGGTGCGGGCCGCCGGCCACCCGGAGTCGGCGCGGAAGTTCGAGGATGAGCTCGTCACCTGGCGTGAGCTCGCCCTCAACTTCTGCCTGCTCAATCCGCACTATGCCAAGCTGCGCGGGCTCCCCGACTGGGTGCACCGGACGATGGACGCCCACAAGGACGACCCGCGCGAAGCGGTCTACTCGCTCGCCCAACTCGAGCGCGCCGAGACCCACGACGAGCTTTGGAACGCCGCCCAGCGTGAACTCGTGCGCACCGGCCACATGCACAACGTCACACGGATGCTCTGGGGCAAGAGTGTCCTGACCTGGACGCGGCGCTACAAGCACGCCCTCGAACACCTGATCCTGCTGAACAACAAGTACGGACTCGACGGCCGCGACCCCTCGAGCTACGGCGGCATCCAGTGGTGCTTCGGGAAGTTCGACCGCCCCTGGTTCGACAAGCCCGTCTGGGGCGTGATCCGGCCGATGTCGCTCGCGCGGGCGCGCGAGAAGTTCGACGCCGACGCCTACATCCGGCTCCACCCGCCGGCATCTCCCTGACGCGCGCACCGGCACCGGCCGCGCCATACTTCAGGCCGTGACCCCATCCACCAGGGCACTCCCCTCGCCGACCGAGGTCCGCGACGCCGCCGCGCGCATCGGCGGCACCGTGCGCCGCACCCCCATGCGGCTCTCGGCGGTGCTCTCCGCGCTCCTGGGCGGCGAGGTGTACTTCAAGCTCGAGACCGACCAGCTCGGCGGCTCGTTCAAGCTGCGCGGCGCGCTCAACGCGATGCTCTCGCTCGCGCCCGCCGAGCAGGAGAACGGCGTCGTGGCGTCGTCGGCCGGCAACCACGGGCTCGGAATCGCGATCGCCTCCGAACTGCTCGGCGTGCGCGCCACGGTGTTCGTGCCGTACACCGCGCCGGTGGTGAAGCGCGCCGCGATCGCCGCGCACGGCGTGCGCGTGGAGGCGACCCAGCCGACCTACGATACGGCCGAGGCCGCGGCGCGGGCGTTCGCGCGGGACACCCGCGCCACCTTCATCAGCCCTTGCACCGGACGCGCGCTGCTCGCCGGCCAGGGTACCGTCGCCCTCGAGATCCTCACCGACCTGCCCTCCGTCCGGACGCTGGTCGTCTGCGTCGGCGGCGGCGGACTCGTCGGCGGCATCGGCGGCTACGTGCGCGGGACGAGCGCGGGGGTCCGCATCCTCGGCGCGCAAAGCGTCCGCACCAACGCGATGACGGTCGCGCTCGCTGCCGGGCACGCGGTCACGATCCCCGATCTCCCCACGCTCGCCGACGGACTCGCCGGGCTCGTGGACGACGAGATGTACGCGCAGGGGAAGGCGTCGCTCGACGCGATCGTCACGGTCGAGGAGGAGGAGATCGCGGCCGCGATCCGCTGGCTCCACCTCGAGGAAGGGATCAAGGTGGAGGGCGCGGGTGCGGTCGGCGTCGCCGCACTGCTGACGGGCCGGCTCAAGCCGCAGGCCTTCCCGGTGGTCGTGACCGTGAGCGGCGGGAACATCGACGCCGAGCTCTGGGACACGATCGTGCGCGGGGAGTGGGCTCAGCGCTTGCCGACGACCCAGCGGAACGAGACGCCGTAGCCGGAGGCGTCGTACGTGTAGCCGAACTCGTCGGTGTAGTCCATCGCGGTGTAGGTGAGCGCCACCCACCGCCAGCCGAGTTCCAGCGTCGCGCCGGTCGCCGGATCGAAGTCGGCGTCGGGACCGAAGCCGCCGCCGTCATAGCGGATCCCGGTGTGGTACACGATGCCGGCATCGACGTGCCAGTCCTTGTCGAGCGCCCAGCTTGCCGCGGCCTCGAGCGGGAATCGCGTGAGCTTGATGTCGGCGTTGGTCGCCGCGGTGGTGACGAACTTCCAGCCGACGGTCCCCCGAAGTCCGAGCCGCGGCACCGTGCGCGGGCGGTACTCCATCCCGACCGCGAAGGTGCCACCCTGCCCCGCGCGCATCGTCTGCGACGAGCCGTCGGTGAAGTAGGTCTCGGCGACGCGCGCGCCGCCCCCCTCGAACGCGGCCTCGAGGACCCAGCCGAACGTATGCGCGGGCTTGGGAGAAGCAGCCACGGCGGCCGGGGCCGGTGAACTCTGGGCGTCGAGCGGAAGCGCGAGCACGGCACTGGCGGCGAGGCAGGCGAGGGCGGGGAGGATCCGGGTCATGGAGGATGCGGGGCTGTGCGGGGAACGGGGATTCGGGCCGCGGATGATACTCGGGTCCGGCCGCGCGGGACAAGCCCACGAGGGGTCGCTAACTTCCGGCATGTCGCTCAGCCTTCGCTTCCTCGGCACCTCCGCGTCCCGGCCCACCGTGGAGCGCGGCCTCTCGTCGCTCGCGCTCGTGCGCGAGGGCGAGACGATGCTGTTCGACTGCGGCGAGGGCACGCAGCGGCAGATGATGCGCTGGGGAGTGGGATTCACGCTCGGCGACCTCTTCTTCACCCATTTCCATACCGACCACTTCCTCGGCGCGCTCGGCCTCCTGAAGACGCTGGCGCTGCAGGGACGCGAGGAGACGCTGCGCGTCTGGGGCCCGCGCGGCGCGGCCGCGCTCTTCAAGCGCGCCGAGGGACTCGGGAACGAGAAGCTCACCTTCAAGCTCGAGGTGACCGACCTCGAGCCCGGCGCCGAGGTGAAGCGAAAGGAGTATGTGATCCGCGCCTTCGCCGCGGACCACCGCAACGGCGCCGCGATCGGCTATGCGCTCGTGGAGGACATCCGGCGCGGACGCTTCGACCCGGACCACGCGCGCGCGATCGGCATCCCCGAGGGACCGCTCTGGGGCCGGATCCACAAGGGCGAGGCGGTGACGCTCGAGGACGGACGCGTCGTGCAGCCGGCGGAACTCGTCGGTCCGACGCGCCCTGGTCGCCGCGTGGTGATCACCGGCGACACCCGCCCCTGCGCGGCGACGATCGAGGCGGCCGCGGGTGCCGACCTGCTCGTGCACGAGGCCACGTTCGGCGACGAGGAGGCGGCGCGCGCGGCGGAGACGATGCACTCCACCGCACGCGAGGCGGCGACGGTGGCGAAGATGGCGGGCGTGAAGCGGCTCGTGCTGACGCACTTCTCGGCCCGCTACTCGCGCGACGCGGGCGACCTGGCGCGCGAGGCGCGCGAGGTGTTCACCGGCGACCTCGTGATGGCGAAGGACGGGCTCGAACTCGAGGTGCCGTACCCCGAGGCGTGACCTCGCGCGGTTCACCACGAAGGCACGAAGGACTCGAAGAGCGGAAAGAGGACGAGCACCCTGCGACTCTCCTCCATGGTGATCTTCGTGCCTTCGTGGTTGAATCCCGTCACGTCGCCAATCGGAATGTTGATGACATGGAAAGTGCAGCCAGGTTCGCGCTCGCCCGCTATTTCCTTGCCGCTTGCAGCTCGGCGGAAACCTCCTCTGCGCGTTTCATCACCCGCAGGATATTCCCGCTCATGATCCTGGCGATCTGCTTCTCGTCGTAGCCGCGGTTGAGCAGCTCTTGCGTGATGAGCGGGTAGGTGGAAACGTCTTCGAGCTGTTTGGGGCAGGTGCTGATGCCGTCGAAGTCGCTGCCGATGCCGACGTGGTCGGCCCTTGGACGGAAATCTTTGGGCCGAAAGGATCAAGGATTATACGCGTGCGGACTCGATCGGGAGGCTGGAGCAACTAGTGCGGTTAAAAAGATATTCTCCTCCGACATGGCAGCAGCATTTTGCAAAGGTGGAAGCCATGGTGGGCTTTGAGGCACTC
>JANNLH010000190.1:0-12396 GCA_031396725.1 Gemmatimonadaceae bacterium | reverse complement strand
GCGCAACGGAGCGTTCGCGACAGCGAATCAGGGCACGCTCTTTCTCGACGAGCTGGGCAAGTCCTCCCGCAAGATCCAGCGCAAACTGCTGGAAGTCCTCGAGCGGAGAACATATCGGATGCTCGGAAGCGATCGGGATTGATGTTCACCCAATTTAGTGGACACCGCAACGGTCCGGACCGAGCTTCCGGACAGGAGGTGTTCGATGCGGAAGAAGCAGCCGAAGGCGTACAGCCTGGAGTTCCGCGAGGAGGCGCTGCGGCGGGTGCAGGATGGCTCGACGCCGATCCGGGCGCTGGCGGAGGAGCTGGGGGTGCACGTGGAGACGCTTCGCAACTGGCGGCGCGACGCGCGCGTCGCCGGCTACGCGGCGCCGGACGAGCGCCCGCAAACGGTAGCGGAGGAGAACCGGGCGCTCCGGCGCGAGAACGCGCGCTTGAAGGAGGAGCGCGAGATCCTAAAAAAAGCGACGGCCTTCTTCGCCAGGGATGCGCGTTGAGGTACGCGTTCATCCGCGCGCACGAGCGCACGTGGCGCGTGAGCACGCTGTGTCGCGTGCTCGAGGTGTCGAGGGCCGGCTACTACAAGTGGCGCGCGGAACCCTTCAGCAAGTGGCGTCAGGCGGACGCGGCCCTGCTGGTGCACGTGCGGCAGCAGTTCTACCGCCTGCGGCGGCGCTACGGGAGCCCGCGGCTCTGCCGCGAGCTGCGGGCGGCCGGGCACGTGTGCAGCGAGAAGCGCGTCGCGCGCTTGATGCGGCTCGCGGGCCTGCGCGCGAAGGGCGCGCACCGCTTCGTGGTGACGACCAACTCCGACCACGCGCAGCCGATCGCGCCGAACCTCCTCGCGCGGCGTTTCGACGTAGGCGCGCGCACGGACCTCAACCGCCGGTGGGCATCGGACATCACGTACGTGCCGACGCGTCAGGGGTGGCTGTACCTCGCGGTGATCCTCGACGTCGCGTCGCGGCGCGTGGTCGGCTGGGCGACGAGCGTCCGGCTGGACCAGGAGCTGGTGCTCGCGGCACTGAAGATGGCGCGCTGGCGGCGCGGGGCGTGCGGAGCGCTGCACCACTCGGACCGCGGGTCGCAGTACGCGAGCGCCGCGTACCAGCGCGCGCTCCGGGACGGCGGCTTCACGTGCAGCATGAGCCGCACGGGGGACTGCTGGGATAATGCGGTGGTGGAGAGCTTCTTCGCGACGCTGACGAAGGAGCTGCTCGATGATGGGACGTTCGCCACGCGCGACGACGCCCGGCGCGAGCTTGGCAGCTTCATCGAGGCGTGGTACAATCGTGAACGGCGGCACTCGTCGCTCGGCTTTCGCTCACCGGTGGAATACGAGGAGCAACTGCGCAGGGCAGGCTAAATCAGGTGTCCATTGGAGTGGGTGAACTCCACAGCTACACCTATGATGGATCCGGGCGTGTGCTCACGACGACGGACCCCGCGAGTCGCGTGTTCGCGACGGCGTACGACTCGTTGAACCGGGTGACCCGCACCATCGGCCCGATCAGCGACACCACGCGCTACATCACGCGGGACTCCGCACACACCGACACGCTCTTCGACGCGAAAGGGCAGCGGTACGTGAGCGTCCGCAATGCGCGGGGACTCGTCACCCGGCGCGAGGATCCGCGCGGCAAGTCCGACTACTACTGGTATGACCGCTTGGGTCGGATGGTCAAGTCGCAGAACCGGCGCGGCGACTCCCTGCGCGTCGAGTACGACGGGTTCGGACGCATGAAGCGGCGGCTCGCGTGGACGGCCGCCGGCCAGCTGGACACGGCCCGCTTCGCCTATGATACCCTGTTCGGCGACTGGGTCGTCGGGGCCAACGCGGAGAGCACCGACTCGATCGTCAACTATCCCGAGGGCCGGCCGCTCACGCACATCTCGACCCGGGGCACCCGGGCGTTCGTGATCACCTACGCGTATCTCGATGACACATGGACGATGACGCGCTTCCTTTCTGGAGTTTCCTCCGGGGTCACGCAATGGCGGGACACGAGCGCGACCGCGCAGACGGTCTACCATCGCACCCGCGCCATCACGGACTTCGGCGGGAAGGACGCCGATGTCGGGGTCGATCAGTACGGTCGCCACGCGGGGACGACGCTGCCGACGAGCACCGTCGCCGCCAACAAGGTGAAGGAAGCGATCACGCGCTCGTGGGACGACCGACCGCTCACCGTGGCGTACACGGGCGCGAACATCGGCACGACGCAGAATCGGACGTACTCGAACTACGACGTGCTGGGCCGGATCAAGGACGTACTGCAATCGGCGGCGTCGAATCCTCGCCGGTACCACACGTATGACACGGGCGGACGCCTGTCGAGCTATGAGGACTACAAGGACAGTCTCCAGATTGTCGGCTGGGACTTCTTCTGGGATGAGCTGCACCAGGAGTGGGACTCCGTTCCCGCGTGGGACAACATCCCCGCGCTGGTCCGCAGCGCCACCTACAGCTACGACAAACTTGCGAATCGCACGGATCACAGCGCCTCGCTCGACTCGGCGAATCGCCTCCTGTCCTTCGACGGCTGGACGATCACGTACGACGATGCCGGCTTCATGACGAAGCGGAAGAAGGGGGCCGATTCCCTGGTGTACGCGTGGAACGGCCTCGGGCAGCTCACGGGGGTGACCGCCCCGGGGTACACCACGACGTATGGCTACGACGCCTTTGGAAACCGCGTGCTAAAGACCGTCAACGGGACCTCGACCCGATACGTCCTCGAGGAGGGCCAGGTCGTCGTCGAGCTCGACAACTCGTGGCAACCCGCGGCGAAGTACACCTACTATCCGGGGATCGACCGGCCGCAGTCGGTGCAGCGAGCGGGAAAGCGCCATTACTATCTCGCCGACGCGCGCGGCAATGTCGTCGCCGTCATCGATTCCGTCGGGACGATCAAGAACACCTACGAGTACAGCCCGTACGGCGAGGCGATCGCGACGACCGAGACGGTGACGAATCCGTTTCGATATAAGGGGCGGGATTGGGACGCCGAGGCGCGGCTCTACTTCATGCGGGCGCGGTACTATGATCCGCAAATCGGACGATTCGTCTCCGAGGATCCGATCGGCCTCGCCGGCGGTATCAACCCGACGGCGTTCGTGCAAAGTGAACCCGTCAACTGGCGAGATCCCAGGGGAACGTTCTGTCAACTCGCATATGACGTCGTCGAAACCGAGACGTCCATCACCTTCAACAACTTCAGGCACGAGGGAACGAGCTGTGACATGCAGTCTCCAGCCGGCCCTGCCACTTCACGTCCGGGCGATCTTCCTTTCTTGCCGAGACCGGGTCTCGACATCACACCTTCAGGCGGTGGAGGCGGACCGCTCGGGGGCGGACGTCATACCCTCGGTGAGCCAGATGCGGCGTCAACGGGGAGCCAGTTCGGGATTTTCTTTATCGAGAGCGCTTCCCTTCGCTTCTGCCCGAATACAACGAATTTCGTGCAAGCGGGGTTCAGGATTGGGCCTGAGCCGGCCTTGTTGCTCGCGCGCGTCTATTTGGATTTGCGTTCCGGCACTTACAACCCGCTGCTTCAGATCGGGTGGTACGAGGGCTGGATGGGCTTGTGGGCCGGGGGCTCGGCAGTCAGCAAGCAAGAATGGGACCTGAAGGGCTATGTTTCATGTCTGTCGGGTGGCGGGCTCTTCTTTGGTGAGCGTGCTCGCCCGTGACTTCTTCGAAGGAGCGAAGTATGGCGCTCGAACACACCGGCGATCCTGAGCCCAATAAGAGCATCGGTCGTGACCTAGCCGCCTTCACGGTCGGGGTGCTCTGTGCAGGCCGCGAGGAGGCGGTACTCCGAAACTTTGTGCTGGTTCCCTCGCTGCGGATGATGAACCGAGAACAGCTCATTGATCAGTTCGCACGAGCACAACCACGATTGGCGTGCGTTACCTTCGAGTGGAACGGAGTGCTGGCGGTCGCGTCGTGGGAAAGCTGCCAGCCGGGCGACTTGTTGATGCAGAATGTGAGTCAGTCTACGCCGTCGCACGAGGGCCCCGGCGCGGGTACTCCGGGGCACGACCAGAATCTGAGTGTGCTACTCCGGCAGTCGGGGGGAGAGACATTAGCTCTATCGCACTCGATGTTTGCGGATTGGCGCACGTACGTGCACCTTCCGTTCCACGACTGGTCACTTCAACGTCCAGACGGTGCCGCCGTTCAAGCTTTGGAGCTTCGAGTTCACGCGAGACGATAGTCAATGCTGAATTGTCCCGGTCTCGCCGGAGGCTCCACACCCTGAGAGGTTGGAGCCCTGTCCAAGACTTCCCCGTTTGCCCCGGGAGTGCGTGAGCACGCGGCCCACCTGCTCTGTGAACAATGTCCCGATCAGTAATACCTAGGCCTGTTACGCGACCGGCCGGCGTGGGATAGTATTTCGCGAATGCGACCCCTCCCCGCGTTCCTCATATTCGCACTCGTCGCCTGCGGCGAAGGCTCGAGCTCCGCCACCGCGATCGTCGTCCGCGACAGCAGCGGCGTGGCGATCGTCGAGAACGACCTCCTGCGGCTCGACGCGAGCTGCGCCCTCGGCGACCCCGTCGTCTCGATCGGCGAAGAGGAGGGCGCCCCGGAATATCAGTTCGCGACCGTCACCGACGCGCGACGGCTCTCCGACGGCCGCATCGCCGTCGCCGACATGCGCAGCTGGCAGCTGCGCTACTACGGGCCCGATGGGAAGCACCTCAAGTCGTCAGGACGGCAGGGCGAAGGCCCGGGCGAGTTCCGGCAGCCCTACGGGATGCACCTGCGGCCGGGCGACACCGTGTATGTCGGCGACATCCGCCCCTACCGCTTGCTCGTCTTCGGCCCCGACGGCGAATGGCTGCGCACGATCGACGCCAAGCCGATGATGATCAACTCGCCGGGCTTCAGCGGCGTGCTCGATGACGGCCGCCTGATGCTCGCGAACCGCGACTTCCCGGATATGAGCTCCGGCGAGGTCTTCAAACTCCAGACGATGAGTGTCGCGCTGCACGAGGCGGACGGCACGCAGATCGACACCATCTCGGTCCTCCCCAACGGCCGCTCGGGGATGCTGGTGCCGTCGAGCCGCTTCACGACGATGCCCTTCTTCGAATCGTACGCACACGTCGCCGCGCGCGGCGACCGGATCGTCCTCGGCCACGGCGCCGACCGCGAGCTCAAGCTGCTCGGCACCGGCGCGGGCACGCCGCTCACGCGCATCATCCGCTGGACCGGCGAGAACCGCGACGTGAAGCCGACCGATGTGGCGGCCGAGAAGGACCGCCTGCGCCAGGTCTACGCGAAGATCACGATGCCGGGAGTGCTCGAGACGGAGACGAGCGACCAGCGACCGGCGGCAGGCGTCTTCCCGGCGATGAACGGCATCCGGCTCGGGAGCGACGGCCGCATCTGGATCCGCGAGTACTTCATGCCGGGCGATACGCTCTCGCGCCACTGGCTCGGCTTCACCGCGGACGGAAAGTTCGATTGCCGGCTGGAGACGCCGCGCTACGCGCAGTACTTCGAGTTCGGCCGCGACTATCTGCTCGTGCTCAACGAGGACTCGCTCGGCGTCGAGCGCGTGCAGCAGCTCCCGCTCACGCGGCGCTAGGGGCGGCGGGTGCACACGCTGTCGAAGTCCGATTTCAAGCTCGCACGGACCTGCG
This sequence comes from Gemmatimonadaceae bacterium, assembly GCA_031396725.1. Taxonomy (GTDB): domain Bacteria; phylum Gemmatimonadota; class Gemmatimonadetes; order Gemmatimonadales; family Gemmatimonadaceae; genus Pseudogemmatithrix. Next base: position 6,739 of record JANNLH010000190.1, on the reverse strand, counting down.
CGACCAAGCTCTACTACCGCGAGCGGCACTACGCGGACGATCAGGAGCACGATCCCTACCTCCAGATGCTCGCGGAGGGGGGATACATGATCGAACTGCTCGCGCGGCAGCTCTTTCCCGGTGGCGTCACGCTCGGCCACGGGCACGACGCCGCGGCGGGCGCGGCCGAGACCCTCGCGCTGCTCGCCCAAGAAAAGCTCGTGGTCACCCTCTTCGAGGGGACCCTGCTCGCCGGCCGCCGGCTCGCCCGGGTCGACATCCTGCGCAAAGGCCCCGAAGGGTTCGACCTCTACGAGGTGAAATCGAAAGGGTTCGATCCGGAGGACGCGGAGAAGCGCCGGGCACGCACCGGCAGCGCATTCAAGAGCCTGAAGAAGCCGCACGGCATCGCCAGCGAGTGGCGCGAACATCTGGAGGACGTCACCTACCAGGTGACGATCCTGAGGGAACTCTTTCCCGGCGTCGCGGTGCGAGCGCACCTCATCCTGGTGGACGAGACGCGCGAGGTCGAGTTCGATGGGATGCCGGACTGGTTCCGGATCGTGCGGGAGGACGAGGGTCGTGTATCCACGGCGCAGTTCGTCGGCGACCCGGAGCTCGCGCGCCGCTCAGGGATCACGGTCGGCATCGACGTGTCGGCCGAGGTCGCGGAGCTGGAGCCGGAAGTCCGCGCGGCGTCCGATCTGTTCGTCTCCTCCCTCGAGCCCACCCTCACCAAGATCCCGCCACAACTCGGCGGCCGCTGTCGCAACTGTGAGTTCCGGCTCGCGCCCGAGGTGGTCCCCAACGGGTTCCTGGAGTGCTGGGGAGCCCGCGCCGCCGCCGACCCGCACGTCCTCGAGTTGTACCAGGGACGTGACCTCCTCGAGGAGCTGATCCGGGACGGCGTCGACGGGATCGCCGAGATCGGCGAGGATCGATTGGCGTCGCACTCGGGAGCCTATGCGGAGCGGCAGCGCATCCACGTGCGACACGCGCGGTCCGGCGAGGAGTGGATCGACGAGGCGCTGGGACCTTCACTCGCGCGGGCAGAGTGGCCGCTGCACTTCATCGACTTCGAGGCGGCCGGGCTCGCGCTCCCGCACCATCGCGGAATGCGTCCGTACGGCCGGATCGCCTGGCAGTGGAGTTGCCATACGATGACCGGGCCCGGGGCGCCGCTCGAGCACACGGAGTACATCAATCTCGACCCGGCGTGGCCGAACGCGCGGTTCGCGACCTCGCTGCGCGAGCGGCTTGGCGACCGCGGCACGATCCTCGTCTGGTCCGCGTTCGAGGCCGGCATCCTCCGCACGATCGCCGACGAGCTCACCCTGCTCGGCACGAGCGAACACGCTCTCGCGGACTGGCTCCGCGCGACCGCACTGCCGCCCGACGCGCCCGGCGCCCGGATCATCGACCTGCTCGATCTCTGCCGGGAGCACTACTACCACCCGCGGATGGGCGGGAGCTACTCGATCAAGGCGGTGCTCGACGCCATCTGGAGGTCAGCGCCAGAGGTGCGAGCGCGTTTCGCCGAGCTCACGGGCACGGAGGGGAACGCGGATCTCGGACCGTATGCCGCGCTTCCTCCATTGCTCATCAATGGCGTGCCACAGACCGTCGCGGAGGGCACCGGCGCCGTACGCGCGTATTTTGCGATGGTCTACGGCGCCGAGCGCGACGACCCCGCGGTCAGCGCCGCGTGGCGCAAACTGCTGCTCGACTACTGCCGACTCGACACCCTCGCGATGGTGCTGATCTGGGAGCACTGGCGCTCCCGCACCCGCGCGCACTGACCGGAGGTCCGCTGCCGATGCCACGATTTGTCGCCGCCTGTCTCGTTCTCTCCTCCTTCACGGGCCTGCTCTCCCCCCGCCCCCTCGTCGCCCAAGCGGTCCAGATCGGGACGGTCGTCGACTCGGTCACCGCCGACGGCATCCTCCGCCTGGGCGACATCCCGGTCGAACGCCTCTCGACCACCGCGCGCCGCGTCGCGCGCCTTCGCGCTACCCCGGCCGAACTCCGGATCAAGCTCGGCGACACGCTCAACCTGCGCGAGGTCCTCCGCGTGCTGGTGCTCGACAGCACCGGCCGCTCGCTCGGCAGCCTCCCCGTGATGGACACCAGAGTGGTGAACCCGGGGGCCGTCCGGCTTGACGGGGTCTCGCGCGTCGCCGGCGTCAGCGAAGGCGAGGCGATGCTCCGGATCGGCTTCCCGCAGAGGCTCTGGACCGCGCGCTCCGACTCGGCGCCCCACGTCGACGTCCGGGTGCGCGTGACCCGAGACGGTCCGTCCTCCCCCATCATCAGCCCGCTGCTGCGCTCCGCGACGGGGGCCACCTTCGGCATGAGCATGGGCGGAGGGAGCGGCAACTGCCAGCTCGATCACCGGCGCATCGAGTGCTCCTACGTCGACGCGAGCGAGGGGATGGACCGCGACCGTCGGCAATGGCTGCGCGCCGTCGTCCTCGCCCGCAGCGACACCGGCGCGCGTCGTCCGCAGAGCCCGACGATGCAGGATCAGCAGGCGATGATAGGTCTGATCGAAGCACAGATGACCGCCCGCATGGCGGCGCAACGCCTCGGCCGGATTCCCCTCGGCGGCAGCGGCGACCCACGGGACCCCGACCTCGGCTACGAAGTCTCGCAGGGTATGGACACGATCTTCATCGCCGACCAGGCCTTCCCGCTCCCGCGCCGCGACTCGGCGCTAGTGATCCTTGTCGACCGCCACGACCGCCAGCGCGCCCCCACGGTCGTCGGCACCGTGATGATCCGCGCGGCGCTGCCGTCGGACTTCTGGACGAAGACTTGGAGCAACGGCGATACGACTTTCATCGTGAGCCCCAAGCGCGACAACACCTACCTGCGCGACGCGCTCACCGCCGTTCCCGCCATCCGCGCCTTCCTTCCGTAGGACCCGATCGAACGAGACCTATTGCGCAATGCACTCGGAATAGCTTCTATGTAGCGCAATGCTACATACTCGCACGCGGTGACCGCAGCCTCTCTCGCGCTCCAGCCACTCGCCGACACACCGTTACTGGTGTGGGTCCTCGTGCCCCTCGTCGAAACCGACGACCCTGACATAGCCTGGTACAGCGACTACTCGCAGAGTCGCGCCGAGTATGAACGCGCCTTCGCCGACCTCGGCTGGGCCTGGCGCTGGCAGGAGATCACCCTCGCGAACCATCGCGAGGTCGTCGCCGCGATCGTCCGCGAGTCGCGCTCGGCGCGCTGCGAACCGGTCGTTTTCAATCTCTGCGACGGCGACGAGCTCAATGGCTCCCCGGGCCTGAGCGTCATCCGCTGCCTCGAGGAGCACGGCGTCCGCTACACCGGCGCCGACGAGCGCTTCTATGACGTGACGACCTCCAAGATCGTGATGAAGGAGGCGTTCGACCGGGCCGGCGTCCCCACCGCGCCCTGGGAAGTCCTCCCCACCGACGGCTCCTCGCCCAGAGGGCTCTTCGGACGGCTCGGCTCCCCGCTCATCATCAAGCCGGCCATCTCCGCCGGGAGTATGGGGATCACCACCAAGTCGGTCGTGAGCACGCCGCAGGCCCTTCGCGCCCAGCTCCAGCGCCTCGCCAAGGGCTACCACGGCTGGGACCTCGCCGGCGGCGGCATCCTGGTCGAGCGCTTCGTCACCGGGCCCGAGTTCACGACCTTCATCGTCGGCGCCTACGACGCCCAGGACCGGGCGAGCGTCTACCCCCCGGTCGAGCGCGTCTTCAATGAGAAGCTGCCCGAGTCCGAGCGCTTCCTCTCCTTCGACCGGCTCTGGGGGCTCTACGAGTCCGAGACGCCGCTCGAAGGGGAAGCCGACCTCTGGGTCTACAAGCCGGCGCCGCGCGCCCTGCAGAAGCGCCTGCGCGAGATCAGCTGGGACGCCTACGCCGCCGTCGGCGGCCGCGGCTTCGGGCGCGTGGACCTGCGGCAGGACTCCGCCACCGGCGAGATCTTCGTGCTCGAGGTGAACGCCCAGTGCGGGCTCTCCGAGGACGAGGCCTTCACCTCGATCGGCGCGATCCTCCGCTTCGCCCGCACGCCGTTCAGCCACGCCGTCCGCGAGATCGTCGCCGTATCGGCAGAGTCCGCCGCAGCTGCGACCACCCCGCGCGCCAAACGGAGCCGCAAGACGATCAAGGCGAAGCCCGGGGTTGCCAAGGTCGCCCGCGTCGCCAAGGCGAAGCCGGCGCCCTCGCAAGAGGCCCGCGCTTGATGCAACAGATGAAGCCGCTCAAGGTCTGCGTGCTCCAGCCCGACTACTCCTCGTCGAGTGTCGACTACCGGAACTACGATCCGCCGCGCGACCTCTCGCGCCTGTTGCCGGGCCACACGGTCCACCACGCCTTCCTCGACAAGCACACCACGTACGCCCAGCTCAAGGCGCTCTCCGCCCAGGGCTTCGACATCTTCGTGAACCTCTGCGAGGGCTACCTCGAGTGGGACGTGCCGGGCATCGACGTCATCCACTCGCTGGAAGCGCTCAACCTGCCGCACACGGGTCCCTGCTCGACGCTCTACGACCCGCCGAAGACCCTGATGAAGTACGTCGCGCACTCGATGGGCGTGCGCACCCCGCTGCATCTGGTCGTGCGTGCGGGAGAGGAATCAACGCTGTTGACGGAGGTGGCGCGGGCCGGCTTGCGCTATCCGCTCTTCGTGAAGCCCGCCAAGGCCGGCGACAGCTTGGGGGTCGACGCGCACTCGCTCGCCGGGGACGAGCGCGCGTTGACCCAGAAGGTGCAGGAGACCATCGGCGAGTATCCCGAGCTGCTGGTCGAGGAGTACGTCGCCGGGCGCGAGTATACGGTGCTCGTGGTCGGCGACGCGGCGGGGCGGGGGGAGTCGAAGGCCCTCGCCCCGATCGAGTACGTGTTCCCAGAGGGCTACCAGTTCAAGAGCTATGCCCTGAAGACGTCGGAGCTCCACCCCGACGCCAACGTGCCCGTGAAGGACGAGGCGCTCAAGGCGCGCCTCAAGGCGGCCGCCGAGGCCGTCTTCCGCGGATTCAATGCGGTGGGCTACGCGCGGATGGACTTCCGCACAGATGCCGCCGGGGAGCTCTTCTTCCTCGAGGTGAACTTCACCTGCTCGGTCTTCTACGCTGAGGGTTCCGAGGGGTCGGCCGACCATATCCTGCGGCTCGACGGGCTCGGCCAGGCGGGCTTCCTCGAGCGGATCATCGCCGAGGGCCGGGCCCGCCACGCGCGCCGGCAGCGGCGCTTCGCGATGCGCGGCAACACGATCGCAGGGTATGGCATCGTGGCGACCGGGCCGATCCGGGCTGGCGAGGTCGTCTTCCGGGGCGAGGAGCGGAGCCAGCGGATCGTGACCCGCCGCCACGTGGAGGAACACTGGACCCCGGAACAGCAAGCGGTATTCCGGCGGTATGCGTACCCGGTGAGTGACGAGGTCTACGTGCTCTGGGCCGAGGACCCGGCCGAGTGGGCGCCGCAGAACCATAGTTGTGAGCCGAATACGGGATTTCAGGGTTTGGACGTAGTGGCCCTCAGGGATATCCCGACCGGTCAGGAACTGACACTGGACTATGCTGAGTTGGTGGATGAGGAAGCCGAGCCCTTCGAGTGCCATTGCGGGTCCGCCGGGTGCCGGGGGACGATCCGGGGGGCGCCGGGGAACTCGGTGAGCGCGAGGCTCAAGTCGCACGCAGGGGCTGCCGATACCTGAAGGGACCGTCGTTCGTCGTGTCGCTGAGGGTATTGTTGGTCGCAGGGATGGAACCGCACCCTGACTTGGGAGGGGCCATGCCGACATACGTCATCGGTTGGAACATCGTGGCCTTCCTCGTGGCCTTCTGGACCGCGGTCGTCTACGCCATCTGGACCCGCGACTGGATCGGCACCGCGCTCTGGCTCACGCTCGGCTTCGGCGCCCTCACGTCGACCCGCCTGACGCCTCCGCGTCACGACGACTAAGAAAAGGCACCTCGCCTGCGTCCGCCGATGAGCCGATCGACGATCCGCTCGGCCTGCGCGGCCGGCTTGCTCCTCTTGGCCGTCGCACTCCCAGCCGTCGCCCAAAGTCCCGCCGCCCAGGGCACGCCCGCGCGATATGGTCCGCGCCCCGACACCCTGCGGTACGAGTCCGTCAATCCGTTCCGGATGTTCTGGATCGTCGCCGGCGACACCGTCGGCGAGCCGCGCCGGATCCGCGCGCTCGAGGCGCACGAATGGCGGGGGACGGCCGCCGAGCCGCTCGTGCTGGTGCAACAGACGACCCTCGGCTTTGAGCGAACGACCAAGCTCGACTCGATGAGTGTCCACGCCGACGGGCGCGTGAAGAAGATCAATGGTGAGGATCCGGACGTGATGTCCCGCGTCGACTTCCTCACCCGGTTGCCGGCCGCCCCGCTCGCCCTGGGCACCGAGTGGGCCGACACGGTGACGCAGCTCGATGCCGCGGGCGACGCCCCGACCTGGTTCACCGTGCTGCGCGAATCGCGGGTCACGCGCTTCGTCGACTCGCTCGGCGGCCGGCTGGCCGAGATCGAGAGCGATGGTCGGGTGCAGTTCCGGCTGAGCATCCCGCCGACCGAGGAGACGCGGCACCCGACCTGGATCGAGGTCTCGGGCCCGATGACGGAGCGTGCCTTCTTCGATGTCACCGGCAACCGGCTGATCTTGCGGGAATGGTCGATGGACCTGCGCGGCACCGGCGTCGCGGCGCAGTCGACCGACACCGTGACGGCCGGGCTCACCTCGTCGAGCACGATGACGCTGGCCGGCGA
>JANNLH010000164.1:0-2212 GCA_031396725.1 Gemmatimonadaceae bacterium | reverse complement strand
GTTGAGGGGATCGGTCGTCGAGAGAAGCCGCCCGCTGGCGTCGTACGCGAAGGTCGAGACCCGGCCCCCGCTCTGCGCCTGCGTGAGCCGCCCGCGTCCATCGTAGCTGAACACCGCGCTGTCGATCCCCGGCACCTTGGAGCGCACGACCCGGCCCGCCGTATCGTAGACCGTCGTCGTCGTCCGCCCCATCGGGGAGGTCGTCAACAGCGTCCGCGTTGAGCGGGTATACTGGCTCACGTACTTCCGCCCGTTCACGATCACCGAGTCGCGCAGTTCGGTCAGGCTCAGTGGATCGGCCGCGCTCGACAGCGTTGCCGCTCGTCCTGCCGTCACCACGGACGTCAGCCCACTCGGCAGCCGCGTCTCCGTCCGGCGGAGCACCGACGCCTGCGCACCGAATCGCGAGTCGCCGATGCTGGTCGCGGTGATGCGGGTGCTGTCCGGCAGCAGCGTGACCGAGGAGTCGTTGGCGAAGCGCGTCCGACTGCTCACCAGTCCCGCGGCATCCGTGGTCGTGCGGCGGAACCACTGGGGTCCGAAGCGATCCAGGCGATAGGTCTCGGTCCTGCCGAGGTCGTTCGTGTAGGTGACGACGCTGCTCGTATCGGTGTCGACGCGCGAGAGCGTCTGCACCTGGCCCGCCGCGCTCGAGTCGCTCACGAGGCGTCCAAGAGAATCGTAGGCGAACGCGTACACGCCGCCTCGTGGATCCGTCATCGTCTGGAGCAAACCCGTCGATGACGTCGCCAGGACGACGCGCTCGCCCTCGTCGTTCTGCACCTCGTCAAGGAAGCCGTTGGCGTCGTAGCTGAGCGCGGTCCGCTGGCCATCCGGCGCCTCGATCGCAGTGACCACCGCGCCGGTCCGCTCGATCGTCGTGACTTCGCCGTCGGCATCGGTGACGCTCGTCAGCCATCCGGTCGAGTCGTAGGCGAAACTCAGCACCGTGTCGCGGGTCATCGCGTCGAGCGTGCGCAGGTGGCGACCGTACTGGTTGAACTGGTAGACCGCGCCCCCGTCCTCGGACGCCACGCCGATGTCGTTCTCGTCGAAGCCCGTCAGCGCCGGGTTGATCCCAAACGTTCGTTGATCGTACGGGACCCCGAAGATCAACGTGCCGTCGGGGGCCACCTCCAGATTGCCGGCCGCCGCAAACTTGAACTGCGTCGCGAGGCCGCCAACCATTGGATTTATTGGGCTGCAGATCGTCGTTTGTATCAGAAAGAGGCAGCGTGGGCCGTTGCCGGCGACGATGCGGATATCGCCGGCCCGGGTGATCGCATAGATGCTCACGCCAGCGGCGACCAAGAGGTCGCCATTCGGCGCGACGCGAAGGTCGCTGACTGGCGGCAACGCCATCCACCGCTCGTGCCGATCCTCGCGAAGCGGCTCACGATCCCGTTCGGCGCGATCCGGCAGATGCTGTTGCCGGCGTTCTCGATGAAGAGCAACGACCCGTCCGCAGTGCGGAGAACGCACTCTGGGTGGGAACTAAGCGAGGCAAAGGGACTCTGCGTCTCGTGGTGAGGAATGCCGTCACTGCTCAACTGGAGGCCCAAGCTTACTGTCGGGGCGCGAGTCGTCAACGGCGCCCTAGGTCGTTTTTCGCGCTCTCGCGAAGTCGCGCTTTGCGAGTTGTCGAGTCGGTCGGCGCGAGTGGAGTCCGGATTGGCGCGAGACGCCTTCCCATGCGAGCACGCATACGCGATTATCTCGCCGATGCGTGAGCCTTTCTTCAGTGCCATGGGCGTCGCGGATCTCCGTCGAAGGATGCACACACGTTACCGTGTCGATGGCGTGCTGCGGGACGCGCCGGCCCCACCCGCGCATCTCGCCGCCGCGCTGGTGAGCCGACTCAAGATCATGGCCGAGCTCGACATCGCGGAGCGCCGACTCCCGCAGGACGGACGGATGCGGCTGCGACTGCAGGACCGCCAGGTCGACGTGCGCGGGAGCGACGGGGTCCGGTCGGCGTTCGAGCGATCTGTCCGCCGGCCCCACGGCATCGTGCTTGCAACGGGCCCAACCGGCTCTGGCAAGACGACGTCACTCTACGCCGCCGTGGAACTGATCCGCACGGGCCGCGAAAAGATCATGACTGTCGAAGACCCGGTCGAGTATGAGCTCCGGGGTGTGGCGCAGGTGCCCGTGCACGAGAAGATCGGTGTCACCTTCGCCAGTGCGCTTCGGGCACTGCTCCGGCAGGATC
>JANNLH010000124.1:0-1966 GCA_031396725.1 Gemmatimonadaceae bacterium | reverse complement strand
TGGCCGGAGCCGTAGAGCGCGACCCGGCGGAGCAACGGCAGGAAGGCCGGCTGCAGCGGCAGGTCCCCCTCGCGGACATCCAGCGCCAGGGCGAGCACGATGATCCGGCCCTCGCCGGCGCGCCGCTCCAGCACCGCGGGCTGCCCGTCGTCGAACCGTGCCAGGACGTCGGTGCCGACGGCCGGCGTCAGGCGCGGATACCGCCAGAAGCGCGGGGCCGCGAGCGCCGCCGGTGTCGCGCGGAAGGGCGAGAAGAGCGGATGGTCGCTGCGCAGCTCGCCGAGCACGGCGCCGCCGCCGGCGCGCCGGTCGGCGAGTCCGTCGATGGCGGTGGCACCGGCGAGCGCGGCGATGCGCCGCGCGCCAAGGCGCGGACCGGCGTGCACGACCAACCCGCCCCCGGCGCGCACCCACTCGTCGAGCGCCTGACCGGCGGCGCCAGCCGGCGGCGCGACATCCCAGAGCAGCACGAGGGCGGCCCGCGTGAGCGCCGCGGCATCGAGCGATCCCACGCGGCGGCGTTCGACGAAGACCGCCGGCGCGCGTCCGATCGCCAGCGCGCGCTCGAGGAAGAGCGTCTCGTCGCGCGCGAGATCGTCGGGGGTGATCAGCACGACGCGCAACTGGTCGTCGGCCGGAAGGGCGAAGTGGAAGCGGTCGTCCCCCGCGAGCGCGTCGGCCTCGAGCCGCACCTCGCCCTCGACGGCGCCGGTGGGCGCCGGGACGGGATCGAACACGACCGTGAACTCCCCGTTGGCCGGGAGCGTCACCTCACGCGCGCCGACCTCGCGACCGCCGAGTGTGAGCACGAGGCGCGTGCGCCGCGCGTCCGGCAGCTCGCGCGTGACCGCGCGCGCCTGGACCTGCAGCAGCACGCGATCGCCGGTGACGGTGCGACGCGCCTCGACCATCGCGATCGAGGTGTTGGGCCGCGTGCCGCTGACGACGGGCACGGAGCGCAGCGCCACGCCGGCCGGGAGTTCGAGCCCCGCGACGCCGGAGAGTCCGGAGCGCTGCAGGTCGCTCACCATCACGAGCTCGGGTGCCGCGGGCGGCGCGGCGAGCAGGAGCCCGCGCGCGGCGCGAAGCGCGCTGCTGATGCGCGTCGCGCGCGCCACCGGCTCGACCGTCTCGAGCACGGCCCGCGCGGCGCCGACGTCCTGCGTCCAACCCTGCGCGACCGTCGCCTCCTCGTCGAAGAGGACGAGCGCGACGTGGTCGCGCGACTGGAGTCCGGCGAGCACCGCGCGCGCCGAGTCCTTCGCCGCCTCCCAGGTGCCGGTGTAGCCCATCGACATCGAGCGGTCGAGCATCACGACCACGGCGCGGGCGCGGCCATCGACCGTCGCCGCGGCCGCGCTCCCGAAGAAGGGGCGCGAGAAGGCGAAGACGAGGAGGGCGACGGCGAGCGCGCGCAGCAGGAGCAGCGGCCAGTCCGTCACCTTGCGCCGGTCCGAGGTGCGGATCGGCAGGCGCACGAGGAACATCAGCGACGGGAAGCGGATCGGCGTCTGCTCGTTCCGGTCGCGGAGGTGCATCAGCACGGGGATCGCCAGCGCGGCGAACCCGGCGAGGAAGGCGGGGACGAGGAAGCCCATCAGCGCACCCGGGTCCGCGAGAGGCGGTGGTCGAGGAAGCGATAGAGGGCGTGGTCGAGCGGCTTGTCGGTGCGGATGGGGATGTACTCCACCCCCGACGCCGCGAAGCGCTTGACCAAGGCCTCGCGGTGCGCGCTGAACATCGCGAGGTAGCGCGCGCGCGACTCGTCGGGCCGGAGCGGCATCCGGAGCCCGCTCTCGCCGTCCTCGAAGACGCCGGGTGCCTCGTACGGGAACTCCTCCTCGACACGGTCGAGCAGGTGGAACACGAGCACGTCGTGGCCGCGCGCGCGCAGGGTGTCGACCGAGCGCCCGATCGCCTGCGGGTCGTCGTAGCAGTCGGTGACGATCACGACGATGCCCGGCCG
>JANNLH010000123.1:0-2206 GCA_031396725.1 Gemmatimonadaceae bacterium | reverse complement strand
GCTAGAGAGCGCGCAGTTATCGAGGACCCCGCCGGCATTCGAGAAATGGCTCAGCGAGATCGACAACGATGTCGGCGTCGCGAGGGCCGGCTGAAAGTGAAAGTCCGTACCGCTGCTCGCGGAACCAAATGCGAGCAGGTTATTCACCGGCACTGCCGTGGGGAACGTGATGGTCAGCGTCGCGGGCTTGAGGAAGACCAAGCCTTCGGGCGCCATCCGGACGGCGCCGAGAAACTGGGCGCGCGAGCGCAGGCCCGCGACAGTGGCGATCGGCGCAATCGTGATCGCCGTTTGCGCGAGGAGAGCGTTCGGGGGTATCGCGAGGACGAACTTCGTACCGTCGACCGCGACTACCTCGACGGTCCCACCACCGACGGGAACAGTGGCGGTGACCGCGCGAGTGGGGTCGGGCGTCACGGCGATCGACTGCACGCCGATCGGTTGCCCTTCAATCGAGATCGTGATCTGACTGCCTGGGCTTCCTGATTGTTCGACAGTCAGTGTCGAACCGGTCCCGAGCGTAACGGGCCGTGTCAGCGCGCGTATCTGTTGATTGAAGTCTGACGGCCCGAAGATGACGACGCCGTCGATCAGGACATGTGCGGAGGATGAGAGGTGGTCACCAGCCGTGTCCCCATTGCGTAGTCGAACGGTGAAGGGACCCTGATAGCCTGTCGCGTCGATCGTGCGAACGGCGATTGTCGGCGCGCCCGTCCTTCGTGTGAATGTCTCTGGTCCGAACAATTCTTCGGAGGGGCCGACGGTTGGTGTTGTGGCCGCTGAGGTGATCGCTAGCGCCTGCGGGTCAAGCGGCTCGTTCGGTGGTTCCACGATGTCGCTGCACGCGATGAGGCCCAAGAGAAGGCTGAGAACACGCGCAAGCTTCATGGCCGGCCCCCACGGAAAAGGCATGGGACTATTTGACACGCTCGCCCTTGGCGACAGGGCCGGTGCGAGTGCTCCATAGTACCGGACCTTGAAAAGCTGTCAAGCCGACGCAACTGCCCCGTGGCCGGGAGCGGCCATCTCCATCTCTCACTCCGCCCGTAAAACCTCGATCGGATCCACCAAACTCGCCCTTCGTGCCGGCAACCGACTCGCCACCATCCCCACCATCAGCAGGATCGCCGGCACCCCCACGAACACGATCGGATCCACCGCCGCCACCCCGAACAGCAGCGTCCCGAGCGCCCGCGTCGACGCCAACGCCACTCGTCCGGCGAGCTGTCCTGGAGCCGACGCCGGGGCGGATGGGGTCGAATCCGGGACGGGTGAGCGGCAGCACGGTCGCGCAGCGACCGATGGCTAAAAGAAGGTGACACCCGCCCGCGCGTGCGGGGTAGTGTGACAAACTCACATGGATCACCCAATGGCCGGTGCTGCGGCGGCGAGCCACGAGCGAAAGGTGCCCGTGACGCTCGGGAGCGCGCGCGCGCGTATCCTCAGGACCGACTCGTGCGTGGTGACGGATGCCAGTTTTCCCCCGGGCACCGTGCTCGGGGACCATCGGCACGAGGGCGCGATCCTGGCGACGATGCTCGCGGGGTCGTTCACGACGACAATCGGCGCGCGCCGAATTGAATGCACGCCATCCACGACGTGGACGGAGCCTGCGGAGGAGACGCACGCGAACAGGGTCGGGTCGCGCGGAGCGCGCGTGCTCGTCGTGCAACTGGACCGTGGGAGCGCCGAGCGATTCCAGCCCTTTGAGCGCCTGGTCCAGGGAGTCGCTACCGTTCGCGATCCAGGGATCGCAGCGGATGCGCGGCGAATCGCGCGCGAGGTCCGCACGAACGATGCCTTTGCGGTGCTTGCGATCGAGTCGCTGGTGTTGACGATGTTGGTGTCCGCCGCGCGCACCTCGGCTGTTCCGAAAGGGACGGCACGCCCTCCTGCCTGGTTGGGTACGGCGCGCGACATCATCCGCGCGGAGTTCAGGCGCGTGCGGCGACTGGCCGATCTGGCCGCCGCGGTCGGCGTCCACCCGTCACATCTGGCCCACGAATTCCGACGGCACTTTCAATGCTCGGTCGGAGAGTATGCCAGACGGATACGCCTCGAGTGGGCGCTCGCGCACCTCCGCGATTCACCGGAGTCGGTGACACATGTCGCCCTCGCGGCGGGGTACTGCGATCAGGCCCATTTCACGCGCGAGTGCACGCGCGCGGTCGGCGTCGCACCGGCAGCTTTGCGAGCGATGTGGCGG
>JANNLH010000118.1:0-133720 GCA_031396725.1 Gemmatimonadaceae bacterium | reverse complement strand
GCGAAGGGCGAACTGCGCGCGATCTGCGGCGGCGGGCGCTACGACACGCTGCTCAAGGCCCTCGGCGGCGTGGACCTGCCCGCGCTCGGCTTCGGGATGGGGGACGTCGTGCTCGGCGAACTGCTCACCGAGCGCGGGCTCTGGCCCGAGGCGGCGCAGGAGGCGGTGGACTTCCACCTCGTCGCCGGCAACGGGGCGGTGGGGCGCGAGTTCGGGGAGGTGCTGAAGCTCGTGACGGCGCTCCGCGGCGCGGACTTCAGCGTGAACCACGGGATGAACGCCGAGCGCTATCTCTCGCAGGCGACGCGGAACCAGGTGGAGTCGGCGCGCAAGTCGGGTGCGAGCGCGGTGATCTACTTCCGCGAGGACGGGGCCGTCGAGGCGATGAGCCTGCTCGGCAAGATGACGGGGGCCGCGACGCACGCGGTGGACGCGGGCGCGGCGCTCTCGGGCGACACGCAGGCGATGCAGGGCCTCCGGCACTGGCTGCAGACGCAGCGTGCCGGTTGATCGACCCAATCGACCATGGCTGATGACAAGAAGCTGACGACCCGCGCCGAGGATTTCAGCGCGTGGTACAACGAACTGGTGCTGCGCGCCGAGCTGGCGGATTACTCGCCGGTGAAGGGGTCGATGGTGATCCGCCCCAACGGCTACGGCATCTGGGAGCGGATGCAGCGCGCGCTCGACGACAAGTTCAAGGCCACCGGCCACGAGAACGCCTACTTCCCGCTGCTGATCCCGCAGAGCTTCCTCGCCAAGGAGGCCCAGCACGTCGAGGGGTTCGCACCGGAGACGGCGGTCGTGACGCACGGCGGCGGCAAGCTCCTCGAGGAGCCGCTCGTCATCCGGCCGACGTCGGAGACGATCATCTACCACATGTTCGCGAAGTGGACGCAGAGCTATCGCGACCTGCCGATCCTGATCAACCAGTGGGCCAACGTCGTCCGCTGGGAGATGCGCACGCGCCTCTTCCTGCGCACGCTCGAGTTCCTCTGGCAGGAGGGGCACACCGCGCACGCGACGCACGACGAGGCCGAGGCCGAGGCGCGCCAGATGCTCGGCGTCTACCGGTCGTTCATGGAAGGGTGGATCGCGATGCCGGTGATCACCGGCCAGAAGACCGAGAGCGAGAAGTTCGCCGGCGCGCTGCGCACCTACTCGTGCGAAGCGATGATGCAGGACAACAAGGCCCTGCAGGCGGGGACCTCGCACAATCTCGGCCAGAACTTCGCGAAGGCGTTCGAGCTGCAATTCCAGGACGAGAATGGCGGGATGGCCCACGCCTGGAACACCTCGTGGGGCGTCTCGACGCGGATGGTCGGCGGGCTCGTGATGACGCACTCGGACGACAACGGACTCGTCTGCCCGCCGAAGCTGGCGCCGATCGAGGTCGTGATCGTCCCGATCTGGAAGTCGGACGAGGAGCGTTCGCGCGTGGTCGAGGCGGCGCAGAAGGTGAAGGCCGAACTCACCGGCTGGACCGGGCGCGGCGCGACCGACCGGCTGCGCGTGCGCGTGGACGACCGCGAGGGGATCAAGCCCGGTGCCAAGTACTACGAGTGGGAGCTGCGCGGCGTGCCGCTCCGGCTCGAGATCGGCCCCAAGGATCTGGAGAAGGGCTCCGTCTTCTCGGCGCGGCGTGACGTGCGCGCCAAGGCCGCGCTCCCGATGGACGGGCTCCCGGCGTCCGTGGCCGGGCTGCTGGAGACCATCCAGGGCGACCTGTTCACCGCCGCCAAGGCGCGGCGCGAGGCCGCCTCGCACCGCAACGTCTCGTCCTACGCCCAGTTCAAGGAGATCATGGAGGGCCCGGGCGGCTTCGTGTATGCCGGCTGGAACGGCGACCCCGCCGTCGAGGCCAAGGTGAAGGAGGAGACGAAGGCGACGATCCGCGTGATCCCCGACGCCGAGTTCCGCTCGGCCGAAGCGCCGCGCACCTGCCTGGTGACGGGCGAGCCGGCGAAGCACGAGGTCCTGTGGGCCAAGGCGTACTGAGCGTGTCCCCCGGGCGGGCCGTACGCGGATTCACGCGTCTGGACGGTGCGCTGCACGTCGAGGGGGTCCCGCTCGAGCGGATCGCGCGCGAGGCCGGGACGCCGACGTACGTGTACAGCGCCGCCGTCGTGCGTGACCGCCTCGCGCGGCTCGACGCCGCGCTCTCGGCCGTCCCGCATCGCATCCACTACTCGCTCAAGGCCAACGCCAATCGCGGGGTGCTCGGCGTGCTGCGGGCTGCCGGCTGCGGCGTGGACGTCGTCTCGGGCGGCGAGCTCTTCAAGGCGCTGCGCGCGGGCTTCCGCGGCGAGGACATCCTGTTCGGCGGCGTGGGGAAGACGGCGCGCGAGCTGCGCGAGGCGCTCGAGGCGCGGATCAAGCTGATCAACGTCGAGTCCGAGGCGGAGCTCCGGCTGCTGGCGGGGATCGCCGCGGACCTGGGGGTCGTCGCGCCGGTCGGCCTCCGGATCAACCCCGAGGTGGACGTCGAGAACGCCCATCACTACATCGCGACCGGCGAGCGCGGGCACAAGTTCGGGATCGGCATCGACGACGCCGTGCGCGTCGGGCGCGTCGCGCTCGGCCTGCGGTCGGTCGCGCTGCACGGGCTCGATATGCACGTCGGCTCGCAGCTCAGCTCGTTCGAGGCGTACCGCGAAGGGACCGCGCGGCTCGTCGAGGCATCGCGCGCGCTGCGGGCCGAGGGTGCGCCGATCAGGTATCTCGACGCCGGGGGCGGATTGCCGGTGCCCTACGCGGACGAGGCGGAGCCCGACCTCGCGGCCTACGGCGCGATCCTCTCCGACGCGGCGCGCACCCTCGGCGACGTCGAACTGCTGGTCGAGCCGGGGCGCTACTTCGTGGCCGCCGCCGGCGCGCTGCTCACGCGCGTGCTCTACCGGAAGAGCGCCGGCGACAAGACCTACGTGATCTGCGATGCCGGGATGACGGAGCTGCTACGGCCCTCGCATTATGACGCGTTCCACCGGATCGAACCGGTCGCGGCCCCCGCGGGAACACTCGTGGCCGACATCGTCGGCCCGGTGTGCGAGAGCGGCGACTTCCTCGCGCTCGACCGCGAGATCGCCGACGTCGGGCCGGACGACCTGCTGGCGGTCCTGACCGCCGGCGCCTATGGGTACGTGATGAGCTCGTCGTACAACGCGCGGCCGAAGGTCGCCGAAGTGCTCGTGGACGGCGACCGGTGGGCGATCGTGACGCAGCGCGAACGGTACGAGGACCTGGTGCGGCTCGAAGCCGTGTCTCCCCCCTGGAGGGATGCCTGATGCGCGTCGGACTGATGTCGGACACCCACGATCGCGTCCCCGCGGTCGATGCGCTGCTGAAGCAGATGCTCGCGCGCGACGTGAACTTCGTGCTCCATGCGGGTGACTACTGCTCGCCCTTCGCGCTGAAGCCGTTCCACGACCACAGCGTCGCGATGGCGGGGGTGTTCGGGCGCAACGACGGGGATCCCGAGGGGATCCGGGCCTATGCCGCGCAGGGGATGGGGCAGGAGCTGTTCGAGTCGCCGCACAGCATCGCATTCGGCGAATACAAGGTGCTGATCGTGCACGACATCGGTGACGTCGTGGAGCGCTCGGTGCTCGCGCACGCCTTCGTGATCCACGGCAACACGCACCTGCAGGAGATGAAGACCCGCGGCGACACCCTGATCGTGAATCCGGGTGAGGCCTGCGGATGGATCTACGGGTCGCCGACGGCGGCGATCCTCGACCTCGCAGCCAAGCACGTCGAGTTCATCAAGCTCGACGGGCCGGAGTGGAAGACGTGACGACTGGCAGCTCCCGGATCCTGATCCTCGACTGCGGCTCGCAGTTCACGCAACTGATCGCCCGGCGCGTCCGCGAAGCGAGGGTCTTCTCCGAGATCCACCCCCCGACCCGCTCGCTCGAGTGGATCCGCGAGTGGGGCCCGACCGGGATCATCCTCTCGGGGGGGCCGAACTCGGTGACCGACGAGGGCGCACCGACCTTCGACCCCGCGATCCTCGACGTCGCCCCCGTGCTCGGCGTCTGCTACGGGATGCAGTGGATCGCCGTCGCGGCCGGCGGCGCGGTGAAGGGCGGGGGGCGCCGCGAGTATGGCCGTGCGGAGATGATGGTCAAGGAGCCGGCCGGCCTCTTCGCCGGCTTCGACGACGGCGAACGCTCGGTCGTCTGGATGAGCCACGGAGACCACGTCGAGACGGTGCCGCCCGGCTACGTGCTCACCGCGTCGAGCGAGGGTAACCCGGTCGTCGCCTTCCGCCACGCCACCAAGCCGATCCACGCGCTCCAGTTCCACTCGGAGGTCGCGCACACGGTGCGTGGCGCCGAGATCATCCAGAACTTCCTCTTCGGCATCGCCGGCTGCACGCCCGACTGGACGCCGGGACACTTCATCGACCTCGAGGTCGCGCGCATCCGCGAGCTGGTCGGGTCGAAGCACGTGATCTGCGGGCTCTCGGGCGGCGTGGACTCGTCGGTGGCGGCGGCGCTCGTGCACAAGGCGATCGGCGACCAGCTGACCTGCATCTTCGTCGACACGGGATTGCTGCGGCTCCACGAGCGCGAGCAGGTCGAGCGCACGATGGGACAGCACCTCGGCATCAAGCTCATCACCGTGCGCGCGGAGGACCGGTTCCTCGGCGCGCTCGCGGGCCTCGACGACCCCGAGCAGAAGCGCAAGGCGATCGGGCACACCTTCATCGACGTGTTCGAGGACGCGGCGGCGGCCGCGGGGCAGGGAGCGGAGTTCCTTGTGCAGGGTACGCTCTACCCCGACGTGATCGAGTCCGTGAGCGCGAAGGGCGGCCCGAGCGCGGTCATCAAGACGCATCACAATGTCGGCGGGCTCAAGCCCGACATGAAGTTCACGCTGATCGAGCCGCTGCGTGAACTCTTCAAGGACGAGGTGCGGAACGTCGGACGTGAGCTCGGGCTCCCGGAGGAGATGGTCGGCCGGCATCCGTTCCCCGGCCCGGGGCTGGCGATCCGCGTGCTCGGCGCGGTCGATCCGGTGAATGTCGAGACGCTGCGCCGCGCCGACGCGATCTACCTCGAGGAGATCCGCGCCGCGGGGCTCTACAACGACATCTGGCAGGCCTTCGCCGTGTTCCTGCCGGTGCGCTCCGTGGGCGTGATGGGCGACGGCCGCACCTACGAGCACGTGATCGCGCTGCGCGCCGTCACGAGCACCGACGGCATGACGGCGGACTGGTATGCCTTCCCGACCGAGGTGCTGGCACGGATCTCCAACCGCATCATCAACGAAGTGCCGGGGATCAACCGCGTGGTGTACGACGTCAGCTCCAAGCCGCCGGCGACGATCGAGTGGGAATAGCCACGGCTTCACGACGAAGACTCGAAGGGGCGAAGGGGCACGAAGACCGCGCATCCGATCGAACGGCTTGAGAGCTCCGGCCACCTTCGTCTCTCTTCATCCCTTCGTGCCTTCGTGGTGAACCGGCGAACCTTGAGCGATGACTGATCTCAAGTCTCTGCGCCCGACGGCGACCGAGCTGCGCGAGATGGCGCGGCTCGCCTGGCCGATCGTGCTGGTGAACGTCGGCATGCAGGGGATGGGGCTCGTGGACGCGGTGATGCTCGGCCGCGTCTCCGCCGCCGACCTCGCGGCCGCCGCACTGGGCAACTTCTACTTCTTCGTCTCCGCGATCATCGGCATCGGTGTGCTGATGGCGCTCGACCCCGTGATCGCCCAGGCGGTCGGCGCGCGCGACGACACGGGGATCGCGCGCGGCGTGCAGCGTGGCGTGCTGATGACCCTCGTGGTCACGGTCGCGGTCTCGCTCGCGTTCGTCCCCGCACCCTGGGTCTTCGGCGTGCTGCGGCAGCCGGCGGAGGTCGCGCCGCTGGCGGCGGGATACGTGCTCTGGAGTATTCCGGGGCTGCTGCCGTTCTTCGCGTTCAACATGATGCGGCAGACGCTGCAGGCGCTGACGCGCATCAGGCCGGTCGTCGTCGCGGTGGTGGTCGGGAATGTCGCCAACGTGTTCTTCAACTGGGTGCTGATCTACGGCCATCTCGGTTTCGAGCCCGGCGGCGTCGTGGGCTCCTCGCAGGGCACGGCACTGGCGCGATGGGTGATGGCGCTGACGCTGCTCGCCGCCGCCTGGCCGACCCTGCGTCCGACGCTGGTCCCGTGGCACCGGGAGAGCGCGGCGCTCGCACCGCTTGGACGGATGTTCCGGCTCGGCATCCCCGTCGGGCTGCAGTTCCTCGCCGAGGCCGGGGCGTTCGGCCTCGTGACCGTGATGACGGGGTGGATGGGCACCGTCACGCTCGCCGGCCACGAGATCGCGCTCAGCCTCGCCTCGATGACCTTCATGGTGCCGATGGGGGTCGCGGCGGCGGCGGCGGTGATGGTCGGCCACGCGGTCGGCCGCGGCGACATCGCCGCGTCGCGCCGCGATGCGGTCGCCGCGCTCGTCTGTGGCGTCGGCTTCATGGCGGCGATGGCGGTCGGCTTCGCGCTCATCCCCGACCTGCTCGCCGGTGCCTACACGACCGACCTGCCGACGCGGACGCTCGCCGCCACCCTGATCCCGATCGCGGCGGTCTTCCAGGTCTTCGACGGCACACAGGTGATCTCCGCGTCCATCCTGCGCGGCGCGGGCGACACGCGCATCCCGATGATCCTGCACACGCTGAGCTTCTGGGCGGTGGGCGTGCCGCTCGGCGCGCTCGCCGGATTCGGCTTCGGCCAGGGCGCGCCGGGCCTCTGGTGGGGACTCACGGCAGGCCTCGCGGCGGCCGCGGCGCTTCAACTCTGGAGGGTCCGCGTGAAGCTGGGGCGGGCGGTCGAGCGGGTGGCGGTGGACCAGTAGAACGTTGAGAGTACGTGCGACTTCCTACTTTCTACTTTCTACATTCTCCTTTCTACTTCAAACGCCCTTCTCCTCCAGCAGTGCCATGAACTGCGACGGCGCCGTGAGCGCGAGCATGCGCGAGGGCACATCGCTCTCCTTCGAGAACTGCGCGATCTTGCCGAGCACCGGGAGGTACTGATTGGAGACCTCGAGCGGCGGCGCAACGATCAGGAAGAAGAACTGTACCGGCTTGTCATCGATCGCGCGGAAGTCCACACCGGCGGCCTTGCGGCCGTAGGCGACTCGCAACTTGCTCACGACGAGCGAACGGCAATGCGGGATCGCGATCCCGCGGCCGATGCCGGTGGAGCCGAGATTCTCGCGGCGCTTGAGCATCTTGAAGAGCATCCCCTCGTCCTTCTCGCCGAGTTTCAGGAGGCCGATCAGTTCCTTCAGGATGTCGTCCTTCGTCGTGCCTTCGAGGTCGAGCTTGACGGCGTCCTCGGAGAAGAATTCGCGGAGTTCCATCACGCGAAGCTAACCGGGGTCCAAAGCGCTGTCAAATCGTGATGTTGCAAGCGTTTGGGTGCCCTCATACCTTTCGTTCACATGCGCTTCCCGTACCCGGTCGGACACGACGTGCCCCTCTTCCTGGCCCCGATGGCGGGGGTCTCGGAATCCCCCTTCCGCCGGCTCTGCCGTGCGTGGGGGGCTGACGTCGTCGTGACCGAGTTCCTCTCCGCCGAGGGCATCCGGCGTGAGAACGAGGCAACGATCAGCAAGCTCCGGTTCGGCGCGGACGAGCGCCCGATCGGCGTGCAGATCTTCGGCGCCGATCCCCAGGCGATGCAGGAGGCGGCCGCGCTCGTGACCGACCTGTTCCAGCCCGAGTTCATCGACATCAACTTCGGCTGCCCGGTCAAGAAGGTCGTGAAGCGCAACGGCGGCTCCGGCTGCCTCAAGGACCTCGACCTCGTGCAGGAGGTCATCCGCGCGGTCATCCGCGGCACGCACCTTCCGGTGACCTGCAAGATCCGCAGCGGCTGGAGCGAGGAGATGCGCGACCCGGTCAAGATCGGCCTGCGCTGCCAGGATGCGGGCGTGAAGGCGATCGCGCTCCACCCACGCACCCGCTCGCAGATGTACACCGGCAGCGCCCGCTGGGAGGAGATCGCGGCGCTCAAGGCGGCGCTCGAGATCCCCGTGATCGGCAACGGCGACATCAAGACCGCCGAGGATGCCCACCGCATGCACCGCGAGACCAAGTGCGACGCGGTGATGATCGCGCGCGGGTCGTTCGGGCAGCCCTGGATCTTCACGCAGGCGCGCGCGCTCCTGGACGGGGCGCCCGTGCCGCCGGTGCCCGGCGTCGAGGAGCGCTTCAGGATCGCGCTCGACCACGCCCGGATGGTCGAGTCGTTCGAACAGGACTTGGTCGGCGCCGCCCTGGAGTTCCGCAAGCATCTCGGCTGGTACGTGAAGGGGCTCCCCAACTCCGCCGACCTGCGCAAGAAGCTCCACGCGGTGAACAGTTTCGGTGAGGTCGAGGGGATCTTCGCGGAGTATCTGGCCAGCGGATGGATGCGCGAAGCCGAGGCCGTGTGAGGCGCGACCGGGTCCGCGCCCTCCTCGACGAGGTGGCGGCGGGGCGACTCGCGGTGGACGCGGCGCTCGAACGGCTCGACGACGCACCGGTGGACGAACTGGGATTCGCGTCGCTCGACCAGCACCGCGCCCTCCGGCAGGGATATCCGGAGGTGGTGTTCGGGCAGGGGAAGACGCCCGAGCAGGTCACCGCCATCTGCGGACACCTCGCGGAGAAGGGGGACGGCTTCCTGGTGACGCGAGCGGACGAGGTGGTCCGCCGTGCGCTCGCGGAGCGATGGCCCGCGGCGGAGATCCACGAGGTCGCGCGAACGGTGCTGTTGCGCGCGGCGTTGCCCCGGCCGGCGGGCACCCGGCCGGTCGCGATCGTGACCGCGGGCACGAGCGACCTCCCGGTCGCCGAGGAGGCCGCCGTTACGCTCGACGCGCTCGGCCAGCCCGTGCTGCGGGTGACGGACGTCGGGGTCGCCGGCATCCACCGGATCCTCGCGAAGCGGGATCTGCTGCACGACGCGGCCGTGGTGATCGTCGTTGCCGGGATGGATGGCGCGCTGCCCTCGGTGGTCGGCGGGATGGTGCGCTGTCCGGTCATCGCGGTGCCGACGAGCGTCGGGTACGGCGCGGCGTTCGGCGGCCTCGCCCCGTTGCTGACGATGCTGAACTCGTGCGCGGCCGGCGTGACCGTGTGCAACATCGACAATGGGTTCGGCGCGGCGGTCGCCGCGGCCCGGATCCTCGACCGCTGATGCACACCTCGTGACCGGCACGCTCGTCGCGATCGTCGCCGGCCTGCTCGGCGGGTGGGTCCTGACCCGCGTCGGGGCCCTTCCCATGAAGCGGCGTCGCGTGAAGTACGCGAGCGTCGAGAGCGCCGCTTCGGCCCGTCAGGGACAGACGGTCCCGCTGGACGAATCGCGCGGGCTGCTGAAGGCCGCGTTCCGCACCGAGGAGATCCCCGATCCGGAGGATGCGCGACGCGAGGATCAGCTGCAGCTCGCGCGCGCGCTCGCCGACGTCGCCGACGTGCACGGCGCCGACCTCGCGGTGCTGTGGTCCGTGCCCTCCGGGGACGATGCGACGCCGGCGGCGCTGGCGTGGAGCGACGGCGACCCGGCCCCCGTGCTCACGTCGGGCCAGCGGAACCTCGCCGTCTGGACCGCGCGCGAGTCGATGCTCTCGTTCGACCGCGCGAGCGACGCGCCGCGATTCGCGGCCGCCCCCGTGCAGCTCTTCGGCCTTGCCGGCGTCCTGACCCTCCACCTGCGCGACGACGGGCGCGTCTCGCGCGAGTCGCTCAAGGGCTGGCTGCCGCGTCACGCGCAGGCGATCGGCGCGATGCACGAGCTCCTGCGGACGCGCGCGGAGGTGGCGCGCAGCAACTTCCGGCTGCGCGCATCGGTCCGCTCGGCGATCAAGCTGCAGGGCACGCGTGATCCGCTCGAACTCGAGTCCACGCTCGTCACCCAGGCGCTCGACGTGGTCAGCGCCGAGTGGGCGATGCTGGTGCGCTGGGACCGGGAGAAGTGGCGCGGGGAGATCCGCGCCACGACCCGAGAACCGCTCCCGCCCGAGGAGGAGCGCGAGGTGCTCGAGGGCTCGCGCGCCGGGGACGTCTGCCTCGACGGCACGCCGATCGTCTTCGTGGACACGCGGACGATGGGCCCGTCCGACGGGGCGGTGTTCGACCGCACGGGGATCCCCGAGGACACGCGGGCGCTGCTCATCGTGCCGCTCCGGCGCGGCAAGGAGGCGAGGCCGATCGGGGCGCTCGTCTGCGGCCACTCGGCCGTCGGCGCCTTCACGCAGGCCGACGCCCGCATCGCGCAGGAGCTGGGTATCGTCGCGTCGGGCGCGCTCGAGACGGCGTGGGCCGTGAACGCCGAGCGCGAGGTGGCGCGCACCGACCCGCTGACGGGGCTCGCGAATCGCCGCAAGTTCGACGAGCACTTCGCGCGCGCGATCGAGTGGACCGACCGGCATCCGGACACGTCGATGGCGCTCGCGCTGGTGGACCTCGACTTCTTCAAGAAGGTGAACGACACCTTCGGCCACGAGGCCGGCGATGCGGTGCTGGTCGCCGTCTCGAAGGCCCTGCAGAAGGACCGGCGTGCGCTCGACACGGTCGCGCGCCTCGGCGGCGAGGAACTCGCGCTCCTGCTGCCATCGACGACGATGGAGGGGGCGCACGAAGTGGCGGAGCGGGTGCGCGCACGGATCGAAGCGATGGAGATCGCGACGTCGGCCGGCCTGATCCGCGTGACCGCGAGCTTTGGCGTGGCGATCTACCGCTCGCGCGCCGGGGACCAGGGCGAGGTATTCGAGCGCGCCGACCAGGCGCTCTACGCGGCCAAGCGGGCCGGGCGGAACCGGGTCGAGCTCGCGTCGAACTGAGCCGGCTTCACCACGAAGGCACGAAGGGGTGAAGAGAGGCGAAGGGGGCAACTGCGACTGCTTGGGGAAACGACGATCCGGGGGTCCCCTGATTGAACTTCCGGGCCCGGCCGGGTATCATGCGGTGTGGTTAGGGGGCGACCGGTTTCGATTGTGTAGGTGGCTCTGTGACTGCGCGCCCAGGTCCTCGGGTCCCTGGTAAAACACTCGGGAAATTTCCAACTGCGAACAACAACTTCGCTCTCGCTGCGTAAGACCTAGTCTTACCGCAGCAGTGCCTGAGTGGCAGCCCGCCCGGGGCGGTGCTCAGGTAACGCAAATCTGGGCTGGCCCGGCGGTGTGTTCGCCGTCGTCGGGCGAGAGAATAGCGGACTCATCCGTGCGTGGGCGGCCTGTCGGCCAGCGTACGGAAACACCAATCGACAGGACACGCGCGTAGACGTTGCGGAAGATCCCATGCAAGACGGGAGTTCGAATCTCCCCGCCTCCACTAGCGGCAGATGTGAGGAGTGAGATCTGAGGAGGCCGCCCGTTCGGGCGGCCTTTCTCTTTCGGGGAGCCGTCGTTCCTTACATCTCCCATCTCCCATCTCAGCGCTGCAGGTCGACTATCTCATCCGCGATCCTCTTCGCCGCGCGCCCCACGCCGATCAGCGTCGCCGACGCGAAGCCGGTCCAGTCGCCGTAACCCAACGGCCAGACGTGCCGGTGTGCGGCGGCATGGGCGCCGTCCATCGCGATGCGACCGGTACCGTCGGGCGTGATGAGCGGCGCGAGGTGGGAGAGCGCCGCCCTGAAGCCCGTCGCGAACACCACCCCGCCGACGCGCTCCTCGCTCCCGTCCGGCCACACCACCCCATCGCGCGTGAGACGCGTGAACATCGGGCGATGGACGAGCAGCCCCCGCTCGCGGATGGCGCGCACGCTCTCGACCATCACCACGTCGCCGAGCGAGCGCGGCGGGTCGGGTGTGCGCCCTTCCTGCAGCGCCTTGAAGCGCGCGGTGCCCTGTTCGAACAGGTACTGGCCGTCCACCGCGTCGGGGAGGAAGGTCGGCGGTTCACGCGTCACCCAGGAGACGTTGGCGCTGTCGATCAGGTCCGCGAGGATCTGCGCGCCGGAGTTCCCGCCGCCGACCACCAGTACGCGCCGGCCGACGAAGTCAGACGGGCCCGCGTAGCTCGCCGAGTGGAGGAGCCTGCCGGTGAAGTCGTTCTGTCCCTCGATCGCGGGCCAACGCGGCGAGCGCCAGGTGCCGGTGGCGCTGATCACGTCCCGTGCGCGGATCGCGCCGGTCGTGGTCTTGAGCAGGATCGCGTGCCCATCAGCATGGGCCGAGGTCACGCGGACCGGCCGCTCGATGGGCAGCGCGTAACGGCGCTCGTACTCGGTGAGGTATTCGATCGCCTCGTCCCGCGTCGGGTAGCGGTGCGGCCCTTCGGGCATCAGCCATCCCGGGAGCGAACTCCAGCGGGCGGGCGAGAAGAGCCTGAGCGAGGGCCACGTCGCCTGCCAGGCGCCGCCGGGTCCCGGCTGGTCGTCGAGCATTACGAACGACCGGCCGCTGCGGCGCAGGTAGAATCCCGCGGCGAGCGCCGCCTGGCCGCCGCCGATGACGACGACGTCGAACGTTCGCGTCAGCGCCGGCTCACAGCGCGAGCCGCATCACCGTCGCCGACGCGGGGCAGGCGCCCTGGAACTCCGCCGACGCGTGCAGCGCCGCGGGGACGTCGGCGCGCGCGATGCGCGCGAAGCCGAAGCGCGGGAACCAGTCCTCGGCGGTGGTCGTCAGCAGGATCACGTGCCGCACCCGCAGCTCGCGCGCGTGTGCAAGCAGCGTCCGCACGAGCTGCTCGCCGACGCCCGTGCCGCGCGCCTCGGCGGCGACGGCCGCCGACCGCAGCAGGACGGCGTCGCCGTAGGGCTCGAGTCCGATCGTGCCGATGACCGCGCCATCGCGCTCGGCGACGAAGAAGTGCGCGAGGTCGTCGGGCACTCCCGCAGCGGGCAGTGTCGCCTGGCGCAGCAGGGTCTGCACCGCCGGCGCGTCGCGGGCCGTGGCCGGGCGCACCGATGCAGCCGTCTCCGGTGATCTCAGGCGGTCCTCCGGGGCTTGATCGCGCGCACGAACGCGCTGCAGAACTTGCCATCAATGTCGGCGGAGACGCGGTCGGCGTCGAGCCCCGACTCCTTCAGGAATGCGCGGGCGTCCTCGGCCCGGTAGATTCGCGTCGGCTCGATCGAGGGACCGACGAAGCCGACCTCGGCGAGCAGGCGGAGGAACTGTTGCTCCTCCAGCGCGCCGGCGATGCACCCGACCCAGAGCTCCATCGATCGGCGGACCGCGCTCGGCACCTCGCCGCGCACGACGACGTCGCTCACCGCGAACCGGCCACCGGGCTTGAGCACCCGGAACGCCTCGCGCAGCACCTGCGGCTTGTCGGCCGCGAGATTGATGACGCAGTTGGAGATGATCACATCCACCGAGTCGTCGGGGAGCGGGATCCGCTCGATCTGGCCCTGGAGGAAGGTGACGTTCGTCGCGCCTGCGGTCGCCGCGTTCTTGCGCGCGAGGGCCAGCATCTCGTCGGTCATGTCGAGGCCGTAGGCGTGGCCGGTCGGTCCGACCCGATGGGCGGAGAGCAGGACATCGATCCCGCCACCGGAGCCGAGGTCGAGCACGACCTCACCGGGATTCAATTCCGCGAGCGCGGTCGGGTTGCCGCATCCGAGCGAGGCCAGTACGGCCTCGGCGGGGATGCCCTGGACCTGCGCGGCCTCGTAGAGGTCGGAGGTGATGGGATCCGGATCGCTGCACCCGCAGCTGGCACCGCAGCAGTCGGACTGCTGGCCTTCGGCGGCACGGGTCGCGGCGGCGCCATAGCGCGCGCGGACAATGGAGTGCAGCTCGGCGTGGGGATCGTTCGCGGCCGGTGTCTGGCCCAGCGGTGCCGTGGTCATATCGATATTCCTTGATGGGTAGGGCGTGAAGCGGGTCAGCCGCAGCAACTCACGGGGAGCGCGCGGCGCTTGGCCGCAGGCACCCGGTAGGCGGCGATCGCCTGCTCGGCGTGGTCGAAGGCCGCGGGCTGAAGCCGGTAGAAGGACCAACGTCCGTCCTTCCGGCCGGTGATCAGCCCGGCGTCGCGCAGCGACTTGAGGTGGAACGAGAGGAGGGACTGACCGCAGTCGAGGTCGGCCTGAAGGTCGCAGACGCACTGCTCGCCCCGCCGGAGGAGATCCAGGATGCGGAGGCGGCGGGGATCGGAGAGCGCCTGGAAGAGCGCGGCGTGGCGCTCCAGACTCTCGGTCTGCGGGTCGGCCAGCGCGGGGGTCATGACATCAACATATCAAGATACGTTGATACGCGCAACCGCCGTCCGCGCCGCGCTCAGCGCCGGCGCGCGATGAGTTCGATCTCGACCTGGGCGCCGAGCGGGAGTCCGGCGACCGCGACGGTGGTCCGGGCGGGGTAGGGGGCCGAGAAGCGGCTCTTGTAGGCCGCATTCATTGCCGGGAAGTCCTGCATGCTCGTCAGGTAGACGTTGCACTTGATCACGTCGTCCATGGTGAGCCCGGCGGCGAGCAGCACGGCCTCGAGGTTGTCGAACACGCGCATCGTCTGCGCCTGGACGTCGCCGCTGATCAGCTGGCCGGTGGCGGGATCGATCGGGGTCTGGCCGGAGCAGTACAGCTGGTCGCCCGACCAGATCGCCTGCGAGTAGGGACCGATGGCGGCGGGTGCCGTGGGGCTCGAGACGGGGCGTCGGATGTTCGGGGTCATGGTCGGGAGGGCTCAGTGCGTGCGGGCGCGCCGTTCGGCGCGCCAGTTGAGCAGGGCCAGCACGAGCAGACCGACCAAGAGCGCCGGCGCCAGCATCACGAAGGCCATCTGGATCACCCCCTCGACGAGCGGTGTGACGCTGCGCTGTCCCTGCCCGCCGATGCGGAACGTGCGCCCGATCTCGATCCCGCGCCAGAGCGTGGCCGGGACCCAGACGAGGAAGAACACCGCGGCGGCGACCCGCAGGTTCCGCCGCGTCACCGCACGGCCTGCGCCGCCGCGAGCCGCGCGATCGGCACGCGGAAGGGGGAACAGCTCACATAGTCGAGTCCGGTGTCGTGGCAGAACGCGACCGAGCGCGGTTCGCCGCCATGCTCTCCGCAGATCCCCACCTTGAGTCCCGGCCGCGCGGCGCGCCCCTCGGCCGTCGCGAGCTTGATCAACCGCCCGACGCCTTCCTGGTCCAGCACCTGGAAGGGGTCGTCGGCGAAGATGCCGCGCTCGACGTAGAGCGGGAGGAATCGGCCGGCGTCGTCGCGGGAGAGTCCGAGGGTCGTCTGTGTCAGGTCGTTGGTGCCGAACGAGAAGAACTCCGCCTCGCCGGCGATCGCGCCGCCGGTCAGCGCGGCGCGGGGCAGCTCGATCATCGTGCCGACGAGGTACTTGACGTTCACCCCGGTCTCCTTCGCCACCTGCCGGGCCATCCGGTCCACGATCGTGCGCTGGTGGCTGAACTCCTTCACCGTCGAGACGAGCGGGATCATGACCTCCGGCGCGACGATCACGCCGCGCTGCGCCATCGCCGTGGCGGCCTCGAAGATCGCGCGCGCCTGCATCTCGGTGATCTCGGGATACGTGACGCCGAGGCGGCAGCCGCGGTGTCCGAGCATCGGGTTGGTCTCGCGCAGCGCCTCGACGATCCGCATCAACTCACGCCGCGTGACGCCGACGCGCCGCGCGAGCAGCTTCGCCTCCTCGCCCCCGTGCGGCAGGAACTCGTGCAGCGGCGGGTCGAGCAGGCGGATCGTGACCGGATAGCCGTCCATCGCCTCGAAGATCCCCTCGAAGTCGGCGCGCTGCATCGGGAGCAGCTTGGCGAGCGCGCGGCGGCGTCCGCCCTCGTCGTGCGCGACGATCATCTCGCGCATCGCGTGGATCCGGTCGCCATCGAAGAACATGTGCTCGGTGCGGCAGAGCCCGATCCCCTCGGCGCCGAAGCCGCGGGCGACGCGCGCGTCATGCGGCGTGTCGGCGTTGGCGCGGACCTTGAGGTGCCGGCGCGCGTCCGCCCAGCCGAGGAGCTCGGCGAAGCCGCGATAGACCGGCGCGTCGTCGGGGGAGAGCGTCCCGGCGTTGACCTGCATCACCTCGCTCGGCATCGTCGGCAGGTCGCCGATGAAGACCTCGCCGGTGCCGCCGTCGAGCGTGATCCACTCGCCCTCGTTGACCTCGATCTCGCCGACCTTGAAGCGGCGGTGCGTCGTCTCGACGCGGATGGCGCCGCAGCCGACGACCGCGCACTTGCCCATCCCGCGCGCGACGACGGCCGCGTGGCTCGTCATCCCGCCGCGGGCGGTCAGCACCGCGTTGGCGGCGACGATGCCGTGGAAGTCCTCCGGCGTCGTCTCGTCGCGCACCAGGATCACCGCGTCGCCGCGCGCGGCCCGCGCCTCGGCCTCGTCGGCGTCGAACACCGCCATCCCGCTCGCCGCGCCCGGGCTCGCCGGGAGTCCGACGCAGATCGGGCCGCCGTTGCGCGCCGACCGGTCGATGATCGGGTGCAGCAGCTGGTCGAGCTGCTGCGCGGGAACGCGCGAGATCGCCTCGGGGCGCGAGATCAGCCCTTCGTTCACGAGGTCGCGCGCGATGCGCACCGCGGCTGCCGCGGTGCGCTTGCCGATGCGCGTCTGGAGCAGGAAGAGCTTGCCGCGCTCGACCGTGAACTCGAGGTCCTGCATGTCGCGGAAGTGGCGCTCGAGCAGCGACTGCGTGCGCAGCAGGTCGCCGTACGCCTCGGGGAGCTTCTCGGCCATCGCGGTGATCGGCTCCGGCGTGCGGATGCCCGCGACGACGTCCTCGCCCTGCGCGTTCACGAGGAACTCGCCGTAGAAGATCTTCTCGCCCGTGGAGGGATCGCGCGTGAACGCGACGCCGGTGCCCGAGTCGTCCCCGAGGTTGCCGAAGACCATCGACACGATGTTGACCGCGGTGCCGGGCGCCTCGGAGATGCCGTTCACGCGGCGGTAGTCCACGGCCTTCTTCAGGGTCCACGACCGCCAGACGGCGACGATCGCGCCCCAGAGCTGCTCGCGCGGATCGGAGGGGAAGGGCTTGCCGGTGGCGTTGCGGATCAGCGCCTGGTACTCGCCGACGAGCGTCTGCAGCACCTCGGCGCTGAGCTCGGCGTCGGTGCGCACGCCGGCGGTGAGCCGCTTGGCGGCGAGCAGGTGCTCGAAGTCGTGCATCGGGACGCCGAGCACGACGTCGCCGTACATCTGGAGGAGGCGGCGATACGAATCGTACGCGAAGCGCGGGCTCCCGCTCAGCGCGGCGAGGCCGCGCACGGTCTCGTCGTTCAGGCCGAGATTGAGGATCGTCTCCATCATCCCCGGCATCGAGACGCGCGCGCCGGAGCGGACCGAGACGAGCAGCGGGTTCTTCGGGTCGCCGAAGCCCTTGCCGGCGGCGGCCTCGAGTCGCGTCAGCGCGCGCTCGACCTCGTCGCGCAGCGCGTCGGTGATCTTCCCCGTCGCGAGGAAGGCATCGCAGAGCGTGCAGGCGATCGTGAACCCCGGCGGCACCGGCACGCCGAGATTCGTCATCTCGGCGAGATTGGCGCCCTTGCCTCCGAGGAGGTCCTTGTCATCCCGCGTTGCCTCGGCCTTGCCGTTGCCGAAGAAGTAGACGGACTGCTGCACGACGATGCCTCCCGCCCAGCGGGCGGATGCCGCTAGCCGAGCCGGAGCTTCTCCGGGACGGACGGCGGCTTGGTGGGGTACTGGCCCGAGAAGCAGGCGTGGCAGAAGCCATCGGGTCCGTTCGGTACCGCGCCGAGCATCCCCTCGAGGGAGATGTAGCCGAGCGAGTCCACCCCGATCCGCCGTGCGATCTCTGGCAAGCTGTTGTTGGCCGCGATCAGCTGCTCGCGGTCCGGAGTGTCGATGCCGTAGTAGCAGGGTCCCGTGATCGGGGGAGAGGAGACCCGCATGTGGACCTCGCGCGCGCCGGCGGCCCGCACGAGGGCGACCAGCCCGCGCGTGGTGGTGCCGCGGACGATCGAGTCGTCCACCATCACCACCGACTTGCCGTCGAGGATCTCGCGGACGGCGTTGTACTTCACCTTCACCTTGGCATCCCGCCCGGCCTGCGTCGGCTGGATGAACGTGCGCCCGACGTAGTGGTTCCGGATGAGCGCGAGTTCGATCGGCAGTCCGCTCTCCTCAGCAAAGCCGAGGGCAGCCGAGTTGGAGGAGTCGGGGACGGAGAACACGAAATCCGCGCCGGGCGCCGGGTGCTCCCGGGCGAGGCGGTGTCCGAGCGCCCGGCGGGCCCGGTCGACCGAGCCCCCGAAGACGCGTGAATCGGGCCGCGCGAAATAGACATATTCGAACACGCACCGATGCAAGTTCGGTGCCGCCTGCCGCTGGAGGGTCCGGATCGCGCCGTCCCGTGCGACGGCGATGATCTCGCCGGGCTGCACCTCGCGCTCGACCGTGGCGCCGACGATGTCCATCGCGCAAGTCTCGGAGGCGAAGACCACCGCATCACCGAGCTTGCCCATGACGAGCGGACGCCATCCGAACGGATCGCGCGCGGCCACGAGCGTATCGCCGATCATCACGAGCAGCGAGTAGGCGCCCTCGACGCCGGTCAGCGCCTCGGCGAGCTTCTCCTCCGGGCGCACCGCGCGCGACTTCGCGAGCCGGTGCACCACGACCTCCGAGTCCATCGTCGAACTGAAGATCGAGCCCTCGTCCTCAAGCTCCGCGCGGATCTCGGTCGCGTTGGTGAGGTTGCCGTTGTGCGCGAGCACGATGTGCCCGCCCTTGAACCGGACGAGGGCGGGCTGCGCGTTCTCGATCGTCGACGATCCGGCGGTGGAGTATCGCGTATGCCCCATCGCCATCGGGCCGACCATCTCGGCCATGTGCTCGGCCGAGAACTGGTCCGAGACGAGTCCCATCGCGCGGATCGCGTGGGCCTCGCCGTCGAGCACGGACACGATGCCCGCCGACTCCTGCCCGCGGTGCTGGAGCGAGTAGAGGCCGAGGTGCGTGAGCGCCGCCGCCTTGTCATTCCCGCTGATGCCGAAGATGCCGCACATCAGCGCGTCCCTCCGGCGAGGGCGGGGTCCTGCGTGACGGCCTCAGCCGCGGCACGGGACATCGCGCGGGGGAGCGCCTCGTGGTATGCGGCGGCGATGCGCGCGGTCGCCGTGTGGAGACGCCGACCACCGACGCTGATCGTGAGTCCGGCGGCCGCGGGCGTGACCGTGCCGATGACGCGGGCCGGTACGCCGCGGCGCCTGGCGATCGCGAGCACCGCGTCCGCGTCGGCGGTGGAGAGCACCACGCGACCCTGGGCCTCCCCGAAGAGCAGCGCCCGGAGGGGCAGCGCGCTCCACGCGCCAAGGTCCACCTGCGCGCCGGTCGGCGCGTCGCGGTCGGCCATGCAGCATTCCGCGAGCGCGACGGCGATGCCCCCTTCGGAGCAGTCGTGCGCGGAGCGCACGTGACCGGCGCGGATCGCCTCGAGCAGCGCGTCGATGAGCTTCTTCTCGCCTTCGAGGTCGCAGGCCGGCGGCGCGCCGGCGACGACGCCGTGGATCCAGGCGAGGTACTCGGACCCGCCGAGCTCGGCGGTGTTCTCGCCAAGGAGCACG
Organism: Gemmatimonadaceae bacterium; assembly: GCA_031396725.1. Classification (GTDB taxonomy): domain Bacteria; phylum Gemmatimonadota; class Gemmatimonadetes; order Gemmatimonadales; family Gemmatimonadaceae; genus Pseudogemmatithrix. The sequence continues at coordinate 114,230 of JANNLH010000118.1, read as the reverse complement.
ATCGGATCGCCCGGCGTGGTGAAGGTCATGCGCGTCGCGTGGCGCGCGTCATCGAGCACGCCGACCATGCCGATGGTGGGCGTGGGGTAGACGGCGCCCTGCGGATTCTCGTTGTAGAGCGAGACGTTGCCGCCCGTGACCGGGGTCTCGAGCACGCGGCAGGCATCACCCATCCCGTACACGGCCTCGCGGAACTGGTAGAACACCTCGGGCTTCTTCGGATTGCCGAAGTTGAGGCAGTTGGTGATCGCGCGCGGGGTCGCCCCGGTGCAGGCGACGTTGCGCGCCGCTTCGGCGACGGCGATGCGGCCGCCGACGCGCGGGTCGAGGAAGACATAGCGGCCGTTGCAGTCGGTCTTCACCGCCAAGGCCTTGTTGGTGCCGCGGATGCGGATGACGGCCGCGTCGGCCGCACCCGGGCCGGCGACGGTGCTGGTGCGGACCGTCGAGTCGTACTGCCGGTGGATCCACTCCTTGGACGCAATCGTCGGCGCCTGGAGGAGCCGTTCGAGCGTCCACGCGGGGTCCGCTTCGCCCGGAAGTTCGACGATCGCGTGCACGTCGCGGCCCCGGCGGGCGATCGCCTCGTCGCTCTCGCGCGCCTCGGGGTGGTACATCGGGCAGTCGGTGACGAGCCGCGTGCCCGGGAACTCGGCGACGACATGCGCGCCCTCGGTCACGCGGTAGACGGGTTCGGCGATCACCTCGCCGATCACCTCGGCGACGAGGTCCCACTTGGCGAGGATCGCCTTGACCTCGGCGTCGTACCCCTTCTTCGCGACGACGAGCATCCGCTCCTGCGATTCGCTGAGCAGGATCTCGTAGGGCGTCATGCCCGACTCGCGCACCGGCACCTTGAGCGTGTCGATCGTGACGCCGACGTCGCCGCGCTCGGCCATCTCGGCGCTGCTCGACGTGAGTCCCGCCGCGCCCATGTCCTGGATGGCGACGATGTGCCCCGAGCGGATCAGCTCGAGCGAGGCCTCGAGGAGCAGCTTCTCGGTGAAGGGGTCGCCCACCTGCACGCGCGGACGCTTGGCCTCGTTCTCCTCGGAGAGGTCCTCGGAGGCGAAGGAGGCGCCGTGGATGCCGTCGCGTCCGGTGCGCGCGCCGACCGCGATCACCGGGTTGCCGACGCCTTCGGCCTTGGCGCGGATCAGTTCCTCCTCCCTCAGGATGCCGACGCACATCGCGTTGACGAGCGGATTGCCCTCGTAGGCGGCGTCGAACATCACGTCGCCGGCGACGGTCGGGATGCCGACGCAGTTGCCGTAGTCGCCGATGCCCTTCACGACCCCCGCGACGAGGTAGCGCACGCGCGGCGTCTCCAGGGAGCCGAAGCGGAGCGAGTTGAGCATCGCGATCGGGCGGGCGCCCATCGTGAAGACGTCGCGCAGGATGCCGCCGACCCCGGTGGCCGCGCCCTGGTAGGGCTCGACGGCGGAGGGGTGATTGTGCGACTCGATCTTGAACGCCACCGCGAGCCCGTCGCCGATGCTGATGACGCCGGCGTTCTCGCCCGGCCCCTGCAGCACCCAGGGCGCCGTGGTCGGCAGGGTCTTCAGCACCGGGCGCGAGTGCTTGTAGGAGCAGTGCTCGCTCCAGAGCGCGCTGATGATGCCGAGTTCGGTGAAGGTCGGCGTGCGGCCGACCATCCGCACCAGACGGTCGTACTCATCGCTCGTGAGGCCGTGCTCCGCGACGAGCGCGGGGGTGATGACCGGATCGCCGGGGCGGGGTGTTGCCGTCACTTGCTGCGCAGTCCCTTGAAGAGGTCGCGGATGAAGCCGCCGACGTTGCTGTCGCCCACCGCGCCGATCATGTCGAGCTCCCCGGCGTCGAGCCACATCCCCTTGCAGTCGGGGCAGAGGTCCACCTTCACGTGCCTGAACTCCTGCTCCTGCAGCTGGCCGCCACACTTGGGGCAGCGCATGAAGTGGGCCTTGCGCTCGGCCACGGAGCGCTCGGCATCGAGCTTGGCGCGCTGGGCCTTCAGGAGCTCGGCGTCGAGCTTGACGAAGTATTCGTCTTCGTTCTTGGAGGGCTTGTTCTCGGTGGGCATTGGCAAGTAGAAAGTAGGAAGTAGGAAGTAGGAAGGGGCTACACCCTCGCGGTGGCCAGCAGGGACTCGAACAGCACCAGCCCATCGGTCGAGCCCAGCAACGGTTCCATTGCGCGTTCGGGGTGGGGCATGAGGCCGACGACGGTGCCCGACTCGCTGGCGATGCCGGCGATGTTGCGCATCGAGCCGTTGGGGTTCGCGGCCTCGGTGGCCTCGCCCGCGGAGTCGACGTAGCGGAAGACCACCCGGCCCTCACCTTCGAGCTGGTCGAGGGTCGCGTCGTCGGCCGTGAAGCGTCCGTCGCCGTGGGCGATCGGCATCGTGAGGCGCGCGCCCCTGGTCGCGGCGCGCGTGAACACGGTGTCGGTGCTCTCGACCCGGAGCGTGACCGGCATCGAGCGGAACTGCAGGGACGCGTTGCGCAGGAGCGCGCCGGGCAGGAGGCCGGCCTCGCAGGCGATCTGGAAGCCGTTGCAGATGCCGATCACCGGTCCGCCACGCTTCGCGTGCGCCACGACCTCCTGCATGATCGGGGAGAAGCGCGCGATGGCGCCGGCGCGCAGGTAGTCGCCGTAACTGAAGCCGCCGGGCAGGATGATCACGTCCGCACCCCGGAGGTCGTGGTCCTTGTGCCAGAGCAGCACGGCCTCTTCCTGCAACCGCTCGACGACGGCGAGGAGCGCGTCCTCGTCGCAGTTCGAGCCGGGGAAGGAGACGACGCCGACCTTCATGCGGCCGCCGCGGGCTTCACCGCGGCGATCTCGAAGTCCTCGGTGACCGGGTTGGCGAGGAGGCGGGTGCACATCTCGCGCACCGAGGCCTCGGCGTGCGCCGCATCGGTGGCGCGCGTCTCGATCACCAGGTGCCGGCCGACGTGCACATCGGCCACCGCGGCGAAGCCGAGCGTGTGGAGGGCGTCGGCGACCGCCTTGCCCTGCGGATCGAGCAGCCCCTTCCGGGGCGCGATGTGGACGGAGACACGGAACAGCGTCACGGAGCGGATACCGGTGGAGTGGGATCTTCCTCCTCGTCGTCGTCTTCCTCGGCGAGGGTGGCGAACGGGAGCGGGAGGTCGAAGATGCCGCGCACGATGGCGAGCACGACGCCCGTCGTCACATAGAGGACGCCGAGGGGGAAGAAGAACTGCTTGGGCAGGAAGAAGAGGGCGAAGACGCCCGCCGTGAAGACCAGGATGCCGAGCGTGCCGTGCAGCGTCTTGAAGGTGAACCTCGGCCACGCCGGGAAGGGCACGTTGCTGATCATCAGGAACGCGAGCGTGACCATCAGGAAGCGCAGGATGGTCTCCCAAGGCCACTCGCCGATGAAGGTCTCGTTGTAGAGCGGTGTCTGGCTGAACCAGTAGTAGGTCGCCAGTGTCCCGCCGGCGGCCGGACTCGGGAGCCCCTTGAACCAGTCCTTCCGGCGGCCGGCCTGCTCGACGTTGAAGCGCGCCAGGCGCATCACCGCGCAGGCGGCGAAGAGGAAGACCAGGATCCAGTCCCAGCCGGCGTGGCGCAGCACGGCGAAGTACATCATCATCGCGGGCGCGAGGCCGAACGAGATGGCGTCCACCAGCGAGTCGAGCTCCTCGCCGAACTCGCTGCCCGTGTTGGTGGCCCGTGCGATGCGGCCGTCGAGGACGTCGCAGAACGCGCCGATCACGATGTACCAGCCCGCCTGGTTGTGCTGGCCGCGCGAGGCGGCCACGATCGCGAAGATGCCGAAGAAGAGGTTGGCGAGCGTGAACCCGTTCGGCAGCATCACCAAGGACGGGCGGGGGAGCCGGCGGCGGCGGATCACTGGGGCAGCTCCGCGAGGACGGTGGTGCCGGCGACGGGCTTGTCGCCGAGCTTCACGCGCACGGTGCTGCCGACCGGGACGAAGACGTCCACGCGCGAGCCGAAGCGGATGAGCCCCATCCGCTCGCCCTGCTCGGCGTCGTCGCCGACGCGGCTGTAGGTCACGATGCGCCGCGCGATCAGTCCGGCGATCTGGCGGAAGAGCACCCGGCGGCGGCCCTGCTGCACGCCGACCGACATCTGCTCGTTCTCGAGCGACGCCTTGTCGGCCGCCGCGTTCAGGAACTTGCCGGGGTTGTAGTGCACGTAGGCGACCTTCCCGCTCACCGGATACCGGTTCACGTGCACGTTGAAGACGTTCATGAAGACCGAGATGCGGATCGCGCGCCCCTGCAGGAAGGCGGGTTCGTCCACTTCCGAGATGTCGATCACGCGGCCGTCGGCCGGCGAGATCACGAGCTGCTCGCCCCGCGGGCCGGTGCGTTCGGGGTCGCGGAAGAAGTAGGCGACCCAGAGCACCAGCAGGGTCAGCACGAACGCGAGCAGCCAGAGCGGCCACGACCGGCGCATCAGCGCGGCGGTGTAGCCGAGCGCGGCGAAGGCCAGCGCGATGAGGATGAAGGGGATCCCTTCACGGGCGAAGGTCACGGGAGGCGGGTCAGGTCGAGGGGGGAGCCGGTGAGGCGCTCGTAGGCGTCGAGGTACCGCTGGCTTGTCGCCGTCACGACCTCGTCGGGCAGGGCCGGGGGCGGCGCGTTGCCGTCCCAGCGTCCGGCGCGGCGCTCGGCGTCGAGCCAGTCGCGCAGTGGCTGCTTGTCGTAGCTGGGCTGCGCGCGTCCGACCTCGTAGCGGTCGGCGGGCCAGAAGCGCGAGCTGTCGGGGGTCAGCACCTCGTCGATGAGCAGGATCCGCCCGTCGGCTTGGCGGCCGAACTCGAACTTGGTGTCGGCGATGATGATGCCGCGGCCGGCGGCGATGTCGCGCCCGCGAGCATACACGAGCCGCGCGAGGCGCTCGAGCGTTGCCGCGGCATCGGCGCCGACGACCTCCGCCATGCGCGCGACGGTGATGTTCTCGTCGTGCCCGGTCTCGGCCTTGGTCGCGGGGCTGAAGACGGGCGGGTCGAAGCGCCCGCTCTCGCGGAGACCGGCCGCCAGCCGCTCACCGGCGAGGGTTCCGTGTTCCCGATACTCCTTCCACGCCGAGCCGGCGAGGTAACCGCGCACGACGCACTCGACCGGGAAGACCTCGGTGCGCCGGCAGAGCATCGCACGGCCGGCGAGCTCGTCGCGGTGCATCGCCACCGTCGGCACGGCCTCGACGATCTCATCCGCGTCGCTGCTCAGCAAGTGGTGCGCGACGTCCCGCTCGAACTGCCGCAGCCACCAGGCGGTGGTCTGCGTGAGCACCGCGCCCTTGTAGGGTACCAACTCCCGCATCACGACGTCGAACGCGCTCACACGGTCGCTGGTGACCAGCAGGAGGCGCGCGTCATCGACCACATAGACGTCGCGGACCTTGCCGCGCCGGAGGAGCGGGAGCGGGAGTGCCGTCTCGCCGACGAGGAGCGAGCTCATACGCGCACCTCCTCGCGGGCCGGACCGGCCTCGCCGGCGGCGACGAGGATCGGGGCGATCACCTCGGCGAGGAAGTCGTCCACCTGGTGCGCCGCCCGGCCGATGAAGCGCGCCGGGTCCGTCACCGCGCGCAGGTCCGCGCTCGGCACCGGGAACTCCGGGTCCGCCGCCAGCCGCTGCAGCATGTCGTTCGGCGCGCCCTCGTCCTTCATCGCGCGCGCGGCGGCGATCGAGTGGCGGCGGATCACCTCATGGGCCGCCTGCCGGTCGCCGCCCGCTTGCACCGCCCGCACGATCAGCGACTCGGTCGCCATGAACGGCAGCTCCTCGGCGATCCGCGCACGGATCCGCGCCGGGTGCACCTCGAGCCCGCCGACGATGTTCTCCATCAGGATCAGGATCGCGTCGGCGGCGAGGAAGGCCTCGGGGATCGTGATCCGCCGGACGGCGGAGTCGTCGAGCGTGCGCTCGAAGTACTGCACGCTGTGCGTCTGGTTGGCGGTGCCGGCCACCGCGAGCACGAAGCGCGCGAGCGAGTTGATCCGCTCGGAGCGCATCGGATTCCGCTTGTAGGCCATCGCGCTCGACCCGATCTGGTCCTTCTCGAACGGCTCCTCGATCTCGCCGAAGGCCTGCAGCATCCGCAGGTCCGACGCGAACTTGGCGGCGCTCGCGGCGACGCCGGCGACGACGTCGAGCACCTGCGCGTCGAGCTTGCGCGAGTAGGTCTGTCCGCTGACCGGGATCGAGCTGCCGAAGCCCATCGCGTGGCAGACCTTCGTGTCAAGCGCGCGCACCTTGGCGTGGTCGCCGCCGAGGAGCTCGAGGAAGCTCGCCTGCGTGCCGGTGGTGCCCTTCACGCCGCGCAGCGGGAGCGCCTCGATGCGCCGGTCGAGCTCGGCCAGGTCGAGCACGAGGTCCTGCATCCAGAGGGTCGCGCGCTTGCCGACCGTGGTCAGCTGCGCCGGCTGGAGGTGCGTGTAGCCGAGCGTCGGTTCGGCGCGCCACTGCTCGGCGAACGCCGCGAGCGTGCGCAGGAGCGCGACCACGCGACCGCGGAGCAGCTCGAGCCCGCGCCGCATCTGGATCAGGTCGCCGTTGTCGGTCACGTAGCAGCTGGTCGCCCCGAGATGGATCACGCCCTTGGCCGCCGGCGCGACGTCGCCGAAGGCGTGCACGTGCGCCATCACGTCGTGCCGGAAGCGCTGCTCATACTCGGCGACCTTGTCGAAGTCGATGTCGTCGAGGTGCGCGCGCATCTGCGCGATGGCCGCCGCGGGGATGTCCACGCCGAGGTCGCGCTCGGACTCGGCGAGGGCCAGCCAGAGCCGCCGCCAGAGTCCGTGGCGCGTCTGCAGGCTCCAGAGCTGCAGCATCGCCCGGGAGGCGTAGCGCTCGGCGAGCGGGGACCGGTACGACTCGTGGCTCATGAGATGTAGAAGTCGGTCGAGTAGATGGTGCCGTTGCGTTCGAAGAACATCCGGATGGGACCGCGCCCGCTGTAGTACTCGAGCACGCGCGCGGCCTGCTGGGCGTCCGTGACCGGCGTGCGGTTCACCTGCACGATCACGTCGCCGGCGCGGATGCCGAGGTCGGCCGCGACGCGCTCGCTGACCTTGTAGACCACCGCGCCCTGCGCGCTGCGCACCGAGCGCTCGGCGCGGATCGCGGCGGTCAGCGACACGAGCTCGAGTTCGCGGAGCACCGCGATCTTCTCGGCGCCCACTTCGGGGAGGTCGCGCACGTTCACGCGGAACTGCTGGTCGCGCGAGCCGCGGCGCACCGTGAGGTCGGCGGTCTCGCCGACGCGCAGCTCCAGCAGTTCCGCCTCCCAGTCGTACGGGTTGCGGATGGTGCGGTCGCGCGAGCGCGTGATCACGTCGCCTGCACGCAGGCCGGCCGTGGCGGCCGGGCTGCCGGGAACGACCGTCTCGATCGTCGCGCCGAGGCTCAGCGCGCTGCGCGCGGCGTTGCCGCCGACCTGCTGCACCTTCACGCCGATCCAGGGCCGTCGCACGGCGCCGCTCGCGAGCAGATCCTCGGCCACGCGGCGCGCGCGGTCGATCGGGATCGAGAAGCCGAGGCCGATCGAGCCGCCGGTCGGCGTGTAGATCGAGCTGTTCACGCCGATGACCTCGCCGACGGCGTTGATCAACGGTCCGCCGGAGTTGCCGGGATTGATCGACGCATCGGTCTGGATCATGTCCACGTAGACCCCGGGGCCGTCGCCGCGACCGGTCAGGTTGCGGCCGACGCCGCTGACCACGCCGGCGGTGACGCTCGGCTCGGAGTTGCCGAGCAGGAACCCGTACGGGTTCCCGATCGCGATGACCCACTCGCCGATCAGCAGGCCGCGCGAGGTGCCAAGGGGCGCGGTCGGGAGTCCCTTGGCCTCGATGCGCAGCACGGCGAGGTCGTTGAGCTCGTCCTCGCCGACGACGGTGGCGGGATACGTGACGCCGTCGCGCAGCGCGACCGAGACCTTGCTGGCGCCGGCGATCACGTGCGCGTTGGTGATGATCACCCCGTCCTCACGCACGATGAAGCCGGAGCCGATCCCGGACTGCACCTGCTCGCTCGGGCGGTTGCCGAAGAAGGCATCGAAGGGCGAGAGCTGCGAGCGCTCGAGCCGCTCCGTCTGGACGGTGACGACGGCCGGTGCGACGCGGGCGACGGCTTCGGTGATCGCGGTGCGGCGCGAGGTCGCGATGCCTTGCGGTGAGGGATCGACCGCGGGGAGCGTCACCGCCGGCCGGGCCGGCGCCTGCGCGATGCCCGGCTCGGGCGCGACGCCCTCGCAGGCCGCGAGCACGGCGAAGAGCGCGAGCGCCCCGGTGCGGAGGGAGGTGGCCATGCGGCGCGTCACCGGGCGCGGCGCGGCTTGGCGCGCCGGGTGATGTCGCCCAGGAACCGGTCCAGCCCGCGGTCGGTGAGCGGATGCTGCAGGAACGAGCGGAGGGTGGCCGGTGCGACGACGATCGCGTCGGCGCCGGCGGCGGTGACCTCGGCGAAGCGTGCCGCGCTGGCCGGCCCCGCGGCGACGACGTCGCACTCGACCGCCGCGCGGTCGAAGGCGGCGCGCAGGCCGCGGATCACCGCATCGACCGGTTCGCCAACGGCCTCGAGCGCGTCCACCGGGACCACCACCAGTGAGGCGCCCGCCTTGGCGGCGAGGAGACCCTGGGCCACGGAATGCACCAAGGTAGCGGCGCAGCGGATGCCCTCGACCGTGAGGAGCCGCATCGCCGGGATCGCGTCCTCGACGAACGGGATCGCGATGATCACCTGCTCGGCGATCTTCGCGAGCGCCTTGCCGCCGCGCGCGATCCCGTCCGCGTCGATCGCCGGAACGCTCGCGAAGATCGGCATCGCGTGCCGCTCCGCCAGCTCGGCCAGGACCTCTCGAGGATCGGCGTGCGGCAGCTCCGCGGCGAGCACCGCGGGGGTCGCGACGATCCCGTCGAGGAGGCCGGCATCCTCGGCCCACCGGATCTCGTCAGCGGAAACGGAAGCGAGGTAGACGCGCATCAGGGCGATGTCTTCAGGTACAGGGCAGCGGGATAGGTGACCTCTTCGAGGCAGAGCCCCGCCGCGGGCGCGGGAGGCGAGACCTCGTCATTCGTCTCAGCGGTGAGCAGGGCGGTGAAGTCCTCCTTCGGCCGCTTGCCGCCCGCCACGTCGAGCATCGTGCCCACCAGGAACCGCACCATGTGGTGCAGGAACCGATTGGCCGCGACGTCGAACACCAAACCGTCCGGCCGTGCCGCCGAGGCGGCACGCCACCGGGCGAGATGCACCTCGCACCTGTGATCGTCGGTAGCCGGCGCGGTGCCGCGCACGGCGAATCCCCGGAACGTGTGCATCCCCACCGACCGCGCCGCGCACCAGTCGAGCGCCTCGCGGTCGAGGGCCCGGTGCCAAGGGACCTCGAAGCGCCGTCGGAATGGCGACTCCGCCCCCTCGTCGAGCCCCACCGCGTAACTGTAGCGCCGAGCCGTCGCGTCATAGCGTGCGTGGAACGCCGGCTGCATGTCGTACGCCGCCGCCACCCACAGGTCATCCGGGAGCTGCTCGTTCAGGACGCGTCGCATCTTGTCCGCCGTCCAGTGGACGGGCATCGCGATGCTCGCTGCCTGGCCCCGCGCGTGCACTCCTGCGTCCGTCCGGCCTGCTCCGGTCACGCGGACCGGTGCGCCGGCGAGCCGGCTGAGCGTCGCCTCGAGGACCCCTTGCACGGTGCGCTGGTCCGTCTGGATCTGCCAGCCGGCGAAGTCGGTGCCGTCATAGTGCAGAACCAACTGGAGTGTGCGCTCCGCCATCGCAGGAAACCTACCGGTTGCGCAGAGCGAGTTCAAGGAACGCGGCGATTGACACTGACCGCGCGAACGGGCAACCTTCCCGCTCCTTGCGCGCCCTGTCCGTGAAGCCCGCACTCCCCCGCATGAACGCTCGCACGCTCACATCGCTGGCCCACGCGCTCGGCGCCGCGACGGATCTCGACGCGGCGGTGGTGGCGCTCGCCGGCGCGCTCGCCGAGTCGGACCGCGAGGCGTCGATCGCCCTGCTCGGCTACGACCCGCGCGTCGGGCTCCTGCGCGAACGCCTGATGGTCACGGACGGGCGCGTGGACCGGGTGGCGCTCGAGACCTCCCTGGAGCAGCTGCCCCGCAACGCCCTCCGCACGGTGCAGGAGGGCGGCACCTTCACGGACCTCGCGGACGAGCCGGGCGCCTACGCGCGCCTCCTGCGGCTGCAGCCGCTGGAGGAGGGCGCGTCGCTCTCGCTCCGCGGCATCCGGATCGACGGCCAGCTCTCGGCGATCGTCGCGCTCTCCGAGCCCCGGCGGGTCTTCGGGACCCGTGCGATCGAACGGCTCGCACCCCTCGTGGCGCTCTTCGAACTTGCGCTGTCCCGCTTCGCCGACCGCGAGGCGCGCCAGGAGGCCGTCCGGACGCTGGAGGAGGTCACCCAGCGGGTGCACGGCGAATACGTCCAGCGCCTCAGCACGCTCGAGCAGCAGCTGGCGGACGTGGACCGTCTCGCGCCGGAGGCGACCGGTGAGGATCCGGCCGCCGCGCTGCTGCGCGAACGGGACGAGGCCAAGCGCGCCGAGGAGTCGCGCCGCACGCAGCGCCGGCTCGCCGCGCTCGAGCACCAGCTCACCGCGTCGATCGGCCAGCTCGAACAGGCGCACATCGAGCTGCACCGTCGCAGCGAGGCGCTGCGGCAGCGCACGCGCACGCTCTACCTGCTCGACCGCGTGATGACACTCTCGTCGGAGACGACCGAGCCGCGCCGCCTGGCCGAGGGGCTGCTCTCACTCGTGGGCGACGACATGCAGGCGCTGCGCTGCTCGCTCTTCCTGCGCGGCGCGCAGGCCGAGACGCTCTATCTCGCCGCCGCGCGCGGGCTCGCCCCGCACATCCACTTGGGCAAGGTGATCGCGGTCGGGCAGGGCGTGGCCGGCCGCGTCGCCCAGAAGCGCGAGCCGATGCTCGTGGTGGACGCGCTCGAGGCGAAGTCGCAGCCGCTGCTCGGCGACGACTACCTCACCAGCGGCTCGTTCATCTCGTTCCCGCTGGTCCACCACGGCGACCTGGTCGGCGTCGTGAACCTGACGAACCGCGCGCAGCGGGGACTCTTCGTCGAGGAGGACGTGGAGCGCGTGCGGATGCTCGGTCTCGTCATCTCGCTGATCGCCTCCGCAGCGCAGCTGCCGGAGCGCCTGGTCGGGATCATCCGTGATCCCTAGCGTCCTTCAACAGACGCTGAAGCGGCTGGCGGCTGGGGAAACGCTCGGAGGGGAGGAGGCCGCGCAAGCCTTCCGCGCCGTCATGAGCGGCGAGGGCAGCCCGGCCCAGATGGCGGCCCTGTTGATGGGGCTCCGCGTGCGCGGTGAGACCGCGGTCGAGGTCGCCGGCGCGGCGCGCGCGCTCCGTGAGGCGATGACGCGTCTGGAGCATCCGGCCCCGCAGGACCTCGTCGATACCTGCGGCACCGGCGGCGGCGCCGTCGGCACGTTCAATATCTCGACGGCGGCGGCGCTGCTGGCGGCGGGCGCCGGGGTGCAGGTCGCCAAGCACGGCAACCGCTCGTTCACGTCGAAGTCCGGGAGCGCCGACGTGCTCGAGGCGCTCGGCGTGCCGATCGACGTGCCGGTCTCGCGGATGCGCGCCGTGCTGGACGAGGCGGGGATCGTCTTCATGTTCGCGCCGACGATGCACCCGGCCATGCGGCACGTCGGGCCGGTGCGACGCGAGATCGCGATCCAGACGGTGATGAATCTGGTCGGCCCCCTGGCGAATCCGGCGGGGGCCGGGCGTCAGGTGATCGGGGTGGCCGATCCGGCGCGCCTCGAGCTCATCGCCGGGGCACTCTCGGACCTCGGCACGGTGCATTCGCTGGTGGTGCACGGGGCCCCGGGGATGGACGAGGTCTCCCCGCTCGGGCCGACGACCGTGATCGAGCTCCGCGGGCGCGAGGTGACGCGTTGGACGATCGATCCGGAGCGACTCGGCTTCACCGGCATCGCGGCCGCGGATCTGGCAGGCGGAGAACCGGCGCAGAACGCGCTGGTGATCGAGCGGGTGCTGGTCGGGAAAGGACCGCGCGGGGCCGAGGCCGCGGTGGTGCTGAACGCGGCGGCGGCGATCTACGTTTCGGGCGCCGCGGCGTCGCTCGCAGCCGCCGTCGTGATCGCGCGCGAGGCGCTCGAGGCCGGGAAGGGATGGGACGCCCTCGGTCGGCTGCGCCGTGCGTCGGCGCTCCACTGATCCCCCGGTCGCCGATCAGTAGCGGCGCATCACCCCGACCACGATCCCTTGGACGCGGATCTGGTCCTCCTGCACGTAGATCGGCGACATCGCGGCGTTGGCGGGCTGCAGGCGGATGCGGCCGTCCCGCTCACGGTAGTACCGCTTGACGGTCGCGCCGGCGTTGTCGAGCATCGCGATCACCATCTCGCCGTTGTCTGCGGACGGGCGGTCGTGGACCACGACGTAATCGCCGTCGCTGATCTGGTCCTCGATCATCGAGTCGCCGCGCACGCGGAGCACGTAGTGATTGCCGGCCCGGCGGACGAAGTCGTCGGGCACCGCGATCGTCTCGCTGGTGTCGAACGCCTCGATCGGCACGCCCGCCGCGACCGCGCCCAGCACCTGGAGCTCGATCGCCTTCGGGAAGATGTCCGAGGGGAGGATCTCGATCGCGCGGCTCTCGTTGTAGGAGCGCTTGATGTACCCCTTCCGCTCCAGGTTGCTGAGGTGTTCGTGGACCGTCGCCAACGAGTTATAGTTGAACTGCTCGGCGATCTCCTCGAAGCTCGGCGCGTAGCCGTGCTCGGTCGAGTAGCTGGTGAGATAGTCGAGGATCTGACGCTGGCGCTTGGTGAGCGGCATCCCGGTGCCCCTGACAGTTCAATTGGTGTGCGCGCGGCCCGTTTGGCCTCGCGTTCTAGGACTCCCGAACAGTAACCGAAGTAACGGTATCCGAACATTGCCCGAAGCACAAGTCGATCGCGGGTGGACGCCGCCCGCGGGACCGCTGGGTGAGCTGACGCGCTCGTCCCGGGATCGGGCGCGGGCGGCGGAAGGCTCGCGCCTCGCGCTCGAGGCCGGGGTGCGCGACCTGCCCCCGGCGCCCTCGTTCGGTGCGGCGCTCCGTGCCGGCGCCTCGGTGGCCGTGATCGCCGAACTCAAGCGGCGCTCGCCCAGCAAGGGCGTGATCAACGACGCGATCGGCGCGGCGGACCGGGCCGCGGCCTATGTGCGCGGGGGCGCGCGCGCCCTTTCGGTGTTGACGGAGCCCGAGCGGTTCGGCGGTTCGCTCGACGACTTGCGCGCGGCGCACGCCGCCGTCGGCGCCGTGGGGGTGCCATTGCTGCGGAAGGACTTCATCACCGACCGCATCCAGCTGCTGGAGGCGCGCGCGGCGGGTGCCGCGGCGGTCCTGCTGATCGCGCGGGCGCTCGCTCCGTCGGTGCTCGACGCGCTGGCGGCCGATGCCGTCGCGCTCGGGCTGGAGGTGCTCGTGGAGGTCCGCGATGAACGCGAGCTCGCCCGCGCGGTGGCGGTGCCGGGGGCCGTCATCGGGGTGAACAACCGCGATCTCGAGACGCTCGTGATCGAGTCCGCGGTCGGGGCGCGGCTGATCCCCCGCGTACCGGCCGACCGGATCGCCGTCTATGAGAGCGGCGTCCAGCACGCCGACGACGTGCGCCGGGCCGCGCAGCTCGGTGCGGACGCGGTGCTCGTCGGCTCGGTGCTCTCGGCCGCCCAGGATCCGGTGGCGGCGGTGCGGGCGCTGACGGCGGTGCCCAAGGAGAAGCGGCGGCGTCGTGGCTGACGTCAAGTTCTGCGGGCTCACTCGTCCCGAGGATGCGGAGCAGGCGGCCGTGCTGGGGGCGCGGTTCGCGGGCGTGATCTTCGCCGGCGGGCCCCGGGCGCTCTCACCGGAACGTGCGCGGGTCGTGCTCGCACCGCTTGCAGGCGGGCCCGTCCGGCGCGTCGGCGTGTTCGGCGCCCAGACACCGGAGGAGATCGCGGGGATCGCCCACGCTTCCGGGCTCGATGTGGTACAATTGCACGGCGGCGCGACGGCCCATTCGATCGCGCAGCTGCGAGGACGGTTCGCGGGTGAGATCTGGGCAGTCGTTCGCGTGTCCGGTGACGCGATCCCGGGGGATGCGGAGTCCTTGGGAACGGAGGCCGACGGCGTGGTGTTCGACGCCGCGGTGCCGGGTCAGCTGGGCGGCACCGGCGTGACGCTCGCGTGGGAGGGGGTCGGCCCGGCGGTGGCGCGATTCCGGCAGCGGTGGCTGGCGGAGCGTCTCGTGGTCCTGGCGGGTGGGCTTCGTCCGTCCAACGTGGCACGGGCGTCGGCACTCGTGCGGCCCGATGTCGTGGATGTATCGTCCGGGGTGGAGTCCGCACCGGGCGTGAAGGACCATGAATTGATGCGCGCGTTCGCCGACGCGGCGCGTTCCCGTCGAGAGGAGTGATGACGCAGGTCGCGACTGACCGATTCGGAGCGTTCGGGGGACGCTATGTCCCGGAGACGCTGGTTCCCGCCCTCGACGAGCTCGAGGCGGCGCTCGCGGACGCGTTCGCGGATCCGGCGTTCGAACGCGAGTTGTCGCACCTGCTCAGCACGTACGTGGGCCGGCCCTCCGCGCTCACCGACGCGCCGCGCCTCTCCGAGCGGGTCGGGGCCCAGGTCTGGCTCAAGCGCGAGGACCTGAACCACACCGGCGCGCACAAGATCAACAACGCGCTGGCGCAGGCGCTGCTCGCGATCCGCATGGGGAAGCGCCGCATCATCGCCGAGACCGGCGCGGGGCAGCACGGCGTCGCCACCGCGACCGTCTGCGCGCGACTCGGGCTCGAGTGCGTGGTCTACATGGGCGAGGAGGACATGCGGCGGCAGGAGCTGAATGTCTTCCGCATGCGCCTGATGGGCGCGACCGTGGTGCCGGTGACGGCGGGCACGCGCACGCTCAAGGATGCGACGAGCGAGGCGATCCGCGACTGGGTGACCTCGTGCACGCATTCGCACTACATCATCGGATCGGTCGTCGGGCCGGCGCCCTATCCGCGGATGGTCCGCGACTTTCAGGCGATCATCGGGCGTGAGGCGCGCGCGCAGATGCTGCAGCGCGCCGGCCGGCTCCCGCGCACCGTCGTCGCCTGCGTCGGCGGCGGCTCGAATGCGATGGGGATCTTCCACGCGTTCGTGGGCGACGTCTCGGTCGAGCTGGTCGGCGTCGAGGCGGCGGGCGAGGGACTCGACACCGGTCGCCACTCGGCGTCGCTCTCGCAGGGCGTGCCCGGGGTGCTGCACGGGACGCTCAGCTACCTGCTGCAGGATGCGCACGGTCAGGTGCATCCCGCGCACTCGATCTCGGCCGGACTCGACTATCCGGGCGTCGGGCCGGAGCACGCCTGGCTCAAGGACAGCGGGCGCGCGACGTACGTCTCGGTGACCGACGGCGAGGCGCTCTGCGGATTCGAGCTGCTGAGCCGGCTGGAGGGGATCATCCCGGCGCTCGAGACCTCGCACGCGATCGCATGGATCGCGGCGCAGCGGGGGCGCTGGAGCCCGGATGACGCGGTGCTGCTCTGCGTCAGCGGGCGTGGCGACAAGGACGTGCAGCAGGTGGCGGCGATGCTCGCGCTCGAGGGCCGCGCGTGACGGCGCCCGGCGTGCAGGAGACGGAGCGGGTCGAGCCGCCGTTCCCGCCGGCGGTCATCGAGGACATGCTCAAGGTCCTCGACAAGGCCGTCCGCGCGCACCAGCTGTACATGCACAACAACCCGACCTACCTCAAGGCGCTCGAGAACGCGCGCCACGCGTTCGAGCCGATCTGGGAGCAGACGAGCGACCTCGTGTTCCAGGTGACGGACACGCAGTTCAAGTGGTCCGGCGTCGTCGTGTACGCCCACCCGGAGAAGGGGGGCGACAGCCTGCCCTGGCTGCTGTTCAAGGACGGACTGCGCGAACTCGCGCTCTTCCCGGGATTCGAGGACGAGGAGCTCGAACGCTTCCTCGCGATCATCCCGCGCGTGCGGCGCGCGCAGCCGCACGAGGACGACCTGCTCACGATCCTCTGGGAGCAGGATTTCGCCTGCCTGCGTTACCGCTACGTCGAGGTGAACGACCCGGCGGCGCCGCTCGACCCCGCGGCGGAACCGGGACGCTGGCCGGCACTGCAGGGGCGCGAGTACGAGTCGCCCTCGGAAGCGATCGAGGAGGCCCGCCAGGAGCAGGGCGGTGCCGCCGAGGAGGCGCCCGCGCGTGCGTCGGGGATGGTGCGGATGGAGGACTTCGATTCCACGCTCTACTTCCTCGACCCCAACGAGATCGAGTATCTCCGGCAGGAGACGGATCGCGAGTACAAGCTCGACCTCCGCCGCCTCGTCGTCAGCGCGCTGCTCGACATCTTCGAGCTGCAGGTGGACCCGCTCGTGCGCGAGGAGTGCGCCGCGGACCTCGAGGCGCTCGTGCTGCACATGCTGACGGCCGGGCAGTTCACGACGGTGGCGTTCCTGCTGCGCGAGCTGGAAGGGACGATGCAGCGCGCGCGCGAACTGCGGCCGCAGGACCGCGAGCGGCTGGGCAAACTCCCCGACCGGCTCAGCCACCCGGACGCGCTCGGGCAGATGCTCCAGGCGCTCGAGGAGGCCTCGACGCTCCCGCCGAAGGACGAGCTCTCGCAGCTCTTCGCGCAGTTGAAGCCGCACGCGCTGGCGGGACTGCTCGAGGCGATCGACCGCACGCAGAATGCGGGGCTCCGGCCGCTGCTCGAGGCGTCGGCGGAACGCCTCGCGCAGTCGAACACGAGCGAGCTGGTGCGGCTGGTCAAGGATGCCAAGCCCGCGGTGGCGCGCGAGGCGATCCGCCGGGCCGGCGCGATGCGCACCGCCGCCGCCGTGCCGTCGCTGGCCGAGGTGCTGAAGAGCAGCGCCGCCGAGCGCCCGATGCGCGCCGCGGTCGTGACCGCGCTGACCGACATCGGGACCCCCGGTGCGCTCGCGGTGCTCGAGTTCGCGCTCGACGACCCCGAGCGCGACATCCGCCTCTCGGCGATGCGGGCGCTCGCGGCGCGCGTCTACCGGCCGGCGCTCGCGAGGGTCGAGACGCTGGTGAAGGGGAAGGCGGCGCGCGAGGCCGACCGGACCGAGCGCATCGCGCTCTTCGAGCTCTACGGGCTCATCAGCGGGGACGCCGGCGTGCCGGTCCTCGACGGGATCCTCAACGCGAAGGGTGGCCTCTTCGGACGGAAGGAGGATCCCGAGCTGCGGGCCTGCGCCGCCATCGGGCTGGGCAAGGTGAACACGGCCGCGGCGCGCACCTCGCTCGAGCGGTCCGCCGGCGAGAAGGACCTGATCGTGCGCAATGCGGTGAGCCGGGCGCTCCGCGGCGGGAGTGCCCCGCCGTGACGACCCCCCCCGGCTCGAACACGCCCAGCGGCGACGGCCGTCCCTCGCTGATCGCGCGCAACACGCAGTCGATGACCGCGGCCGGCCTCGGCGAAGGCGCCGTGCGCCGCATCGGTCGCACCTGGGTGCTCGGCTTCTACGTCGCGCTCCGCAACCTGAAGATGTACCCGGTCGAGAACGCGGTCGTGCAGAAGGCGCTGGAGGAGCTCTCCGCGCTCTCCGGCGAGCTGATCGCGGGGGACGGCGAGTGCGAGTTCCGGCTCGCGGGCGAGTTCCTGTTCCTGAACTCGACGCGGATGAAGCTCGACCTCGACAACTATTCGAGCTTCTCCTACATCCTCGGCCGCTGCCGCGATTCCGGCCTCGGGCTGCTGCGCTTCCACGACCGGCCGACGACGCGCGACTGGACGATCCTCCTCTCGTTCCTCTCGTCGCCGCAGGGGCGGGCACCGGCCGAGCGCTTCGAGATCCTCACCAAGCGCCTCGCCGACACCGGCGTGACGGTCTTCGACGTCACGCCGCCGATCGAGAGCGCCGACGACCCCGAGGACACGGTCGAGGCGAAGGAGCGGGCCAAGCGCACGTACCAGCAGTCGGTGACCACCACGAAGGAGGTCATCAACTCGGTGCGGATGGGGCAGAGCCCGAACATCAAGAAGATCAAGCGGGTGGTGCAGGGGATCGTCGACCAGATCCTCGCCGAGGAGACCTCGCTGGTGGGGCTCACGACCATCCGCGACTACGACGACTACACGTTCACGCACTGCGTGAACGTCTGCATCTTCTCGGTCGCGCTCGGCCGGCGCCTCGGGCTCACGCGGCTGCAGCTGTACGACCTCGGCTTCTCGGGTCTGTTCCACGACATCGGCAAGTCGCGCGTGCCGATCGACATCATCCAGAAGCCCGACATGTTGACCGAGGACGAGTGGCGGCTGGTCGCCGCGCATCCCTGGCTCGGCGTGCTCGCGCTCTTCCAGCTCCGCGAGCAGCAGGAGTTCCCGTACCGGTCGATGTTGGTCGCCTACCAGCATCACATGAAGCGCGACCTCACCGGCTACCCGCGCTCGCTGCGCATGAGCGAGATCACGTTCTACAGCAAGATCGTCGCGGTCGCCGACGGGTTCGACGCGGCGACCACGCGGCGCGTCTACATGTCCGAGCCGCTCGACCCCGCGGTCGTGCTGCAGGAGATGCGCGACAATCCGCGGCGCGGCATGGATCCGGTGGTCGTGAAGGCGTTCGTCGCGCTGCTCGGCGTCTTCCCGGTCGGCACGCTCGTGATCCTCGACACCTTCGAGCTCGCGATCGTCCACAGCGCCAACCCGCTCCCGGACATGGTCTCGCGTCCGATCGTGCGCGTCGTCAGCGATGCGCTCGGCAACATCCTGCACCCCGGCGAACTGCTCGACCTCGCCGACCGGGACGAATCCGGGGCCTTCCGCCAGACGATCATCAAGACGGCCGATCCGGAGCGCTACGGGATCCGCGTTGGCGACTACTTCCTCTGAGTCCCGTGCTGTCAGCGCATCTCGGCCAGTTGCGTGCGGCAGGGCGCCGCGCGCTCGTCTGCTACATCACCGCCGGTCACCCCGACCGCGCCGCCTCGCTGCGACTCCTGCGCGAGCTGCCGCTCGCGGGGGCCGACGTCATCGAGGTGGGCGTCCCCTTCTCGGACCCGCTCGCCGACGGCCCGATCATCCAGGGCAGTTCGCAGCGCGCGCTCGAGCAGGGGATGACGCTCGAGGGGACGCTGGCCCTGGTGGCGGAGGCGCGCGCGAGCGTGCCGATCGTGCTCTTCAGCTATCTCAACCCGCTGCTCGCCGCCGGGCCGCAGGTGCTCGAGCGCGCGCACGCGGCGGGCGTGCACGGCGTGCTCGTCACCGACCTGCCGGTCGGCGCCGACCCGGAGCGCGAGGCCTGGCTCGGCGACGGTCCGCTCGAGTTCGTGCGGCTCGTCGCCCCCACCACGCCCCCGGCGCGGATGGCCGAGATCGCCCGGCACGGCCGCGGCTTCGTCTACCTGATCAGCCGTCTCGGGGTCACCGGCGTGCAAGACCAGCTGCCGGCGGAACTGCCGGCCTCGGTCGCCGCGTTGCGCGCGGCCACCGCGCTCCCGATCTGCGTGGGCTTCGGCATCTCGCGTCCGGAACACGCGCGCACGGTGGGCGCGATCGCGGATGGCGTGGTGGTGGGGAGCGCGCTCGTGCGGGCCGCGGAGACCAGTGTGGACGCGGCGCTCGAACTCGTGCGCAGCCTCCGCGCGGCGCTCGACACCGTGCAGGGTCCGATGCCGCGTCCCGTGAAGGGCCCGCTGGGCCCGCTGGGCCCGCTGGGCCCGCAGGGCCCGCAGGGGTGAGGCGCACGTGAGGCGCGTCCTCGACGTCTATCGCGTCGCGCTGCCGGCGGTCGGGACCGCCTTCCTGCTCGTCGGCCTCGCGCTCGACCGGACGTGGTCGGGCCACCTCCCCGCGCTCGCCGTCCTGCTCGTCGCGTCGGTCGCGCTCCGTCGATACCAGCTGCCGGTCACGAAGTATGCGGCGGTGCACCTGCTCGGCATGCTGGCGGTCGGCGGCACGGTCTTCCTCGGTCCGGTGGCGGCCGCGCTCGCGCTCGGCGTCGGGATGTTCGTCGCGGATGCCGCCTGGCTGCGCCGAGGGACCCTGCCCGCGTGGGTGAACGGATCGCGCGAAGTGGTCGCACTCTTCGGGGCATACGGCTGGTACGCCGCCGCCCGGACACTCTCGGACCAGGTGCTGCCGCTCGCGGGCGCCGCCGACGTGTCCGACCTGCCCGCCCTCGGGGCCGACCAGATCCCGGCGCTGGTGGTGTTCGTCTTCGCGCACTTCATCATCAGCCGCGGCCTCTACTATTTCTCGCTGCTGCTCCGCGGGAAGCTCTCCGCCGAGGAGCGGGCGCTGATCCTGCGCTACGAGGTGATCGCGGCCGGCGCCGGCGCGGCGGCGCTCGCGGTGATCATGCTCTCGGTCGCGTTCCTCGGTGCGGTCGGGGCGACGGTGGTGCTGGTCGTGCTGATGTTCGTCGGCTTGCTGCTCAAGCGCATCCTCGAGGAGTCGATCGCCGCCGAGGAGCTCAACACGATCCTCGCGATGGAGCAGGTGGTCGTGTCGGACGCGGGGCTCGGCGAGGCGATCGCGCGCATCGAGCGGCTGGCGCACCGGCTGCTCGAGTGGCGCGATTTCCGCGTGCTGCGGTCCGACCGCGGCGAACTGACGCTCATCTACCGCGGGGGCGAGGGACTCCTTCCGGTGCCCCAGCCCGCGCCGCGCGACGGGGAGCGACTGCGCCGCGAGGTCCTCGAGACCGCGCGCCCGATCATCCTCAGCGATGCCAACCACGATCCGCGCGTCGAGCACGCGCGCGCCGAGGCCTCGTCGCGCGCCATCGTGCCGCTGCGCTTCGGCGACCGGCCGATCGGCGTGCTCGAACTCGACACGCACAAGCGCGGGGCCTACGGGGCGAAGGAGGCGACGCTGATCCGGCGCGTGGCCAACCACCTCGCCACCACGATCCACATCCTCGATCTCCGCAATCCGCTGCTGGCGACCGTGGACCGGCTCGCCAACGAGCTGCAGACGCTGACGCTCTCGGCGCGCACGCTGCGCTCGGGCGGCGAGTCCGTCGCGCGCACCGCGGGGGAGATCGGCCGCGCGGTGAACGAGGAGGCCGAGCAGCTGGCGCGCGGACTGGACGTCACCGCGACGATCGCCGACCGCACGCGCGGGGTCGCCAGCGACGCGCGCGAGGCGCACGAGGCCACGCGCCGCGCGAGCGTGATCGCCGCCGAGAACCGGCAGACGGTCGAGACCGCGATGGAGCGATTGGTGGACGCCAAGCGGTTCGTCTCGGAGAGCTCGTCGCGCGTGGGTGCGCTCGCGCAATCCACCGCCCAGGTGACCGGATTCATCGCCGTGATCCGGGAGCTCGCGGTGCAGACCAACCTGCTCGCGCTCAACGCGGCGATCGAGGCGGCGCGCGCCGGGCACGAGGGGCGCGGCTTCGCGGTCGTCGCCGACGAGGTGCGCAAGCTGGCCGAGGAGAGCGGGCGAGCGGCCGACGACGCGCAGCGGGTGCTGCGGGAGTTCGACCAGCAGATGCGCGACACGGCCGGGCAGATGGGCCGCGGCGAGGCGCTCGTGCGCGATGCCGAGTCGCTCGCCGGCGGGGCCCGCGAGGCGCTCGGCCTCATCGTCGCGGCGACCGGGGGCGCGGCCGTCCAGGCCGCACGCATCGCCGGTTCGTCCGACGACCAGGGGGTCGAGGTGCTGCGGCTGCGCGAGCGGATGAGCCGGCTCTCGGAGATCGTGGCGCGCAACCGCGCCGGGGCCGAGCAGGTGAGCGGTGCCGCGAACGAGCAGGCGGCGGCGCTGCGCGAGCTCGAACACGCGACCACGGTGCTGCGCGACGTGGTCGCCGAGCTCTCGGATCTCACCCGTCGCATCACCAGTGTCTCGTGAGGTCCTCCTCCCGATGAGCGATCGGCCCCTCGTCCTGCCGGCCTGGGCACAGGTCGGCGAGAAGCGCCGCGCGCACATCGCGCGCGTGACCGAGCTGCTCGACCGCTGGGCGGTGCAGCTGCACCTCGGCGCCGACGAAGCCGGGGCCTGGCACGACGTCGGACGCTTCCACGACGCGCTGCGCGACGCGTCCGAGGCCGAGCTCCGCGCGCAGGCGGGACCGGTCCCCCTGCCGCTCGACGTGCTCCACGGACCCGCCGCGGCCAACCGCCTCGTCGCCGACGGCGAGACCCGCGAGAGCGTCCTCTCCGCGGTCCGGTGGCACACGGTCGGCAACGCCGAATGGGACCGCACCGGCCGCGCGCTCTACATGGCGGACTTCCTGGAGCCGGGCCGCGGCTTCATGCGCGCCGATCGCGCCTTCCTCGCGGAGCACTTGCCGCACGATTTCAACGGCGTCTTCCGCCAGGTCGTGCTGATGCGGCTCCAGTGGACGCTGCGCGAGGGCAAGGCGCTCTTCCCGGAAGCGGTGGGGCTGTGGAACTCGGTGCGCTGAAGGGCAGGGGGCGCTGGATCGTCCTGGCCGCGGCGTTGCTGATGGCCGGGGTGCTGCTCTGGCCCCGCGCGGTCGATCGTCCCGCCGGCGGGCGGGCCGTGAGCTACAAGGACCGCCCGAAGGTCGAGCGCATCGTGCCCGACAGTGTGCGCATTCGCGTCGAGGTGCTGAACGCCACGAACGTCCGCGGGCTGGCGCGGCAGGCGACCTTCCACCTGCGCGACCTCGGGTTCGACGTCGTCGGCTCGGGGAACAGCGCCGACAAGTTCGACTCCACGGTCGTGATCGTGCGCAGCGGGCGCATGGACTGGGGCGAGCTCGCGGCGAAGGCACTGGGCGGGGCGCGCATCGAAGCGCGCCCCGATTCCTCACGCTACCTCGACCTCACGATCCTGCTCGGCGCCGCCTGGCGGCCGCCGCCGGAGACGCTCCACCCGTAGCTGGCCGCAGGCCGCGGCGATGTCGATGCCGCGGCTCTTCCGGATCGCGACCTCGACACCGTTGTGGCGGATGCGGCGCGCGAACTTGGCGATCGCTTCCGGCGTGGTCGGCGTGAAGCCCATCGCGCCACCGGGATGCAGGGGGATCAGGTTCACGAACGCCTTGCAGCGGCGCGCGAGTGCCGCCAGCTGGTCGGCGTGCTCCGGCTGGTCGTTGACGCCGCCGAGCATCACATACTCGAAGGTCACGCGCCGGTCGAACTCGGCGGCGGCGTCGATCACCTCGGCGAGCGGGTACTTCGTGTTGACCGGCATCAACGTCTGCCGCAGTTCGTCGCTCGGCGCGTGGATCGAGAGCGCGAGCCGGAACTGCTCCTTGCGCTCACCGAGCGCGACGATGCCGGGCAGGATGCCGACGGTGGAGACGGTGACGTGCCGCGCGCCGATGCCGAAGCCCTTCGGGTCGTTCAGGATCGTGAGCACCGGGTCCACCGCCTTCCAGTTCATCAGCGGCTCGCCCATCCCCATGAAGACGATGTTGGTCGCCCGGATGGGTGGGTCGAGCAGGGCGAGTTCGCGGACCTGCCCGGCGATCTCGTGGACGGCGAGGTTGCGGGCGAAGCCCATGGCGCCCGTGGCGCAGAAGGAGCACTGCAGCGCGCATCCCGCCTGGGACGAGATGCAGAAGGTCATCCGGTCGCCGTCCGGGATCGCGACGGTCTCGATCGCTTGGCCGTCGTGCATCCGGAAGAGGAACTTGCGGGTGCCGTCGCTGGAACGCTGCTGGGTCTCGAGCTCGAGCCGGGGGATGCTGAAGTGCGCCGAGAGCCGCTCGCGGAAGGCGAGCGGGAGGTCGGTCATCTCCGCGAACGACCCCACGGGCTTGGCCCAGAGGTGCGGGACGACCTGGGCGCCGCGGTAGGCCGCCTGGCCGTTGGCGACCGCGAACTCCCGCAGCGTCCGTTCGGCGTCGGCGGGGGCCAAGTCGAGCAGATTCAGCATCTTGCAGAGTACGCGGTCTCCGGCGGGCGGTCAACGGTGCTGGACTTCCCTTGGCTTCCACCAAGTATTGACGGCAGTTAGATTTACCCTGCTCAATGCCCCCTGCCGGAACCCCAGTCCCAGCCAAGATCATCCCCCGAGTCCCGCGGTGGGTCCTTCCCGCACTTTGGGCCGTCGTGATCCTGATCGGCACTTCGTGGCCCACGATCTCGGTCGGTCCGGACGTGCCCGTCGGATTCGACAAGGTGGTCCATTTCAGCATGTATGCGGTGCTGGCCGGTCTCAGCCTCTGGTCGTCCCAACAGTCCCGTTCCCTGCGGACGCTCCTGCTCACGATCGTCGGCGTCGCGCTCCTCGCGGGCATCGACGAGTGGCATCAATCGTTCATTCCGAGCCGGTCGATGAGCTTCCTCGACTGGGTCGCCGACTGCGTCGGCGCCCTCACCGGCGCGGTCGCGACCCGCTACCTCCTCCTGCTGGCGCCGCGTCGCCAGGGCACCACGTGACCGCTCCGCAGACTTCGCCCGACGCCACCACGCTCCGCACCCACCTCGGGGGCAAGCTCCGCCCCACCGACGTCGGCGCCACGGTCACGCTCGGCGGCTGGGTCCATCGCGCGCGCGACCTCGGCGGGCTCGTCTTCATCGACCTGCGCGACCGCGAAGGGCTCGTCCAGGTGTCGTTCAATCCGGACTGGGCGTCGGCCGCGGTCATCGCGGCCGCGGCCGCGGTGGGCGTCGAGAGCGCCGTGCTGATCGACGGAACGGTCGCGGCGCGCCCCGCCGAGATGCGGAACGCGGATCTCGCGACCGGCGAGATCGAGGTGCGGGCCACCGCCATCCGGGTCGTCGGACCGGCGACGACGCCGGCGATCCCGGTCGCGCCGGCGAAGGACGGCAAGCTCCCGGCGGAGGAACTGCGCCTGCGGCATCGCGTGCTCGACCTGCGGCGCGAGGAACTGCAGCGGAGCCTCATCCTGCGGCACCACCTGCTGCAGCAGACCCGTCGCTACCTGAGCACCCGCGGCTATCTCGAGCTCGAGACGCCGATCCTCACGAAGCCGACGCCCGAGGGGGCGCGCGACTTCCTCGTGCCCAGCCGCGTGCACGCGGGCGAGTTCTACGCGTTGCCGCAGTCGCCGCAGATCTACAAGCAGCTGTTCATGTGCTGCGGCTTCGATCGCTACTTCCAGGTCGCGCGCTGCTTTCGCGACGAGGATCTGCGCGCCGATCGGCAGCTCGAGTTCACGCAGATCGACATCGAGGCCTCGTTCATCACGCGCGAGGACATCATCGCGCTGGCGGAGGGGCTGATCCAGTCGCTCTGGGCGATCGCACGCGTGGAGGTCGAGACGCCGTTCCCGCGGATGACCTACGCGGAGGCGATGGAACGGTACGGCTGCGATCGTCCGGACCTGCGCTACGAGCTCGAGATCGCGGACCATACCCGGGTGTTCGCGGGGAGCGAGTCGGCGATCATCCAGTCGGCGCTGGCGGCGGGAGGCCGCGTGCGCGGCATCCGTGTGCCGGGTGCGGCGTCGTGGAGCCGCAAGCAGGTGGACGAGTTGGAGGCGATCGCCAAGGGGGCGGGCGCCGGCGGACTCGTGCGGCTCAAGTCCTCGGGCGGCGCGGTGGAAGGTCCGCTCGCCAAGTTCCTCTCCGCCGAGGCGCTGGCAAGGCTCGGGCTCGCCGACGGGGACCTGCTGCTCGCGGTCGCCGGCGCGGACCGGGTCTCGAGTCCCGCGCTCGATCGCGTGCGGCAGGAGTGCGCCGTACGACTGGGCCTGGTCGATCCTGCGATCCGCCGATTCCTGTGGGTGCTCGACTTCCCGATGTTCGACCAGGACCCCGCGACGGGCGCGCTCACCGCGGTGCACCACCCGTTCACCGCGCCGAACGCCGAGGACAGGGCGGCGTATCCGACCGAACCCGCGCGCTGGCGCGCACTCGCCTACGACTGCGTGCTCAACGGCACCGAACTCGGGGGCGGGAGCATCCGCTCGAGCGATCCGGCGGTGCAGGGGCGCATGCTCGAACTGCTCGGGATCGGCGACCCGGCCGAGCAGGAGCGGCGCTTCGGCTTCCTGCTGGAAGGACTGCGCGCGGGCGCACCGCCGCACGGCGGCATCGCGTTCGGGTTCGACCGCATCGCGATGCTGCTTGCCGGCGCGACCTCGCTGCGCGACGTGATCGCGTTCCCGAAGACGACCGCCGCACGCGCCCTGTTCGAGGGCGCGCCGACCAAGGTGCCGGCGGCGGACCTGGCCGACCTGCACATCCGCACGATGGAGGATCGATGACCGACGGCACCATGACGGGCGACCAGGCGACGCTCCGGCTCAACACGGAGGGGGCCGACCTGCTCTCGCTCGCGGGCGTGGCCGACGGCAATCTCGCCGAGCTCCAGAAGCTCTTCCCCGTGCGCGTGACGCTGCGCGGCGAGGCGATGGTACTCACCGGCGCCGCCGACGCGGTCGAGAAGGCCGGCGTGGTGGCCCAGCGGATGATCGACCAGTCCAAGCAGCGGCTGCCGCTCGACCCGGACGATGTGCTGCGCTTCTCGATGGAGGGTCCGGCGCGCGAAGGCGCGTCGCCGGGCAAGTTCGTGCTGCCCGGCGTGCGCAAGATCATCCAGGCCAAGACGCAGGGGCAGGCCGAGTACATGCAGCAGATGCTCGACAACGAGATCGTGATCGGCATCGGTCCCGCGGGCACGGGCAAGACGTACCTCGCGGTCGCGGCGGCGGTCGATGCACTGGCGCGCAAGCGCGTCAAGAAGATCGTGCTCGCGCGTCCGGCGGTGGAGGCCGGCGAATCGCTCGGCTTCCTGCCCGGCGACATGCAGGCCAAGGTCGATCCCTACCTGCGGCCGCTCTACGACGCGCTCGACGACCTGATGCCGCCGGAGCGCGTGGCGCGCGCCCTCGAGACGCGGGTGATCGAGATCGCGCCGCTCGCCTACATGCGCGGGCGCACGTTGGCCGACGCGTTCGTGATCCTCGACGAGGCCCAGAACGCCACCAACATGCAGATGAAGATGTTCCTGACGCGGCTCGGCCTGAACTCGCGCGCGGTCATCACGGGCGACAAGACGCAGATCGACCTGCCGAAGCGCGAGGAGAGCGGGCTGCTGCAGGTCGAGCGGATCCTGACCGACATCGACGGGATCGCGTTCCACTACTTCACCGAGGTGGACGTGGTGCGCCACCGGCTCGTGCGCGAGATCGTGAAGGCGTACGCGGCGGACGCGGGCGCCTGATGGCGCCACGCGCGGTGCACGTCACGGTGCAGGCGGAGCGTGTGCGCGCGGCGGTGTCGGCGGCGCGACTCGCCGCCGCGGGACGCCTCGTGCTCAAGGCCGAGGGGGTCGCGGCGGGACTGCTCTCCATCACGCTGCTCTCGCCGGCGCGGATGGCCACGCTGCACCGGAAGCACCTCGGCCACGCGGGCGCGACCGATGTGATCGCCTTCGGTTTCCGCGACCCTGCGGGGGCGGTCATCGGGGACGTCTACCTCTGTCCGGCGGTGGCGGCGGCCAACGCGCGACGCTTCGGCGTCGGCGTGCGCGAGGAACTGCTGCGGCTGGTCGTGCACGGCACGCTCCACGTGCTCGGGCACGAGCACCCCGAGGGGGATGACGCGACGCGACGGGCGGCCCCGATGTGGAAGCGCCAGGAACGGCTGCTCGCGCGGGTGCTGCGCGCGTGAGCCTGCTCGCCGTCGCCTTCGCCCTCGGCGCGGCGCTCGTCGCCGCGCTCTGTGCCTTCGCCGACGGGGCGCTCCTCGGGCTGGAGGCGGAGGAGCCTCCCGCACACCCGGGCGTCCGGAAGCTGCTGGCGCGTCGTGAGGCGACGCATCGCGCCCTCGCGTTCGGACGCATCATCGCCCAGTTGCTCTCGGGTGCCGCGGCGTCGGCGTCGCTGCTGCTGAGCGGCTGGGTGCCCGCGGCGCTGCTCGCGCCGCTGGTGGTGGTCGCGGGGATCGCGCTGGTGGTGCTCTCCGAGGTCGCGGCACGCGCCGGCGGCGACGTGCTCGGTGAGCGGGGCCTCGCGCCGCTGGTGCCCTTCGTCCTCGGCGTCGAGTTGATCTGCCAGCCGATCGTCGCGTTCGGGACCTGGGGCGACGCCGTGCTCAACCGGATCCTGCCCCCGCCTCCGTTCGACGAGACCGACCGCGAGGACGCCGTCGAGCGCTTCCGCGAGGTCGTCGCCGCGGAGGCCGATGTCGGCGGCAGCGGCGAGGTGCTGCTGCACGGCGTCTTCTCGCTCGGCGACACCCAGGTGCACGAGATCATGGTGCCGCGGGTGGACATCGTGGGGCTCGAGCTCGAGACGCCCTGGTCCGAGGTCGTGGACCGCGTGCGCAGCGCGCGCCACGCGCGGCTCGTCGTCTTCGACGGCACGCTCGACGAGGTCGTCGGCATCCTGTACGCGAAGGACCTCCTGCCGGCGCTGCTCGCCGACGAGGAGCCGGCCGGCGGGTGGCGCGCCCTCGTGCGTCCGGCCCTGTTCATCCCGTCCAGCAAGAGTGTCGAGGCCCAGCTGCGCGAGTTCCGCGCGTCGCGGCGCCACCTGGCGATCGTCGTTGACGAGTTCGGCGGCACGGCCGGCCTCGTGACGCTCGAGGACGTGCTCGAGCTCATCATCGGTGACATCCAGGACGAGGGCGACTCCGACCTCCCGGACGTGGAGCGCGAGGACGGCGACCGCTACTGGGTCGCCGCCGGCGTCACGCTCGACGAACTCTCGGAGCTGACCGGGCAGGAGTTCCGGCGCGGCGACGTGACGACGGTCGGCGGGCTGGTGATGGAGCTGCTGGGCCGCGTGCCGCGCGCGGGCGAGACGCTCGTCGTCGGCGGCTACCGCATCGTCGTCGAACGCGTCGTCCGCCGGCGCATCGAGCGGGTCTATCTGGAGCCGCTGGTCACGGTGCCCGAGGAGGCGGAATGAACTCGCTGCTCCTCCCGCTCCTGCTGGTGGGCATCGTCGGCATCCTGACCGGGGCCGCGACCGCGCTGCGCACGGTGAGCCGCATCTGGCTGCGGCACTGGGCGGAGCGCCGCCTCGCGGGCGCCGGCACGGCGGCGCTCTACCTCGAACGGCCGCAGCGCCTGCTGCTCGCGGCCGGCACCGGGATCGCGGGCACGGTCTTCGCGCTCGGCGCGATCATCGGCCTGCAGCACGGGGACGAGCCGGGCCGGCTGGTGCAGCAGCTGATCGTCAGCGCGGTGCTGCTCCTCATCGTGGGGCAGCTCCTGCCGCGCGCGATCGCACGCCGCTGGCCGGCGGAGACGCTGCCGCTGCTCCTCCCGCCGCTGCGCGTGGTGGAGCGCCTCAACGCGCCCCTGGCCGAAGCGGCGACCAAGCTCGTGCGCAGCTGGCGCGGCTCGCCGGCCGCCGTCGAGCCGTCGGCGTCGGAGTCCCTCGACGACCTGCTGCGCGAGGGGGAGATCGAAGGAGTCGGACAGGCGGGGGAGCGCGCGATCATCAGCGGCGTGGTGGAGTTCGGGACCACGCGCGTGGGCGCGGTGATGACGCCGCGCGCGGAGATGGTCGCGATCGAGCGCGGCGCGCCCGCCGACGAGGTCGCGCGGATCGTCGCCCAGTCGAAGTACAGCCGGATCCCGGTCTACGCGCGGACGGTGGACCAGATCACGGGGATGATCACGAGCTGGGACGTGATCGCGCGTCCCGAGGCGCCGTTGCGCAGCCCGCGGCCGGTGGCCTTCGCGGCGCCGGACGAACCCGCGCACACGCTGATGACCCGGATGCTGCGCGAACGGCGTCACCTGGCGATCGTGCGCGGCGCCGCCGGCGAGACGCTCGGCCTCGTGACGCTCGAGGATCTCGTCGAGGAGTTCGTCGGCGACATCCACGACGAGCACGACGACCCCTCCTCGGACCTCTGATGGCGCCCCATCCGCTCTCGCTTCCCGCGGACGCCCCGGCGGCCCTCGTGCCGCTGGTCGCCGACCTCGCGGCGGGGAAGAAGGCCGCGCTCGCGCGCGCGGTCAGCATCGTCGAGAACCACCGCGCGGGGAGCGACGCACTCCTCGCCGCCTGCCACCCGGCGCTCGGGCGCGCGCGGCGCGTCGGCATCACGGGACCGCCGGGCGCGGGGAAGAGCACGCTGACGACGCTCCTCGCCGAGGTCTATCTCGAGGCCGGTCTCTCGGTCGGGATCGTCGCCGTGGATCCGACCTCGCCCTTCACCGGCGGGGCGCTGCTCGGCGACCGCGTCCGGATGGAGCGCGTCGCGTTGCACCCGAAGGTCTTCATCCGCTCGATGGCGACGCGCGGATCGCTCGGCGGACTCGCCGCCACGACGCGCGAGGTCTGCGACGTGCTCGACGCCTTCGGGATCGATCGCATCCTCGTCGAGACGGTCGGCGTGGGGCAGAGCGAGCTCGACATCGCACGGCTCGCGGACACGAGCGCGGTCGTGCTGGTGCCGGAGTCCGGCGACTCCATCCAGACGCTGAAGGCGGGGGTGATGGAGATCGCCGACCTGTTCGTCGTGAACAAGGCCGACCGTCCGGGCGCGGACCGCCTGTGCAACGACATCGAGTTGATGCTCGGGCTGCGGAGCGGCGCGACCCTCAAGAACGTGCCGGCGCATCATGGCGTGGACCTCAAGCACGTGAACCCCAAGAAGATCGCCCGCGAGGCCGCGGCCCGGGACGACGCCGACCACTGGACCCCGCCGGTGCTCCGCACGGTGGGCGTGACGGGGGAGGGGGTGGCCGAGCTGGTGGGAGCCCTCGACCGGCATTTCG
Source organism: Gemmatimonadaceae bacterium (assembly GCA_031396725.1). Taxonomy (GTDB): domain Bacteria; phylum Gemmatimonadota; class Gemmatimonadetes; order Gemmatimonadales; family Gemmatimonadaceae; genus Pseudogemmatithrix. The sequence goes on along the minus strand of JANNLH010000118.1, from coordinate 83,609 downwards.
GGTATCTTGAGCGGAGCGGCAAGCTCCAGCAGCGCCGCCGCGAACGGTTGCGGGAGCGCGTGGTGGATGCGGTGGAGTACCGCGTGCGGCGCCGACTCTGGCGCGACGCGGGCACGCAGGAGTGGCTGGAGGCGCAACTCCCGGCGCTGGAACGCGGGGAGACGACGCCGCTGGCCGTGGCCGAGGCACTGCTCGCGCGGAGTGTCGAGGCCGGGACCCTTACCGGGAACGTCCGATGACCTCGATCCCCGATCTCGACCCGACCGTCGCCGCCCTGCATGCTGCGATGCAGCAGGAGCTCGACGATCTCCGCGCCGAGGTCGACGCCTGGCGCACGCGGTACGCGAAGGGCGAGAAGCGCGACATCGCCTGGACGAACTCCGAGAAGGAGGTCGCCGCGCTCTACACGGCGCTCGACCTCGAGGGGACCGCAGGCGCGGCCTTCGAGGTGCCCGGCACCTATCCCTTCACGCGCGGCATCCATCCGACGGGCTATCGTGGCAAGCTCTGGACGATGCGGCAGTTCGCCGGCTTCGGCTCCGCCAAGGAGACCAACGAGCGCTACAAGTTCCTGCTGGCGCACGGGACCACCGGGCTCTCGGTCGCGTTCGACTTCCCGACGCTGATGGGGTACGACTCCGACCACGCGAGGTCCGAGGGCGAGGTCGGCAAGTGCGGTGTCGCGATCAGTTCGCTGGCCGACATGGAGCAGCTCTTCGAGGGGATCCCGCTCGACCAGGTCTCGACTTCGATGACGATCAACGGTCCGGCGATCATCCTCTGGTGCTTTTACATCGCGGCGGCGGAGAAGCAGGGCGTGAAGCCGGAACAGCTCCGGGGGACGGTCCAGAACGACATCCTCAAGGAGTACATGGCGCAGCACGCCTGGTGCTTCCCGATCGAACCGGCGCTGCGGCTGATCGTGGACATGTTCGAGTTCGGCGCCCAGCACGTGCCGCAGTGGAACACGGTCTCGATCTCCGGCTACCACATCCGCGAGGCCGGTGCGACGGCGGCTCAGGAACTCGCGTTCACGCTCGCCGACGGCTTCACCTATGTTGAGCGCGGCATCGCCCGCGGCCTCGACGTGGACGACTTCGCGCCGCGGCTCAGCTTCTTCTGGGACATCCACAACGACTTCTTCGAGGAGATCGCCAAGCTCCGCGCGGCGCGGCGCATCTGGGCGCGCCACATGAAGGAGCGATACGGCGCCAAGTCGCCGCGCTCGTGGATCATGCGCTTCCACTCGCAGACCGCCGGCGTGACGCTCACCGCGCAGCAGCCGATGAACAACATCGTGCGCGTCGCCTACCAGGCGATGGCGGCGGTGCTCGGCGGCACGCAGTCGCTGCACACCAACTCGATGGACGAGACGCTGGCGCTGCCGACCGAGCACGCGGTGCAGGTCGCGCTGCGGACGCAGCAGGTGCTGGCATTCGAGACCGGTGTGCCCAACGTGATCGACCCGCTTGGCGGCTCGTACTATGTCGAGAAGCTGACGGACGACATGGAGGCCGAGGCCGAGGCGCTCTTCACGCAGATCGAGGAGCAGGGCGGGGTGGTGCCCGGACTCGAGACGGGGTGGTTCCAGCGCAAGATCGCGGAGGCGGCCGCGCGGCAGCAGTGGGAGATCGAGCAGCACCGGCGGCTGATCGTCGGCGTGAACTCGTTCGAGAGCGAGGAGCAGGAGCTCACGATCCCGCTGCTGAAGATCGACGAACAGGCGGCGCGGGATCAGGCGGCCGCGCTCGCGGCGCTGCGCAAGAGCCGTGACAATGCCAAGTGCGAGGCGGACCTCGGGCGGCTGCGGAAGGCGGCGGCGGGATCGGAGAACGTGGTGCCGTTCATCCTGGAGTGCGCGCGGAGCTACTGCACGCTGTATGAGATCCGGGCGGCGCTCGAGGCGGAGTTCGGGGCGTATCGGGAGCCGGTGTTCTTCTGAGATAGTAGAAAGTAGAAAGTGGAAAGTAGAAAGGTGAAGGGAAGAAGGACCCTCAGCGAGTCTGCACGAGCGTCGGGGTGACCCGGATCCGCGGGTCGAACTGGCTGTCGCCCCGCGGCAGCGCGAGTTGGACGCGCAACGTGTCGTAACCGTCCTTCGTCGTCATCAACGTCGTGATCAGCACCCGCAAGCCGCCGATCGCATACGCGCCGTCGGTCGACGTGACGACAAAGAGGCCCTCAGCCTCGACCCGGGCACCCGCGATCGGCGCGCCGGTGTTGAAATCACGCACCCGGCCGCGGAGGTGCGCGACGTGCGGTGCCGGCTCCAGCGGGGCCGCGACGTAGTTGTCGTCCGCGTCGGGATTCGACGGGATGCACCCCAGCGACAGCACCACGCCCGCGAGGGCGGCGAGAGCGGCGCGACGAGAGCGGACGAGGTGATGCAGGTGGCGGGGCAAGGCACTCTCCGGGACATTCGGACGCGCGGCGGGACTGCCGCAAGCTAGGTTTGTCGGACCCGCCGTTCAAGAGGCGTTGGCGGCCGCGCCGCACCCGATCCCCCCAGTCCCGATCCTGCATGCCCTCCGAGTGGTGGCGCACCTACTTCGACGAAGGCTATGTCCGCGAGTACGAGCCGCTCTTCGATCTCGTCGACGACCGGCGACAGGTCGCGCGCCTGATCGAGCTGCTCCGGCTGCCCTCCGGCTCGCGCGTGCTCGACGTGCCCTGCGGCCAGGGACGACACGCTCATCTGCTCGCCGAGGCGGGGTACGACGTGGACGGCCTCGATCTCTCGGCGCACCTGATCGGTCTCGCGAAGGCGCGGGGATCCGGGCGGACGCTGCGCTACCGGCGCGGCGACATGCGCACCCTGCCGCCGTCCTGGACCGGGCGATTCGACGCCGTGCTCAATCTCTTCACGAGCTTCGGCTTCTTCGCCGACGCCGGCGACGATGCGCGCGTCATCCGTGAGTTCGCCCGGGTGCTCACCCCTGGGGGAGTCCTCGTGTGGCAGGGCGGGAGCCGCGACGGCGTGATGGCGAAGTTCGTCCCGTCCGACTGGTGGACGACGCGCGACGGGACGATCATCGCCCAGGACCGGGAGTTCGATCCGCTCTCGGGATTCCTCACGATCAAGTCTACTTGGCAAGGAACGCGAAGGACCGAGCACCGCGAGCACCGGATCCGGCTCTACACGGCCTCGCGGCTCGCCGAACTGATGCTCGACGCCGGACTGGTCGTCGAGCAGGCGTGGGAGTCATTCTCCGGCCGCGCGCTCACGCGACGTTCGAGCGAGATGCTCCTGCTCGCGCGCAAGGAACGGTAGGGCCGACGGTCCGAACGCCGCTCAACGGGGTATACCTCGCACCATGCCCGCCACTCCCGTCACCGTCCCCTACGCCACGGTCGCCGAGGCGCTCCCGCGCGTCCCGTGCGCGGGCGAGACGATCACGACCATCGAGATTCGGCGCTCGGCGCCCTCTTCGCGCACCGCGGCCGAGCGAGCGCTCGGCGCCGCGACCGAAGCGGTCGGACTCGAGCACGAGTCGACCAGCGTCCCCGTGATCGAGGCATACCTGCGGCTGCGACCCGGTGGCATTTGCACCGAGGTCGAGCGCGCCGAGTCCGAGCGCCTGCTGCGCGCGCAGAAGTTCGTCGCCTCGGCAGCGGTCACGGCCTTCCCGGACGGCGAGGGGCGCGTGCGCATCCGCGTGGACGTCGTGGACGAGTGGCCGTACATCGCCGGGCTCGGCGTGAAGGGCGGCGCACCCTCCTCCGTCCGCCTTGGCACCGTCAACCTCCGAGGGCGTGGCACGACCGTGGTGACGTCGTTCGAGAAGGGAGGCGCCGCCTATCGGACGGGTTACGGGCTGCGCGTCGAGCAATACGGGTTGTTCGGGCGTCCGGCCTACATCGCCGGCCTCCTCGAGCGCCGTCCGCTCGGCGGGACCTTCCATGTCGAGGCCGTCGAGCCGTTCCTCACGTACCGGCAGCGCAACGCGCTCCGCGTGAGCTTCGTCGACGAGGCGCGGTTCGTGATGCTGGCACGGCCCGACTCGGGGGATGCGGCGGCCGAGACGTCGCGGTCGGCGTACGACGTGGCCTGGGTGACGCGTGCAGGCTCCCCGCGGCGCGACGGGACGGTCGGCATCGCCGGCGTCGCCCTCATGCGCGAGGAGGTCCGCACGGGGACAGGCAGCGTCGTCCTCTCCGACTCGGGACTCGTGCCGACGCTCGATACGGAGCTCGATGGGCGGTACCCGTCGTTCACCGTCGGGCGCGCGGGGCTGATCCTCGGTGTGCGGGCGCTGCGGTTCCTGACCGTCAACCGGTACGCGACCCTTCGCGCCGCGCAGGACGTCGGCCGTGGCGTGCGCGCCAGCGTCCTCGTGGCGCCGAGCATGTCCGGTACGCTGACGCGACGCGACGTGCTGATCTCGGGCGACTTCTACGCTGGCGTCGGCGGCGGTCGGTCGCTCCTGACGACGCGGGTGGGGGTCGAAGGTCGATCGGGCTCGCGTGCCGATGGCTGGCGCGGCGTAGCCGGGAGCGCGCGCGCCGACTGGTATCGGCTGCCGAGCGAACGCCGCACTCGCGTGACCAGCGTCGCGGTGGCGGTGCTCGACCGCGCGGTGGCCCCGTCACAGCTCACCTTCCGCGACCGAGAGGACGGACTGCTGGCCTTCTCGGGATCGCACGACGCCGGTGGACGGCGCATCACCCTGCGACACGAGGAGCGCGTGCTCGTGCCGTGGTTCAGGAGGCGCGCCGACCTTGCCGTGGCGGCCTTCGCCGATGCGGGCAGGATCTGGGCGGGCGACGTTCCGTATGGCGCGAATACCCCGGCGCGCGGATCGATCGGGATCGCGGTGCTGGGCGCATATCCTTACGGGAAAAGGACGTACCGGTTGGACATCGCGTTCCCTGTGAACCCCGGGCCCGGCGACGGCGCCCTGCAGATCCGCCTCGGCTCGTCCGACCACAGCGGCACGTTCTGGATGGAGGCGGGCGACGTCGCGCGCGCGCGGGCGGGGTCCGGTCCGGCAACGCTCACGCGCTGGTGAGGCTCGTGACGGTCGTGCGCCGGGCGCCGCTCAGGGGATCGGCGCAGGATGTGTGCACGGACGCTTGAGCGTCGCCCACTCCGCCGCCGTGAGCAGCGGCAGCGGGGCTCCTTCCCCAGCCGCCGTCGCGTCACGCGCCAGCGCCTCGAGCGCGGCGCGGCGGTCGGCGTCCCGCGGATGCGACGAGACGTACGAGAGCGCGGAAGGCGTGTCACCGGACTCGGCGACCATCCGCTCGAAGAACGCGAGCATGCCGTCGGGCGCCACCCGCGCCGCGCGGAGCATCCGCATTCCTTCGCGATCCGCCTCGATCTCGTCCCCCCGCGAATAGCGGAGTCCGGCGAGCGTCGTGGCCACGCCGGTGACCGGTCCGCTGAATGACCCGCCGCTGCTGACGGCGGACGCGATGAGTCGCATCGGGACTTCTCGCAGGATCGCCTTGGTGCCGTGCTGCAGTCGGACGTGCTGGAACTCGTGGCCGAGCACACCGGCAAGCTCCTCCGGCGACTCGGCCTGCGCGATCAGACCCTGGAAGACCACGATCTGCCCGCCGGGCGCGGCCAGCGCGTTCACCAGCTTGGAGTCGATGACCCGTACCTCGTATGTGTAGCGCCCCCCGCGGCCGTCGGCGATGAGCCGATCGACGATCTGCCGAAGCGCCTGGACGCGCTCCGGATCCGCGCAGACGGCGCCGAACTCCGGCAGGCGATCGACCATCGCGCGCCCCATCGAGTTCTCCCACTCGACGGGCACGCGCCGCGCGGCGCGATCGGCCAGCCAGGGGATGCCCCAGAGATAACCCGCGATGAGCAGCACGACGGCGCCGATGGTGATCGGGATCAGGCGACGACTGAGCCGGAGCCGCCGCGCGGGATCCGCGGCGCGCGCGAGACTCTCGGGCGCGGCGCGCTGGACGGCCGGAAGGAAGCCCCGGTCGGCGACCACGAGGATCTCGGGATCGGTGAGCCCGCGCTCGAGCCGGATCGGGTCGTCCGCGACGCCGCTGTCCACCTGGCGGATGTCGGCGAAGGGCCAGGCGACCTGGCCGATACGCGCCCCCGTGATCCGGAGCCCCTCGCGCTCAACGACGATCGTGACCTCATGGCGGGCGGCACTCCGGCCATCGAAGTACACGCCCGCCCATTCGAAGCGACCGAAGGCCGCCGGATGGTGCATCACAGCCCGAAGAAGTCCGCGCCCACGAGGTCGAGTTCGAACATCTCCGACAGCCCTTCGCCGGTGGTGCTCGCGCCCTGCGCGTCCTGCACCACGTCGTCGAGCGTCGATTGGCCGACGAGGAGCAGGTGCTCGCAGCGGAACTTGATGGTCCGCGCCTGGACCCACGCGAATCCGAATCCGAGGGTCACGATCAGCAGCAGGATGTTCTCGATGGTGAGCCGAAGCACCTCACCGCCGGTGATCGTGGAGCGGAACGAGAGCGGACCGAACGCGGTGTGTTCCCAGTAGTACCGGTCGCGCCAGGCGCCGTACCAGAACGAGTAGAGGCCGAGCGTGAACGGGAAGAGCACGAGATTCAGCAGGAACGGCCCGAACAGCGCGCGCCCCTCGCCGTTGAAGGAGAAGGGCGAGTTCCCGAAGTAGGAGCGGTTGACGAGGTACCGGCGGATGTCGGCGTGGAAGACCGGGAAGTAGAGCCCGAGGGTCACGATCGAGAGCAGCAACCCGGGGATGAAGATGCCGAGGAATCGGCTGACGTTGCCGCGGAACGAGAAGCGGATGCCGCGCCAGGTGGTGCGGCTGAGGCGATAGTTGCGGCTGCCGAGCAGGGCGATAGGGAAGAGCACGAACATCGCGCCGAGGTAGAGGACGACGGTGCCGAGGATCTCGCTCACGGCGGTGCTGAGGATGACCGCGACGGCGCCGCCGAGGATGAAGAGCCCGACGGCCTTGATCCACCCGCGGAAGAGTTCGCCGCCGGTTCCGCTGTAGGTGAAGCGGTCCCCGCCGAGGGAGGTCTGCGCATAGAGATACTGGCGCACGTTCGACCGTCCCCAGAAGCCGTAGAAGCCGAAGGTGATGACGGTCAGCAGGAAGTGCTTGACGTGGAGTCCGAAGAGCGTGCCGGCGTCACCGTGGAAGGTCGGGCGCTGGGGGGAGGCGGCGGGCACGAGGGGCTCCGGCATGAGTGGGGGACGTGCGCAGCAGGATGTTCGGACGGCGAACGGCACAAAAGTGTGCTTGGGACGGTGGCGCGCAAGTGTATCCTCACTCGACGCGCGTTCGGGCGGCGACTAGTTTTCCCAGATGGCCCGTCCCATCCGAGTACTCGTCGCCAAGCCCGGTCTCGACGGTCACGACCGCGGCGCCAAGGTCGTGGCCGCCGCGCTCCGTGACGCCGGCATGGAGGTCATCTACACGGGCCTCCACCAGACGCCCGAGATGATCGCCTCCGCCGCGGTGCAGGAGGACGTGGACGTCGTCGGCCTCTCGATCCTCTCCGGCGCGCACATGACGCTCTTCCCGCGCGTGCGGCAGCTCCTCGCCGAGCAGGGACGCGACGACATCCTCATCACGGGCGGCGGCATCATCCCGAAAGAGGACATGGATGCGCTCGAGCGGCTCGGGCTGGGCAAGCTCTTCGGTCCCGGGACGCCGACGACGGCGCTGGTGGACTACATCAGGGAGTGGTTCGCCGCGCGGCAGTCCCAAGAAGCGTGAGCGACGGCAAGCACCGGCTTCGGGATCTCGCCGCGGCCTCGCGTGAGCTGGAGCAGCGCCTCCGGCTCGGCGGCGGGCCCGAGCGCATCGCCAAGCAGCACGCGCAGGGGAAGCTGACCGCGCGCGAGCGCGTCTCGGCGCTGCAGGATCCGGGATCGCACTTCCTCGAGTTCGGACTGTTTGTCGCGTACGACCAGTACGAGGGCGAGGCGCCGGCGGCCGGCGTCATCACCGGCATCGTCCAGGTCCACGGGCGCGAGTGCGTTGTCGTCGCCAACGACGCCACCGTGAAGGCGGGTTCGTGGTGGCCGGAGACGATCCCCAAGATCCTGCGCGCACAGGAATGCGCGATGCGGTCGCGGCTGCCGATCCTGTACCTCGTGGACTCGGCCGGCGTGAACCTGCCCTATCAGGGCGGGGTCTTCCCCGGACAGTACGGCGCGGCGCGCATCTTCTACTACAACTCACTGATGCGGCGCTATCTGCGCATCCCGCAGATCGCCGCCGTGATGGGACAATGCGTCGCCGGCGGCGCATACCTCCCGGCACTCAGCGACGTGATCCTGATGGTGAAGGGCAGCTCCTTCATGGGACTCGGCGGGCCGAATCTCGTGAAGGGAGCCACCGGCCAGACGGTGGACGGCGAGACGCTCGGCGGCGCGACGATGCACACCGAGGTGAGCGGGGTCGCCCACTACGCGCTCGAGGATGACGCGACCTGCCTCGAGAAGGTCCGCGAGCTCGTCGCGCGGCTGGCGCCGCCGGCGCGCCTGGCGCCGCACGACCCGGCGGCGATCCCCGGCCTCGCCCCCGAGTCGCTCTACGACCTCCTGCCGTCGGACCACCGGATGTCGTACGACGTGCACGCGATGCTGCGCGCGATCCTCGACGCCGGCGCGCTCGACGAGTTCCAGCCGCACCTCGCGAAGGAGATGATCTGCGGCGACGCGCGCGTCGAGGGGATCCCGGTCGGCGTGATCGCCAATGCGCGCGGACTGATCAAGGGACGTCCCGGCGAGCAGCCCCGCTTCGGCGGCATCATCTACGCCGAGAGCGCCGAGAAGGTCGCGTTCTTCATCGATCGCTGCGACCGGCAGGGGATCCCGCTCCTCTTCGTGCAGGACGTCTCGGGCTTCATGGTGGGGAAGGACTCCGAGCAGGAAGGCATCATCCGCGCCGGCGCGCGCTGGGTCGAGGCGATGGCCACCGCGACGGTGCCGAAGATCGTGCTGACGGTCAACCACGCCTCCGGCGCCGGCTACTACGCGATGGCCGGGCAGGGATTCGACCCCGACTTCATCTTCTCCTGGCCGACCGGACGGATGGCGGTGATGGAGGGCGAGTCCGCCGTCGCCGCGGTGCACGGCCCGGCCATCGCCGCGGCGAAGAAGGCCGGCGGCGAACCCAGTGCCGCGGTGCAGCAGGCGATGGCGGAGATGCGCGAGGATTACGAGCACCAGCTCGATGCGCGCTACGCCGCCGCGCGCGGATACGTCGATGCGATCGTCTATCCGGAGGACACGCGCACGACGCTGGCGATGGCGCTGCGCGCCGCGTGGCAGAACCCCGGGCCGCACCTCGGGCCGTACGTGATCCCGCCGCTGGTCACGGCTGCAACCGGTAGCCCGCCTTCCGCACGGTGAGGATGTGCTGCGGCGCGGAGGGGTCGTCCTCCAGCTTGCGACGGAGCTCGACGACGTGCGTGTCGACGGTGCGGCTGACGATGCTCGCGTCGTAGCCCCAGACCTGGCGCATCAGGTCGTGCCGCGAGACGACCGCGCCGCCGTGATCGAGCAGCGCCACGAGCAGCTCGTACTCCATCGGGGCGAGTGACACCGGCACGCCGTCGCGCCGCACCGTCCGCGCGCCACGATCCACCGAGACCCGGCCGAAGCCCGTGGCGGGCGCGTGCTGGGACCCCCGGGTGCGGCGGAGCAGCGCCTCGACCCGCGCAAGCAGCTCCAGCACCCCGAAGGGCTTGGTGACGTAGTCGTCCGCGCCGCTCCGGAGGCCCATCACCTTGTCCGATTCCTCGCCGCGCGCCGTGAGCATCAGCACCGGCGCGACGAAGCCGGCCTCGCGCGCGGTCCGCAGCACCTTGTAGCCGTCCATGCCGGGGAGCATCAGGTCGAGGATGACGAGGTCCGGCTTCCACTCGAGGATCTGCTGCACGCCCGCCGGTCCGTCCGCGGCCAGCCGGACCTCATACTCCTCGATCTCGAGGTTGTTGCGCAGGCCGAACGCCAGGTCGGGATTGTCCTCGACGATGAGCACGCGGTCCTTCATGCGGGGTCCTCCCCTTCGTGCGTGAGCGGGAACTCGACCACGAAGCGCGCGCCGCGTCCGCCCGGTGCCTCCTCGACCCAGCCCTTGCCGCCCTGGCTCAACACGAGCTCGCAGACGACGGCGAGCCCGATGCCACTTCCCGCCACGGCCGAGTTGACGTCGCGCTCGAGGCGCTGGAAGGCCTTCCAGATGCGGACGCGGTCGGCGGTCGGGATGCCGGGCCCCTCGTCGTCCACCATCAGGCGGGCCATGTCGCCGGCGCGCGCGAGGGTGACGCGGACGACCTGGTCCACCGGCCCGTACTTCACCGCGTTGTCGAGGAGGTTGAGCAGTATCTGCCGCATCGCTCCCGCATCGACGCGTGCGTGGAGCCCGGCGGCGAGCACCGTCTCGATCGTCACGCGGCGCGCGCGACCGACCGGCCCGAAGACCTCGACCGCCTCGGTCACGTGTGGCGCGAGCGGCTGCTCCACGAGGTTGAGTTGCAGCGTCTGCCGCTCGGCGCGCGAGAACTGGAGGATGTTCTCGACGAGGTGCGAGAGGCGGCGGGCTTCCTGGTCGATGATCTCGAGGGAGCGCGTGCGCTCCTGGTCGCTGCGCACGCGGCCGAGCAGGAGCGTCTCGGCGAACATCCGCAGCTGTGCGAGCGGCGTGCGCAGTTCGTGCGAGACGCTCGCGATGAAGTCCGACCGGAGCCGCTGCAGCTCGTCCTCGCGCCGCAGCTGCATCAGCCCGGTCAGCACGAGCGCCAGCGTCAGGGCGAGCACGCCGAGCAGCAGCGGCAGGCGTGAACCGGGCAGGCCGCCGATCATCATCCGGTCGGCGACGTCGGGGCGGAACGTCACCTCGGTGGTCAGTCCGCCGAAGTAGTTCAGGGTGTTGGTGCTGTGGTACGGGCTGCGATAGCTCTGCTTCGACCGGAAGAGTTCGCCGCCGAGGCCGTCGCGCACGACGACGCTCAGGATCGAGTCGTTGGGCGATCCCTGCGTGATCGTCGGCGGGAGGATCGCGCCCTTCATCAGGACCGCCTGGATGCTCGGGGTCGCGAAGCGACGCACGCAGAACTCGAAACCGTAGGCCGCGATGGGACGCCCGCCCTTGTCCCACTTCACCTGGTACACGATGCTGCGGCGCTCGCCGTTGACGGTGCCGAAAACGGCGGAGTAGTAGTAGTCGCGCCAGTAGCGCCCGCCGCGCACCTCGGCGAGGACCGTGTCGCGCACCCAGGCCGACATCTCGCGCGAGAGCGGCGTGCCGTGGGTCGCGACCTTGCCCGTGAACATGTCCACGCGGAAGAGCGACGGCTCCAGCTCGGGCTCGCAGCGGATCGCGCGCTTGACGGCAAAGGCCGGTGCGAGGATGGCCGGCGAGGGCAGCGGGACGTCGATCGGCTGCGGTTCCGAATGCGCGATCGGCGCCAGGATCCAGACCAGGTTCGAGTAGAGCTGCTCCTTCACCGAGATGTTGAACTCCCACGCCGCGAACGAGGCGTACTCGCGCAGCGTGCGCTCGGCGGAACTGCGATGCCGTCGGGCCGCGTCCCACGCCTCGTACGTCAGCACGCCCGCGAGGGCGAGCGTGAGGAGGAGGATCGCGACCAGCGGGCGCGACCGGAGTCTCGTGGCGGCGGGACGGGCGTTCGGTGACATCGGGCAGATGGTAGGAGCGACCTGGTCCGGCGGCAAGTCGCCGCCTCGCGGGATTCTGCTGTAGTCTGTCACCGCCGGGCACCGGACTGTGTCAGCATTCTGTCAGGAGGGCGTCCCGGGGCCGTGGTCGAGCAGCTCCGCGTGGGGCGGCCGACGGCCCACGGGGCTATCTTCACCGCCTCATGTCCACCCCGCTCCTGCTCTACGGTGTCACCGGCTACACCGGGCGCCTCATCCTCGACGAAGCGCTCGCGAAGGGACTGCGGCCGGTGCTCTCGGGTCGCAACGCCGAGGCCGTCCGTGCCCTCGCCGCCCGACACGGACTCGAGGCGCGCCCGGCGGCGCTCGACGACGCGGCGGCCCTCGACCGCGCGCTCGAGGGGATGCACGCCGTGCTGCACTGCGCGGGCCCGTTCTCGCTGACCGTGCGCCCGATGCTCGAGGCCTGCCTCCGCCGGCATGCGCATTACCTGGACATCACGGGCGAGATCGCCGTCTTCGAGGGCCTGGCGGCGGCGGGCGCGCGGGCCGCGGCGGCGGGCATCACGCTGCTCCCCGGTGCCGGGTTCGACGTGGTGCCGTCCGACTGTCTCGCGGCGTACCTCAAGCGACGCCTCCCCGGCGCGACGGCGCTGACGCTGGCCTTCACGGCGGGGGGCGGCCTCTCGCACGGAACGGCGGCGACGATGGCGATGAATGCCGGGGAGGGAGGCGCGGTGCGCCAGGGCGGGCGCATCGTGCGTGTGCCGGCCGGCTGGCGCACCCGCGAGGTCGACTTCGGCGACCGGACCCGCCTCTGCGTCTCGATCCCTTGGGGCGACGTCTCGACCGCCTTCCACAGCACGAACATCCCGGACATCATGGTGTACGCTGCTGCATCGCCGCGATCGGTTCGCAGCTTGCGTTGGTCGCGGCACCTGGCCCCGTTGCTCTCATCCGCCCCGGCGCAGTGGCTCATGCGCCGGGCGATCGACCGGCGCCCCGCGGGACCGACGGCCGAGCAGCGTCAGCGGTCCACGAGCCGGCTCTGGGGCGAAGTGACGGACGCGAAGGGCGGTGCGGCGCGTGCACGGCTCGTGGCACCGGAGGGCTACACACTCACCGCGATGACCGCGGTCGCCGCGGCTGAGCGGATCCTCGGCGGCGGCATCACCACCGGGTTCCAGACACCATCACGCGCGTTCGGCCCTGATTTCATCCTCGAGTTCCCCGGGGTCACGCGAGAGGACCTGTCGTGACCTCGCGCGATACATGGAAGCTCGCATTGGCGGCGATCGGCGTCGCCGTGTTCCTCCTTGGCGCCCGCGCCGAGCTGCCGTACCTGCGGTGGACGGGGATCTCCCTCGTCGTCGCAGCCTGGCTGCTGCGATTCGTCGGACGCAGCAGTGTCACGACCCCGGACCGAACGACCGACCACATCCCCATGGAGGATTAATGATGAAGCACGCACTCTTCGCGCTCGCACTGTTCGCGGGCACCGCCGGCGCGCAGGCGTCCAATGACCCCGACGTCGCCTCTGCCCAAGGAAAGGATCCCGTTCCCGCCGGCTGGTCGATGCGGCTCGACCGCCCGACCGCCAGCAAGGCGGCGCTGCGCTTCGTGAACATGGGCCCCGGCCTGCACGTCACGTCGGGACCGGCAGCGATCTACTGGAATCCGGCGAACACGGCCGCGGGCAACTTCACGGCCGAGGTCACGTACACGCAGATGAAGAAGCCGACGCACGCGGAGGCCTTCGGCATCATCTGGGCCGCCAAGGCACTCGACGGCGACGCGCAGGACTACATGTACTTCATCGTGCGCGGCGACGGGAAGTACATGATCAAGCACCGCGCCGGCGCCGAGACGCACGAGATCGCGCCCTGGACGGAGCACGCCGGCGTCGCCAAGGAGGACGCCGCGGGAAAGGCGAAGACGACCCTCCGCCTTGAGGTCTCAGCGACGGGCACGAAGCTCTTCGCCAACGGCCAGCTCATCCGCGAGCTGCCGCGCTCGGGGATGACCGCCTCCACGGACGGCATCGTGGGGCTGCGGGTGAATCACAATCTGGACGTCCACGTTGACGGGTTCGCGGTGAAAAAATAGGTGTGAGGTGTGAAGTGTGAGGCATCAGGGGCGCGGAGCCGGGTCTTGTGACCCAGTCCCGCGCCCCTTCCTCACACCTCACACCTCACACCTGTAGTTCAGCTCCCATCCCCGATCCGGTACCCGCGCCGCACGTCCGACGCCCCGGCGCGGGTGCCCAGTCCCACGCCGAGACCGAAGGCGATGGCGGTGCCGCCGGTGACCAGCGGGAGCAGCCAGGCCAAGGGGGAGAGGATGATCGCGGCTCCGAGGCCCGCGATGACGGCCGCGCCGGGCGAGAGGGCGCCCTCGACATAGCGCAGGCGGTCGCGCACGAACCGGCGCGCGGCGCCGTAGCCGAACCACGAGGCCCCGAGGGCGATGACGAGGGTGATGAACCCGAACATAGGCAGCTCCTGTTGTCCACTGTACGCACCCGGTGACCACAGGGTTTCGTCCGCCGCGCCGGGAGGCTACGATTCAGCCGAACCTCCGGCCCCAACCGCGCCCCGCATGAACACCGGCATCGACAGTCGTGTCGCCCGTCTCGAAGAGGAGCTCGCCCGCGTACGCCGCGAGTTCGAATCGGCCCTCCAGGCGGTTCCCGCCGACCGTGTGCATCGCGCGCCGCCGGGTGCGTGGACGCCGGCCCAGATCATCTGGCACGTGGCCAAGGTCGAGCGCGGCGTCGCACGGATGATCGAGCGGCTCGACGCCGCGATCCCGCCGATGGCGACCGTCCCGCCGGGCCCGCGCTCCGAGCAGGTGACCCACCTGCTGGACAACCTGCCGTTCCACGACCGGACGCAGAAGCTGACGGCGCCCGAACCCCTCCGGCCGCCGGAGACGATCGACCTCGTCGCGGAGCGTGCGCGCTGGACGGACGGCCGGATCCAGCTGCTCGACGCCGTCCGGCAGGCCGGGCCGCGCCTCTCGCTGATCCGTTACGACCACGTCTTCTTCGGGCCCTTCGACGGCTGGCGCTGGACGCTCTTCGTGGCGCGCCATGAGGAGCGACATCTGGCCCAGTTGCGCGAGGTCGCCGCCGCCCCGGTCTGACCTCCCGCGGCGGTTAGATTGTGAGGATGTCCGCACCACCGCGCCGCCCGATCCCCGAACTGCTCGCGCCCGCCGGCTCGCTCGATGCGGTGCGGGCGGCGGTCGCCAATGGCGCCGACGCGGTCTACCTCGGCGCCTCGCGCTTCAACGCGCGCGACGATGGCGCGCAACTCACGCTCGACGAGCTCGAGCAGGCCTGCCTGATCGCCCACGAGCGCGGCGTCCGCATCTACCTGACGCTCAACATCCTGGTCAAGCCGGCCGAGCTGCGCGACGCACTCTCATACCTCGGCGAGTGCATCGACCGGGGCATCGACGCGGCGATCGTGCAGGACATCGGACTCGTGCGCCTGATCCAGCGCGTCTATCCCGGATTCGAGATTCATGGCTCGACGCAGCTGACGGTGCACGACGCGTCCGGCGCGCGCGTGATGGAGCGACTCGGCATCGACCGCGTGGTACTGGCCCGCGAGAACACCCTCGACGACATCCGCGCCATCCGGGCCGCGGTGCCGCGCCTCGGACTCGAGAGCTTCGTGCACGGCGCGCTCTGCATCGCCTACTCCGGCCAGTGCTTCATGTCGGGGATGATCTCCGACCGGAGCGCCAACCGCGGCTCCTGCGCGCAGTCGTGCCGCAAGGACTACGTGCTGACCGACCTCGACACCGGCACCGAGCTCGACCGCGGCTACCTGATCTCGGCGAAGGACCTCGGCGCCTGGGAGCATCTCGAGGCGATCGCCGAGGCCGGCATCGGCTGCCTCAAGATCGAGGGGCGCAAGAAGAAGCCGGAGTTCGTCGCGACCGTCACCAAGGGGTACCGCGAGTTCCTCTCGCGCGTGGAGCAGGGCACCTTCACGCCGCCGAGCTTCGAGGAGGTGCAGCCGCTGGTGCAGATCTTCTCGCGTGGGTTCACCGGCGGGATGTACGGGGGCCGCGCCGGGCGCGAGTACATCACGCGGTCGCAGCCGGACAACCGCGGCGTGGAGCTCGGCGTCGTGACCGGTTTCGCCGACGGTGAACTCCTGGTCGAGGTGCGCGCCCCGATCTGTGAGCGCGACGGCCTCGGCTTCGAGCCTCCGGCCGGCGGGCATCTCGAGAGCACGGGATTCTCCGCCGGACCCGTGCGCACGCTCGCGGTGCGCGACGGGGTGCATCGTCAGGCGATCCGCGCGCGGCAACGCGTGCCGATCGGCTGGCGCGTCGTCCGCAGCTCGCAGGCGGCGTTGCTCGAGCGGGCGCGCGCCTCGTTCGCGGAGGTCGGCCGGGAGACGCGCCGGCGTCGCACCGCGCTCACCGCGCGCGTCTTCGGCGCGGCGGGTGGTGCGCTGAAGGCGATCTTCGAGGCCGACGGTGAGGAGGTGACCGTGCGGAGCGAGATCGCGCTCGCGCCGGCCGCGCGCCGCGCGCTCGACGTGACCCAGCTGCGCGAACAGCTCGGCCGGCTGGGCGAGACGCCATTCGCACTCGGCGAACTCGATGCCCGCGGACTCGCCGACGGGTTGTTCCTCCCCGTGAGCGAACTCAACCGGCTGCGTCAGGGCGCGGTGGACGAACTGCTCGTGCGTCGCGATTGGGCGCATCAGGCGAGTGCCGCGGAACGCTTGGCGCAGGTCCAGCAGGCCGTGGGTGCAGTCCCGCTGTCCGAGCCGGCCGTGGCCGAGCCGGGCGTGGCCGAGCCGGCCGTGGATGCCGCGCCGTGCCTGGTCGCCGAGGTCTTCCGGCTGGACGACGGGGAGGAGGCCCTCGCGGGCGGTGCACACGAGATCGTACTCGATCCATTCCTCCGACATCCGTTCCCGCCGGTGAGTCGGGTGGCGGCATTCGCCGAGCGCGCACGGGCCGCGGGGGCGACGTTCCGCATCCGCCTCCCCGCGATCGTGCGGCCGGAGGAGCGCAAGAAGCTCGACAAGTGGATCGCGCTCGGAACGCCGCTCCTTTCGGGGCATCTGGGACTTCTCGCCGAGCTCTCCGCCGAGGGGCGCGACGTGATCGCGGACTACGCCGTCAACTGCTTCAACGCCCACACCGCGGCGGAGCTCTTCGCGCTCGGCGCCTCGGCGATCACGCCGTCGATCGAGCTGACGGCAGAGGAGATCGCCACCGTCGTCGCTCCGTGGAGCGGTGCGGGCTTCGAGGTGCTGGTGTACGGCCGGCCCGAAGGGATGACGATCGAGCACTGCGTGCTGAGCGCGGCCTTCGACCGCACGCCGACGCACTGCCGCGATCTCTGCACGCGGACGCACACCAACACGGAACTGACCGACCCGGCCGGCTATCAGTTCCCGGTCGCGACCGACTTCGCCTGCCGCAACCGCCTGCTGCACTCGCGTCCGGTGGAGGGAAGCGAGTTCCTGCCACGTCTGTTCCGGCAAGGCATCCGGCGCTACCGGCTCGTGTTCAACGTGGTCGGCGACCCCGTGCGCGAGCTCGTGGCCGGCTATCGCGCGGCGCTCGACGCCGAGGCGGCCGGCCGGCGCGCGCCGCGCACGGTGCGGGATCTCGTCGGCGACCGCTTCACGCGCGGCCACTTCGCGCGCGCGGTCTAGCCCGCTCCAGCGCGTTCCTGCGCCGACCAGCGCCGCTCAGGAGTCCAGCGCGCGGCGGACCGCACGGGCGAGGTCGAGCAGGGCGAAGGGTTTGGTCAGCAGGCGCCCGCCCTGCGGCATCGCGCCGCGCCACTGCAGCGCGTCCTCACTGAATCCGCTGATGAACACGACCCGCACCTCCGGCCGGTGCTTGCGGATCTGGGCGACGGCCTCGGCGCCGCCGACGTGGGGCATCACGAGGTCGCTGACGACCGCGTGGATGACGCCGGCGTGCGTCGCCGCGATCGAGATCCCCTGGAGTCCGTCGATCGCCGTGAGCACCTGGTAGCCGAGCTCGCGCAGCAGGCGCGCGGTGACCTGGCGGACACTGTCCTCATCTTCGATCAGCAGGATCGTCTCATCCTCCCGGGCCCGTGGTGCCGCCGGCGCGCCGGTCTCGACTGCGCCGGCGTCGGGCGTCACCGTGCCGCTCACGCGGGGGAAGAAGAGCGAGAAGGTCGTGCCCTCGCCGACGCGCGACCGCACCCGCACGTGCCCGCCGGCCTGGCTGACGATGCCGAAGACGGTGGCGAGCCCGAGTCCCGAGCCACCCGACTGCCCTTTCGTCGTGAAGAACGGCTCGAAGATGTGGCCGAGCGTGGACTCGTCGATGCCGATGCCGGTGTCGCTGACCTGCACGCGGACCCAGTCGCCGGACGGAACGCCGGCGCCGGCGTCGCCGGCATCGTCGAAGCGCACGTTGCCGCATTCGATGAGGAGGCGGCCGCCCATCGGCATCGCGTCGCGGGCGTTGACCGCAAGGTTCACCAGCGCCTGCTCGAGCGCGGTCGGGTCGGCCTTGACCGCCCAGAGCCCGGGCTCCGACTCGAGCGCCAGGCGGACGTCCTCGCCGATGAGTCGCGTGATCAGGCGCTCGAGCCCGCGCACCTGCTCGCCGAGGTCGATCACGCGCGGCTCGATCATCTGTCGCCGCGCGAACGCGAGCAGGCGCCGTGTGAGCTCGGCGCCGCGGAGCGCCGAGTGCTCGATCTCCTCGAGGTCGGCACGCAGGTCGTGCGACGGCGGGAGCCCCCCGCGCATCAGCGAGACGTTCCCGAGGATGGCCGTGAGCAGGTTGTTGAAGTCGTGCGCCACGCCGCCGGCCAGCCGCCCCACGGTCTCGAGCCGGCGGGCCGCGAGGAGTTCGGTCTCCAGCCGCAGCCGCTCGCGCACGTCGCGGGCGCTGACGATGAGGCGCGGCGTGCCGTCGGTCTCCGCGAAGGGGCGCGACACCGCCTCGAGCCGCACCCAGCCGCCACCGTGGGATTCCGCCGCGCGTGCGCGGAAGGGGACGACGGCGGGCACGGAGTCGTCCCCTCCGAACGACCGCAGCATCGCGTCGCGCAGCGCCGGGCCGTCGTCGGGATGCACGAAGGAGAACGCGTCCGCCGCGAGCAGCGCCTGCGGCTCGTAGCCCAGCACGCGCGTCACGGACGGACTCGCGTATTGGAGCGCCCCGTCCGGGGACACCATCAGGATGATGTCGGAGGAGTTCTCGATGAGCGACCGGAAGCGCTGCTCACGCCGCACCAGCTCGAGCCGGAGCTGCTCCTCCTCGGTCACGTCGCGGCCCATCACGAGCACGCCGCTCACCGCACCCTCCCGCCGCACCGGAGTCACCCGGAAGGCGAGCAGTCGCGGCGGGCTGCCATCGACGTTCTGGATCGGGGCCTCGAGCGCCTGCGGTTCACCCGCGAGTGCGCGGTCGAGGACGCCCCGCCAGAAGGGCCAGCGCTCGGCCGGGGTGAAGTCCCGCAGCGGCATCCCGACCGCGACCTGCGCGCCCCGGGCGATCAGCACGAAATCCGCGAACGGGCCGTTGAAGGCGGCGACCCGTTGCTCGCGGTCGATGATGCAGACCGCCTCGGCGCTGCTCGCGAGGGCCGCGGCGAGCGCGGCCTCGGACTCGCTTGCCACGCGCTCGGCGTGCGCCCGCTCCTCGGCCGCGCGCAACAGCTCGCGCCGCTCGCCCTCGAGGAGGCTGATCAACATCCCGGCGCCGACGGCGACCATGAAGGGAAGGCCGCCGAAGATCACGAACTGTTCGAGCACCGGGTTCGCCGGCAGGTCGAATGTCGCCGGCTCGAGCAGTCGCGCCGCGCCATAGAGGACGAGCGACCAGCCGAGCGCGCGGCGCGCGAGGTGCGTGAGGGCGGGACCCTCGCCGAGGATGAGGAGGCCGGTCGCCACGTATGCCGCGCCCCAGGTCACGGAGAGCACCGTCACGCGGAGCGTGTAGCGCGCCATCCGTCCGGCCTCGCCACCCGGCACCGGGAAGAAGACGAGCAGCACCGCCGCGAGGACGGCGACCGCGGGGACCCAGCGCCGCCAGCCCGGCAGCGGACGCGATGGTCGGCAGAGCAGCCACATCCCACCGTGGAGGTAGACGAGGTGCGCCCACCCCGCGATCAGCGAAGTGACCGAGAAGAGCGGACGGAACGGCGCCATGGCCGGATTCCGCACCGAGAGCAGCGCGAGCCCGGAGCTGAACGCGTGCAGTGCGAGAAAGTACCAGGCGGCCCGCCAACTGCGCAGATGCGCCCGGTCGAACGACCGCCCCACGGCGCTGATCGTCGCGGCGAATCCGAGCGCGATGAGCGTCAGGATGGCGACGGCGGTGACGTAGAGCGGGATGGCGGGCAAGGGACTCTGGTAGGAGAGGGCGCGGTCGGAGGATACCATGCCGGAAGGGAAGGATGCCACCCCGGCACACCGCGCGACTATCCTTCGCCGTGGACCTGACGATCGCTCCCCATCCGCGCCTCGACGAGGCGCGCGCCCTGCTGCGCAGCAGCTTCGGCTACCCCGACTTCCGGCCGGGCCAGACCGACGCCGTGAGCGCGGTGCTCGGCCGGCGCGATACGCTGGTCGTCCTGCCGACCGGTGGCGGCAAGTCGCTCTGCTACCAGGTCCCGGCGCTGCTGCTCGACGGCCTCACGGTCGTCATCTCGCCGCTCATCTCGCTGATGAAGGACCAGGTGGACGCGCTCACCGCGCGCGGGCTCGCGGCAACGTTCATCAACAGCACGCTCCCGGCCTCGGAGGTGAGCGAGCGGATGGCGCGCGTCCAGCGCGGCGAGGTCAAGCTGCTCTACCTCGCGCCGGAGCGCTTCGACCTTGGCACGACGGCGGAGCGGCTGCGGGCCGTCGGCGTGACGCTGCTCGCGGTGGACGAGGCGCATTGCATCAGCGAATGGGGACACGACTTCCGGCCGAGCTACCTGCGCGTGAAGGACGTGCGCGAACGCCTCGGGGCGCCGCCGACCGTCGCGCTCACGGCGACCGCGACGCCGGAGGTCCGCGAGGACATCGTCCGCCAGCTGGGGCTGCGCGACCCCGCGCTCATCCTCACCGGCTTCGACCGCACCAACCTCACGTACCACGTCATCCCGACGAAGAACGACGCCGCCAAGGATGCGACGCTGGTCGAGCTTCTCGCCCAGCATCGCGAAGGCGTGGCGATCGTGTATGCGAGCACGCGCAAGACCGTCGAGCGGATCGCCACGATGCTCCAGCGCGCGAAGGTGCCGGCGTTCGCGTACCACGCCGGTCTCGATGACGAGCATCGTGCCGAGGTGCAGGACGCGTTCATGAGCGAGCGGGTCCGGGTCATCGTCGCGACGAATGCGTTCGGGATGGGGATCGACAAACCCAACGTGCGGCTGGTGGTGCATCACGCGATCCCGGGCACGCTGGAGGCGTACTACCAGGAGGCGGGCCGCGCGGGGCGCGACCGCTTGCCGGCGACCGCGATCCTCTTGCACGCGTTCCCGGACCGCTTCACCCACGAGTTCTTCATCAACGGCGCGCTCCCCGAACGCACCACCGTCGCCGCCGTGTATGAGGCCTGCCGACGCCTCGCCGACGGCCAGGGGCTCGTGGACGCTGACGCTGCCGCGATCGCCGCCGCGAGCGCGAAGCTCGCGCGCGGGAAGGTCAGCGACCGTGAGGCCGAGTCGGCGCTCCGCATCCTCGCGCGCGGCGGAGCGCTCGCGGTCGCCGACGCGTCGCGCACCCACGCGCACGTGCGGCTGCTGGCGACGCCGGCGCGCATCAAGACCGAGCTGCCGGCGGCGGAGTTCGGCCGTGAGCTGGAACTGCTGCGCTCGCTCTGGCGCCGCGCCGGCGACACCCTCCACGCCGGCATCGTCGCCGACCTGGATGCGCTGCCGCCGGGACTCGGCGGGGCGTCCGGCGCCGCAGCGATGCTCGACGCGCTGCAGGCGCGGCAGTTCGTGGTGTGGAAGCGGCTGGGGGAGGGGATCACGCTCACCGATCCGGCGCGCGGCATCGACGCCTGGCCGGTGGACTGGGCCGGGCTCGACCGCCGACGCCGCGGCGAGTTGCGCAAGCTCGAGATGGTGCAGAAGTACGCCTACACCGACCAGTGCCGGCGCGCGTTCGTGCTGCGGTACTTCGGCGACCCCGCCGCCCGGCCGCGCTGCGACGGCTGCGACAACTGCCTCGGCATCAAGCACGAGGCACGGGTCGGGGACACGACGGCCGCAGGGCGCACGCGCCGGGCCAAGCCCGCCGGCCCTGCGACCGTCGCCGGGGCCACCGCGGCACCGCTCGACCAGGACGAGCTCGCCCGGATGGAGGTCCTGCGGGCGCTGCGCGCGCGCCTCGCGAAGGACGAGGAGGTGCCGGCGTACGTGATCTTCCCCGACCGCACACTGCGCGAGATCGCGCGCGCGCGACCGTCGTCGCTGACCGAGCTCGGCCGCCTGCACGGCGTAGGCCCGACGCGGCTCGAACGATTCGGCCGGCAGTTCCTCGACGCGCTGCGCTGACATCCTCAGGAGCGATTGCTGAGGGTGGCCCCTCCCGAATTCACCACGGAGACACGGAGGGACGGAGGAAGGACGGAGCACGCAGAATCTGGGGAGTGCGTTCGCCGTTCCCCAACGGCCTCCTCCGTTCCTCCTCCGTCTCTCCGCGGTGAGCCCTCGATCCGTCCCCGACTGCGGCGCTAGTTCCCCTCGTCCAGGCAGGTGTCGATCACGTCGCGCTTGAAGCGGCGCGCGTCGGCGATGATCGGCCAGAACTGGTCGAGATAGGCCTTGGCCCCGGCGCGCGTCTTGTCATCGAGGCCGGGCACCGGCTGCGCCCAGACGGAGTCGACCGCCGCGCGCTTCGACTGGTAGTACGCGATCGTCGGTGCCCAGCGCTCGGCGGTGCGGCAAGGGCCGCGGTGCAGCCGCTCCTTCACGCTGCGGATGCTGGTGAGCGCCGCGTTGGGGAACGCGTAGCGCGCGCCGACCGCGCCCGACCAGTCGAAGTCGTACGCGACCGGCACGTGGTCCCCCTTCTCGCTGCGGAAGAGCGAGATGTTGTGCAGGGCGCCGAGCGACCAGTCGGTGTTGCCGATCCAGAACTCGAAGAGTGAGAGCCGGTCGAGCGCCTCGGGCACCACATCCACCCAGCGCGCCCCCGTGTGCTCGACGAACTCGAGCGTGTTCTCGTCGGCCACCTCCTCCTCGATCTCGAGGAAGAATGCCGTGACCACCACCGGCTTCTCGCGGGCGGTGGAGTCGTTGTAGGTGATGCGCGCCAGCCGCGTGCGGTGATGTACCGGGTGGATGACCGAGTACGTGCGGTACAGCAGGTACTCGAGCAGGATGTACTGCTGGTACTCGCTCGCCGACGCACGGCAGGGCGTCACGATCTTCAGTCGCGGATTGCCCTGGAGGATCGTGCTGTCGCGCGCCCCGCGCGCGGCGCGGATCGAGAGCGGCGGGAAGGAGCAGTTCCGCGCCTGCCGGCGGAAGTGCCCGCGCGCGCGGAGTTCGACCGGCACGCGGCGCATCGTTCCGTTGGCGTCGGCGTACGCGAGCTCGGCGCCGAACCAGCGGAGCTCGGTCGAGTCCCGCTCGCGCAGGAGGTCCCGCAGGTTGGTCGTCAGCGAGAGCGTGAGCGGCACCTCGTCGCGGAAGAGCGCCTGCGCGCCGGCCGGCGTCGCGGAGAGCGTCGCCGAGAGCGCCGCCACGATCAGGGCGGCGGCAAGCGCGGTAATGGCTGGGCGGGCGGGGGTCATCGGAGCTCCACGCCGCGCAGCGGCGAATCGGGGATGCCGCTCAGGTCGTCGGTCACCACGCCGGGGGTGACCGTGTCGGCCATCGTCACACCGTACTCGAGCACGCGCATGTCGTTCTCCTTCACCGTGCCGAGGTACTTCCAGGTCGTGAAGAGCAAGGCGAACTTTGCTTCGCAGAGCGCCCGCGCGCGCTCCGCATCCGCGGTGCGGATCCGCAGCAGGCGGTCGTACTTCGGCCGCTCCGCCGTCACGGCGTCGTCCTCCGCCAGATCCGGGTCGTTGCGCTTGCGCCGCCGCCACGCGCGGTCGGAAAGCGCCTCGAGCTGCTCGGCGGTCATCGACTTGAGCACCTCGTCGTCCATCCGGGCGAGGAACATGCCGGTGCGGTTGGCCGTGGCGAGTGCCCGCTCGAGCCGGCGCTCCGCATCCTTGCCCTCGAGTGCGGCGGGCCGGCCGAAGTCGGTCCACCAGAGTACGAGCATCAGGAGATTGAACCCGATCGAGATCACCCACGCGACCTCGGGTGCGACCGCGGCCGCCATCCCGATGCCGATCACGACGAAGATGCCGGCGGCGTCCTTGCTGTCGTCGAGGTTCGTGCGGAAGCGCACCGCCGCGACGATGCCACCGAGCGAGAAGGCGAGCGCGAGCGAGTGCTTGACCAGCACGACGATGCCGGCCGCGACGACCGGGAGGATCAGGTAGGTCTGCACGACCGACTGCTGGAATCCCTTCTTGCGGCGCGTGAGCGTGTAGACCCACGCGACCGGGAGCGCGGTCGCGAACGCGGTGAGCATCGCGATCGCCGCGGCCAGTGTCGAAGGTGCCGTCGTCGGCCCCTCGACGACCGAGGGCGCGCCGCCGACGAGCTCGCTCAGGGTCTCGCCGCCGAGCGCGCCCCAGTTCGGGAAGGCATACTCGCGGAATAGCCAGGCCACGGCGCCGAGGAGCAGGTAGTACAGCACCGTGCGCAGCACGATGTTCCGCCAGAGCGGATGGTCCGTCAGGTCGGGCATGATCGGGGATTGGGGGCGGCGGGAAAGTGGGGCATCACCGCACGGTCGGCAACTGCGCGCGACCGCCGATGCGGGGTATCTTATCCCGACCCTCACCCTGTCCCCAATGCTCCGACGCTCCCTCCGGGCCGTCCTGCCGGCCGTCATGCTGGCCTCGGCGACCCTTGCCACCCCCGAGATCGGCGCCCAGAGCCCGGCCGCCGCTTCCCGCAGCGCGGGCGCGCCGCGCCCGGCGCTGGTCGTGCTCGTGACGGTGGACCAGCTGCGTCCCGACTATCTGGAACGCTGGGGTCCGCAGTTCACGGGCGGCCTCAAGCGACTGCTCGCCGAAGGGAGATTCTATCCCCGCGGCGTGCAGGATCACGCGATCACCGAGACCGCGCCCGGCCACGCCTCGACGCTCTCCGGCCGCTTTCCCTACAGCACCGGGATCGCGAGCAACTCCGAAGGGGTGAACACAGAGGCGGCGCCGCTGGTCGGGTCCGAGGGCACCGGTGCCTCGCCCTACCGCTTCCAGGGCACGACGCTCGCGGACTGGATGGCGGCGGCGGATCCGCGCACGCGCGTGCTCTCGGTGTCGCGCAAGGACCGCGGGGCGATCCTGCCGGTCGGCCGCGGGAAGTTCCCGGTCTTCTGGTATGCGCCGGCGACCGGCCGGTTCGTGACCAGCACGTGGTACGCCGACTCGCTGCCGTCCTGGGTGCAGGGGTTCAACGCCGAGCAGCGCGTGATGTCGCGTTACGCCGGGCGGCCGTGGGACCTCCTGCTGCCGGCCACCGCATACCCCGAGCCCGATTCGGTGGCGGCGGAGAGCGGCGGCAGCGAGGTGATGTTCCCGCACGTGCTGCAGCCCGACACGCTGCGCGCGACGAATCTCGTCGCCTCGTTCCCGTTCATGGACGAGTTGACACTCGACTTCGCCTGGCGCGGCGTCCGCGCGCTGGACCTGGGCGGCGGGCCGCAGACGGACCTCCTTGCGGTCTCCCTCTCGACGACCGATGCGATCGGGCATCGCTGGGGACCCGACTCGCGCGAGCTGCACGACCAGGTCCTGCGGCTCGATCGCTCTCTCGGCGTCTTGCTCGACTCGCTCGTCGCGCTGCGCGGTGCGGACCGGATCGTCCTGGCGCTGACCTCCGATCATGGAGTGGCGCCGAGTCCGGACATCCGCAGCAGCTGGGGGGACAACTCGGCGGCGCGCCGGGTCTTCGGCGCGGACTTCAACGCGGCGATCGCGGCCATCGGGCCGGTGGTGCTCAAGTCGAAGATCGACCCCGAGGCGTTCGCGTTCGACTGGCTGACCCTCGAGGTGGACCGGGCGAAGGCGAAGGGGCACGAGCGGGCGCTGCGCGACATCTCGCGCGCGTTCGCGCGCGAGGCGGCCAAGGTGCCGGGGGTCCTGCGCGCGGACGTGATCGACGACCTGGCGGGCGCCGACACCGTTCGCGACGCTTACGCGCGCCGCTGGCTGCACATGTTCCGCCCGGGCGGCAGCGTGCTCGTCGCCGTCACGCTTCAGCCCTTCAACTATTACGGGCGCGGCAACGTGGCGACGCATGGAACGCCGCATGACTACGATGCCCGCGTGCCGATCCTGTTCTGGGGAGCGCCGTTCGCGCGCGGCTCCGCGGCCACCGAGGCGCGCGTGGTGGACATCGCGCCGACGCTGGCGCAGGTGCTCGGGGTGCCGCCGCTGGAACGACTGGATGGCCGGGTGGTCAGGGACGCCTTGCGAACGCCCAGACCTTAGATTGCGTTTGACAGGGATGCGGGGTGCCGGCGTCGGACCTCACCTCTCCCATCTCCCATCTCTCATCTGCCGGTCCTATGCACGATTCGCTGTACTTCCAGGAGCATCATCTCGCCACGCGCGAGATGGTCCGGGCCTTCGCCCGCGAAGAGGTGGCTCCCGTCGCCCGGCACTTCGACGACACCCAGGAGTTCCCCTGGGACAACGTGAAGAAGATGGCCGACCTCGGCCTGCTCGGGATCCCGTGGTCGGAGGAGCTCGGCGGCGCCGGGCTCGACACGATCTGCTTCATGATCGCGATCGAGGAGTTGGCGCGGGTCTGCGCTTCGCACTCGATCACGATCTCCGCCCACACGACGCTCGGCACGTCGCCGATCGTCAACTTCGGCACCGACGAACAGCGCCGGCGCTTCGTCCCACGGCTCGCCGCGGGGAAGGTCCTCGGCGGCTTCGGGCTGACGGAGGAGAGCGCCGGATCCGACGCGGGCGGCACGAAGACGACCGCCGTGCGGAAGGGCGCGCACTACCTGCTCAACGGGTCGAAGCGCTTCATCACGCACGCCGGTGTCGGCGAGATCTTCGTCGTGACCGCGGTCACCGACCCGGGGAAGGGCACCAAGGGCATCTCGAGCTTCGTGCTCACGAAGGAGTCCTGCGACCTCGACCGCGTGCGCGATCTCGGCATCGGCCACGACCCGTCGCTGCCGGTCATGAAGGGGTTCCGGTCGGGCAAGAAGGAGGACAAGCTCGGCTGGCGCGCCTCGGACACGCGCGAGCTCCTGTTCGAGGATGTCGAGGTCCCGGTCGAGAACCGGATCGGCGAGGAGGGGATGGGGTTCGTGAACTTCATGAAGACGCTCGACGCGGGGCGGATCGGCATCGCCGCGCTCTCGCTCGGCGTCGCCCAGGGTTCCTTCGAGGAAGCGCTCCGCTACACGAGCGAGCGCAAGCAGTTCGGCAAGGCGATCGCCGAGTTCCAGGGCGTCAACTTCCAGCTCTCCGACATGGCGACGGAACTCGAGGCCGGACGCCACCTCGTCTACCACGCGGCCTGGCTCGCGCAGAACGGCCACCCGTACGGGAAGGAAGCGGCGATCGCGAAGCTCTTCTGTTCCGAGCTCGCGATGCGCAATACGATCAAGGCGATCCAGCTGCACGGCGGCTACGGGTACACCAAGGACTACCCGGTCGAGCGGATGATGCGGGACGCCAAGATCGGCGAGATCGGCGAGGGCACATCGGAGATCCAGCGGATGGTCATCGCCCGCTACTTGCTGAAGGGCCTCGCGACCTGACGCGGGCGCGGCTCCCGCGCGCCCGCCCGGGTCGCCCGATGTTGCGCGACCCCGGGCCCGGCAGTACTGATATAGGCAAGAATCCTTCAGCGCTCCGCCAGGGAACCGGGCGGGGCGCATTGTCTGCCGGCCGCGCTGCAGGCGGTCCGGCTCCTCCCGAGGCCAGCACGCTCAGATGATGGATCGCATGCGCCGCCGTACCTTCCCGGTCGCCGCGGCCGCCCCCATGGGGTGGCCGCCGGTCGCGTACCGGGCGGTGGGCGCGTGGACGATCCAGTGCGGACCCGGGAGTACAACCCGCGAGACCGATGAAGCGCGAGATCCTGATCAGTGCGACGCAGCGCGAAGTGCGCGTCGCGATCATCGAGGACGATCAACTCGTTGAGCTGCAAGTCGACCGTCCGGAGAACAAGCGGATGGTCGGGGACATCTATCTCGGGAAGGTCGAAGCGGTGCTGCCTGGGATCCAGGCCGCATTCGTGAACATCGGCACCGAGAAGAGCGCCTTCCTCCACAACTCCGACCTCGTCTATGACGAGGACGGCGACGATGACGACGAGGAGGAAGGGGACGACGACGAGGGCAGTGACGCCGACGCGGCGGAGACCGAGGCCTCCGGCGACGCCGCTGGTGAGGGCGCGGGCGCGAATGGCGCCGCGGGCAGCGGCGCCGACGGCGCCGCCGGGGGCAAGAAGCCGCGCCGCGGCGGTGGCCGCCGCCGCCGGAAGGAGCCGCCGCAGATCCAGGACGTCCTGAAGCGCGGCCAGTCGCTCATCGTCCAGGTCAGCAAGGAGCCGATCTCGACCAAGGGCCCGCGCGTCACCGCGCAGGTCTCGATGGCCGGGCGCTTCCTCGTCTACATGCCCTTCGCGGCGCGGGTCGGCGTGAGCCGCAAGATCGGCGAGCGTGCCGAGCGCCAGCGGCTCCGCGAGCAGGTGCAGAAGGTCCTGCCCAAGGACTCCGGCGGCGTGATCGTGCGCACGGTCGGGGAGGACGTCACGCAGGAGACCTTCACGCGCGAGCTGACGACGCTCATCTCGCAGTGGCAGCGCATCAACAAGAAGACGAAGTTCGTCGGCAACCCGCCCAAGCTGCTCCACCGCGAGACCTCGCTCACGCGCGGGATCATCCGCGACCTGTTCTCGACCAAGGTCGACAGCCTCACCGTGGACTCGAAGCAGGTCTTCAACGAGATCATCGAGTACCTGCAGGGGATCGCCCCCGAGCTGATCGACCGCGTGCACCTCTACGAGGACAAGGTCCCGCTCTTCGACAAGACGGGCGTCGAGACCGAGATCCGCGACCTCTTCAAGCGGCGCTGCGACCTGCCGAGCGGCGGTTACCTGATCATCGAGCCGACCGAGGCGCTCGTCTCGATCGACGTGAACACCGGCCGCTTCACCGGGAAGAAGGACCCGGAGAAGACCGTCACCAAGACCAACGTCGAGGCGGCGCGCGAGATCGCGCGGCAGCTCCGATTGCGCGACGTCGGCGGCATCATCGTCTGCGACTTCATCGACATGGAGACGAAGGCGAACCGCGACAAGGTGCTGCAGGAACTGCGCACGCACCTCGGCCGCGACCGGGCGCGCACCAAGGCGTTCGCGGTGAGCGACCTCGGCCTGATCGAGATGACGCGCCAGCGCGTGCGGCAGAGCCACTTCCACGCGATGACCGAGCCCTGTCCGGTCTGCGCCGGCACCGGGCGCGTCTTCACGGCCGAGACGATCGTGCGGCGCGTCGAGCGCGCGGTGCGGCGCCTCGCGAGCGAGGGGCGGCGGGACGGCATCATCATCAAGCTCTATCCCGACACGGCGATGTACGTGCTCGAGGAGGAGAAGGACCTGATCCGGCGCCTCGAGAAGTCGGTGAACTTCTCGCTCGAGATGCGGGACGACCCGCTGCTGAAGCCCGACGAGTTCAAGCTCGTCGTGAAGGGCGCCGGCCGCGACATCACCAGCCAGTACGCGGTGGCGTGAAATGGGGTCCGTCCGCGCAGGGAGGGACATGAGCCTGTCATCCTCCACGCGAACGGAGTCCGCCGTGCGCCATGCCCGTGAGTGGACCGTCGTCCTCCTGGCCGCCGCGGCGTGGGGCTGCGCTGCGGTCGAGGCGACCGACCGCGCACCGGTCGAGGTCGGGACCGCCGCGGGCGCGCTGACCCGCGTCACGTTCGCGGTCCCCGATCCCGCGACGATCCCCGAGGGCCCGCTCGGCGTCTCGATCCGCCGCGGCAGGGCGATCGTCGAGGCCACGGCCGACTCGCTGCCCGGGCACGTGGGCAACGGACTGCGCTGCACGAGCTGTCATCTCGACGGCGGCACGCGGGCGCACGTGATGCCCTGGGTGGGGGTGTACGCGCGATTCCCGCAGTACCGGGCGCGGAGCGGCGCGGTCATCGACCTCGAGGAGCGGGTCGGCGACTGCTTCGAGCGCAGTCTCAACGGGCGCTCGCCGGCATACGACTCCCGCGAGATGCGTGACATCATCGCGTACATGGCCTGGCTCTCGCGGGGGACCCCGGTCGGCGCTGAGACCGAGGGCCAGGGGATGCGGGCGCTGACGCCTCTCGCGCCCGACACCCTTGCAGGTCGCGCCGTCTACGTCGCCGCATGCGCCCGCTGCCACGGGGACCAGGGGCAGGGGCTCGGCCCGCAGCAGCCGGGAAGCGCCGCGCCGCCCCCCCTGTGGGGACCGCGGAGCTACAACATCGGTGCCGGGATGGCCCGGCTCCGCACCGCGGCCGCCTTCATCCGCTCGGCGATGCCGCACGACCGGGCCGGCACCCTGACGCCGCAGCAGGCCTACGACGTGGCGGCCTACGTGAATAGCCGGCCGCGGCCCGATTTCGCCGGCAAGGAGAACGACTGGCCGAAGGGGGATCCTCCGGCGGATGCGGCGTACCGGACAAGGGCTGCTGCCGGCCCCTCAGGCGTGAGGCGGTAGATGGCCAAGCCGCGCCGCTCCAACCACTTGACCCACGTCCTCCACTTGGGTATTCTTCTCGGCTCGCTCAAATACCGTCCAAGAGACCCCTATGTCGTACGCAATCTTCCGCTCCGGCGGCAAGCAGTTCCGCGCTGAGAAGGGCACCACGCTTCGGCTGCCGACCCTCATTGGAGAGGCCGGTGCCACCGTGGAGTTCAACGACGTGCTCCTCGGCTCCGATGGTTCGAACGTCAAGGTCGGCGTGCCGACCCTGAAGGGCGCCTCGGTCAGCGCGGAGATCGTGAAGCACGGCCTCGGCGAGAAGATCGTCGTCTTCAAGTTCAAGCGTCGCAAGAACTACTCGAAGAAGCAGGGCCACCGGCAGGGCTTCACCGAAGTTCGCATCCGCGACATCACCCTCGGCTGACCCGGGGAGAGAGGATACCATGGCACATAAGAAGGGCGTTGGCTCCTCGCGCAACGGGCGCGACTCCAACCCGCAGTACCGCGGCGTGAAGAAGTTCGGCGGCGAGCGCGTCATCGCCGGGAACATCATCCTGCGCCAGTGCGGCACCAAGTGGCACCCGGGGAACAATGTCGGGCTCGGCACGGACTACACCATCTACTCGCTGATCGACGGCGTGGTGAAGTTCGAGCACAAGTCCAAGACGCGGTTCAAGGTCTCCGTCTATCCTGCGGCCGTGAGCGCGTAAGCGCACCACGTGTTGCGCTCGCGTAGCGCCGGCAGAGCGCACGCGTAGCGCGAGAGGGCCCCGCCACCGGTTCGCCGGCGGCGGGGCCCTCCGCGTTCGCCGGACGGAAACATCCGCGGCCGGTCCGCGTAAGAGAGTACACGCACTTCCGAGGAGATCGCACGATGTCACTCTGGGACAAGCTCCAGCAGGAGCTCGATCGCGCCGGCACCGCCGCCCGGGGCGCGCTCGACGAAGGGAAGGTCCGCATCGAGCTCTTCCGCGTGCGGCAACTCGCCGACAAGGCCGCCGAGGCACTGGGCTACGCGATCCATCGCGCGAAACGTGACGGGAAGGAGATCGACGCCGAAACCTTCGCGCGCCTCGAAGCCACGTTGGCCGAGCACGAGAAGGAAGCGACGCGACTCGAAGCAGAGCTGGAACCGGCGGCGGCAGAAGCGCCGCCGCCGGCTCCGTAGGAAGCCGAAAGCAGAAAGTAGAAAGCAGAATGTGGAACGGCCCGCCCCCTCACTCCGACGGGGCGGGCCTCCGTTCTACTTCCTACTTTCTACTTCCCACTGCGCCCCGTCAGGGGCGCATATAGCTCGGCGGCAGCGTCTTGTACCGCTCCGTCAGCAGCTGCTGCCGGCTCTTCTCCGCGTACTCGCGCCCACGCACGTACACGTGCTCCGCGACTGACGAGAACTCGAACGGATCGCCGCTCCAGACCACCACATTCGCGTCCCGGCCCACCGCCAGCGCGCCGACCTGCGCCGAGACGCCCATCACCTCGGCCGGCACCAGCGTGATCGCGCGGAGGGCGTCGTCCCACGACATCCCGTACGCGACCGCGTTCCCCGCCTCCTGGCGGATGTTGCGCACGTTGAAGGACGCCGCGTCGCCCGGCCCGTTGCCCACGAGCACCACGGTGGCACCCGCCGCGCGCAGGAGAGCCGCCGTCTCCTGGCGCTGGCCGAGCGTCGAGAAATCGCCCGGGATGTTGTTCATCGCACCCGTGAACACGGGGACGCCGGCGGCGGCGATCTCGGCGGCCACCATCCACGCCTCGGCCCCGCCCGAGATCCAGAGCTTGATCCCGTACTCGCGCGCGAAGGCGAGTGCCTCGAGGATGTCGGACTTGCGGTCCACGTTCAGCACCAGCGGCATCTGCCCCGCGACCACCGGGGCGAGGGCTTCGAGATTCCCCCGCGTGGTGGCGAAGGACCGCGTGTTCCCCGACTCGAACGCGGCGCGGCGCGTCTGGTACGCCTTCACGTCGTCGAAAAGCTCGCGCCACTTCGCCCAGAACTCGGCCCGCGCGTTGGTCTGCCCGCTGCCGGGGTTGGCGAACTGACCGACCATCGCAGCCGGCGCCTTGCGCACCATCTCGCCCGCGGTCGATGCCTCGACCAGGTCGATCAGCGCCGCGCGCCCACCGATCATCCCGCCACCGGGCGCGACCACCACCGAGGTGACGCCCTCGAGTCGCGCCGGGATGATCCAGGTGTTGGCCGGGTTGAGTCCGCGCCACGCCTCGAATCCGGCGGCGATGCCGTTCTCGCCGCGCGCGCTGACGTCACTGTAACCGCCGGAGAACTGTGGACCGCCGGCCTCGTGCAGTCCCAGCGTCGTCGCGCTGTTGATGAATCCCGGCGTGACCCACTTGCCCCGCGCATCCACGCGCTGGGCATCGGCCGGGATGCTCACATTCGCTCCCACCGCCACGATCTTGCCGTCGCGGATGAGGACCGTGCCGTTCTCGATGCGCGGGCCGCTCACCGGGTGGACGGTGCCGCCGGTGATGGCGATGGTCTGTGCCGCGGCCGGAGCCGACAGGACGGAGACGAGCATCGCGAGCGCCGACAGGCGCCCCGTCGTGGTTGCGCGCATCAGCGGTTCCCCCCGGTGGCGGTCGGCACATAGCCCAGCTCGAAGTCGGTGCGCCACCGCTGCGCCGGGTCGAGTCGGTCGAACAACATCGCACCGTCCACCCACACCTTCTCGGCGCGCGCGTAGACGCTGAAGGGATCAGCGGACCAGAGGACGACGTCGGCGTTCTTGCCGACCTCGAGCGTGCCGGTGCGCTCCTCGATGCCGAGCGCCCAGGCGGCATTCACCGTGATCCACTTGATCGCATCCGCCTCGGTGATCGCGAGCCCGGCGAGCCGGGCGGCCGCCAGCGACTTCGACGCCTCCTGGTTCAGCCGCTGCGAATAGGACGGGTCGTCGGAGTGCACGACCGTCCGCGCGCCCGCCGCGTGCGTGAGGCCGACGTTCGCCTTCACGCCGTCGAGCGCTTCCATCTTGAAGCCGCCCCAGTCGGACCAGATCGACGCGGAGATCCCCTCGCGCGCGAGCACGTCGGCGATCTTGTAGCTCTCCACGCCGTGGTGGAACGAGCGGATCCGGTAGCCGAACTCCTTCGCGATGTCGATCATCTGCATCATCTCGTCGGCCTGATAGCAGTGATTATGGACGAGGATGTTGCCGCGCAGCACATCGGCCAAGGTCTCCATCCCGAGGTCCCGCGCCGGCGGATCGCCCTCGGACTTCTCCAGCCACTTGTCCCAGCGCCGGCGGTACTGCTCCGCCTGGATCCACGCGGCCCGGTATCCGGCGACGTTCGCCATGCGGGTGGACGGCCCCCGACTCGCGTAGACGCGCTTGGGGTTCTCGCCGCAGGCCATCTTGAGGCCGTGCGGGGCACCGGGGAACTTCATCCCCTGCGCTGAGCGGGAGGGGACGACCTTCAGCGTGACGCCGCGCCCGCCGATCAGGTTCGCCGAACCGGGGAGCACCTGGATCGTCGTGGTGCCGCCGGCCAGCACGCGCGGGAACTGCGGGTCCTGTGGCCAGACGGAGTGCTCGGCCCAGACGTGCGCCGTGACCGGCGCGGTGGCTTCGTTGCCGTCGTTGTGCGCGGCCGTGCCCGGCGCGGGATAGACGCCGAGGTGCGAGTGGGTGTCGATCAGTCCCGGTGTGACGTACTTGCCCTGTCCGTCGATCACGAGGGCGTTGGCAGGAGTGCTCACCGTGGCGCCGACGGCCGCGATCTTCCCGTCCTGCAGCAGGATGGCGCCGTTCCGGATGAGTGGGCCCGCCGCCGTGTAGATGTGCACGTTGCGGATGACCGTGGTGCGCGATGCGAAGGGCACGTAAGTGCTCGGGAACGCGTCGGCCCGCGGGCGCGAGAGGGCGCCGACGACCGGTCCCGAGGCCGCGGCGGCGGGCGGAGGCGATTCCGCGGGCAGTCCGCCCGGAGCCGGGCTGGGGGCCTGCGAGGCCTGTGCACCTGCGCAACCGGCGACCGCAACTGTGACCGCCAGGGCCAGGAGAGTGGGATGACGCATCTGGGCTCGATCCTCGTGCTGGGGTGAGGCGGGGGAGCGGGGGAAGGTACGCGGCCCCGTCGCCCCGGGCGAGCGCGCCAGCCCGGTCAGCGCCCCAGCGTCGCCCGCGCGAGCGCCACGTCGTCCGTGCAGATCGCGTCCACCCGCCAGTCCGCCAACCGGAGCATCCGGGCGGCGTCGTTGACGGTCCAGGCGATCACGCGAGAGCCCGAGGCGTGGGCCTCGTGGATGAGCGACTCGTCCACATGCTCCCAGTGGCGCCAGAGGTCGCGCCCGTCGACACCCTCGAGGGCGTGCAGGGCGTCCACGGGATAGCTGACCTCAAGCACCCCGCGTGGGACGTCCGGGGCGAGCCGGCCGGCCTCGGCGACCTGCCGGTGGTCGAAGGCGTGCACGGCGCAGGGGGTGGAGGCACCCTCGAGGACGGCCAGTGTCCCCGCCGCCGTGCCGGCTCCCTTGAGCTCGCAGTAGGCCGTCACGCGGTCCCCGAGGACGGCCAGCACCTCGGCCAGCGTGGGGATGGCCTCGCCCCGCACGCGGTGCGTGCGGAGGATGGCGAGGTCGATCGAGGCGATCGGGACGCGGCCGCCGGTCCGCTCGTCGAGAATGGCAGGGTCGTGGTGCACCACGATCACCCCATCCGAGGTCCGGTGGACGTCGAGTTCGACCGCGTCGGCGCCAAGCTCCACTGCCCGCCGGAAGGCCGGCAGGGTATTCTCCGGACGCTCGCGGGAGGCCCCGCGGTGGGCGACGATCTCGGGCGGGTGCGGGTGGGCCATGGCCCAAGTTTAACGCCGGCGGCGGGCCGGCGTCTCATCGGTTGAATGCATGGGAGACCCGATCGTTCTTTCAGCGAGCCAGGGACCGTCAGCGACCGACGCGGAGTTGATCGCCCTATGGCACGGGGGGGATCAGCGGGCGGCCGCACTCCTCGTGGAGCGGCATTCGCTCCCGCTGGCGCGCTTCGCGGCCAGTCTCGGGGAGCGGGACGGGATCGAGGAGCTGGTGCAGGACACGTTCGTGCGGGCCTTCAACTCGCTGGATTCGTTCCGCGCCGACAGTTCGCTTCGGACCTGGCTGTTCACGATCTGCAAGCGGCTGATCCTCGACCGGAAGCGGACCGAGCGGCGACGACGCGATGGGGTGGAGCTGGAGGAAGGGCACGCCGTGGTGGAGTACGACGCACTCGACGCGATGGTCGCGGACGAGACCGCGCGGAAGGTGCAGGAATCGGTGTCCCGGTTGTCGCCGATGCAGCGCGAGGTCTTCACGCTGCGCGTGACCGAGGGGATGCCGTATGGGGAGATCGCGAAGATCGTGGGGAGTACCGAAGGCGCGTGCCGGGTGCACTACCACAATGCGATGCGGACCGTCAAGGAGTTCCTGAGCGATGACTGACTGCCGGATGGATGAGATGCGGGACCTGCTTCCCCTGCTCGCGCACGATGCGCTCGCGCCGGTCGAAGCGGCGCGCGTGCGCGGTCACGTCGCGGGATGCGCGCCCTGCCGCGCCGAGCTCGCCCTGCTCGGCACGCTGCGCGAGCGCTTCGAGGCGGCGACGCCCGCGCTGGACATCGGCGCGATCACGGCCGGTGTGCAGCGAGAGACCCTCGCGCGCACCGCGACCCGCGCGACGCGGCCGGCTTCGCGCGGCGGGCTCAGGCTGGAGCGTTCAACGGCGCGGCGTGGCAACTGGATGCCGCGCCGCTATCTCGCGGCCGCGGCTTCGCTCGTACTGGTGGGGTCGCTCTCCCTGGCCGTCCTCGGCCGGATCTTCGGCGGCGGTGCCTCCGGCGTGGACACTGAGGTCGCTGTCGCGCTGAGCCTGGACAGCGCCCCCGCGGCCATCGCCGCGTCGGCGGCCGGACTCATCGTGGCCGATGGCCTTTCCGATCTCGATGCGGATGCATTGAGCGCGCTCCTCGCGGAACTCGAATCGGTGGAGGCCACCGTGGCCGCCGAGCCGGTCTCGATCCGGCAGCCGATCGTTGACGCACCCGGAGGGAATTGATGACCCGCGCACTCGCCCGTTCTTTGGCCCGTGGACTGTCGATCGCGGCGCTGCTGCTCGCCGGCTCGCTCGCCGGCTCGCTCGCGGGCCTGACCGCGCCGCTCGGTGCGCAAGAGCCGGCGGCGCCGCCTCCGGGGGAGCGCGACTCGCTCGAGGCGCGCGTGCGCCAGCGGATGGGGCAGATCGTGAAGAAGGAACTCGGCCTCACCGACGACCAGATGCGCCGATTGCAGGCCACGAACCGGCGGTTCGAGGGGCAGCGGCGCACGCTCTTCGAGCAGGAGCGCGAGGTGCGCACGGGCCTGCGGGACGAGATGATGTCCGGTGACACGACGCGCAACGCCCAGGTCGCGGTGCTGCTCGACCGGATGCTGGTGATGCAGCGCCGCCGACTCGACCTGATGGAGACGGAGCAGAAGGAGCTCGCGACCTTCCTGACGCCGATCCAGCGGGCCCGGTATTTCGGGATGGAGGAGCAAGTCCGGCGGCGCGTGATGGAGATGCGGCAGCAAGGTGGTCCCGG
Organism: Gemmatimonadaceae bacterium; assembly: GCA_031396725.1. Taxonomy (GTDB): domain Bacteria; phylum Gemmatimonadota; class Gemmatimonadetes; order Gemmatimonadales; family Gemmatimonadaceae; genus Pseudogemmatithrix. The sequence goes on along the minus strand of JANNLH010000118.1, from coordinate 46,673 downwards.
TGGGCCGGGCGGGATTCAGGGCCGCCGACCCGGGACGACCTCGACCCAGCCTCGTTCGGGGCGCCGACCGCCGGGCTGAGGCGGCGCCGCGGCGCTTCTTCAAAGCGCGACCCCCGAGGATTAGCTTCCCCGCGTAGCCCGGATGGCGGAACCGGCAGACGCAGGGGACTCAAAATCCCCCGAGGGCAACCTCTTGTGGGTTCGATTCCCACTCCGGGCATTCGACGGCCCCTCTCGCTCGCGGGAGGGGCCGTTCCCGTGGGCGGGTCAAGCCGAGCGCGGCGGGTGCCGATACTCGCGCCATGCGGCCGAGCCAACCCACCGAGATACCGACCGCCCCCGGCGAGGCCGTCGCGCCCGCGCGCACGCCGTTCTCGCGGCGACTCGTGGACGACGTACTCGACCGCATGACCGACGGCGTGTGGGCCGTTGACGCCGAGTGGCGCTTCACCTACGTGAACGCGCGCGCCGCCCGCCGCTTCGGGCGCCCGCCACACGAACTCATCGGCGAGTCGCTCCCCGAGCTCTTCCCGCAACTCGCGAGCGACCCGTTCTCCGTCAGCTACCGCCGGGCGATGGCGACGCAGCAGCCCGTCGAGTTCGAGGCCCGTTCGGCGCTCGAGGATCAGTGGAGCCGGGTGCGCGCGCATCCGTCGCCGCAGGGACTGACGGTCTTCTTCGAGGACATCTCCGCCGAGCGTCGCGCGCGCGACGAGTCGCGGCGCGTCCACGAGGTGCTCGACGCGACGCAGGATCTCGTCGCGCTCGCCGATATCAGCGGACAGATCATCCACCTGAATCCCGCGGCCCGGCGCGTGATGCGGCTCACCGCCGACGAGCCGCTCGCCGCGCTCGAGATCGCCGACTTCTTCCCGCCGTCGGTGCATTCGTTCCTGTTCCGCGACGGCCTGCCGAAGCTCCTCGTGGACGGACACTGGCGCGGGTCGATGCCGGTGTCGACGCGCGACGGTCGCGTGTTCACGGCGGAGATCGCGGCGAACGTCCACCACGACGAGGACGGCATCCCGCAGTACTTCTCGGCGATCGTTCGCGACGTGAGCGAGGAGCGGGCCCGCCAATCGCGGCTCGAGCGACAGGCGCGGCAGCAGGCGATGGTGGCCGATCTCGGGGTGCGTGCCCTCGGGGGCACGAGCGCTTGCGAGCTCGTCGGTTCCGCGATCGCGCTGACGATGGATCTCGTCGGTGCCGCGGGGGTCGCGTACTTCGACGTCCTGCCGGGGCTGCGCGAACTGGTCTGGCGCCAGGCGGCGGGCACCTTCGCGGGCGAGACGCTTGGCCGGGTGATCGAGGTGGACGAGCCCCGGTTCGGGGAACTGCTGCGGCACGGTGCGCCGGCGGTGTCGCGGGCCCCGGCCGGTGCGGACCAGGACGCCGGATGGTATGCCGGCGTCTCGGTCCGCGGCCGGACGCGGGTGCACGGGCTCCTGAAGGTGCGCTTCGCGGGCGGGACCGCGGCGGAGTCGCCGACCGCCGAGGACATCGCCTTCCTCCAGCTCGTCGCGAACGTGCTCGCGTCCGCGATCGAGCGCGCGGAGGCGGAGCAGGCGCTGACCCGTGCGCGCGACTTCTACTTCACGCTCTTCGACGCCTTCCCGACGCTGAACTGGCGCGCGGCGTCCGACGGCGGGCGCGACTACTTCAATCGCACCTGGCTCGGCTTCACCGGTCGCGCGGTGGACGACGAACGAGGAGACGGCTGGCTGCAGCACGTCCACCACGAGGACCGCGACCGGGTCGCGGGCGTGATCACGCGCGCCGTCGCCACCCGGGCGGCGTGGGAGGTCGAGTACCGGCTGCTCCACAATGACGGCCGACACCGCTGGATCCTGGAGCATGGCGGCCCGTACCGCGAGATCGACGGGGAGACGCGAGGCTTCGTGGGCAGCTGTTCGGACATCACCGAGCAGCGCACGCTCGCCGAGGAACTGCGGCAGGCGCTGCGCCTCGAGGCGGTGGGGCGGCTCGCCGGCGGTGTCGCGCACGACTTCAACAACCTCATCACGACGATCAAGGGGCACGGCGAACTGGCCCTCGAGGACGCGGCCGACTGTCCGGACATCCAGGAATCGGTGCGCGAGATGATCAACGCCGCGGATCGCGGGGCCTCGCTCACGCGCCAGCTGCTGCTCTTCTCACGGCGGGAGGTGACGCAGCCGCAGACGCTGCGCCTCAATGCGCGCATCGTCGAGTTCGAGCGGCTGATGCGGCGCGTCCTCCCGGAATCGATTGCGCTCTCGATGACCCTCGACGTGAGCGACCCGTTCGTGTTCGTGGATGCCGGGCAGTTGGACCAGGTCCTGATGAATCTCGTCGTCAACGCGCGTGACGCATTGCCGGCGGCCGGCGGACGGATCCGCGTCTCGACCGACCAACTGCGTGTCGGGGGGCGCGAGACGCAGTTCCCGCGCGCGGTCGCGCCGGGGGCCTGGGTCCGATTGACCGTGGACGACACCGGCTTCGGGATGGACGCGGACACACTCGCCCGCATCTTCGAGCCCTTCTTCACGACCAAGCCGCAGGGCGAGGGCACGGGACTCGGCCTCTCGACCGTCTACGGGATCGTCACCAAGGCCGGGGGTCACGTGTGGGCCGAATCGAGCGCCGGTGCCGGGAGCCGCTTCACCGTGCTCCTGCCGGCGCGGTCCCTCGAGGACGAGGCGCCCATGCTGGAGGAGTCGTCGGGGCCGAAGCACCAGCAGGGCTCCGAGACCATCCTCGTGATCGAGGACGAGCCGGCCGTCCGGGCGCTCGTACGGCGCACGCTCGAACGCCAGGGCTACCGCGTGCTCGACGCCGCCGACGGGATCGAGGCGCTCCAGCTCGCGGTGGACCACCCGGCCGACATCCATCTCGTGCTGTCGGACGTCGTGATGCCCCGGCTGAACGGTCCCGAGGCGCTGTCGCGGCTGCGGCAGGCGCGCCCCGGGATCCGCTGCCTGCTGATGTCGGGATACGCGGCCGACACGCTCTCGACCGAATCGCTCCAGCGCGACGGGCTGCGGATGATCGAGAAGCCGTTCTCGCCGAACGCGCTCGTCGAGGCCGTGCGCGACCTGCTCGACGACCGCGGCGAACACCGCGCCTAGAAGTCGCTCGCCTTGGGCGGGTCGAACACCAGGTCCGCGGCGAGCCAGACCGTCCGGGTGAACGGATACGTGACGAGCGGCGAGAGGACCATCGCGACCACGGCGACCTTCTCGATGCCGTCCCACGGCACGTCCGGCCAGACGCCCAGGAGCCAGACGAAGAGTCCGGCAGCGAAGAGCAGCTCGGCGATGATCAGGTTGACGAGGTAGGCCCCCACGAAGTGGTCCGGATTCCCGCGGTCGAGCTTGAGCGCGCAGGTCGGGCAGCGCGCCTGCAGCCGGAGCCAGTGACGGAAGAGCCCCCGACCCCCGCAGTCCGGGCAGTGCAGCGCGAGGGCGCGACGGATGCGCAGGCCGGGGGCGGGCAACTCGAGGGCGGTGCGCGAGGTCATCGATGCAAGCTACATTCGTCCGGGCGCCCGCTGTAGCGGCGCATCCCTGACACGTCACTCGCCCGCACCTTCGAAGACCTGCGCATGCCCGGCCGCCACCACCTGTTCGTCCCCGGACCCACCAACGTCCCCGACCGCGTGCTCCGCGCGATGAACCGCGCGCAGGAGGATCACCGGTCGAGCGCCTTCCCGGCGCTGACCAATGGCCTGCTGCGCGACTTGAACCCCGTCTTCGGCAGCCACACCGGGCGTCCCTTCATCTTCGCGTCGACCGGCACCGGGATGTGGGAGGCGGCGCTCACGAACACGCTCGCGCCGGGCGATCGCGTGCTCGCGGCGCGCTTCGGCCAGTTCTCCCACCTCTTCATCGACACCGCCGAGCGCCTCGGTCTCAAGGTCGAGGTCATCGACCTCGAATGGGGCGACGCGGTCGATCCGTCGCGCATCGGTGCCGCGCTCGCGGCCGACCGCGCGCACGCGATCAAGGCGGTCCTGCTCGTGCACAACGAGACCGCGACCGGCGTGACCAACGACGTCGAGGGCATCCGCGAGGCGATGGACGAGGCGGGGCACCCGGCGCTGCTGCTCGTGGACGGCGTGAGTTCGATCGGATCGCTCGAGTTCCGGTTCGACGACTGGGGGGTGGACGTCGCGATCTGCGGATCGCAGAAGGGCTTCATGATGCCCGCCGGGCTCGGCATGCTCTGCGTCTCGCCGAAGGCGCTCGCGCGCATCGAGACGGGGGGCTTCCCGCGCTCCTACTTCGACCTGCGGCCGCAGATCCTGCACAATGACCAGGGCTATTTCCCGTACACGCCTGCGCTCGCGCACCTCTTCGGCCTGCGGGAAGCGCTGGACATGATCGCCGAGGAAGGGGGGATGCGTGCCGTCGCGGCGCGCCACGCCCGCCTCGGCGAGGGTGTGCGCCGCGCCGTGCACGCCTGGGGGCTCAAGCTCTGCGCGCGCGATCCCGAACGGCTCTCGAATACCGTGACGGCGATCGTCGTGCCGGACGGGAAGGACGCGCGCCACGTGATCGACGCCGCCTTCCGCCGCTGGGATCTCTCGCTCGGCTCGGGACTCGGCAGGCTCAACGGGAAGGTGTTCCGCATCGGACACCTCGGGGATTGCAACGCGCTGATGCTCCTCGCCGCACTGGGTGGGACCGAGCTGGCGCTCCACGACGCGGGCATCGCCGTGCCGTATGGCGCGGGGGTGGCCGCGGCCCAGCGCTGGTATCACGAGTCCGCATGATCTGGCCGCATGATCGTCCCCTGGTCGCCGTCACGCGCCGTCTCCCCGAGACGGTCCAGAACGCGCTGTCCGCGCACTTCGAGGTGCGCCTCGCGCCGAGCGACGCCGCGCTCTCGCCCGTCGAGCTGCACCGGATGCTGCGGGAGTTCGACGGAGTGCTCTGCACGGTGACCGACCGGATCACCGCGGACTGCTTCGCGGGGGCGCCGCCGCGCGCACGGATCCTCGCCAACTTCGGCGTCGGGGTCAATCACATCGACCTCGAGGCCGCCAAGGCCGCCAAGGTGACGGTGACGAACACCCCGGACGTGCTCACCGACGACACGGCCGACCTGACGATCGCGCTGATGCTCGCCGTGATGCGGCGGCTTGGGGAAGGGGAGCGCGAGCTGCGCAGCGGTCGGTGGACCGGCTGGCGGCCCACGCACATGATGGGGCGTCGCCTGAGCGGGAAGACGCTCGGGATCGTCGGGCTCGGCCGGATCGGCCGGGCGGTCGCACGCCGCGCCGAGAAGGGGTTCGGCATGAAGGTGCTGGCGTGGAGCCGTTCGAGGCGCCGCCTCTCCGAGTCCACCACCGGCATCGAACGCGTCAACCGGCTCGAGCAGCTGCTCGAGCGCAGCGATGTGGTCAGCCTGCACTGTCCGCTGGTGCCGACCACGCATCACCTCATCGCCGCGCCGCAGTTCGAGCAGATGCGCCGCGACGCTGTGCTGATCAACACGTCGCGCGGCGAGGTGGTGGACGAGGAGGCGCTCGTGCAGGCGCTCGCCGCCGGGCGGATCGCCGGCGCGGGGCTCGATGTCTACTCGGGGGAGCCGGACGTGCATCGCGGATTGCTGGCGCGCGAGGACGTTGTGCTCCTTCCGCACCTGGGCAGCGCCACGCGCGAGACGCGCGAGGCGATGGGGATGCGCGCCCTGACGAACCTGATCGGCTTCTTCGACCGCGGCGAACCGCCCGACCGCGTGGTCTGAGTGGCGCGGCGCCCTCGCGCTTCCCTAGCTTTCGGCACCCGAACCCCCGATCCACCCATGGCGACCTACAAGTACGCGCGCGTCCCATCCAAGGGCGACCGCATCGAAGCGTCCGGCGGCAACTTCACCGTGCCCGATCAGCCGATCATCCCGTTCATCGAGGGGGACGGCACCGGCCCCGACATCTGGCGGGCCAGCGTACGCGTCTTCGACGCGGCCGTCGAGCGCGCCTACGGCGGCAAGCGAAGGATCCACTGGATGGAGGTGCTCGCCGGTGAAAAGGCGCACACCACGACCGGGGAGTGGATGCCGGCCGAGTCGCTCGAGGCCATCCGGGAGTTCAAGATCGCGATCAAGGGTCCGCTGACGACGCCGGTCGGCGGCGGGATCCGCTCGCTGAACGTCGCGCTGCGCCAGGAGCTCGACCTCTACGCCTGCATCCGGCCGGTGCGCTACTTCGAGGGCGTCGGCGCGCCGGTGAGGCATCCCGGCAAGGTCAACATGGTGATCTTCCGCGAGAACATCGAGGATGTGTACTCGGGGATCGAGTTCAAGGCCGGCTCCGCCGACGCGGAGAAGCTGCGGACCTTCCTCGAGAAGGAGTTCGGCGCGAAGATCCGCCCGCAGTCGGCAATCGGCATCAAGCCGATGTCCGCGTTCGGCAGCAAGCGGCTCATCGACATGGCCATCCGCTACGCGCTGCGGAACCACCTGCCGTCGGTGACGATGATGCACAAGGGCAACATCATGAAGTTCACCGAAGGCGGCTTCCGCGACTGGGGCTACGAGCTCGCACGCGAGAAGTACGGCGAGCACGTGGTGACGGAGGCGGATCTCGCGGCGGCCGGCGGCAAGGCGCGCGCCGACGCGGTCCTGCTCAAGGACCGCATTGCGGACTCGATGTTCCAACAGATCCTGCTGCGGCCCGAGGAATACTCGGTGGTGGCGACGCCCAACCTGAACGGTGACTACATCTCCGATGCGCTCGCGGCCGAGGTCGGCGGGCTCGGCATCGCGCCGGGCGGCAACGTCGGCGACGAAGCGGCGGTGTTCGAGGCGACGCACGGCACCGCGCCCAAGTACGCGGGCCTCGACAAGATCAATCCGGGGAGCGTGATCCTCTCGGGCGTGATGATGTTCGAGCAGATGGGATGGGGCGAGGCGGGCAAGCTCATCATCAAGGGCCTGGAGCACGCGATCGCCGCCAAGACGGTCACCTACGACCTGGCGCGGCAGATGCCGGGCGCCACCGAGGTCTCCACGACCGGCTTCGGCGACGCGATCATCAAGGGGATGCCGTGACCTCCTCGCTCGCCTTCGACATGCGCGCGGGCGATCCGGCCCGGGGCGCGACACCGCTCCTCGCGGTGGCGCTGCCGTCGGAGCCGTCGATGCCGCGCGCGCTCGCCGCGCTCGACAAGCGCTACGACGGCGCCCTCTCCCGCGCCCTCCGCCGGAAGGACTTCACCGGCGCGAAGGACGAAGCGCTCCTGCTCCTCGGCCCCGGCGGCGGCGCGGAACGCGTGCTCCTCGTCGGCACGGGGAGCGGCGACCGCGTGAAGGGCGTGACCCGCGCCGCCACGCTCGCCGGACGGCGGGCGAACGCACTCGGCGTCGGCCGCATGGGATTCTGGGCCGCGGAGCTCGAGGGGGACGCGCTCGAGGGCGCCGTCATCGGGCTCTCGCTCGGCAGCTGGGAGTTCCGCGAACTGCATACGCCTGCGCCCGCGGCCAAGCGCCGGAAGGCGCTCGCCGGCGCGACGATCTTCGTCCCCAACACCCGCGCGGCGGCACCGGCGCTCGCGGCGGGCGTGGCGGTCGCCGAGGGCCAGCGCATCACGCGCCGCCTCGCGATGCTGCCGGGGAACATCTGCACGCCGGACTATCTCGCGCGCACCGCGCGGGAGATCGCGCGTCGGCACCGCCTGACGGTGAAGGTCTTCGGGCGCCGCGAGATGACGCGGATGAAGATGGGCTCGTTCCTCGCGGTCGCGCAGGGCACCGTGCAGGACCCCAAGCTGATCGTCCTCGAGTACAAGGGCGGCCGGCGCGGCGAGGCCCCGGTCGCGCTCGTCGGCAAGGGACTCTGCTTCGATTCGGGCGGCATCTCGATCAAGCCCGCGGCGGGCATGGAGACGATGAAGTTCGACATGTCCGGCGCAGCCGGCGTGCTCGGCGCGATGGAGGCCATCGCCCGGATGAAGCTCCGCGTGAACGTCGTCGGTCTCATCGGCTCGACGACCAACATGCTCGGCGGCGAGGCGATGAAGCCGGGTGACGTGGTGCGCGCGAGCAACGGCAAGACGATCGAGATCCAGAACACCGATGCCGAAGGGCGCCTCGTCCTTGCCGACGTCCTGAGCTACGCGCAGCGCTACCGGCCGCAGGCGGTCCTCGATGCGGCGACCCTGACCGGTGCCTGCGTGGTCGCGCTCGGCAACACCACCGTCGGCGTGCTGGGCAATGACCAGGCGGTCATCGACGAGGTCCTGCGCGCCGGCCAGCGCGGCGGCGAGGTCGGATGGCAACTCCCGATGTTCGAGGAGTACAAGGAACTCATCAAGTCCGACGTCGCCGACATGCGCAACATCGGCGGACGCGGGGCGGGGACCATCACCGCCGCATTGTTCCTGGCCGAGTTCGCCGAGGGTATGCCGTGGGTGCATCTGGACGTGGCGGGCACGGCGTACTCCGAGTCGGATCTCGTCGTGATGCCGAAGGGACCGACCGGAACACCCGTGCGCACCTTCGTCGAGTTCGTCCGCGGGAGAGCGCGCTGAAGCTCGTCCGCGCACTGGTGCTCTGCGTGGGGCTCGGCGCGCCGCTGGGGGCGCAGGAGCCGCGCGACTCGGTGAAGGCCGACACCACGGCACGTCCGCGCGCGCCGCGCGACTCGGTGGTGAAGGACACGGTCAAGTCACCGATCGCGGTCGCGCCCCGCGCGGTGATGCCGGAGATCCGCCGGCGCCGCGTCGTGTGGGACCGCGAGGCGATCTTCTCGAGCGGCGCCGTCACCCTCCCCGACCTCCTCGCGCAGGTGCCCGGCGTGACCGGGCTGCACGCGGGCTTCATCGCCTCGGTCAGCGCGACCAGCTGGTACGGCGAACCCGGCCGCGTGCGCGTCTACCTCGACGGCATCGAACTCGACGCCCTTGATCCGCGCGAAGGCGGGATCCGCGACCTCGGCGTCATCCAGATCTGGTCGCTGGAGGAGGTCGCGGTGGAGCGCGCGGCCGGCGAGCTGCGCGTGCACCTGCGGTCGTGGCGGGTCCGGCTCACGACCGCCGAGACGCGCACCGATATCGTGACCGGGTCGGAGAACACGAATCTCTACCGCGGCTTCTTCGGCAAGCGGATGCAGAGCGGCGGCGTGCTCCAGCTCGCGGCGCAGCAGTACTCGACGACGAGTGTCCGCTCGCGCGGGGACGGGGACGGGCTCGCCGCATTCGCGCGTATCGGCGTCGCGCGCGGGCGCCTCACGATCGACGCCGTGGCCAACCGGTACGGGCGCACCCGGAACCCGACGATCCGGAACCTCATCTTCGGCACGCCGGATCTCGAGGCGATCCCGGCATTCAAGGGTCGCGAACTCGCCGCGTACCTGCGCGCGGCGTGGGGGGACCCCGATGCCGACGGACTCTGGCTGCAGGCCATCGCCGCGACCACGAGCCACGTCGAGACCGCCGAGGATCCCCCGGGGGGCGCCGCCGACGTGGACACCGCGCGCTCGCAGTCCCAGTACGTGGGTGCCGTGGGCTTCACGAAGTGGGGCGCGCGCATATCCGCCACGGGCCGGCTCCGCTCGCAGCACGGCGAGCAGCGGATCGCCCCCGCGCTGCGGGCCTCCTGGGACAACCGGTGGGTCTCGATCGCCGGCTTCGCCGAGGTCGGGGGCCCGGACTCCACCGACCGCCAGGACGCGAGCGTGCTGATCACGCCGCTGTCCTGGCTGCACGCCGGCGCGTCGCACTCGATCCACACGCCAGAGGACGAACTCGCGCGGGGTCCGGCGCGGACCACCTCGCGCGCCGAGGCGGGCGTGCGGCTCTGGGGGCGCTGGGTCACGGGGGGCGTGGTCCGCCGGTCGATCAGCCGCGTCAGCGGTCCCATCGCGTTCGACACGGCGTTCGGCTCCGTGGCGCTCGCCGAGGCGCGCGGGGTGGAGGCCTCGATCTCGGGGAAGCTCTTTGGGCCGCTCTCGTTCGAGTGGCGCGGCATCCAGTGGGACGCGGACGAGCTCTACCGGCCCCGCACCGAGAGCTTCGCGGAGCTCCGGGTGGCGACCGCTTTGGCCCGCTACCTGAAGCGGGGCAACTTCATGCTGACGGCCTCGGTCCAGCACGAGTACCGCGATGCGCTCGAGACCCCGGCCGCCGGCGGCGGGACCCAGCGCACGCTCGGGGTGGGTACCTATTCGTCGATGCTCGACATCCGGATTGGCACCGCACATATCTTCTGGTACAACCGGAACCTGACCGGGAAGGTCTACGAATCCGTCCCCGGTTACCTGATGCCGCGGATGGTGCAGCTGTACGGCGTCCGATGGGAGTTTTGGAACTGAGCCGGTTCCTTGCCCAAGTGGTGTCCCCAGCGTAACTTATCAGGTTCCAATGATTCGCAGCATGACGGGGTTCGGGGCGGCCGAAGGGCCGGTGGGAAGCTCACGCGTCAGCGTGGAGCTTCGCTCCGTGAATCATCGATTCTTCAATCCGAGCCTGAAGCTTCCCAGCGCGCTCTCGCGATGGGAGGGCGAGGTGCGCGAGGCGCTGCGGCAGCGCATCGCGCGCGGACATGTGAGTGTGTCGGCCCGCGTGGTGCGGGAGGACGAAGCATCCGGCGGCGTGGACGAGGCGCGGTTCGCGAGTTTCGCTGCGGAGTTGAAGCGGTTGCAGGCCGCGCACGGCCTGGGCGGTGCGGTGGACGTGGCGACGGTGCTGCGGATGCCCGACGTGCTCCGCGTGATGCGGGAGGACGAATCGCTCGAGACGGGGAGCGCGACCGAACTGGTCGCGATCGTCGAGGCGGCGGTGCAGTCGTTGCAGGTGATGCGGCAGGCGGAAGGTGCGCGGCTCGCGCAGGTGATCGGCGAGCGGCTCGGCCTTATCGAGGCGGCGGTCGGCCGGTTGGCCGCACGGGCACCGGCGCGGATGGAAGCGCAGCGCACGCGGCTTCGCGAGAATGTCGAACGGCTGGCCGGCGGGATCGCGGTGGATCCGCAGCGGCTGGCGCAGGAGATCGCGATCCTGGCGGACAAGCTGGATGTGGGAGAGGAGCTCGACCGCTTCGCCTCGCACTCCACGGCCTTCCGGCAGACGCTCGCGGCGACGGACGCGGAACCGGTCGGCAAGCGGCTCGGGTTCCTGCTGCAGGAGTTGTTGCGGGAAGCGAACACGACCGGGAGCAAGGCCAACGACGCGGCGATGCTCCAGGACGTGGTCGGGATCAAGGAGGAGCTCGAGCGGATCCGCGAGCAGGTGGAGAACCTCGAGTGAGCACCGCGTGGCACCACCTGGGCGTCGCGTGAGTGCTGGACCGTTCCCGCTCGTGCTCTCGGCACCATCGGGCGGGGGCAAGACGACGATCGCGCGGGCGCTGCTGAAGCGCCGGTCGGACGTCGGGTACTCGGTGTCGTGCACGACGCGGCCGCCGAGGCAGGGCGAGGTGGACGGAGTGGATTATCACTTTCTCCGCCCCGAGGAGTTCGAGGCGCGCATCGCGCGCGGCGACTTCGCGGAATGGGCGGAGGTGCACGGCAATCGCTACGGCACACGGCGTTCGGCGATCGAGAAGGTGATGGCGCGGGGACAGCACGTCATGATGGACATCGACGTGCAGGGGGCGCGACAGCTGGTGGCTGCGTTCCCGGCGGCGGTGACGGTGTTCGTGGTGCCGCCGTCGGCGGAGGTGCTGGTCGCGCGGCTGCTGGGCCGCAAGTCCGAGAGCGCAGAAGCACTCGCCCTGCGGCTCCGGAACGCGCGGATGGAGCTGCTGGAGGCCGGACGCTACCAGCACGTGGTCGTGAACGACGATCTGGAGCACGCGGTCTCCCGCGTGGACGCGATCGTCGAGGAGGAGACGCTGAAGCGCGAGCGGTCGCCCGCACTCGGGGCGCAGGTCGATGGGATCATCGCTCGGCTGCTGGCAGGGTTGGATGAACGGCAGGTGTGAGGTGAGGTGTGAGGTGTTCCGGCGCGGCAGCCGCAGGTCCTGCCGTGTACCGTCTATCGTCTACCGTCTGAGGTCATCATGCAGGTCTTCACCCCGTCCGAAGTCACGCGCCACGCGACCAACAAGTACCTCTCGGTGCTGGTCGCGGCCAAGTATGCGCGCGTGCTGAACGAGTTCCCGCGCGACCGCTCGAAGTCGGGCGAGAAGAAGCTCACGACCCGTGCCCTCGAGGACCTCTCGGGCGGGGAGATCGAGTATCGCGTGGTCCCGCGCCGCCGCCCCAAGGGCGAGTAGGCGCCGGGCCAGGCGCGGACCCGACCGCCATCCCCGGAGCGAGCGCGCGTGCGCCCCTTCGACGGTCGGCGCATCCTCCTCGGCGTCACGGGGGGGATCGCGAGCTACAAGTCCGCGTGGCTCGCCCGGCTGCTCACGCAGGCGGGAGCCGAGGTCGATGTCGTGCTCACGCGCTCGGCGCGTGAGTTCATCGGTTCGGTGACGTTCGAGGCGCTCACGCAGCGTCCCGTCCACAGCGTGCTGATCGGCGACGGGCACGCACTCGACCACATCACACTCGCGCGTTCGGCCGAGTTGGTGATCGTCGCGCCTGCGACCGCGGATTTCCTCGCGCGTGCCGCGCACGGCCACGCCGACGAGTTGCTGTCGGCCTGCCTCCTTGCGACCGAGGCGCCGGTGCTCCTCGTGCCGGCGATGAATGACCGGATGTGGGCCAATGCGCAGGTGCAGGCCAACGTCGCCGCGCTGCGCGTCCGGGGCCGCGTGCTCCTCGAACCCGGCGTCGGGCCGCTCGCCTCGCCGGACGAAGGGGCGGGCCGGGGGCGGATGCAGGAGCCGGAGACGATCCTCGCCCACGCGGCCCGGATGCTCGAGACGCCCGGCAAGCTGAGCGGACGCCGCGTCGTCGTGACCGCCGGACCGACGCGCGAGCCGCTCGACCCGGTTCGGTTCCTGTCGAATCAGTCCACCGGCAAGATGGGGGTGGCGCTGGCGACGGCCGCCTGGCGCCGCGGCGCGGAAGTCTGCCTGATCCACGGGCCGATCACGGTCGCGCTCCCGTCCGGCGTCTGCTCGACCGCCGTCGAGACCACGGCGCAGATGGCTGACGCCGTGCGGGCCGAACTCCCGCAGTCGGACGTCCTGATCATGGCCGCAGCGCCGGCGGACTTCCGACCGGCGGAGGTCTCGACGTCCAAGATCAAGAAGAAGGGCGCGCCCCCGCCGGTGGCCCTGGAGGAGAACGCCGACATCCTCAAGAGCACCCGCGATGCGCGCCGGCCCGGGATGATCGCGGTCGGGTTCGCCCTCGAGACGGACGACGTGCTGGCGAACGCCGGGACCAAGCTCGCAGCGAAGGGACTCGACCTGATCGTCGCGAACGATGCGCGCGAGGCCGGGGCCGGGTTCGGCTACGACACCAACCGCGTCACGATCATCGGCCGGGACGGCGCTCCGCAGGCGCTCCCGCTGCTCAGCAAGGCCGAGACGGCCGACGCGATCCTCGACCGCGTCGAGGCGCTGTTATGAGCGATCCGCGCGAGCGCCTGCGCCAATACCTCGAGCAGCGACGAGAGCTCGGTGAGTCGGAGTACGTCCTCGACTCGCTCAGCGTCGAGGACGCGCTCAAGGTGCTCGCGTCGGGCGCGACGCCTCCCGCCGCGCCGGCACCGCGCGCCGCCGGCAGCGCCGCCGGCAGCGCTGCCGGCAAGACCGCCAGCGAACCGCCGCGTGCCTCGCGCACCGAGGGTGTCACCGAGGACTGGCGATCCATCGTGAGCGCGCCGGAGAGCGTTGCGGGCGGCACGGGGGGCACCGCCGCCAAGGGCGCGCCTGCGGTACCGCCGGCCACTCCGACGATCGCGGCGACGGTCCCGGCCGAGCTCGCGACCGCGCGCACGATCGCGGACGTCGCGGGCGCCATCGCCGCCTGCAGGGCCTGCGCCCTCTATGCGACCGCGCTGAATCACGTGCCCGGAGAAGGGAACCCCGAGGCGCGGTTCGTCGTCGTCGGGGAGGCGCCCGGCGCCACCGAGGACGAACTGGGCCGCCCGTTCGTCGGCAAGTCGGGCGACCTGCTCAACAAGATCCTCGAGGCGATCGGCTTCAAGCGTGAGGACGTCTTCATCTGCAACGTCCTCAAGCACCGCCCGCCGGGGAACCGCAATCCGTCGCCGGCGGAGATCGTGGCCTGTCGCCCGTTCCTGCTGCGGCAGCTCGGGATCCTGCAGCCGAGGGTCATCCTCGCGCTCGGCACATTTGCCGCACAGACGCTGCTGGAGTCAGATTCCCCCATCGGCAAGCTCCGCGGGATCGAGCACCGGTACCACGGCATCCCGCTGATCGCCACCTACCATCCCGCCGCGCTCCTCCGGAATCCCAACTGGAAGCGCCCAACTTGGGAAGATGTCCAGCTCGCCCGTCGAATTTTCGATCGCGCCTAAGAGCGCGTCCGATGTCTATCGCGACCGCCGGCCCCCGTGGTCGGAGGACGCGGAGCGCGCCGTCCTCGCCGCGATGATGCTCTCGGTCGACGCGGTCGTCACCGCGTCGGAGCTGCTGACCGAGGACATGTTCTACCGCGAGGGACATCGCCGGCTCTTCCGCGCGATGATGGCGGTCCACAACGCCGGCGCCGTCGGCGACCCGGTGACGTTGGCCAACGAGCTCGAGCAGCGCGGCGACCTCGCGGGCGCCGGCGGCAAGGAGTACATCGGCGGGCTGCTCGACGAGGTGCCGACCGCGGCCAATGTCGAGCATCACTGCAAGATCGTCCGCGAGAAGGCGCTCCGCCGCCGGCTGATCGAGACCGCGACCTCCCTGGTGCGCGAGGGGCACGAGAGCCCGGCCGACGTCGCCGAGCTCCTCGACCTGGCCGAGAGCCGGATCCTCGAGCTGAACGACAGCCGGGGCTCGGAGGGCTTCGTCAAGATCAAGTCACTGCTCTGGTCCGCGATGGAGCGCATCGAGCAGCTGCGCACGGCGGGAGGCAACCTCACCGGCGTGCCCTCGGGGTTCACCGACCTCGACAAGCTGACCCTCGGGTTCCAGAACTCGGACCTGGTCATCGTCGCCGCGCGCCCGTCGATGGGGAAGACGGCGTTCGTGCTGAACATCGCGCAATACGCGGCCATCGAAGGCAATGTTCCGACGGCGATCTTCTCGCTGGAGATGAGTACTGAATCCCTCCTGCTGCGCATGCTCGCTTCGGAGGGATACGTGGACGCCCAGCGGTTGCGGAGCGGACAACTGACGGCCCAGGATGCCTCGAACCTCGCCAAGGCGGCGGCCCTGCTCGGGCAGGCGCCGATCTGGATCGACGATTCCCCGGGCCTGAGCGTGCTCGAGCTGCGCTCGCGCGCGCGGCGGCTCAAGAGCCAGGCCGACATCAAGCTGCTGATCGTCGATTACCTGCAGCTGGTGAGCGGACCCGCCAACTCCGAGAGCCGCCAGCAGGAGGTCTCGCAGATCTCGCGCTCGCTGAAGGCGCTCGCGAAGGAGCTCAACATCCCGGTGCTCGCGCTCTCGCAGCTCTCGCGCGCCTCGGAGCAGCGCGGCGGCGAGAACCGCAAGCCGCAGCTCTCGGACCTGCGCGACTCGGGCGCGATCGAGCAGGACGCCGACGTCGTGCTCTTCATCTACCGTCCGGAGATGAACGAGCGGCCGTACGACGAGGCCGGTAACGCCCGGATGGTGCCGGGGACGACCGACGTCCCGCTCGACGGGTATGCCGAGGTGATCATCGGCAAGCAGCGCAACGGACCGACCGGGTACGTGAAGATGCACTTCCGGAAGAACCACACCCGGTTCGAGAACTGGACGAGCCGTCAACCGGAGTGATCGACGCGATGAGCCTGTGGCGGTGAGGACGCGCTCCGTCTATCGCTGCACCGAGTGCGGCGGCGAATCGCTGCGCTGGCAGGGGCGCTGCGATACCTGCGGCGAGTGGAACACGCTCGTCGAGGAGATCGCGGCGCCCAAGGTGAGCGCGGCCAAGGGCGCCGGCGCGGCGCGGCGCCGGGCAGGCGCGGGCGCCTTGGGCGAAGGCGGGACCGTCGCCGCGACGCCGCGGCTCCGCGACGTCGCGGGCTCCGAGACCCATCGCCTCGCCACCGGGATCGCCGAGTTCGACTTCGTCCTCGGCGGCGGCGTCGTGCCGGGCGCGATGGTCCTGGTCGGCGGCGAACCCGGCATCGGCAAGTCCACGATCCTCTTGCAGGTCGCGGCCCGCCTCGAGGCGGCCGGGCACAGCACGCTCTACGTGAGCGGCGAGGAGTCGCCGCTCCAGGTGAAGCTCCGCGCCGACCGGCTCGCGCCGGGCGCCGGCGCGGTGCAGCTCCTCGGCGAGACCAATCTCGAGACGATCCTCGCCACCGCGGCGAGCGTGCGGCCGGCGGCGATGATCGTGGACTCGATCCAGACGGTGTTCACGGGCGACCTCGAGGGCGCGCCCGGCAACGTCGGGCAGGTGCGCGAATGCGCGGCGCGACTGATGCGCTTCGCCAAGGAGAGCGGCACCGCGGTCTTCGTCGTCGGGCACGTGACCAAGGGCGGCGGCATCGCCGGACCCAAGACGCTCGAGCACATCGTGGACACCGTGCTCTACTTCGAGGGCGAGGGCACCGCCGACCATCGCGTGCTGCGCGCCACCAAGAACCGCTTCGGCTCGGTGGATGAGATCGGCGTCTTCCGGATGACGGTGCACGGACTCGAGGCGGTCGCGAACCCGAGCGCGCTCTTCCTCGCGGAGCGCGGCGACGTGCGCGCGTCGGGGAGTGCGGTCACCTGCCTGCTCGAGGGCACGCGGCCGATGCTGCTCGAGGTGCAGGGGCTCGCCGCGAAGGCCGGCTTCGGGACGCCGCAGCGCGTGAGCACCGGATACGACGGCCGGCGCCTCGCCCTGCTGCTGGCGGTGCTTGACAAGCGCGCCGGGCTCTCCTTCGCGCAGCTCGACGTCTTCCTGAACGTCGTCGGCGGTGTGCGGATGCAGGAGCCCGCGGGCGACCTCGCGGTCGCCGCCGCGCTCGCGAGCAGCGTCTACGACAAAGCGATCCCGCCCGACGCGGTGTTCATCGGCGAGGTGGGGCTGGCGGGAGAGATCCGCGGCGTCTCGCAGGCCGAGCGCCGGCTCCTCGAGGCCGAGAAGATGGGGATGCGGACGGCCTACATCGCGGCGCGCAGCGTCCCCAAGCGGGCGCCGAAGCAACTGGCCGTGCGCGGCATCGCGGACCTCGGCGCGCTCTTCCGCGAGCTCTTCCGATGAGGGACGTCGGCGTGGTGATCGTCGCCGGCGGGAGCGGCAGCCGGGTCGGCGGCGGCGAGCTGAAGCAGTTGCGCTGGGTCGCCGGCAAGCCGATGCTGCTGCACTCGCTGCAGGCCTTCCCGGCGCGCGACGACGTCGCGATGGTCGTCTGCGTGCTGCCGCGACAGTACGCCGGCGATCCGCCGCCCTGGCTCTTCCAGAGCGACGTGGACCGGATGCTGATCTCCGTCGGCGGGCGGTCGCGGGCGGAGTCGGTCGCCAACGGGCTCGAGGACCTGCCGACCGACTGCCGCTTCGTGCTCGTGCACGACGCGGCGCGGCCGCTGGTCTCACCGGGCATGATCGACCGCGTCGTCGCCGAGGCGCGCCGCGGGCACGGCGCCATCGCGGCCCTGCCGGTGGTGGACACGCTCAAGTCGGTGGATGCCGACGGCCGGATCACCGGCACGGTGCCGCGCAGCGGGCTCTGGCGCGCCCAGACGCCGCAGGGTTTCCCGCGCGAGCTGATCGAGCGCGCGCATCGCGAGGCCCGCGCCGCGGGTACGCACGCCGAGGCGACGGACGACGCCGCGCTCTGCGAGGCGCTGGGCCTCCCGGTGTTCGTGGTGCAGGGGAGTGAACGCGCCCTCAAGGTGACCGCGGAGGCCGATTTCGCGCGGGCCGACGCGCTCGCGCCGCTGCCGGAGTAGGCGATGGCCGAGCACCGCGGGATCCCGTTCTGGTCGGCCGAGGAGGTGGAGGCGGCGCTGCGCGGCACCCTCGCGCACCTGCAGGAAGGACGCGTGCTCGCGTACCCGACCGAGACGGTCTACGGCTTCGGCACGATGATCGACCGCGACGCCGTCGAGCGGCTCGTGACGCTGAAGCGCCGCCCGCCCGCGAAGCCCTTCCTGCTGCTGATCAGCGATACCCCGATGCTCGCGCGGCTGGGCGTGCATCTCACGCCCTCGGCGTCGATGCTCGCGGCGCGGCACTGGCCCGGTCCGCTCACGCTGGTCCTGCCGGGCGGAGAGCGCCGGATCCCCGACCGGCTGCGCGGGCCCGAGGGGGGCATCGCGGTGCGGTGGACCCCGCACACCGGCCTGCAGCGCTTGATCGCGGCGCTCGGCGACCCAATCACGAGCACGTCGGCGAACCTCCCCGGCTCGCCGGCGGCGACGGCCTCGTCCGAGATCCTGGAGCAGTGGGGACCCGCCATCGGCTCCGGCGAGCTGCTCCTGCTCGACGGCGGCCGGCTGGCGCCCTCACCGGCCTCGACCGTCGTCGATTGCACGGGAGCCCGTCCGCGCGTCATCCGTCCGGGCGCCATCAGCGCCGGGGCGCTGCGCGAGAGTGTGCCGGACCTCATCGGAGACCAGTAGATTCGTGAGCATGCACGTCCTGTTCGTCTGCACCGGCAACACCTGCCGCAGCCCGATGGCCGAGGCGATCGCCCGCCGCGTCGCCTCGGAGCTCGGGTTGGAGGACGTGCGCGTGTCGAGCGCGGGGACGAGCGCGTGGGAGGGAGCGGCAGCCTCGGACGGCGCGCTGCTCGTCGCAATGGAGCACGGGGTCGATCTCGGACATCACCGGGCCCGCGTGCTCTCGAGTGAACTCGTCGCGGCGGCGGACCTCGTGCTCGTGATGAGCCCGCACCACCGGGATCGCGCGGTCGTGCTCGGCGGCGAGGGGAAGTCGCACCTGCTGACCGACTTCGCCTCCCGCTCGCGGGACGGCCGCGCCGTGATGGACCCGTTCGGGGGCGACCTCGACACGTATCGCGCGACCTTCGACGAACTCTCCGCCGAGATCACGCGCGTCTTCGAGCGCCTCGCCGCCGAACGCGGCACGGACGACGCATGAGGGAGCTCCCGGGACGACTGGTCCTGCTCGGTCATCCCGTCGCGCATTCGCTGTCGCCGACCTTCCAGAACGCCGCGCTGGCGGCCGCCGGCATCCCGCTGCAGTACGAAGCGCTGGACGTCGCGCCCGCGGACCTGCCGGCGATGGCCGGCTTGCTGGCCGATGCGCGCGCCGCGGGGAACGTGACGGTCCCGCACAAGGAAGCGGTGGCCGCGATGTGTGCGCGACGCACGCCGCTCGCGGAGCGGGTCGGCGCGGTGAATACCTTCTGGTCCGAGAACGGCGGTCTCGTCGGCGACAACACCGATGTCGGCGGATTCGACTCGGCGATCGAGCGCCTGGTCGGCGCGCGGCCCGCGGGATTCACCGTGGCACTGCTTGGCGCCGGCGGGGCCGCGGCCGCGGTCTGCGCGGCGGTCGAGGGCTGGAGCGGCAGTCGCGTCCGCATCCACGCGCGCACGCCCCAGCGCGCGACGCAGCTCGCGGCGCGCTTCCCCGAGACCTGCACGGCGGTCGCCGGCGAGATCGAGGCCACGGAGGGCGCGCAACTGATCGTCAACGCGACGCCCCTGGGCCTCGAGGGGACGCTGATGCCGATCGCCCCGGGCTCGATCGCGGCCGGCACGTACGTGCTCGACCTCACCTACCGCCGCGGCCGCACGCCGTGGGTGAAGGCCTGCCGCGCGCGCGGCCTCCGCGCGGACGACGGCCTCCCGATGCTGGTGGAGCAAGGGGCGCTCGCGTTCGAGCGGTGGTTCGGCACCCCGCCGGACCGCGAGGCCATGTGGCGGTCCATCCGCGACTGACCCGCGCGCGCGCGGCCGCGCGGGCGCTCGCGCAGTTCGTGCTGCCCCGCGTCTGCGCGGCGTGCGAGGATGCCCTCGACGACAGCGACGGCGGATTGATCTGCGGCCGTTGCTGGGTGCGGGTGCCGCTGCTCCCGTCGCCACGCTGCGCGCGCTGCGGGCATCCGCGTCGCGCGCGCGGGGCGTGCAGCGGCTGCGCCCTCCTTCCGCCCTACGTGCGGAGCGCACGCTCGCTCTGCTGGGTACCGGACCCGGTGGGGAGCGCGATCCTCTCCGCGCTGAAGTATGACGGCTGGCCGGCGGTCGCCGGTGAGATCGCACTGCGGCTCTCGCGGCTCGACTGGCCCGCCGACGTGGTGGCGGAGCGCGCAGCGCTCGTGCCGGTCCCGCTCGCCCCGGTGAAGCAGCGCGCGCGGGGGTTCAACCAGGCCGAGCGGATCGCGCGTGCAGTCGCGGTGCACTGGGACGTCCCGGTGTGGGACGACGTGTTGCGGCGCGTCCGCGCCACACCGTCGCAGACGCGATTGACTCCCGGGGAACGACTGGCGAACGTTCACGGTGCGTTTCTTGCCGAGCCAAGCGAGGCGCAGCGCCTGCGGGGACGGCACCTGATCCTCGTGGACGATGTGCTCACCACCGGCGCCACCCTCAACGCCTGCGCGAGCGCGCTCTTCGCGGCGGGCGCACGCACCCTGAGCTACCTGACCTTCGGCCGCGCCCGCGCGAGCGGCGACCGCTGAAATCCACCTGGAGCATCATCACGATGTCTGGAAAGATCCGCGTCGGCATCAACGGCTTCGGCCGCATCGGTCGTCAGATCATCCGCGCCGCCAAGGAGACGGGCGCGAACGTGAACTTCATCGCGGTCAACGACCTCACCGACACGAAGACCCTCGCGCACCTCTTCAAGTACGACTCGGTGCACGGCATCTACGGTGGCACGGTGACGCACGACGCCGACTCAATCACGGTGGACGGCGACCAGATCAAGGTCCTCAAGGAGAAGGATCCCGCGCTGCTCCCCTGGACGGCCCTCGGGGTGGACCTCGTGGTCGAGAGCACCGGCCGCTTCACCAAGGCCGATGATGCGCGCAAGCATCTCACCGCCGGCGCGAAGAAGGTCATCATCTCGGCGCCCGCGACCGGCGAGGACATCACGCTCGTGCTCGGCGTCAACAGCGACAAGTACGACGCGGCGAAGCACACGATCATCTCCAACGCCTCGTGCACGACCAACTGCCTCGCCCCGATGGTGAAAGTCGTCCGCGACGCCTTCGGCTTCCGCCACGGCGCGATGGTGACGATCCACAGTTACACGAACGACCAGAGCATCCTCGACCTGCCACACAAGGACCTGCGGCGGGCCCGCGCGGCCGCGATCTCGATGATCCCGACGACGACCGGCGCGGCCAAGGCGACCGCCCTCGTGATCCCCGAGGTGAAGGGGAAGATCGACGGCATCGCGATCCGCGTACCGACCCCGGACGTCTCGCTCACCGAGCTCACGGTCGAAGTCGAGCGACCCACGACGATCGCCGAGGTGAACGCGGCGTTCAAGGCGGCGTCCGAGGGCGGGCTCAAGGGCATCCTCGCGTACACCGAGGAGGAGCTCGTCTCGGTGGACTATATCGGCAACCCCGCGTCGTGCACGCTCGACTCCAGGAGCACGAACGTGATCGATGGGACGATGGTCAAGCTGTCCGGCTGGTATGACAACGAGTGGGGCTACGCGTCGCGGTGCGTGGACCTGATCGCGCTCGTCGGCAAGGATCTCTGAGCCTGTCGCGACCCACGCGCTCCCGCTGATGAACACCCGGACCATCACGGACCTCGCCCCCGCGGAGGTGCGGGGCAAGCGCGTCCTCGTGCGCGTCGATTTCAACGTGCCGCTCGGCGCGGATGGCCGCGTCGCCGACGACACGCGCATCCGCGCCGCGATCCCGACGCTGCTCACGCTGCGGAAGGTGGGCGCGCGTCTCGTGCTCTGCTCGCACCTCGGTCGCCCGAAGGGAAGGCCGGAAGCGAGGTATTCACTCGCCCCCGTGGCGGACCGTCTCCGGGAGCTGCTCGGAACGGACGTGCCCGTGACCTTCGTGCCGCAGGTGGTCGGCGCCGAGGCCGAGGCGGCGAGCCGCGCGCTCAAGGACGGCGAGCTCTGCCTGCTCGAGAACACGCGATTCGAGGCAGGCGAGGAGAAGAACGACGACACGCTCGCCAAGGCGTTCGCCCGACTCGGCGATCTGTACGTGAACGATGCCTTCGGTGCCGCGCACCGCGCGCACGCCTCGACTGAGGGCGTGACGCGCCACCTGCGCCCCGCGGTGGCCGGCCTGTTGATGCAGAAGGAACTCGAGTATCTCGGCGGCGCGCTCGAGAAGCCCAAGCGCCCGTTCATCGCGATCCTCGGGGGGTCGAAGATCTCGGGGAAGATCGACGTCATCGAGGCGTTGCTGCCGAAGGTGGACGGGATCCTGGTCGGCGGCGCGATGGCCTGCACCTTCTACAAGGCGATGGAGTTCGAGACCGGGACGTCGCTGGTCGAGGACGACCGCGTCGAGATGGCCACCGACCTGCTCGCGCGCGCGGGATTCCGGCTGACGCTGCCGCACGACGCGATCTGCGCACCGGCGATCGCGGCAGGCGCCAAGGCGCACGCGGTCAGGCGCGATGCGATCCCCGCGGACGAGATGATGCTCGACATCGGGCCCGACACGGCCGTGTCGTATGCCCGCGCGATCGCGGCGGCGAAGACCATCATCTGGAACGGACCGATGGGGGTGTTCGAGACCCCGCCCTTCGACCAGGGCACCATGGCGGTCGCGAACGCGATGGCCGAAGCGACGAAACGCGGGGCGACGACGATCGTCGGCGGCGGCGATTCGGCGGCCGCGGTCGAGGGCGCCGGGCTGGCCTCGGCGATGTCGCACGTGTCCACCGGTGGCGGGGCGTCGCTCGAGTTCCTCGAGGGAAAGGTCCTGCCCGGGGTCGCCGCGCTCGACCTGCGGAGTTGAGCTTCGTGTATTCACCACGGAGACACGGAGAGACGGAGGAACATCGGAGGCGCCGTGGCGCGGACTTGCGTCCGTCGCGGTCGCGCCTCAGCGCCTCCCAGGTCGTCTCCGTCCTTCCTCCGTTCCTCCGTGTCTCTGTGGTGAACTGGTCAACTGAAGCTCCTCACAACAGCAGAGTCCGATGAGATCCCTGGTATTCGCAGCGAACTGGAAGATGAACCAGGCCCCGGCCGATGCCGCGGCGTTCATGCGCACGTTCACGGCGCAGTACGCGCGGCAGCAGGACCGGCGCGTGCTGTTCTTCCCGTCCGCGGTGTCGCTCCACGTCGTCGTGCAGGCGGTGAAGGAGCGGCAGGACCTCGAGGTGGGGGTGCAGAACATCCACTGGGAGGACAAGGGCGCGTTCACGGGCGAGACGTCGGGCTCGCTCGCGCGATCCGCCGGTGCGCGCCACGCGCTGGTGGGGCATTCGGAGCGCCGTCATGTGTTCGGCGAGACCGACGCGGAGACCGGGCTCAAGGTGGCGGCCGCGGTCCGCGCGGGACTCACGCCGATGATCTGCGTCGGTGAGACGCTCGCGGAGCGCGAGGGCGGTGAGACGCTTGCGGTGGTGAAGCGGCAGTTTCGCGCCGCGATCGCGAAGATCGATCCGTCGCAGGTCGCCACCTCGATGGTCGCCTACGAACCGGTCTGGGCCATCGGAACGGGCCGGAACGCCACGCCAGCCGACGCCGGCACCGTGCACGAGGCGATCCGGGTTGAGCTCAAGTCGCTGCTCGGGGAGCGCGGCGCGGCCGTCCCGATCCTCTACGGTGGATCGGTGAATCGCTCGAACGTGGAGGCCCTGCTCGCGGCCAGCGAGGTGGACGGCGTGCTGGTGGGGGGCGCGAGCCTCGATCCGGAGCAGTGGCTCGCGATCGCGAGAACCTGACCCTGGACCGGACGGCTTGACCGGGCGCACTAACTCCAGTATTCTCCAAGACTTAACCGTTTCCGACTCCGGCTGACCGCATGTATACCTTCCTGATCGTCCTGCTCATCATCGACGCGATCGTCCTCGCCACCGCCGTGCTACTCCAGGCGGGTAAGGGTGGCGGGCTGGCGGCGAGCTTCGGTGGTGCCTCGTCCTCGTCCGACGCCTTCATGGGCACGCGCCAGGCCGGCAACATCCTCACGAAGGCGAGCTGGTGGTGCGGCGGCATCTTCATCTTCCTCGCGTTCGTGCTGCAGATCATGTCGAGCCGCTCCAACGCTCCGACCTCGATCCTCGACCGCGCGCTCGCGCCCGCGGGTCAGGCCCCGGTGACGTCGCCGGCCGCCCCTGCGGGCGGCACGCCTTCTGCGGTACCTCTCCAGAACGCGCCGGCCCCGACGCCCCCGACCACCCCTCCGCCCCAGCCCTGACCGTGAGCGCTTCCGCGCCCTTCGCAGCACCGGGGTTCCTCCTCCTCGAGGATGGGACCCTTTTTCTCGGCCGACTCCACGCCCCGCTCGCCGCGCCGTCCGCCGCGGAGGTCGTCTTCACGACGAGCATGAGTGGCTATCAGGAAACGTTCACCGACCCGTCGTATCGTGGACAGATCGTCGTGATGACCGCCCCGATGATCGGCAACTACGGGGTGAACAGCGAGGATCCCGAGTCGTCACGGCCGCAGATCGCCGGCGTCGTGGTGCGTGAGCTCTCCGAGCCCTACTCGAACTGGCGCGCGGAGCAGGGGCTCGAACCTTGGCTTGCGAGTGCGCACGTTCCTATCCTGTCAGAAGTTGACACGCGTCGTCTGACGCGACACTTGAGGACGGTGGGTGTGCTCCGCGGCCTCATCGGCGCCGGACTCGAGCCCACGCAGGCGGACCGCGATACGCTGGCGGCGTGCCCCTCGATGTCGGGTCTCGATCTGGCGTCGCGCGTGACGACCGAGAAGAGCTACGCGTGGGGCGACGCGAAGGCGCCGCATCACATCGTCGCGTACGACTTCGGCATCAAGCGCAACATCCTGCGGATGTTCGAGGCTCGCGGATGCAGGGTGACCGTCGTGCCCTCCACGACTTCGGCGATGGACGTGCTGGCGCAGAAGCCGGACGGGGTGTTCCTGTCGAACGGTCCGGGCGATCCGGAGGCCGTGACTTACGCGCCCGAGGCCATCCGGACGATCGCCGAGTCGGGGGTTCCGGTGTTCGGGATCTGCCTCGGACACCAGCTGCTGGGCCTCACCTTCGGCGGCCGGACGAAGAAGCTGCCGTACGGCCACCGCGGCGGGAATCACCCCGTGAAGGACCTCGCCTCGGGAGACGTGCTGATCACCAGCCAGAACCACGGCTTCGCGGTGGAGGGGACCGAGGAGGGCATTCCGGGGGCCCCGGATCTCCGCGTCACGCACGTGAACCTGAACGACGGCACCGTGGAAGGCCTCAGGCATCGCCACCTGCCCGTTTTCGGCGTCCAGTACCACCCTGAGGCCGCTCCCGGCCCGCACGACGCCGTACCCCACTTCGACGAGTTCCTTGGAGCCCTCGCCGGAGCCCGCTGACGCCCCGAGGCGCTGTCTTGCCGGCGCGCCATCGGGTGCGCAACCGCTTGACACTCAACACGTAACGTCCTAGACTGGACGAACTTACAGCATCGGACCCCGCGCCAACCCAACCCTCGTCATGTCCATGACCAAAGCAGACCTCGTGGAGCGCGTCACGGAGTCCATCGCCCAGACCTCCGGGCCGATGATCTCCAAGAAGGACTGCGCGCGCGTTGTGGATGCCTTCCTGGACGCGATCAAGGACGCGCTCAAGGAGCAGCACAACATCGAGGTTCGGGGATTCGGCACCTTCAAGATCCGGAATCGGAAGACCCGCATGGCGCGGAATCCGAGGACCGGTGCGCCCGTCGAGGTCTCGGCGCGTCCGGTGCCTGTGTTCAAGCCCTCCAAGGAGTTGCGGGCTCTCGTGGCGGACCTGGAGATCGAGGCAGAGGCCTAGGCTGAGGGTCGGGGTGGGGCCTGGAACGGCGTTTCACCACAGAGGGCACAGAGGGCACAGAGAACTGCAAGTACTTTGGGGGTGCGCGCGGACGAACCGTCCGGGCGCACCCCCTTCAAAGTCTTTGGCCGTTCTTGGTCTCGGCGTTCGCAGGTCCTCTGTGCTCTCTGTGCCCTCTGTGGTGAACGCCGCTGAGAACCCAGCCCGACCGCCATCCCCTCGGACCGGGCACGAACCCGCCTCGGGAGGTTATTCTCCAAGCATGAACCTCACCGTCCTCCTCTTCGCGTCGTGGGCCGATGCGCTCGGGTCGTCCGTGCAGGTGGAAGTGCCTGTCGGGGCGCGGGTTGCGGATGTCCTGGCGTCGGTGTCGGCGCTCGCCGTCGGCCGGGTCCTCCCCAAGCCGATGGTCGCCGTGAACCACCGCTACGCTCGCGCCGATGCGACGGTCTCCTTGTCCGACGAGATCGCGATCATCCCGCCGGTGGCGGGGGGCTGAGCGCGTGCGGTCGGCGATCGTGGACCGCCCGCTTGATCCGACGGTCCTCCTCGCGGAGGTCGCGTCCACCGCGTCGGGCGCGTCCACGCTCTTCGTCGGCACGGTGCGCCGCGTGAACGCGGGCCGGGAGGTCACCGGCATCGACTACACGGCCTACGGGGCGATGGCGGAGCGCGAGCTCGCCGCGATCGTCGCCGAGGCGGCGGCGCGATTCGGATGCGAGCAGGTGGTGGTCGAGCATCGCATCGGCACCCTCACGCTCGGCGAGGCGAGCATCGTGATCGCCGTGTCGCACGCGCGCCGTGCGGCGGCGATGGACGCCCAGCGTTACCTGATCGAGGAGATCAAGCGTCGCGTGCCGGTGTGGAAGCGGGAACACTACGCCGACGGGACGCGCGAGTGGGTGGACCCGACGCGGCCGCATGCGACGGCGGGGGCGCCGTGAGCGACACGACCCACGACCTCGGCGCGACGCGTGCGCCCGCGCTGCGCGACCAGCACGGCCGCTCGATCGAGTACCTGCGCATCTCGGTCACCGACCGCTGCAACTTCCGCTGCGTCTATTGCATGCCGGAGCAGGGGCTCGACTGGCTCCCGAAGCAGGAGATCCTCACCTACGAGGAGATCACCGAGGTCGTGCGGCAGCTGGCGCCGCTGGGGCTCCGTCGCCTGCGGATCACCGGGGGCGAGCCCACGATCCGTCCGGACCTCGTGACGCTCGTCCGGATGCTCAAGGCCGTGCCCGGCATCGAGGACATCGCGCTCTCGACGAATGGCGTGAAGCTGCCGGCGATGGCGGCAGATCTGCGCGCGGCGGGACTCGACCGCGTCAACATCTCCGCCGACTCGCTGCGCCCCGAGCGCATCGCGGCGATCGCGCGGCGGAACCTCGGCTTCGAGCCGGAGGTCGCGGTGCGCGCAGCGCTCGAGGCCGGACTCGAGCCGGTGAAGCTGAACGTGGTCGTCATGCGCGGCATCAACGACGACGAGGTGCTCGACTTCGCGCGGCTCACGCTCGCGCTGCCGGTGCACGTGCGGTTCATCGAGCTGATGCCGGTGGGGGAGATGGCGCATCTCACCGGCGATCACGTCGTGCCGAGCGAGGAGCTCCTCTCGCGGATCGCCACGCTGGGAGATCTGCGCGCGGCGGACGGCCCGGCACGTGGCAACGGGCCGGCGGCGTACCATCGTCTGGCGGGCGCACCGGGGTCGGTGGGCGTGATCACGCCGATGACGCACACCTACTGCGGCACCTGCAACCGCGTGCGCCTCACGGCCGATGGTCGCCTCCGCACCTGCCTGTACGGGGATCACGAGGTGAACCTGCGCGATCCGCTCCGCCGCGCCGAGCCGCTCGCGCCACTTTTCGTTCAAGCACTCGCCGAGAAGCCGCTCGAGCACCAGCTGCTCAAGCTCCAGGTCGGCGGACTGCGCGCACTCTCGCAGGTCGGCGGCTAGCCGCGTCATCGAGTCGCTCCCCCGCGCTCCCCGCAAGGACCACATGCCTCGCTCCTCCTCTGTGCCCTCTGTGCCCTCTGTGCCCTCTGTGGTGATCGCGGTTGCAGTGCTCACGATGCTCGCCTGCACCCCCCAGGCCCCGTCCCTCCCGGCCCCCGTCCCCCCGGACCCGTGCTGCTTCCCGGAAGCCCTCGCGATCGCCGAGCGCTACCGTCAGACCGCCATCACCACGCGCCGCTTCACGCCGAACGCCTACTGGGGCGCGCTCGCCACCCCGCTCGCCTCGCCCCGATTCCGCGTGGAACGGATCGGCGCGTCGGTGCAGGGTCGTCCGCTCGTCGCGATCACCGTCGGCACCGGCCCCGTCAGCGTCCTCGCCTGGTCGCAGATGCACGGCGACGAGTCCACCGCGTCACTCGCGCTGCTCGACCTGGCGGCGTGGCTCGCGGACACGCTGCCCGATCCGCTCCGCGCGCGTCTGCTCTCCGTGGTCACGCTCACGCTCGTACCGATGCTCAACCCCGATGGCGCCGAACTCTTCCAGCGCCAGAACGCGCTCGGCGTGGACGTCAACCGCGACGCGCGGCGGCTCTCCAGTCCGGAGGCGCGTGCGCTGAAGGCGTTGCACGACCGGCTCAAGCCGGCCTTCGGATTCAACCTGCACGACCAGAATGCGCGGCAGACGGCCGGACGTCCCGGTCTGCAGGCCGCGGTCGCGGTGCTGGCGCCGGCGATCGACTCGAAGGGCACCTACGACGCGGTGCGGAGCCGCGCACGGCTTGTCGCGTCGCGGATGGCGACCAACCTCGCAACCGTCATCCCGGGGCGCATCGCGCGCTACGACGACGGATTCAATCCGCGCGCCTTCGGCGACCTCGTGCAGACCTGGGGCACGAGCACGGTGCTGATCGAGGCCGGAGCGCTCCCGGGCGATCCGCAGAAGCAGCGCCTCCGGACGTACAATGCGGCCGTCTTCCTCGACGCGGTGCTGGCGATCGGCGAAGGGCGTTACACCACGGCGGATCCCGCCGTCTACGACCGACTCGGCGAGAACACGGGCGTCTCCTACGACCGGCTCGTGCGCCGCGCGAAGGTCGTCGGCCTCGGGAGCGAACCCTACCTGCTGGACCTCGGCATCGTCTACGGGGACGCGGTGGCAAAGACCGACCCGCGCGTGAGCGAGGTCGGCGACCTGGAGGGGATGGTGGCCCTCGACACGACCGACGCGGACGGCCTTTTCCTGCACCCGGAGCCGGCGATGCTCACGGTCCAGGACGGCCGGCGATGGCTGCGGATCGGGAATCCCGCCCGCTTCACGCTGCGACGCGGTCCGGACCCGTCCAGCGACTCGGTCGCGGCACGTCCGGCGGCGCCCCGCGCACCGTAGAATCTGCCCGCCCGGCCGTGTAACTTGCATCGGTCGATCTGGTCCCCGGCAGGTCCCAAGCTGCTCCAACGAGAACCCGAAACCACCCCCATCGTCATGGTCAACAAGATCACGGTCGTCGGCGCCGGCAACGTCGGCGCGACCGCCGCGCAGCGCATCGCCGAGAAGGAACTCGCCCGCACCGTCGTGATGGTGGACGTGGCGGAGGGGATCCCGCAGGGGAAGGGACTCGACCAGTGGCAGTCGGCGCCGATCGAGGGCTTCGACTCCCGCGTGATCGGCACGAACGGCTATGACGAGACCGAGGGATCGGACATCGTCGTGATCACGGCGGGCATCGCGCGCAAGCCGGGGATGTCGCGCGACGACCTGCTGAACACGAACGCCGGCATCGTGAAGTCGGTCGGCGAGAGCATCAAGCGTACGTCGCCGCATGCGATCGTGATTGTCGTCTCGAACCCGCTCGACGTGATGTGCTGGGTGGCCAAGGAGGCGACCGGGTTCCCGCGCGAGCGCGTGATCGGCATGGCCGGGGTGCTCGACACGGCGCGCTACCGCGCCTTCCTCGCGACCGCGCTCGACGTCAGCGTGCGCGACATCCAGGCGATGGTGCTCGGCGGCCACGGGGACACGATGGTGCCGCTGATCTCCTACACGACGGTCTCGGGCATCCCGATCACGCAGCTGATGGACAAGGCGACCCTCGACGCGATCGTCGATCGCACGCGGAACGGCGGTGCCGAGATCGTGAAGCACCTCAAGACGGGGTCGGCCTACTACGCGCCGTCCTCTGGTGCGGTGCAGATGGTCGAGGCGATCGTGAACGACCAGAAGCGCATCCTCCCCTGCTCGGCCTGGCTCGAGGGCGAGTACGGGATGCAGGGGCTCTTCCTCGGCGTGCCGGTCAAGCTCGGCCGCAAGGGACTCGAGCGGGTGCTCGAGGTGACGCTCACCGCCGACGAGCGCACCGCGCTCGAGAAGAGCGCGCAGGCCGTGCGCGAGCCGATGTCGGTCGTGAAGCTCTAGCCCGCGATGAGCTGGATCGGAGGGTTCTGGGCGTCGACCGTGGGGAAGAAGGCCGTGATGGCGGTGACCGGGATCGGGTTGGTGGCCTTCGTGTTCCTGCACATGGCCGGCAACCTGCAGATGTTCCTCGGTGCCGACGTGATGAACCATTACGCCGCGCTGCTGAAGACGTCGATGGAACTGCTCTGGGTCGCGCGGCTCGGCCTGATCACGATGGCGGTGCTGCACATCGTCGCGGCGTATCAGCTGACGATGATCAACCGGCGCGCGCGGCCCGAGGAGTACGCCAGGCGCGAGCCGCAGGTCTCCACGCTGGCGTCGCGCACGATGCGGTTGGGCGGCGTGGTGCTGGCGGCGTTCATCGTCTTCCACATTCTGCACTTCACGGTCGGCTGGTCTGCGATCAGCCCCTGGTTCTCACCGCACGGGGTCTACGGCAACGTGATCCTCGGGTTCAAGGTCTGGTGGGTGTCGCTCTTCTACATCGTCGCGATGGCCGCACTTGGGCTGCACCTCTACCACGGCGCGTGGGCGGGCTTCCGCACGCTCGGCCTCGCCAAGCCGTCGCCGACGCCGATCCAGCGCAAGTTCGCGCTCGCCATCGCCGTCGTCGTCTGGGCCGGATTCACCGTGATCCCCGTGGCCGTGATGCTCGGGATCCTCTCTTGACCAACGTGAACGAATCGCCGACGGTGAGTCCCACGTGACCCTCAAGCTCGACGCCAAGATCCCGGCCGGCCCGCTGGCCGAGAAGTGGGACAAGCACCGCTTCGAGATGAAGCTGGTGAACCCGGCGAACAAGCGGAAATACTCGGTGATCGTGGTCGGATCCGGCCTCGCGGGCGCCTCGGCGGCCGCCACGCTCTCGGAGCTCGGCTACATCGTCAGCTGCTTCTGCTTCCAGGATTCGCCGCGCCGCGCGCACTCGATCGCCGCGCAGGGCGGGATCAACGCCGCGAAGAACTACCGCAACGACGGCGACTCGGTGCAGCGGCTCTTCTACGACACGATCAAGGGCGGCGACTTCCGCGCCCGCGAGGCGAATGTCTACCGGCTGGCGCAGGTCTCGGTCGATATCATCGACCAGTGCGTGGCGCAGGGGGTGCCCTTCGCGCGCGAGTACGGCGGGATGCTGGCCAACCGCTCGTTCGGCGGCGCCCAGGTCTCGCGCACCTTCTACGCGCGCGGGCAGACCGGCCAGCAGCTGCTGCTCGGCGCCTACCAGGCACTGGAGAAGGAGATCGCGCGCGGGGGCGTGACGATGTACGAGCGCCACGAGATGCTCGAGCTCGTGCTCGTGGACGGCAAGGCGCGCGGCATCATCGTGCGCGACATGATCTCGGGCGAGGTCGAGTCGCACGCGGCCGATGCGGTGATCCTCGCGACCGGCGGGTACGGGAACGTCTTCTATCTCTCGACCAACGCCAAGGGCTGCAACGTCACGGCGACCTACCGCGCGTACAAGAAGGGCGCGGCGTTCGGGAATCCCTGCTTCACGCAGATCCACCCGACCTGCATCCCGGTCGCCGGCGAGCACCAGTCGAAGCTGACGCTGATGTCGGAGTCGCTCCGCAACGACGGACGCGTCTGGGTGCCGAAGCGGCGTGAGGACTGTGCCAAGGAGCCGTCCGCGATCTCCGAGGAGGACCGCGACTACTATCTCGAGCGGAAGTACCCGAGCTTCGGCAACCTCTCGCCGCGCGACATCGCCTCGCGGGCCGCCAAGGAAGCCTGCGACGACGGGCGCGGGGTCGGCCCCGGCGGTCGCGGCGTCTATCTCGACTTCGCCGACGCCATCAAGCGGCTCGGGCGGCAGGCGATCGAGGAGCGCTACGGCAACCTCTTCGAGATGTACCAGCGCATCACCGACGAGGACCCGTACGCGCGCCCGATGCGGATCTACCCGGCGGTGCACTACACGATGGGCGGGCTCTGGGTGGACTACAACCTGATGAGTTCGATCCCCGGCCTGCACGTGCTCGGCGAGGCGAACTTCTCGGACCATGGCGCCAACCGGCTCGGCGCGAGCGCGCTGATGCAGGGCCTGGCGGACGGCTACTTCGTGATCCCGTACACGATCGGCGATTATCTCGCGAGCGCGAAGCTCGAGAAGGTCACCACCGACCATCCCGAGTTCCAGGCGGCGAAGGCGGCGGTCGAGGCGCGCACGCGCCGGCTGCTGTCGATCAACGGCAAGCGCACGGTGGACTCGTTCCACCGCGAGCTCGGGAAGATCATGTGGGACCGGTGCGGGATGGCGCGCGATGCGGCCGGGCTCAGGCAGGCACTCGCGGAGATCCCGAAGCTGCGCGAGGAGTTCTGGCGCAACGTGAAGGTGCCGGGCTCGGGCGCGGAGCTGAACCAGTCGCTCGAGAAGGCCGGCCGAGTCGCCGACTTCCTGGAGTTCGGCGAGCTCATGTGCCTCGACGCGCTGGAGCGCGAGGAGAGTTGCGGCGGGCATTTCCGGACGGAGTACCAGACGCCGGATGGCGAGGCGATGCGCAACGACGAACGCTTCGCCTACGTCGCGGCCTGGGAGTACGCCGGGGAAGGGAAGCCGCCGATCCTGAACAAGGAACCGCTGACCTTCGAGAACGTCCACCTCAGCACGCGGAGCTACAAGTGAGCGCGACGGGCGCGGCGGCGGTGCCGACGGCAGGCACGACTGCGGGCACGACGGCTCACGGATCCTCCGCCACAATGGATCTCACGCTGCACGTCTGGCGCCAGAAGGGGCCGGATGCGCCGGGCCGGATGGAGCAGTACGCGGCACCGGGCATCTCGCCGGACATGAGCTTCCTCGAGATGCTCGATGTCGTCAACGAGCGCCTGATCGAGAAGGGGGAGGAGCCGATCGCCTTCGACCACGACTGCCGCGAGGGGATCTGCGGGTCGTGCGGGCTGATGATCAACGGCGCCGCGCACGGGCCGATGAAGCTCACGACCGCGTGCCAGCTGCACATGCGCAGCTTCAAGCACGGCGACGCGATCTGGATCGAGCCCTGGCGGGCGCGCGCGTTCCCGGTGGTGAAGGACCTGGTCGTCGATCGCGGCGCGTTCGACCGGATCATCCAGGCGGGCGGCTTCATCTCGGCGCCGACGGGGACACCGCAGGACGCCAACTCGCTGCCGATCGCGAAGCCCGACGCGGACCTCGCGATGGACAACGCGGCCTGCATCGGCTGCGGCGCCTGCGTGGCGGCCTGCCCGAACGCGTCGGCCTCGCTGTTCACGGCCGCCAAGGTCGCGCATCTCGGCGCGCTGCCACAGGGCCAGCCCGAGCGGAAGCGGCGCGCGCTGGCGATGGTCGAGCGCATGGACCTCGAGGGCTTCGGCGGGTGCACGCTGTTCGGCGAGTGCCAGGAGGCCTGCCCGAAGGGGATCTCGATCGACGCGATCATGCATCTCAACCGGGACTACATCCGGGCGAGCGCGACGAAGGTCGAGGTGAAGGAGTGGTCGGGCTCGGCCTGAGGCGGCGGCGCCCTTCGCTTGCGCGCCGAGCCGGGCCTCTGCACGTTCTCCGCGCGGGAGGGTCGTCGGCTCTCCGCTCCCGTCGCCATCGGCGCCCCGTCAGAGCCGCGCTTGGAGGTCTCATGACGATCGGTATCCCGCGCGCCGCCAGACACGCAGCCCTCGCGGTCCTGCTGGCCACTCTCGGCGTGGCGTGCGCGACGCCGGCGCCGGCCGGTCTCACGGACGCGGACCGCGCCGTGCTCGCCGCGAAGGCCGACAGCGCCGCTGCGGCCGCCAGCGCCGGCGATGTGACGACCTGGAGCAACATGTACGCGGACGACGCCGTCATGCTGGCGCCGAACAGCGAGCCGGTCGTCGGCCGGGCGGCGATCGCCGAGGTGATCAAGTCGTTCCCGCCGCTGAGCGGCGTGAAGTTCGCGCAGGTGACGCTGGAGGGGAACGGCGACCTCGCGTGGGTCCAGGGGACCTACGAGATGACGATGACACCGCCCGGCGGCGCGGCCATCTTCGATCGCGGCAAGTTCATCGAGATCTGGCGCAAGGGCGCCGATGGCAAGTGGATGATCATCCGTGACATCTACAACACGAGCGTGCCGATGCCGGCGCCGGCTGCGCCCTGAGGCGACATTCGCGGGGAGGATGCCATCGGTGAGGCTGATTCGCCAGATTTCACCGATGGCACCCACTTCGCTCTACCGGACCCTCCCTGCGGCGCGACGCATCGCACTGCTGACGCGCCTCTTCTCCGAACGGAAGGACGTGCGCGCGCTCTACATCCAGCGCCTCGTCTCGCGCGGCGGCGGCTTCCGCGCCGTGACGCTGAACAGCTGGCCCGTGGACCGGCTCGCCCGTGAGGTCGCACGGCTGAACGTGCAGACTGCCGACGACGAGATCGATCTCCTGCACGCACTCTACGTGGACCTCGAGCCGGCGATCCAGATCCGGTTCCTCGAGACCGCCGGCGTCAAGCACACCGGCGCGACGATCGACGAGAGCCTCGAGCCGCCGTTCGCGAGTCCCGACGCCGTCGGGCGGGCCGCCACGGTCGTGCGGGACGAGTTCGGGGAGGACGGGATGCACTACCTCCGCACCATCGCGCGCTACAATCCGAGTGCGTGGCCTGGACTGGTCGAGATGGTCGCCGCACTGCCGGCGGCGTCTGCCGGTTAGGGCATCCCGACGAGGCGGGTCGCGGTCCGGACGCCGTCGCTGCAGGAGACGCGGATCGAGCGCATTGGCCCCGACGGCAACCGGAGGGCCGCGCCTCTCGCGGTCCCCAACACCGCGCCGGTCGCCGCATCCCGGACGGCGATGCTGACGGTCGATGTCGGGCAGCGTACCTCAGACCCACCGCCCGAAGTAGCGACCGTCGGCGTGCCGTCGCGGATGAGCGCCGCCCCGCGTGACCGCTCGAGCCGCGCTTGCCCGGCCGGCCCGCGAACGGTGATCGACGCCAGCGACTCCAGCGATGACGCGTCGAGTGGGACGGCGACTGCGAACGGACGCACACTCGCGTCGTGGTCGAGGGTCGCGAGCGAGAACGGCTGGCGGAAGAGGACGCGGCCATCCGTTGAGAGGCCCTCCACCGTGTGATCGCCTGCCGCGCTCGTCGCCGCGCTCGTCGCGGCGTTCGGTGCCGCGCTCGGCATCTCCAGCTCCATCGCGGGCTCGAGCTCAAGGCCGCCGGACGCGGCGGCGCGCGCCTGGCCGCGCACCAGCAGCGTCCGCCGCATCACGCGCGCCGTGCCCACGCCGCCCCGCCCACCGGCGCGCAACGCGACCGGCACCGCGGTGCCCCGGAAGTCGAGGATCCCCTGATAGGTGTAGGTGCTGGCCCACACCGGCGTGCAGTATCCCATCACATCACCGAACGAGACGGGGATCGAAGGGGCACTCGTGGCGCGTCCCTCCTGCCAGGCGATCACGTCGTGCGCGAACGACCCGATGGTCCCGTCAGCGCGAGGATACGCGGGGTCCGGCCCCCCGGCGCCGCCGCAGGGGGCGTGGCGGCGACCGAAGTTGTGGCCAAGTTCGTGGGCGACGAGTTCGCGCGTGGCCGATTCCCGGAAGAACCAGCCGACATGCACGAGCGCCGTCGTGCGAGTCCCAGGACCGGACGAGGCCCCGTTCGCGGGGATGTAGCCGAAGCCGCCGAACGTCACGAAGTTGAACCCCCCCGGCGGCGCGACGAGGCCCACCCAGTGCGCGTCGGCGAACGCGGGATCGGCCACGCGCGCGGCGTCGATCTCGCCCAGCAGGCCGATCCAGAAGGTGGACGACCCTCCGGTCGTCCCGCTGCCGAAGGACTGCGCGCTCACCAGCGGAGTCCCGATGGTCGCCTCGATCTCTCCGTGCGGATGCAGCGCGCGCACGACGCGCAGGTACTCCGGCAGGGTCGCCGGCGACGCGAGCCCCGTGACGTTCCCGTGCGCCGAGAGGACGATCGGCACGAAGCGGATGCGGAGCGGCGGCACCTCGACCACCGGGAGGACCGTCGGCGTTCCGCGCGGGAAGCGGTCGTTCGTCACCGAGCTGTCCGGGAGCTCCCCCGTCGGATCGCGCACCAGTTGCCAGGAGTAGCCCGGGCGCAACGCAGTGTTCGGCACCAGGAACTGCACGGTCGGCGCGGCCATCGAGGGGACGACGCCGGCGGGGACGATCACGCGCGCCGTGTCCGCGCGCACCACCTGCCCGCCGCCGTCGAGCAGCCGCAGCACCAGAGTCGAGGGCGCGGAGATGCTGCGTGTCGCGGTCAGCAGCGCGTTGAGCACGACCGCACGCCCGGCGAGGATCATCGGGATCGACCCGCCATCGTCCTGCACCCCCTGCGTCCAGTGCGCATCGACGATCGCGATGTCCGCGTCGGCGGGAAGGGTGGTCGTCCGGGTGACGCGGACGAGCGTCGAGTCCGCGCGGAGGCCGCTCGACGCGATCACGAACGTCGCACCACCGCCGACCGCCTCGACGACGCCGCTGGCGGAGACGCTCGCGACGGCAGGCGCGGTCGTCGTCCACGTGACCGACCGGCCGGTCAGCACCGCGCCCGTCGAATCGCGCAGTTCGGCGACCAGGACGTGGATGTCGTTGGCCAGCGGGCTCGACGCGAGATCGAGCGTGTCGCGCGAGAGCGTGAGCGTCGCCACGGGCACGGGAAGCACGGTGACCAGCGTACTCCCGACGACGGTGCCGATCGTGGCGCTGATGGTCGCGGTGCCCGGAGCGACGGCCGTGACCAGGCCACCGGCGGTCACGCCCGCGACACCGGCGTTGCTCGACCCCCAAATGAACGTCACGCCTGGCCGCGCGCGCCCGCCGCTCGTGGTGGCGACGGCCTGCAGCTGCGTCGCCTGGCCACCGCCCGGGCCGACGAGCAGCGAGGGCGCTGTGGCGGAGACCGCGACGGCCGCGATCCGGTCGGGGGCGGTGGACTCGCCGCAACCGATGACGGCGGCCGCCACCAACGCGGTGGCCGCGAGCCTGCGCGCCCCGGATCCCGCGGAGCTAACGGTACCGCTCCATCAGCGTGTCGAGCGCCTTGCTGCCGGGGCAGAGCTGCTCGAACGGCACGTCCACGAGGGGCGTCGGCACGGTCCGCATCAGGTCGTGCATCTCGCGCCCCGCCTCATCGACGAAGAGCAGCCCGGTCGCGATCTCCCCGCGCGCCTGGCAGGCCCGCACGTGCGCATACGCGGATTCGCGATTCGTGGGGTCGTAGTCGGCCGCCGTCGCCCGGAGCCGGACACTGCCGCCGTCATGGAGCTGCACGACGCTGACGTCCTCGCGGGACTCCTCGAGCGTGATCTCGCGTCGCAGCGGCACGAAATCGGCGTGCACCGCCTCGACCTCGTGCTCGCGCGTGTACGCGTAGCTCTTGGTCGACCCCTCGTGGTCGTTGAACGACACGCACGGGGAGATGACATCGACGAGCGCGAAGCCGCGATGCGCGATCCCCGACTTCAGGATCGGCACGAGCTGCTTCTTGTCCCCCGAGAACGAGCGGGCCACGAAGGTCGCGCCCAGCGTCAGCGCCAGCAGCACCGGATCGATCGGCGACTGTTCGTTCGCCTCGCCCTTCTTCGAGGTCGACCCGACATCGGCCGACGCCGAGAACTGGCCCTTGGTGAGTCCGTACACCCCGTTGTTCTCGAGGACGTAGAGCATGTTCACGTTGCGCCGAATGGCGTGCGAGAGCTGGCCGAGTCCGATCGAGAGCGAGTCGCCGTCGCCGGAGATGCCGATGTAGGTGAGGTCCCGGTTGGCCGCCGCGGCGCCCGAGGTCACCGACGGCATGCGGCCGTGCACGGAGTTGAAGCCGTGGGACTGCTTCATGAAGTACGCGGTTGTCTTGGACGAGCAGCCGATGCCGCTCATCTTCGCCGCCCGGTGCGGTTCGAGGTCCATCTCCCAGGCGGCGAGCACGAGGGCCGCGGTCACGGAGTCGTGCCCGCATCCGGCACACAGGGTGGACATCGCCCCTTCGTAGTCCCGGATCGACAACCCGAGCCCATTGGTCCGCGAGCTGGGATGCCGGACAGGGGGTTTGGCGATGGAGGTCATGCGGGCACTCCGGCGAGATGGGTCCGCACAGCATCCACCACCACCTTGGCGGTGAGCGGCATGCCGCCGTAATCGAGGATCGGGGTCATCTGGTCGCGCGCCACCCCGAGCTCGATGGTGAGCAGCGCGCGCAGCTGGGCATCGCGATTCTGCTCGACCACGAAGGTGTGCTCGTGACGTCCGAGGAACTGGTGCACCTCGTCGCCGAAGGGGAAGCCGCGGATGCGCATCACGTCCACGTGGATCCCCTCGGCGCGCAACTGGTCGGCCGCCTCGCGCACGGCGGCATCGCAGCCGCCGATCGTGACGAGGCCGACCTCCGCTCCCGGCTGGTGGTGGATCACCGGCTTGGGCATCGCGCCGGCCGCGTGCGCGAACTTGCGCTTGAGCCGGTCCACGACCTCCTGGTACGCATCGGAGTCCTCGGTGTACGCGGCGTGCTTGTCGTGTCCCGACCCACGCACGAAGTAGGCGCCCTTGCCGCCCACGCCCGGGAGCGTGCGGGCGGCGATGCCGTCGCCGTCCACGTCCAGATAACGCGAGAACTTCTTGACCTGCTCGAGCCCGGCGGCGTCGAGCACCTTGCCGCGGTCGGGACGGTAGCCGTCGTCCCATCCGAGCCGGGGCACCATCCAGTCGTTCATCCCGATGTCGAGGTCCGACGCCACGAACACCGGCGTCTGGAACCGCTCGGCCAGGTCGAAGGCCTGGACCGCCATCTCGAAGCACTCGCGCGGGTTGGCGGGAAAGAGCACGAGGTGCTTGGTGTCACCGTGCGACGCATACGCGAGCGACATCAAGTCCGCCTGCTGTGTGCGCGTCGGCATCCCGGTCGCGGGGCCGCAGCGCTGGACGTCGAAGAAGACGGCCGGGATGTCGGTATAGTACGCGAGCCCGATGAACTCCTGCATCAGCGAGATGCCGGGGCCCGACGTGTTCGTGAAGGCGCGCGCGCCCGCCCATCCCGCACCGATCACGATGCCGGCGGCCGCGAGTTCATCCTCGGCCTGCAGCACCGCGTAGTTGTGCAGTCCCGTCTGCTTGTCCACGCGGAACTCCTTGCAGAACCCCGCGAACGCCTCCATCAGGGCGGTCGCCGGCGTGATCGGGTACCAGGCGCCGACCGTGGCGCCCGCGTAGACCGCGCCGAGCGCGCAGGCGGTGTTGCCGTCGATCAGGATCGCGTCCCGCGTCTCATCCATCTTCTCGAGGTGGAACGGCAGGGGGCAGGTGAAGTGCGCCTTGGCGTAGTCGTAGCCGAGCTTGATCGCCTTGTGGTTGGCCTCGAGGAGCCGCGGCTTCTTGCCGAACTTCTCGGTGAGCATCGCGCCGACCACGTCCATGTCGATCGACAGCAATGCGGCCAACGCGCCGGCGTAGGCGATGTTGCGCAGCAGGGTGCGGTCGCGGTCCTTCTCGAACGTCTCGACGCACATCTTGCCGAAGGGCACGCCGAGGATCGTGATGCCCTCGCGCACGAGGTCGGGATCGAGCGGCCAGGACGAGTCGTAGACGAGATAGCCGCCCGGTCGCACCGTCGCGACGTCCCTGGCGTAGGTGGACGGGTTGAGCGCGACGACGAGGTCCACCGCCGAGGGACGCGCGGTATAGCCGTCCCGGCTCACGCGGATCTCGTACCAGGTCGGGAGTCCCTGGATGTTCGAGGGGAAGATGTTCTTCCCGGTGACCGGGATCCCCATCCGGAAGATGGCCTGCATCAGCAGCGCGTTGGCGCTCGCGGAGCCGGTACCGTTCACCGTCCCCATCTTGAAGGCGAAGTCGTTGATGCCGCTCATACCGCCACCGGGCCCGCATAGGGGAGTTTGAGGTCGAACAACCGCATGTCCCACGCCGCCGTCGGACAGCGCTCGGCGCAGAGTCCGCAGTGCAGGCAGACGTCCTCGTCCTTGACCATCACGCGCTTGGTCTGCGGGAGCGCTTCCGAGACGTACACCTCCTGCGACAGGTTCGTTGCAGGCGCCGAGAGCCGGAGCCGGAGCTCCTCGAGCGGCGTCGAGTTCGTCGTGATCGTCAGGCAGTTCGTGGGGCAGACATCGACGCAGGCATCGCACTCGATGCAGAGAGGCGCGGCGAAGTGCGTCTGGATGTCGCAGTTGAGGCAACGCCCGACCTCGGCCGCCGCCTGCTCGGGCGTGAAGCCCAGCTCGACCTCGACGCCCAGCGCGCTGAAGCGCTTCGTGAGCTCCTCGTGCTGCATCTTGGCGCGCTTGACGGGGTCGTAGTCGTTATCGTACGCCCACGAGTGCATGCCGACCTTGGCGCTGACGAGCGTCATCCCGTGCGCGGGGCGCTCCGTGACCGGGTTGCCATGGCAATGCTGGTGGATCGAGATCGCGGCCGCGTGTCCGTGGGCCACCGCCCAGATGATGTTCTCGGGGCCCCAGGCCGCATCGCCGCCGAAGAAGACGCCGGCCCGCGTGGACTGGTGCGTGGTCTTGTCGACGACCGGCATGTCCCACTTGGGGTCGAACTCCACGCCGATGTCGCGCTCGATCCACGGGAACGAGTTGTCCTGGCCGATCGCCAGGATCACCGCGTCGCAGGGGATGACGACCGTCTCGACCACGCGGCTCACCTGCTTCCCCTTGGCGTCCTCGCTCCATTCGAGTCGTTCGAACTCCATCCCGGTGAGCGTGCCGTTCTCGACCACGAAGCGCTTGGGCGCGTGGTTCTCGACGATTTCCACCAGCTCCTCCTCGGCGTCCTCGAGTTCCCATGGAGAAGCCTTGAAGTGCTTGCGGCCGCGCCGGGCGATGACCTTCACGTCGGTCGCGCCGACGCGCCTGGCGGTGCGACAACAGTCCATCGCCGTGTTGCCGACGCCGATGATCAGAACGCGCTGCTCGATGCGCTCCAGATGGCCGAAGTGGACGTTGGCGAGCCACTCGATGCCGATGTGCACCTGCTTCGGGGCGTCCCACCGGCCGGGAATGTCGAGTTCCTTCCCCTTGGGGGCGCCTGTGCCCACGAAGATCGCGTCGTACCCCTGCCCGAGCAGGCCCTTGAGGCTCTCGACCGGCGTGCCGTACTTCATCGTCGCGCCCATGTCGATGATGTAGCCGCACTCCTCGTCGAGGACCTGCGGCGGGAGCCGGAAGCTCGGGATGTTGATCCGCATCAAGCCGCCCGGCTGGGCGTTGCGTTCGAAGATCGTGACGTCGTAGCCGAGCGGGAGCAGGTCGTTGGCGACGGTGAGCGAGGCGGGCCCCGCGCCGACGAGCGCGACGCGCTTGCCGTTCCGCTCGGCAGGCGCCTTCGGCAGCCGGTCGGTGATGTCGCCGCGCAGGTCGGCGGCGACGCGCTTGAGCCGGCAGATCGCGACCGGCTTCTCCTCAACGCGTGCGCGGCGGCACGCTGGCTCACAGGGGCGGTCGCAGGTGCGTCCGAGGATCCCCGGGAACACGTTGGACTCGCGGTTGAGCAGGTAGGAGTCGTCGTAGCGTCCCTGGGCGATCAGTCGCAGATAACCGGGGACGTTCGTGTGGGCCGGACAGGCCCACTGACAGTCGACGACCTTATGGTAGTATCGCGGGTCCGAAACGTCGGTCGCGCCCATGGTGCGGTGTCCCCCTGTTGGATTGTGCAAGAATCGCTCAGGGGGCAGGGGGCGGCAAGGCGGGAAACACCCGCCCCGGGTCAGGGGTGGCCCCACAACTGCTCTTTACCACAGAGGACACAGAGGGCACAGAGGAAGGGCGGAACGGCAACTGATTGGGGGAACTGCGCGCCGAACCGATTCCGGGCGTCACTCCCCAACAATTAGGCAGTTCTCTGTGCCCTCTGTGCCCTCTGTGGTAGACCGCCGTTCGGTCGGCGCACGGGCCTCCGGCGAGCCGACGCACTACCTCGGGTCGACGCTCCGGTACGCCGCGACCACCGCCAGCTCACCCTCGGCTCCGGGCTTCGCGTTGCCGTGCTCCATCCCCACGACCCCGGTGAATCCCTTCCGCTTGAGATGCCCGAAGACGTTCGCGTAGTTGATCTCGCCGGTCGTCGGCTCCTTCCGGCCCGGATTGTCGCCCACTTGGACGTACGCCACCTCGTCCCACGCCCGGTCGAAGTTGGGGATCAGGTTCCCCTCGGTGATCTGCTGATGGTAGATGTCGTACAGGATCTTGCAGCTCGCGGAGTTGACGGCGCGGCAGATCTGGAACGCCTGCGGGATCCGCGTCAGGAAGAGATTCGGATGATCGCGCCGGTTGAGCGGCTCCAGCACCATCACCAAGCCGTGCGGCTCGAGCCGGGCGGCCGCCGCGCGCAGGATCTCGACCGCGTTCGCGGTCTGGTACTCGAACTCGAGCCGCGGCGCCACCGTGCCCATCACCACGGTCGCCCACTTCGCCCCCACGCGCTTGGCCACCTCGATCGACGCGTCCACGTCCTTGAGGAACGACTCGCGGAACGAGGCCTCGCCCGCGGCGAAGGTCGTCGTCCACGCGGTCTCGGGATTCAGCACGAAGACGCCCATCCGCATGCCGAGCCGCCGCAACTCGGCACCGATCCGCTCCTGCTCGGCCACCGCTCGGCCGCGCATGCCGTTGTCCTCGAGCGAGCGGAAGCCCTGGTCGTGCATCCATTTCAGCTGATCGACCACGTCGGCGCCGGCGTTACGCTGGAACATGCCGAAGTGGGGTGCGTAGTCGAGCGCGAACGCCGGAGCCGCCGTGCGCGCCGGCGCCGGTGTGGCCGCCGCGAGCGCGCCGGCGCTCACGCCGAGTCCCGCTGCGCCGAGCGCCGCGGCCGCACTGCTGCGCACGAAGTCGCGCCGCTCCATGTCACCACCCCTCGCTGAAGGTGCGCTGCAGCGTCGTCTCACCGGGTGTCGGCACAGCCGGCGTCGCGAGCGGTCCGAGGGCCCACGACGTCGGGAGGATCGCGAGGTTCGAGGCCATCAACTCGTCCCAGGTGATCGCCTGACCGGTGTAGGCGGCCTCGCGCCCGAGGATCGCGGTGAGGTTGCTCTCCACGATCTGCCGCCCCTCGTTGAGGGGCTTCCCCGCGCGGATGCTCGCGACGAGGTTGCGGTGCTCCTCGACGTACGGGTTCATCCCCTCGAGCCGCGCGTGCTTCCACGCGTTCCTGCCCTCGATCGTGTCGTACGCGTTGCTGCGGCCGAGTGTCCCCTGGAATGCCTCGCCGACCTTGCTCGCCGTGCCGTCCTGTTGACGGCACATCGAGAGGACGCGCCGGCCATCGGCGTACTCGTATTCGA
Organism: Gemmatimonadaceae bacterium; assembly: GCA_031396725.1. Taxonomy (GTDB): domain Bacteria; phylum Gemmatimonadota; class Gemmatimonadetes; order Gemmatimonadales; family Gemmatimonadaceae; genus Pseudogemmatithrix. The sequence continues at coordinate 3,234 of JANNLH010000118.1, read as the reverse complement.
CGGCGAAGTGGTCGAAGCCGTGCCCGTAGATCGGATCGGTGCGCGTCTGGCGTCCGCCCATCGCGACGGCGCGGACGGGGTGGCCGCCCATCACCCAGTTGGCCACGTCGATGTTGTGCACGTGCTGCTCGACGATGTGGTCGCCCGACGCCCAGGTGTAGTAGAGCCAGTTGCGCAGCTGGAACTCGGCGTCGCTCCACTCGGGCTTGCGCGCGTGGCTCCAGAGTCCGCCTTGGTTCCAGTAGACCTGACCCGTGATCACCTCGCCGATGGCCCCGTCCTGGATGCGGCGGATGGTCTCGACGTATCGCGGGTCGTGGCGGCGTTGCGTGCCGGCGACGATGCCGAGTCCCTTGGCCTTCGCGATGTCCGCTGCAGCGATCGCCTGGAGCGCGGTGCGCACGTCCACCGCGACCGGCTTCTCGGTGAAGATGTGCTTCCCGGCGTTGGCCGCGGCGGTCAGGTGATCGGCACGGAAGGCCGGTGGCGAGGCGAGGATTACGAGGTCGCAATCGGTCGCGAGCACCTGCCTGTACGCGTCGAAGCCCGTGAAGCACTTGTCCTCGGTGACCTTGTATGCCGCGGCGAAGCGGGCGTCCTCGGTGACAGTCTTCGCGAAGCCCGCGCGTGCCGACGCGAGCCGATCGGGGAAGAGATCGCCGAGCGCGACGATCTGGACGTTCTCGCTGGCCCGGACCGCGTCGCGTGCGGCACCGGAGCCGCGGCCGCCGCATCCGATCACCCCGACGCGGATCGGGTCCGCCGTGTGACGGCCGATGGCGAAGGCGCTCCGCGGCACGGCGAGCGCGGCGAGCGCGAGTCCTGACGTTTCGACGAATGTGCGGCGGTCGACGTTCTTCTTCATCACGGGGTCCTCACGAGTCGGAAGCCTGCGAACGGGCCATCGGAGAGCCACCAGCGGCTCTTGGGGTCCTGGGGGTCGGTCTGGTTCCAGCTGGGCTGCTGACGCTCGCGGGTGGTCGGTGCGAGCGAATCGGATCGCGTGAGGAATGAGCCGCCGCGGAGCCAAGGAAGGCCATCGGCTCCGGTCACCCACTCACCGGCATTGCCGAGGAGGTCGTGGATGCCGAGTGGATCCGCGTCGAGCGATGCGAGGGCGTGCGTGGCGCCCTCGGCATTCGCCGCGTGCCACGCCAGCTTCTTGATCGCCTCGCGGTCGAGACCGGCGAATGCGACATCTGCGGCGCGCTGCCACTGCGCGTCGGTCGCGACCGCGTACCGGTGCCCGGTCCGCTCCGAGAGCCAGGCCGCGAACCGCAGCGCGCCGCCGTGAGTCACGGAGATCGCGGGCCAGCCCCGGTGTCCGAAACCGCGGTCGGGTGCGCCATAGGGCCTCGAGGGGCGCGAGGTCGCATCCACACGCGCGCGCTCCTCGCGCGGGACGTCGAGGCGCAGGTAGAAGACGTCATAGAGCTCCCACGACACTTCCGTGACCCCGATCAGGAAGGGCTCGACGCGCATGCGCACGGGACCCTGGGCCCCGGGCACCGTGACCTCGCCCCCCGGGACGGCGGTCAGCTCCCAGCGCAGGCGCTGGCCGGGCAGCGAATCCACGATGCGGGCGCTCGCCGTCGCGACCGCCTGGGCGCCGAGGAAGTGCAGGGGAGCGCCGAGCAGGCCCGCCGCGAGCAGGGCGAGCCGACGTAGATTGCGCGTCATGCGCGCGCGCGTGAGCAGTGCGATCAATGTGATCCGTGGGGTGACCATCGTCGCCCTCAACTTGCTGCCTGTCGGGCTTCCTGCACAGGGGGCACCGCGGGAGTTGTCGTTCCGCGAGGTGCACCTGGGGATGGAGGTGCGGATCGCGCTGTCGGTCGACGCGATGGACCCGCCCGCGGCCGAGCGTGCGGCCCGCGCCGCGTTCGACCGCATCGCGGTGTTGGAGGACGTGCTCTCCGATTGGCGTCCGGGTTCCGAACTGCGTCGCCTCTCATCGCATCCGGCCGGCACGTGGATCGCAGTGAGCGCGCCGCTGGCCGAGGTGCTCGCGCTCGCGCTCGACGTGGCGCACGCGAGCGACGGGGAGTTCGACCCGACCATCGGCCCGTTGACCGCGCTCTGGCGCGAGGCGAGGCGGACGGGACGCCCGATCGCGGACGCCGATCGTGAGGCCGCCAGCGCACGCGTCGGCCACGGCCTCGTGGAGCTCGATGCGGACGGTCGTCGGGTGCGATTCGCGCGCGACGCGATGCGACTCGACCTCGGAGCGGTGGCGAAGGGTTGGATCCTCGATCAGGCGCTGGCCGAGCTCCGGCGCGCCGGCGTCGGGGCCGCACTGGTCGAGGCCGGTGGTGACCTGGTGCTCTTCGGCGCTCCCGCGGGCACCCACGGCTGGCGGATCGCGGTGCCGCGGTCGCTTGAGGAAGGCGGCGACACCGTGCTCGTGCTGACCGCCGGTGCCGTCAGCAGCTCGGGTCCGGGCGAGCAGTCGATCCCGCGAGCCGACGGCACACGCGAGAGTCACGTGATGTCGGCGCGCCGGAGCGCAGGCGCGGGCGACGAGCGCACGATCACCGTCGTCGGCGACCGCGCGGCCGTCACCGACGCGCTCGCGACGGCGCTCACGCTCGTCGCCCCGGACGCCATCGCCCCACTCGCCGCGCGCTACGGCGTGCGCATCATCGCCGGCGCAGGCGTTCGAAGCAGATCTCCCTGAATCGTCGCGCAAGTCCGATCGCGAGCTCAGCCTCCGGGACCGAGAGTCCGTAGATCTCCGGCGCGTGGTTCCATGTCGTGTCGTTGGACATCCGGTAGACGCCGCGCCGGCCGACCTCGATCCCGCCTCCCGGCAGGAAATGCACGGTGCTGATCTCGGTCTCGACGAGTTGGCGACCCATCTGCAGCGTGCTCGCCGTGATGTTCACCAGCAGATAGCGCGGCATCCCGCGGCGGTCGAGGCCGAGCGTGCCGCTCCGTCCGGTGGCCGCCTCGGCCACCTGGAAGGCGCGGGCGATCCCCTGGTCGCGCAGTCCCTCCGGGATCTCGTTGAGTTCGTGGCACGCGACGTAGGGCGCGTACGGTTCACGCCAGATGCCGAAGCGCGTGAGGGGCGTCGACTGCTGGGCGTCCGATGCCGGAGCGGCGGCGGAGACGAGCACCAGGAGCGCAAGAACGGTGAAGAGGTGGGCCGCGACGCGGGCCACCCCCACGGTCGGGCCGTGCAACCACAAACCCACGGTCACGCGCGCGGATCGAGGATGCGGGGGATCTAGG
>JANNLH010000101.1:0-2575 GCA_031396725.1 Gemmatimonadaceae bacterium | reverse complement strand
GGCGAGTCCTGGTACTTCAAGGTCCCGCTCCGCGTGCGGCCGTGATATCGTTCGGGGAGTGACCCACCACCCCCTGCACTTTCGCCGCATCTGGATCCTCGTCATCGTGCTGGTCGCGGCGTTCGCGCTCGCGCGTTCCGAGACGCTCCAACACGCGCTGGGAGACGTGCTCGACGCTGCAGAAGAGCTGATGCACGACTATCCCCGCTCGGGGATGCTGCTCTTCCTGGTGCTCGCGGGATTCTCGGCGATGCTGACCTTCTTCTCGAGCACCGCGCTGGTCCCGATCGGCGTCTATGTGTGGGGTCCGACGACCACGATGCTGCTGGTCTGGCTCGGGGGCTGCATCGGCGGCACCGCTGGCTACTGGGCGTCTCGCACCCTCGGCCGTCGGATCGTGGATCATCTGTATCCGGACGGGCCGTTCCGGCGCTACGAGAAGTTCTTCAGCACGCAGGCGCGTTGGCGCACGGTCCTGTTGTTCAGGGTCGCGCTGCAGTCCGAGCTGCCGAGCTATGTGCTCGGGCTCGTGAAATACCCGTTCCGCCGCTATCTCCCAATGATCCTGCTCGCCGAGATCCCGTACGTGATCGTGGTCGTGTACCTCGGCGAGACCTTTCTCAAGCGCAACGTCGCGCTGTTCGTCGGCGTGTTGTTGCTCGCGGTGAGCCTGACCGTGCTGGCCTTCCGGATGCTGAAGAAGGAGATGGAGGCGGCCGAGGCCGCCGAGGCGAAGGCCATGGCGGGAGCAGCCTCTACTTAGCCACCGGCACAAGCACCGCGTCGATCACGTGCACCCAGCCGTTCGACGCACGGACCGAGCCAATGACCTTCGCCCCGCCGATCCAGGTCGCACCGTCCTTGCGCGTGATCATCTCGCGCCCGCCGTCGACCATCGAGAGGGACTGTCCGTCCTGGAAGTAGTCGAGCTCGAGCGCCGAGGTGGTGACGTGGTGCTGCAGGATCCCTGAGAGCTTCGACTTGTTGGCGGGCTTGAGCAGGTCGTCGACCGTGCCGGCTGGGAGGAGCTCGAAGGCCGCATTGGTCGGCGCGAACACCGTGAACGGCCCAGCATTGGCGAGCGAGTTCACGAGGTCCGCCGCCTTGAGCGCCGCGACGAGGGTCGTGTGGTCTTTCGATCCGACCGCGACCTTCACGACATCGGGCATCGACTCGTCGTCCTTGACGGCAGCTTGGCCAGCACCGGGCGCCGCCGCCTGAGCCTCGGGAACAGAGGAGTCCGAAGCCGGCGCACAAGAGATCGCACCGACGAGAAGAAGGAGCGAGAGAAAAGTAGGGGAGGACACAGGACCCTCAGGGTGAAAGGTGCAGATGAGATGCACCATAACCTGAGAGTACCGTGTCGCCCGCGCAGTCAGGCCCCCCCGCGCAGGAAGTAGGAGAAGGGACTAGGGGAAAAAAGAAGGCGGCACCCCCCGCAATATCGGGAGGAGTGCCGCCGTTCCCTTACACCTCACATCTCCCATCTCACATCTGCAGGTAGACTAGCGTCCGGCAGACAGATCGTTCCAGTGCAGAATCGAGTTGAACCCAAGGAAGAACGTCCCATGCGTCTGCCACCGCCAGAACGGCCGGATCGCGAACATCACGACGTGTCCTTCGCCAAGCGTAGCATCGACCACCTGGGCCCGCCCAGCAAGCGCCTCACCCCCAGCGAGTGAGCCCGAAAGCAGCATCTCGGCAGCATTGGTCGGGAACGCCATGACCACCCGCGGCCGCTCGGCGAGCGAAGGAGCCCCGCCTCCGAAGCCGCCGCCTCCGCCACCGCCCGGGCCACCTGCGCCCGGCCCGCCAGCCCCGCCTGCTCCCGGTGCCCCGGCTCCCGGCGCTCCTCCGCCCCTCGCTCCCGCCCGCGGCGCCTCATCGACCGCATTCCAATCCCAGCCGGAGAGCGGCGCCCGCGTCGCCATCGGCGTGGTGTTCTGCTGCGCGGCATTCCCCCCCGCGCCCCCGCCGAACCCACCGGCTCCACCGCCGCCCCCCGGCACCCCACCAGCATTCAGAACGGGCGACTGGTTGAAGTAGACCGGCACCTGAGTGGTATAGCCGTAAGCGATCGGACTCTTCTTGTCCGTCACGATCCCCCGCATCACCGACCCGCGCACGAACAGCCGCTCCGGCTCCTCGACCGTGATCCCGGCCGTCATGTTGTACGACGGGAAGATCACGCTCGTCGCGCCCTCGGTAATGAGCGTCCCGCCGGCCTTCACGAACTTGTAGAGCTCCTGCAGCCCTTCGTATCCCATCCCGCCCCGGATGTCATCCGTCTCATCGATCCCGCCGAGGTTCGGCGTCTCAGGAGACTTCTTGTAGGGGACAGGCGTCTTCCCCGTCATCGCGATCCCATTCACCTGCGAGACCGCGGTGCCCCCGACGTGCGGATAGATCAGCACGTCATACTTGGCGCGGAGGTTGCCCTCCTTGAGCTTCTGATCCGAGAAGTAGGTGTAGGGCACGCCATAGGTATCGAGCGCCGCCCGCACCCACCCTTCGTCCTGCGTGCGCTGCCAGGAGTGGATGTACCCGATCCGCGGCAGGTCGAGGTCGTGCGTCT
>JANNLH010000094.1:0-1826 GCA_031396725.1 Gemmatimonadaceae bacterium | reverse complement strand
ACGCCGCCCTGCAGGACGTTGCCCATGATGACCTCGCCGACGGCCGCGACGTCGATGCCGGCGCGCGCGACGGCGGCGCGGATGGCGACGGCGCCGAGCTCGGGCGCGGTGAGCGTGGCGAGTCCGCCGAGGAAGCGGCCGATCGGGGTGCGGGCGGCGGAGACGATGACGGGCGTGCGGTCGGACATCTGTGTGCGATCCCCTGTTCGATTACTTGTAGCGACGGGTGGAATTGAAGCCGATGGAAGCCCCGATGGCCGGCAACAGCGCGATCACATTCGCGGTCGCCCAGCGCATCGCGGTACTGGTGTTCTCTCGCGGACGCCCCTCCGGCCCGAGCAGGAGCCGCGCGACGCCGAGCGCCGCGACGAAGCCCACCCCGCTGCCGAGATAGGTCGCGTCGAAGTCGCCGGTCTGGTCGCCGATGTTGCCGATCGCGTAGACCACACCGGCGGTCGCGAGCCCGCCGCCGATCACGCCGCCGGTCCAGCCAAGGCGGCGCTTGGTGTCGTCGGACTCAACGCCGGTGAGCCCCGTCAGCGACTCGGCGATATAGCGCCCGACGATGAAGCCGCCGATGCCGGCGTAGCCGCCGACGATGACCTCACCGGCCACGCGCCCGGCGTTGAGTCGCGGCTTCTCGGTGCGCTGCGCCTGCGCGCTCGAGGCGGCGAGCACGGAGGCCACCGCGGCGAGCAGAACGCACTTCGCGCGCGTCACGTCTCCGCCCCTTCCGAGGACGGCACCAGCGCGCGCGTCCGGATCTCGTCGGTGACGCGCGCCACGAAGGCGTCGAGCGCGACGACCTCCTGCTTCTTCCCCGCCCCGCGCACGCGGATCGCGACCTGCCCCGCCTCCGCCTCGCGCCTTCCGAGCACCGCCATATATGGGACCTTCATGATCTCGCCGTCCCGGATCCGGTAGTTCAGCGTGTCGCTGCGGTCGTCGCAGATGGCACGGACGCCGGCGTCCCGGAGCTTCGCCGTCACCTCCCGAGCATACCCCGCGACGTCGTCGGAGATCGGCAGCACCCGCACCTGCTCCGGCGCCAGCCAGACCGGGAAGGCGCCCGCGAAGTGCTCGATCAGGATGGCGATGAACCGCTCGAACGAGCCGCTCACGGCCCGGTGGATCACCACCGGTCGGTGCGCGGCATTGTCCTCCCCCGTGTATTCGAGATCGAACCGCTCCGGCGCGTTGTAGTCGAGCTGGATCGTGCCGAGCTGCCAGGCGCGGCCGATCGAATCCATTACATCGAAATCGATCTTCGGCCCGTAGAACGCGCCGTCCCCCGGCTTCAGCTCGTACGGCCGACCCGTCGCCTCGAGCGCCGCCCGCAGCGCGCCCTCGGCCCGGTCCCAAAGTTCGTCCGACCCGATCCGCTGCTCCGGCCGCGTCGCGAACTTGAGCCGCGCCGTCAGCCCGAACGTGTCGTAGTAGCCGAGGATGAAGTCCATCAGGAACTTCACTTCGTCGGTGATCTGATCCTCGCGCAGGTAGACGTGGCAGTCGTCCTGCGAGAACTGCCGCACGCGCGTGAGTCCCGAGAGCGCGCCCGAGAGCTCGTTCCGGTGCAGCACATCGAAGGTCACGAAGCGCTTGGGCAGCTCGCGGTACGAATGCTTGTCCGACGCGAAGTAGAGATGGTGCGAGGGACAGTTCATCGGCTTGAGCGACATGTCGTGCTCGCCCGACTCGTTGTCGAGCACGAGGAACATGTTCTCCTTGTACTTCCCCCAGTGCCCCGACTGCTCCCAGAGCTTCTTCGTGTACAGCAGCGGCGTGCGGATCTCGAGGAAGTCGTCACGCTGCCGCTCGCGCACGAA
>JANNLH010000076.1:0-136918 GCA_031396725.1 Gemmatimonadaceae bacterium | reverse complement strand
CCTAGCCGGCGGTGACGACGCGGTTCCGACCGCGCTGCTTCGCGTCGTACAGCGCGCGGTCCGCCGCCTCGACGAGCTCGTCGGGCGTCCGGCCGTGGGTGGGGAAGAGAGCACAGCCGATCGAGACCGTGATGCTGACCCCGGTGTCCCCCGAACCCGGCGCGTGGCGATGGCTCGCGGCGTTCGCGCGGATGCGCTCGGCGATCTGCTCCGCTCCTTCGGCCGTGGTCTCGGGCAGGATGATCACGAACTCCTCGCCGCCGTAGCGTGCGACCGTGTCGACCTCGCGAGCGCTCTCGCTCAGGATCTGCGCGATCCGCTTGAGGACGGCGTCGCCGGCCGGGTGTCCGTACGTGTCGTTGAACTGCTTGAACTCATCGACATCGAGCATCAGCACCGCGAACTCGTGCGCGTGTCGATCGCTGCGCTGCACCTCGCGCTCGAGCTCCGACGTCAGTCGGCGACGGCTCGCCAGTCCGGTCAGTTCGTCCGTGACCGACAGCCGCTCGAGTTCCGCCCGACCCTCCCGCAGCCGGCGCACCATCTGATTGAAGACCTCCGCCAGCTGCGAGACCTCGCCGCCGCCCGAGACCGGCACATCCACGTCGAGGTCGCCACCAGCCACGCGATCGGCCGCGCGCGACAACCGCTCCAGCGGCAGGACGATCAGGAGGCCCAGTCCGTAGGCGAGCGAGCCCACGACCAGCAGCAGCACCACGACCAGCAGCAGGGTGGTGTTCCGCAAGCGCCGGATGTCCGCAAAGGCCGTCGCAGCCGGGATCTCGGCGACCACCGTCCAATCGGTGCTCGTCACGCGCGACATTGCGCCGAGCAGGGCGACCCCATCCGGCGCGTCGTACGCCACGGCCGCGCCGTCCGCCGCTTCAAGCCGCCGCAGGTCGGCCTCCGGCAGTTGCACGAGATCGCTGCCGACCGAGACGATCGCGCGGCCATCGGGTCGGAGCAACTCGAGCCTTCCATCGGGCCCGGCGACGAGTGCGCGCATCGGCTCGCCGATGCCATCGAAGGTGAGCCGGGCCGCGAGCAGGCCGAGGAACCGTCCGGTGGCTCCCACGATCGGCACGGCGAGCTCCATCGTCGGCGCGGACGCGGAGTCCACGCGCTCGGGATCGCCGAGCACGAACTCCCCTTCGCGGGCCCGACGGATCCAATCGGCATCGACCCGAAGCGTGTTGGGCCGACGCGCCGTGGTGGCGACGGTGCGCAGGTCGGGGGCGATGACACTCAGGTCGTCGAAATCCCGGAATCGTTCGTCGATCGAGGTGAGATAATCCGGTAGGCGCCGGGACCCGCCGCCGCGCTCGACATTCTCCGTGACTTCGTACGAGGCGGCGAACACGCGCAGGTCGTACAGCCGCTCCTTCAGCCAGAGTCCCACTTCGCGCGAGGCCTGGGCGCTCGAGCCGGCCAGCTGCTCGTTGAGCTTGGCCTCGATCGCGCGGCGGTTCTGCCGGTACGAGATCCAGCTGGTGGCGAGCGCGGGGATCAGCGTCGCCAGGACGGCCAACGTGAGGATGGTGGTCCGCACGCTGTCGAGCCCCACCATCCGGAGCGTGCGACCGGCACGGGTCTCCCACAGGGCCTGCAGCCGCTCGGGCGAGGGAAGGAGTCGCAAGGGTCCGTTCACGGCGAGGAAGATGCCGTGTTCCCGGCTCCAATGCCAATCGGCGATATCAGAACGAACGGCGCCAGCGAAGGTGCTGGCTCAAAGTCCGAGTTTTCTCATCACCGCCGGCGGTGTGCCCTCCCATTTGGCGATGGGGCGGTTGCCCATGTAGCCGAGGTCGGCGACGCCGATGCGGCTCGAGAAGAACCCGCTCGCGGTCAGGTTGCGGAAGCTGTTGAAGAAGTCCACGCCGGGCTTCACTTCCGGCGCGGCCTTCTTCGGGAAGGCGATCGCGTCGAGCACCACGCGCCGCTCGGCGTCGCTGCAGCTCACGAATCCCTTCCCGTGCCGCTTGCGGCACTCGGCGTTCAGCCACGCGAGGCCGTTCTTCATCCAGGTGCGCATCCCGGCGTTCTCGCCAAGCATGAAATCCATGAATTCGGGCACACCGGCATCGGTGGCGCTGCCGGACCTCGCGTCGCGGGGGATGACGTAGTTCACCAGCAGGCGCACGAGGCGCCACTCGTCGGTCGTGAACTGCTTGGGGACGTAGGCCGGGCGCTGGGCGGGCTGCGCCGGCGCGCCCTGTGGGGTCCCCTGCTCGGTCTCGCCGAGCGCTTCGTGCGCGTGCGTGGCCGCCCGCTCGACGAGCTCGGGGGCGAACACGAGCCCGGCCGGGATGGCGAAGAGGTTGGCGAGTGCCTCGCGGCGATCGATGTCGGACATCAGAGTGCCCCCGCCTTGCGCTGCTGCGTGATGTAGGCGCTCGTCCGCATCGAGAGCGCGAGGATCGTCCAGGTCGGATTCTTGTCGGCCTGCGAGACGAAGGGCGCCCCGTCGGCCACGAACAGATTGTCGCAGTCCCAGGCCTGACAGTTCGCGTTCAGCGCCGAGTCGCGCTCGCTCTTCCCCATGCGCGCGCCGCCGAGTTCGTGGATGATCGCGCCGCCATTGGCGATGCCGTAGCCCTGTTCCTTCGTCGGCATCTGGCTCCAGACCTGGCCACCCATCTCGGCGATGATCGCGCGGAAGGTCTCCTGCATGTGCTTCACCTGCAGGTGCTCGTGGTCCGACCACTTCCAGTGGAAGCGCAGCACCGGGATGCCGAAGCGGTCCTTCACCTCGGGGTCGAGTTCGGCGAAGGACTGGGCGTTCGGGATCATCTCGCCTCGGCCGGAGAAGCCGACGGTGGCGCCCCAGTACTTCCGGTACTGCTGCTTGAGGCCGGCCCCGTAGCCGCCGCCCTCGGGGTAATTCTGGATGCCGCCCATGAACCCGTAGCTCGGCTGGCCGAGCCCGCCCCAGACCTCGATGTGGTAGCCGCGCGGGAAGTCGAGCTTCTTGTTGTCCAGCCACCAGGGCATGAAGATGTGCCCGCCGCCGACGCCGTCGGCGTTGTGGCGCGGCACGTCCACGAGGCGCGGGATGAACCCGGCGACGTCGGTCCCGGTGGTGTCGGTGATGTACTTGCCGAGCACCCCGCCGGAGTTCGCGAGCCCTTGCGGGTGGCGCGACGACTTCGAGTTCATCAGGATGCGCGCCGACTCGAGCGCGCTGGCCGCCAGCACGACGACCTTGGCGCGGACCTCGCGATCCTCGCCGGTGGTCTTGTCGATGTAGGCGACGCCCGTCGCGCGGCCGTCGGCGCCGGTCAGCACCTCGCGCACCATCGCGTTGGTCACCAGCCGGAGCCGGCCCGTCCGCAGCGCCGGCATCACGAGCACGTTGCCCGACGAGAAGTTGGAGTTGGTCATGCAGCCGCGATTGCACTGCCCGCAGTAGTGGCAGGGCGCGCGGCCGTTGAGCGGCTTGGTGATGATCGAGAGGCGCGCCGGGATGCAGGTGATCTTCATCCGGTCGCTCGTCTGCTTGACGAGGTGCTCGTAGTAGCGCGGCGCGGGCGCGTCGTGGAAGATGCCGTCGGGGTCGTTCGGGAGCCCCTCGACGCTGCCGAAGATGCCGACCAGCTTGTCGACCTCGTCGTAATACGGCTTCAAGTCGTCGTAGGAGATCGGCCAGTCGTCGCCGAGTCCGTCGAGCGATCTGCGGCGGAAGTCATCGGGGCCGAAGCGGAGCGAGATGCGGCCCCAGTGATTGGTGCGTCCGCCGAGCATCCGGCCGCGCCACCAGTCGAAGCGCGTCCCCTCGGCGCGCGTGTAGGGCTCGCCCGGGATGTTCCACCCGCCGATGCAGGCGTCCCACTCGCCGAAGGGCCGGTCGGGGGTCGAGGCGCCGCGGCGCGGGGAATCGTAGGGCATCTTGAGCATCGCGGAGTACTGCGCGCTCGAGTTGTCCCAGTAACCGCCGGCCTCGAGGAGGACGACGCGCGCGCCGGCCTTGGTGAGTTGGTGCGCGGCCATTCCGCCGCCAGCGCCGGAGCCGACGATGGCGACGTCGTAGGTGGTGGGGGTCTGCGCGCGGGTCGGGGCCTGGGGCATCGGTCTCGGGTCTCTCGAGGGAATCAAAGGTCGGCAACGCAACCACAAGGCAGCACAAAGGCACCCGTGAGGCCCCACAAGAATGCATCCGCGACGCCTCGGCGTCGACCCTGAGGGGAATCGCTGAAGCGGTTTCCGCACAGAAGTGCATCCCTCCCCCTACTGTGGCGCCGCCGCCAGCCCCGCAAACTGTTGTCACACCCCAGCAGGAGTAGGATATGACACTGTTGAAACAGGAGACCCCGATCTCGCGCGAGCTGACCACTGTCCGGAACCGGCTCCGCCGGTTCTTCGAGGAGCCGTTCGCGCTCGACCTCAACCTGCCGTTCTGGGACGAGAAGCGGATGGAGCGCCTCTCCTGGTCGCCGGCGGTCGAGGCGGCCGAGACCCCCACCGAGTACGTGATCACGGCCGAGCTGCCGGGGATCTCGCCGGAGAACGTGGAGATCGCGATGACGGAGGGGATGCTGACGCTCCGCGGCACGAAGCAGGACGAGCGGAAGGTCGAGGACAAGAAGCGCGCGTATCACATGTGGGAGCGTGAGTACGGGAGCTTCGAGCGCTCCTTCCGGTTCCCGATGGACGTCGACGCCGAGAAGGTCGCGGCCGAGTTCGCGAGCGGCGTGTTGACGGTGAAGGTGCCGAAGATCGAGATGGCGGCGCCGGTGGTGCGGACGGTGCCGATCAGCAAAAAGTAGAAAGTAGAAAGTAGAAAGTAGGAGGAGGGGGCGACTGGCTTCCTCCTCCTGCTTCCTACTTCCTACTTCCTGCTTCCTACTTCCTACTTCTCACTGTCTCCTTCAATATCCCAGCTTCTTCAGGTGCGCCCGCCCGGTGCGCGCCGCGGCCCAGGCGTCCGGCGGGTCGTCCTGCTCCACGAACACGCCCGTGACGCGCTGGGAGATGGCGTACGCCATCAACGGCTTCCAGTCGATGACACCCGCGCCGATGTCGCGCTGGGCGTGCGAGGGTGCGCCGGACGAGTCCTTGAGGTGCAGGTACGCGATGCGGTCGCGGTGCGCGCGCAGCAGCGCCAGCGGCTCGAAGCCCGCCTTGAACGCCCAGAAGCAATCGAGCTCGATGTCCACGTAGCGCGGGTCCGACTCGGCGACGAGGATCTCGAAGGCGGTGCGGTCGCCGAAACGCTGGAACTCGAAGTCGTGGTTGTGGTAGCCCGTGCGGACACCCGCGCTCGCGCCGGCGGCGCCGGCTTCATTGAGCGTGGCCGCGACGCGCTTCCAGTCGTCGGCGTTCTTCCGCTGGTCGGGCGGGGTCCACGCGACGAGCACGGAGCGATGCCCCATCGTCGCGGCCGTCTCGAGCAGCGCGGGGAAGCGCTCCTTCGAGAGGTCCCGCGGATCGATGTGCGCCGCCGGCGTGCGCAGCTTGTGCGCGTCGAGCGTCGCACGCAGCTGCGCCGGCGTCCGCTGCCAGTTCCCCCACCACTCGATCTCGGAGTAGCCGAGCTCCGCGATGCGCGCGAGCGTGCCCTCGGGATCGGTGCGCATCTGCGCGCGGAGCATGTAGAGCTGGACGCCGACGCCGGAGAGCGCCGTGGTCCGCATGGCCGTGCCCGGGCCGGCGGCGCGGCCGAACGTCGGCCCGAGTGCCGGCGCGAGCGTCGGCGCGACGGCGGTGGCCCCGAGGGCAAGGAGGAAGTCGCGGCGAGTGGTCATGTGGAGAAGATACCCCGTCCGGGCGACGCCGGCCACGGACCCTACGGCGCGTACTTCTCCGGGTAGCGCGCCATCGAGGGATCGTAGCAGGCGCGGAGCACCGTGAAGTCGCGCTCCTGGTCGCCGGTCGTGATGAACAGCGGGTAGAACCGGACCTCCTTGTGCGCGTAGTCGAACGCGACGGGGAGGATCGGCAGGTCGGCCTTGCGCGCGATCCAGTAGAACCCGGTGCGCCACTTCTCGACCCGCTTGCGGGTGCCCTCGGGCGAAAGTGCGAGGATGATCCGGTCGGAGCGGGCCGCGAGCTCGGCGGTCTGCGTGACGACATCGCTCTTGCTGGCGCGGTCCACCGGGAAGCCTCCGAGGAACCGCATCAGGATGCCGAGCGGGAACTTGAAGAGCGTGTCCTTGCCCAGGAAGGTGCCGCGGATGCCGAGCGAGTACATCGCCAGGATGCCGACGATGAAGTCCCAGTTCGAGGTGTGCGGCGCGACGATCAGCACGAACTTGCGCACGTCCGGGAAGGGCTCGCCGCTGAAGCGCCACCCCGTGAGCCGCATCAGCACGATGCCGACGACACGGGTGAGCGCATTGCCGCGCCGGGCGACGTTCGACGTGATGACCGGGACCTGGACGCGACCGCCGCGCCGCCGGGGCGCCGGGACAGGGGAGTGCATGGGTGCGGAACGTATCCGGCTCGGCGGTCGCGTGCCACCTCGACTGGTCACCACAGAGACACGGAGGGACGGAGGAAGAACGGAGTACGGCAACGGATTCAAACGGGTGTGGCGGACAGATCTGTCCGCCACGCCCCCGCTTCCCGTTCGTTGTAGTGGCATGCTCCCCGTCCTTCTCCGTTCCTCCGCGTCTCCGCGGTGAACGCCGTTGCCGTGGGGGTCGCGGTTGCCGTCTTCGCCGTTCTTCCCGTCCTTCGTGCCTTCGTGGTGAACGCCGTTCAGGCTTTCACTTCGAACTGGGACGCACTCTGCCCCCACTCGCGCGAGAGTGCGCCGAGCACACGCCAGCTCACGAGTCCGAGTACCACGAGCCCCGCGCCGACGACCGCGAAGATCAGCGACCAGGCCGGCGCCCCCGATCCCGTGCGCAGTGACTCCACCAGCAGGCCGCCGGCGAGCGGGCCGGCCAGGAATCCGAACGAGCCCGCCACCTGGAACACGCCGAACAGACCCTCGCCCGCGCCGCGACGCGCGAACTCGCTCACGAGCACCAGGCTCGGCGCGAACATCAGCGCGCTCAGCACGCCCGAGAGGACCATCGCGACCGGGAGCAGCCAGAGCGGGAGCAGCCCGTAGCTCGCGTAGACCACGCCGAACAGGATGTTCGCGAGCACGATCGGCCGGAACCACCCTACGCGGTCGGTGAGCTTTCCCGCGGGCCAGCAGAGCACGGCGAAGGGCAGCAGGAAGAGCGACATCAGCATCCCGCGCGCTGCCGCCGTCACCCCGTGCACCTCAGTCAGGAAGAGCGTGAAGGTCGAGACGAAGACGCCGATCAGGAACCGGTCGGCGAACCCGTAGGCGAGTGGCATCCAGGCCGCGGGACGCGAGCGATCCCACGTGTAGCGCGACGGATGCGCCCGCTCGGGGCTCGGGGCCAGCGTCGGGATCGCGAGCGAGGCCAGGGCCGCGACCACCAGCAGGACCGCGCCGACCGTGTACACGAGCGCCGGGTCGCGGTCCACCAAGATCCCGCCGAGCGGCGCGCCCACGCCGACGCCGACCATCAACGCGGCCGCGACGACACCGAGCGAGGCGCCGCGGCGTCGGCCCCCGGCGCGATTGGCGGCGATCATCAGGAAGGTCACCGCCGGCAGGTGCGCGATGCCGTCGAGCGCCCGCCAGCCGAAGAGCGCGCCGAGGGACCCCGCCTCGCGCATGCCGATGAAGGACGCGGCGTTCACGAGCAGCAGCCCGAGGATCCAGAAGCGCGTCGACGGATAGCGTCGGTGCAGGATCATCGCCACCGGCACCGCCAGGATGCCGGCCGCCTGATTGAGCGACACGAACAAGTGGGCGTGGAACCGCGTGCCGCCGTGCGCGTCCTGCACGAGCTCCGTCAGCCCGGGGACGAGCAGCGTGATCGGGACGAGCGTGAGGAACGTCGCAAAGGCGATCGCGCGAAGTGCTGGGCGGTCCTGGTCGGGCACCCGCGCAATCTAGTCGGACTTCAGACGCCGGAGCGCGAGGATCCCCAACGCCGGTCCGATCGCGAGCAGCGCGAACGCCCACTCCCAGCCGATCCGGGCGACCAGCGGCGGCACGAGCTGGATCGTGAGCGTCGTCAGCAGGAAGCCGAGGCAGACTTGTACCGTGAGCGCGGTGCCGACCGCGTGCGCGGGCACCGACTCGGTCACCAGCACGGAGAACTGCGCCGAGTCGGCGATCACGAAGAACCCCCACACGAGCGCGAGCGGCGCCCAGAGCCAGGGCGAGCGTCCGAAGAGGAGGCCGATCGCGAGCGCGCAGCTGCCGCTCACCGCCATCGCGAGGATCGCGAGCCGCGCCCGCCCGATCCGGTCGCCGACGAGGCCGCCCCAGACGCAGCCGAGTCCGCCGATCGCGATCGTCGCGAACGCAAGGACGCCGACCCAAGGGGCGCCGCCGGCGGCCGCATCGCCGCTCGAGGCCACGGCGCTCGCGGCGAGGAAGGCCGGGATCCAGGTCCAATAGCTGTAGAGCTCCGCCATGTGGCCGAGGTACCCGCCGGTCGCGAGCCGCCAGCGGCGCGCGCCCGTCACCTCGCCGACGAGTCCCCAGTGGAAGGGGCGCGAGGGAAAGGCGTACGGCCCGTCGCGCCACGCGGCCGCGATCATCGCGGCGGCAACGAGTGCCGATCCCGACGCCGCGAGCACGATCACCTTGAGCGGCACGCCCGGGATCGCGTACCAGAGGTAGGGCGAGGCCTTGCCGATCGTGAGCGCGCCGACCACCGTCCCGACGGCGAGCCCGCGCCGCTCGAGGAACCAGGTCGCGGCCATCTTCATCGCCGGTGGGTAGACGCCGGCGAGGAAGAACCCGGCGGCGGCACGGCTGACCAGCACGAGCGTGTAGCTCGGCGCCACGATGAGCGCCGCGTTGGCGAGTGCGCCGCAGACGGCCGAGACGGCGAAGAGGCGCCGCGCGGGGACGATGTCGGCGAGGTTGAGCAGGGCCGACACTGCGGTCCCGGCCACGAAGCCGAGTTGCACCGCGGTCGCGAGCCCTCCGACCTCGCTGGTCGTGAGCGCCCATCGCGCCTGCAGCTGCGGGGCCACCGCGCTCCCGGCGAACCAGAGCGCCATGCCGAGCAACTCGGCCACCGACACGAGAGCGAGCATGCGCCACGCGGTGCGCGGGTCCTGCGGCGCACCGAAGGAGTCACCCGGGGTGAGGGCCATCGGGCGAAAGATACGGCCGCGGGAACGGGTCGCCCATCCGGATGTCCGGTCCCACTCGCGGCGGCGTGCGACGTCGCCTAGAATTTCCCCCCGTGCCCCGCTCGCGGGCGCCGTGTCCCCTCCCAGGAGCCGATCCGATGCGAATCCGTCCCGATCACCTCGCGCTCGCCGCGGCCGTCGTGCTGCTCGGCGCCGCCTGCACCACGACCTCCTCGACCACCACCAGCGTCTCCGGGACCCCGGTGATGACGCAGCTCCCCGTGCCCGTGCCACCGCCGCTCGATCCGAGCGGCAAGTGGACGATCGCGCTCGTCGCGCAGGGCCAGTCGATGGAGGTCGTGATGGAACTCGCCAAGGTCGGCGACGGCTACGGCGGCACGCTCTCGAGCGAGGCCTTCCCGCCGATCGGGATCACCAAGGGAACGCTGACGGGCAAGCAACTCGTCCTCGTCTTCCCGGTGCCGACGGGCGACACGGGCACGATGACCGTGACGATCGAAGGGGACGTGATGACCGGCGAGTGGTCGATGCCGGGGGACGGCTCGAAGGTCAGCGGCAAGCGCGCGAACTGACGGCGCGCGAACTGACGGCGCGCGCTGACGCCGCGCGTTCGCGGCTAGAGTGACCCGGCGGGCGGGACGCGCACGGAGCTCCCGCCCGCCGGGTTCGTCTCGGGCGTGAAGTCCTCGCCGGGATTGATGAAGAGGTCCTTCTCGATCTCGTACTGCGTGTCGTGCAGCTCGCGGTAGCGGCCGCCGAGCTGCATCAGCACGCGATGCGAGCCGCGCTCGACGATCTCCCCCTGCTCGAGCACGAGGATCTGGTCCGCGCTCCGGATGGTCGAGAGCCGGTGCGCGATGACGAAGGTCGTACGCCCCGAGCGGAGCGCCTGCAGCGCCTCGCGGATCTGGCGCTCGCTCTCCGAATCGAGGCTCGAGGTCGCCTCGTCGAGGATCAGCACCTGCGGGTCGGCGAGGATGGCGCGCGCGATGGCGACGCGCTGGCGCTGGCCGCCCGAGAGCTTCACGCCGCGCTCGCCGACGATCGTGTCGTAGCCGTCCGGAAACTCGTTGATGAACTCCTCGCAGTGGGCGATGCGGGCGGCGGTCCGCACTTCCTCCCCGGTGGCGCCGGGCTTGGAGAAGGCGATGTTCTCGGCGACCGTGCCGTCGAACAGGAAGTTGTCCTGCAGCACCACGCCGAGCGTCGAGCGGTAGTCGCGCAGCCGCAGCGACGTGAGGTCCTGGCCACCGATCAGCACGCGGCCCGTGAGCGGCCGGTTGAAGGCGAGGATCAGCGAGATCAGCGTGCTCTTTCCCGAGCCGCTCGACCCGACCAGCGCGGTGGTGGTCCCGGCCGGCGCGGTGAATGAGACCCCCTTCAGGACCGGGATCCCCGGCCGGTACTCGAACCAGACGTCCTCGAACACGACGTCGCCGTCGAGGCGCCGGAGCGGCTCCCGCGCATGGTCGTCCTCATCCTCGGTCGGCGTCTGGAAGATCTCGCGGATGCGGTCGAGCCCGGCGAAGGCCTCGGTGATCTGGGTGCCGATGCTCGCCATCTGCACGACCGGGAAGGAGACCAGCCCGACGAAGAAGATGTAGGAGACAAGGTCGCCGATCGTCATCGTGCCGGCCGTGACCGCGCGTCCCCCGACAGTGAGGATCAGCACCCCGACCGCGCCGATGATCACGGTGGACACCGCGCTGATCGCGCTCGTGCCGGTGATCGTGGACGCGACGTTTCGGAAGAGGCGATGCGCCCCCTTCGTGAAGACGATCTCCTCGCGCTTCTCGGCCGTGTACACCTTGACCACGCGCGCGCCGCCCATCGCCTGGCCGAGCCGCCCCGAGACCTCGGCGTTGATCTTCGAGCGCTCGCGGAAGATCGGACGCAGCCGCACGAACGCGTACGCCATCACCCCGCCAAAGATCGCGAGGAAGCCGAGCGTCATCGCGGTCAGCGACCAGTTGAGGTAGAAGAGGTAGGCGAGCGCGATCGTCGCGGTGAGGGAGCCGCCGACCAGCTGCACGATGCCGGTGCCGATGAGGTTGCGGATCCCCTCGGCGTCGCTCATCACGCGCGAGATCAGGACGCCGCTCTGGGTGGCGTCGAAGAAGGCGACCGGAAGTCGCAGGATGCGGGCCTGGACGCTGCGCCGGAGCTCGGTGATCGCGCGCTGCGCGGCGACTGAGATCACCTGCGAGAGCGCGAACGACGTCGAGGCCTGCAGCAGCGTCGCCGTGCCGGCGGCGAGCGCGATCGGCGTCAGCAGCTCGGTGCGTCCCTTGGCCAGGACCTCGTCGATGATCCACTTCACGCTGCCGGGGAGCACGAGCCCGGCGAGGCGGTTGACGAGCATCAGCGCGAGGCCGATCCCGAGCGAGCCGCGGTGCTTCCACATCAGCTTGCGCGCCTCCGCCCACGCCGCCGTGTAGTCCGTCTTGCGCTTGGGGGCGTCGCTGCCGCCGCCCGCCCTGCCGCGCCCGCCGCGCTCCGGGTTCCGGAGTCCGCTGCCGCGTCCCATCATCTTCATGTGCGGCTCCCCGAGGGGCCGGCGGCACCTGCGGCCCGCGCGGCGAGGATCAGCGCCGGGTCGTCGGTGATGATCCCGTTGACGCCCTTGGCCCAGAGGCGGCGGGCGAGCGCCGCCGAGTTGACCGTCCAGACGTGCGCGGTGCGCCCCAGCTCGCGCATCACGCGCGCGTACTGGCGGATCGGCACCGGCAGCCCGTGGTGGAACCGCGGGACGGCCATCGACTCGAAGGGCAGGGCCTTGGGATGCGCGCCGAGGAGGGCGGGGAGGTAGAGCCACGCGAGCGCACGCGAGGCGGCGGCGATGGGGATCCCCGCCGCCCGGACCGGCACCAGCGCGTCGTGGATGAACGACCCGACGAGCGCGCGGCGGGCGTCGCCGGAGCGTTCCAGTATCGTGAGCGCAGGCCGCGCGACCGCGACGCTCTTCAGCTCGATCAGCAGCGGGAGCGGAGCGGTCGCGGCCAGCGCCTCCTCGAGGGTCGGGACGGTGATCCCGCGTCCCCGGTAGGGGAAGGTGCGGCCCCCGTCCGGGGTGAAGCGGGCTCCGGCGTCCGCGCGCTTGATCTCGGCGAGGGTGAGATCGGCCACGGCGCCGGTGCGGTCGGTGGTGCGGTCGAGTGTCGGGTCGTGGAGGACGACGGGGACGCCGTCGCGGGAGAGGTGGAGGTCGAACTCCACCGCGTCCACCCCCAGGGCGAGCGCCTGGGTGAACGACTCGACGGTGTCCTCGGGGGCGTGGGCGCGGTTGCCGCGGTGGCCGACGACGGGGTGGCGCGCGGGATCGAGGAGCACGTGCATCGCTGCAAGATACACGACGGGGGGCGGGCCTGATCGGCCCGCCCCCCGTCGCTCACCCTGCCGGGCCTAGAACTGGTACTGCAACCGCGTCGTGACGAAGCGCCCGACATCGGGGACGCCGATGAACGACGGCACCTTGTTGTCGAGGATGTTCTGCGCGTTGATCGACCAGCGGACGTTGCTGGCCATCGGGAGCTTCCACGAGAAGCCGGCGTCGAGGAATGCGTTCACCGGGACCTTCTCATAGCCGATGATCGTGCGCGTGGTGCTGTAGTTGTTGTAGACGCCCGAGTTGACGTCGAAGGTGTCCATGTAGCGGCCGCGGAGCTCGCCACCGATCCCGCTGGACTCGTTGTTGTAGCGGACCGTGATCGAGGCGCGGTGCTTCGGGGCGTTGGCCGTGAGCGGCAGGGTCGCCGTCGCACCCGGCGCCTTCGTGAAGACGTTCTGCGACAGGTTCGAGTAGGTGCCCTCGATCGAGACGAAGTCGTTCAGGAGGTAGTCGGCGGCGAAATCGATGCCGCGGACGTCCACCTGACCGGTCGCGTTCTGGTAGGTGAAGACGAGGTAGTTCTTGTCGTAGAGCGGGTTGTCGAAGTTCAGCAGGCCGCCGGGGAGGCCGGCCAGCGAAGTCGTCCACCCGCCCACGACGGTCGGGACGGCGGCCGCGGGGACGCCATTGGCGACGAGCGTCGGGCCCATCGCGGCGCCGAGGTACGCGCCGAGCTGGGTCGGGTTCATGAAGACCGCGTCATCGAGGTTGATGACCTGTGTCGTCGGCTCGGCCGGCCGGATCTGGTACCAGTAGTCGACCGCGACGCGGAGCTTGTTCGCGAACAGCCCCTTGTAGCCGACCTCCCAGGTGTTCGCGAAGTTCGCCCCGAGCGGCTGGTAGTCGACCACCGAGCTGAAGGGGACGATCGGCGTGCCCGAGGCGCCGAGGTTGCGGAGCACGCCGCCCACCTGGGCGTTGGTCGGGGCCAGGCCCTGGAGCGCCGCGAGGATGTTGTCGCGCTGCGTGGTCGTGAGGCCGAATCCGGCGGCCACCGCGCCGGCGAGCGCCGCGCCGTTCGCGACCATCGCGCCCGGGAGGATGTTCGCACCGGTCGCCGCGACCGGGTTCGGTCCAGCGAGGTTCGAGCGCATGCAGAGCCCGCCGTTGATGGTGGGGTCGCAGCTGCGGTCGTAGCGCCAGCCCACCTTGGACGGATTGCCGAAGATCTGAACGTCCGTGCCGGCGGCCGAGGTGTTGATGCCCGGGCCGAGGTTCTGGCGGACGCCGGCCCACTGGTCGAGGAAGAACGAGAACGAGGCCGGCGAGTTGAAGGCGCGATTGAAGGTGAAGCGGAAGTTCTGGTTCTCGCGGGCCTTGTAGACGAAGGCGGCGCGCGGCGAGAACTGCGTCCCCTCGATGCGCGAGTTCATGTCGCCGCGCACGGCCCCGAGGAACTCGAGGCGGTCGGTAAGCGGATGCGTGACCTGGAGGTATCCGCCCATCTCGTTGATGGTGTCGTCCTCCTCGTTGCGGCCCATGATCGTGCCGGCGGTCTTCGGCTGCGTGTTGATGTAGTCCACGCCGGCGGTGAGCTTGGTGCTCTTGTAGTTGAGGCTCTGCTGCAGCTGTCCGACGAGCACGGTGGACTGGTCCACCACCGGGATGCCGGAGCGGAGGTAGAAGGTGCCGGCGTCGTCCTGGGCGTTGTCGTTGCCGGCGTCGGAGGCGTTGAGGAAGACCTGGGCGAAGAACTTCTTGTGGCGGAAGCGCTGCTGGAAGTTGGAGTAGCTCCAGTTCTTCACCTGCGCGGCGCCGAAGGTCGTCGTGATCTCGAGCGCGCTGCCGATCTGCGAGTAGCCGACGGTGGTGATCGCCTCGGTGTCGTCGTTCGGCTTGTAATCGATGCGGGCCTCGCCGGAGAACCGCTCGAGGTCGAAGTTGCGGAACTTCTCCTGGCCGCGGCGCGACAGCGGGACGCGGGTGTCGGTCGGGGACCAGAGCTTGTAGGCCTCGCGCTGGGCCGGGGTGATCGAGGCCGTGTCGCCGAGCAGCGTCTCGTTCGGGTCGTTGTACTGCCAGTCCTTCGCGGTGAAGTACTCGCCGGAGATCTTGAAGCCGATCTTCTCGTTCAGTACGCCGGCGTGGCGCCCCGCGACGCGGGTCATCGACCGCTCGCCGCCATCCAGCGTCAGGATCGTCCCCTTCGACTGGAAGGGCGACTTGGTGAGGACGTGCAGCACGCCCGAGCCGGAGTTCGGGCCGTAGAGCGCGGAGGCCGGACCCTGCAGGACCTCGATGCGGTCGATGTCCTCACCGGTGCCGGTGAAGAGGAAGGGCACGTTGACGCGGAGCGACGGGACCCCGGCGAAGCGGTAGTCCTGCAGCATCATCATCGAGGTCGAGAAGGCGTTGTTGAATCCGCGCGAGACGATGTTCGCCTGCACGATGCCGCCGTTCGAGATCGAGAGCCCCGGCGAGGACTTCAGGTGATCGGTGACCGTGATCGCGGGACGCGCCGCGATCCGCTCGGCCGACACCACGGAGATCGAGCTCGGCGAGTCGAGGACCTTCTGCGGCTCGGCGCCGCGGGTGTCGGTGATGACGACCTGGTCGAGCACCGAGGCCGCGGCGCGCATCTGGAAGTTCGCGGTCGCGGTGCCGCCGGCCGTGACGACGACGCCTTCCGCGCGACCCTGCTGGAAGGTCAGCGCGCGCACCGCGACGGCGTAGGTGCCGGCGGCGATGTTCGCGATGCGGTAGATGCCATCCGCGCCGGACTGACCGACCGCGACGGTGTCCGCCCCGCGCAGGACGCTCACGCGCGCACCGGCGAGCGGCGTACCCGTGCCTTCAGCCGCCACCCGACCGGTGATCGCGCCGGTCTGGGCGTCGGCGGTGCCGGCGGCGGCACAGAAGCCGAGGACCGCGAGCAGCCTGCTGACGATTCGGAGTCGCATACGGATGACACCCCTGGGGATCTTGGTTCGTGGGAGGCCGCTCGATCGCGCGGCCGGCCTGACGGACGTGACCGGTGTCACGCCCTTCGGAGGACGGCACAAAGTTCCGTCAGGTCGGCCCCAGAGTCAATGAGGCTCCGGGGGTCCGTTCGACCAATTACCGGACCCCGACGACCTTGTGCGTCTGGACCGAGAGCCGCCATCTCGGGTGGGCGAGGCAGTAGGCGATCGCCGCTCGCGTCGCCTCCGCGACGGCGGGCCCGTCCATCGGCTGCAAGAGCCAGTGCCGGAAGTCGAGCCCCTCGAAGCGCTCGGGGCGCGCCAGCGGCTGCGGATAGACCAGCTTCAGCTCATCCCCGCCGGCAACGACCAGCGGGGCATCGGCCTTGGGGCTGACGCAGACCCAGTCGAGCCCCCGGGGGAGGGGCTGGGTGCCGTTCGTCTCGACCGCGACCTCGAATCCTCGCGCGTGGAGCGCGTCGATCCCCTCGGCGTCGAGCTGGAGCAGGGGTTCGCCGCCGGTGCAGACCACGAACCGGCGCCCGCCGCCGGCGTCCGGCCATCGCGCCGCGACCGCCTCCGCCAGCGCCTCCGCCGTCGCGAACTTCCCGCCGTCCGGGCCGACCCCGACGAAATCGGTGTCGCAGAACGAGCAGACCGCGGTCGCCCGGTCCTCCTCGCGCCCCGTCCAGAGATTGCAGCCGGCGAACCGGCAGAACACGGCCGGACGACCGGCGTGGATGCCTTCGCCCTGCAGCGTGTAGAAGATCTCCTTTACGGTGTACACGAGGGGCAATCTAACCCTGCTTGTTCACCACGAAGGCACGAAGGGCGGAAGAACGGCGAAGGGTGCCACTACCACTGCGACCGCCAACGGCCTCACCACAGAGGCACGGAGGGGACGGCGGAGCAATGCAACTGCTATTTGAAGGGGTGTGCTGGGATGGCTCGCAGCGCCGCTGGCAACTGCGGGAGGAGTTGCGGTTGAAAAAGAAGAACACCCTGCCGAAGCTCGGGACGGCGAACGGTCGAACGCCCTTGGTCGTGCTCCGCGCCTCCGCGCCTCCGTGCCTCCGTGCCTCCGTGCCTCCGTGCCTCTGTGCCTCTGTGCCTCTGTGCCTCTGTGCCTCTGTGCCTCTGTGGTGAAGCAGTTCGCACTTGGCAGTTGCAGTTGCAGTGGCCGTCTTCGCCGTTCTTCAGGTCCTTCGTGCCTTCGTGGTGAACGCTACACCGCGTCGGCTTCCGCGAAACCCTTGGCCCGGAGCGCGCAGGCGTCGCAGCGCTCGCAGACGGTGCCGTCGGGGGCCGGGTCGTAGCAGGAGATCGTCGCGGAGTAGTCCACGCCCAGGGCGCGCCCGGTGCGGATGATCTCCGCTTTGGTGCGGTCGATCAGCGGCGTCAGGATGCGCGTGCGCGCCGTGCCCTCCACCCCCGCGCGTGTCGCGAGGTTCGCCAGCGCCTCGTACGCGGCGACGTACTCCGGCCGACAGTCCGGGTAGCCGCTGTAATCCAGCGCGTTCACGCCGATCAGGATGTGGGTCGCGCCGAGCACCTCCGCCCAGGCGAGCGCGAAGGAGAGGAAGATCGTGTTGCGCGCCGGGACGTAGGTCACCGGGATCCCGGCGCTCGCCGCCGGGTCGCGGTCCTTCGGCACCTCGATCCCCGCAGTCAGCGCCGAGCCGCCAAAGACCCGCAGGTCGATGTCCACGAGCACGTGCTGCGCCACGCGCCAGGACTCGGCGAGCCGCTGCGCCCGAGCGATCTCCACGCCGTGGCGCTGGCCGTACCGGAACGTCATCGCGTGTACGGCATACCCCGCGCGCGTCGCGAGCGCCAGCACCGTGGCGGAGTCGAGGCCGCCGCTGAGCAGCAGCACCCCCGGCGTGCCGCGTTCGACCGCGGAAAGCGTCGCGAGCCGCGGTGCGGGTGGCGCCGGCGTCACCCGGTCACTCCGCGCGCAGGCCGGCCACGATCTCCTTCAGGCGCACCGAGCCCTGCAGCAGCGCGGTGGCGGCGCTCGACATCTCCTCGCAGGCCGCGCTCTGCTCCTGCGTCGAGGCGCTCACCTCCTCGGCTGCGGCGGCGTGTCCTTCCGCCGTGCGGGCGGCCTGCGAGATCCCCGAGGCGGCGTCGTTGACCGCGCCGACGTTGAGGTCGGCGGCCTCGCCGAGCCCCAGCGCCGCGCGACGCGTCTGCTCGGCCGAGCGCCCGATCGCCTCGAGCGCCCCGTCGATCCCCTGCGAGACCGCCTCGATCTCGGCGACGCGGCCGGCGCCCGTCTCCATCGCCAGCGTCGTCGTGCCCACCCGCCGCGTGACGATCGCCGTCAGCTGCACCACGTCGTCGGCGGCGTGCTGCGCCTGATCGGCGAGCTTGCGCACCTCGTCGGCGACGACGGCGAAGCCGCGCCCGGCCGCCCCGGCGCGCGCGGCCTCGATCGCCGCGTTCAGCGAGAGCAGATTCGTCTGCTCGGCGATCCGGCTCACGATGCCGACGAACCGGTTGATGCTCTCCGCGGTCGCCGTGAGCTCACGCACCTCGGCGGCGGCACGGTCCACCGACTGGCGGATCTCCGCGAGCAGCGTGCGGGCCCGCGCGATCTCGGCCCGCTTCTCACGCGCCTGGCGCTCGATCTCGGCCGAGAGGTCCACGACCTCCTCGGCGCCGGCGCGCACCTCGTGCGCGCGCTCGCGCACCGCCTGCAGCGCGATGTCGGCCTCGCGCAGTGACGAGACCTGCGTCTCCGCGCCTTCCGTCACCTCCGACATCGCCGTCGCCGTCTGGCTCGCGGCGAGCGAGATCTGCTCGGCCGCTGAGGTGAGCTGATGCGCCGAGGTCGCCACTTCCTCGGAGGTGGCGGTGGCCACGCCGGTCATCCGTGCGAGCGACGACGCGGTGGTGTTCATCGCGTCGGCGAGGTCGCGGAACTCGCCCGGGAGGTCGGCCGAGGTGCGATGCTCGAGCCGACCCTGACTCAGCGCCCGGGCGTGGGAGACGAGGTGGGCCAGCGGGGTCGAGATGGAGCGGACGGTGCTCACGACGATGACGAGCCCGAAGAGGATCGCCCCACCGATGACGGTCAGGAGCAGCTCCTGCCGACGGTCCGCGACCCCGCGCAGGTCGTCAGTCGCGCGATCGACCTGCCGCGCGCGCATCGCCGAGAGCCGGGCGATGTCCTGCGTCAGCTCCGTCTCGAGTCCGCGCACCGAATCGGCGCGCGCCGCGGCGGCCGCGGTGCGACCGAGATCGCGCAGCCGGTGGGCCTGCGTGAGTCCGACCTCGAGCGCGGAGAGGCGCGTGTCGATCGCGGCGATGAGTCCGATCTCGGTGGAGGTGAGCCCGTCACTCCCGTTGAGCGCCGCCTGCGCGGCGTGGGCGTCCCAGCCGCGGCTGCGGTACGCCTCGAGGTCGGCCGCCGCGCCGCGGTCGAGGTAGCGGGCGGCGGCCGCGAGTTCCTGCGCGACGCTCGTGTTGAGGGCGGCCGTCAGCGAGGTCTCGCGCCGCACGGTGGCGAGCGTGGTGCTCACCTCGCGACCGAGCGCGCCGATCGTCGCGCTGCCGACGATGCCGGCGAGCACGAGCAGCGCGCCGAGTCCGGAGAAGCCGATCGCGAGGCGGCCGCCGATGGTGCCGAATCCCGGGATCCTCATCGCGCGGCCTCAGCGACGGAGAGACGGCCGCCGCTCACGCGCGTCATGGTGAACGCCTTCCCGACCGGGTCGCCGGAGGCGAGGAATGCGATCGACCCGGTGACGCCCTGGAACGGTTGGTCCGGCGTCCGCGCCGCAAGCCAGTCGCGGATGGCCGTGCGATCGGACCCGGCCTCGCGCACGGCCGCGGCGAGCAGGAAGGTCGCGTCGTATGCGAGGGCGGCGTTGCCGTCGGGCTCCTCGTCGAATCGCGTGCGGAAGGCCGCGACAAACCGCTGCGCGCGCGGCCGTGGGTCGAGCGATGTGAACGGAGCGCCGACGAGCGCGCCCTCCGAGGCCACCGGGTCCCCCACGACGCCGGTCCAGCCGTCGCCGCCGAGGAAGTCGGCCGTGAACGCCTGCCGACGCGCCTCGCGCAGCAGCGCGATGCCGGAACGCTCGGTCCCGGCGACGAAGACGAGGTCCGGGGCGCGCGAAACGAACCAGGCGATGTGGACCTCGGCGTGCGAGCCCTCGGCGTCGATCGGATCGACCGCGATCACCTCGCCCTTGAAGTTCCGGCGGAAGTTCTCGGCCAGGCCCCGCCCGTAGGAGTCGTTCTCGTAGAGGATCGCGGCGCGCCGCTTGCCGATCCGCTCGGCGAATCGCGCGAGGTCCACCGCGTTGGCCGAATCGCTGGAGATCACACGGAAGACCCAGGGCGAGATCCCCGAGAGCTCGGGGGAGGACGCCGTGGTCGCGACCGCGGCGAGCGAGCCGTCGTAGACCTTGGCGGCGGCGACCATCGCCCCGGAGGAGACGTGGCCGACGACGGCCGAGACCTGGAGGTCGTCCACGAAGCCCTGCGCGATCGTCGCGGCGCGCGCGCCTTCGGCGCGATCGTCCTCGAACCGGATGACCAGTCGTCGCCCGTCGATCCCACCCCCGGCGTTGATCTCCTCGACCGCGAGCTCGACGCCTCGGCGATTGGCCACCCCGTAGCTCTCCCCGAACGGTCCGGCCATTCCGAACGTGACGTCACCGCTCGCACTGCCGCCGCAGGAGGCAGTGGAGAGGAGAAAGAGGCACAAGAAGAGGATTCGGG
Organism: Gemmatimonadaceae bacterium; assembly: GCA_031396725.1. Classification (GTDB taxonomy): domain Bacteria; phylum Gemmatimonadota; class Gemmatimonadetes; order Gemmatimonadales; family Gemmatimonadaceae; genus Pseudogemmatithrix. The sequence goes on along the minus strand of JANNLH010000076.1, from coordinate 116,758 downwards.
GCGTCACACACGCTCCGGCAGAGGCGCACGGGGGGAGTGACGCGGCCTCAAGGCCGCGTCCGGGGTGCATCAAATGTGTACAGCGCAGGCGTCAGAAGGAATGCTCGGGTCACGGCGTGATGATGGGCCCGATCGCTCCACTGCCGTCGAGCCTGCTCAGTTGCGGCGCTCCCGGAGCTCGCGCAGCGCAGCGCGGGCCTCGGCCCGCTGCGGCTCGACGGTCTCGTCGCCGTTGGCGAAGCGCTTCAGGAACTCCTCCCAGGCCGCGATGGCCTTCGCCGTTTCGCCGCGGTCCGCATAGATCCGCGCGCGCGCGGCGAAGGTGCGGTTGTACACGGCGAAGCCGGGATCCGCCATTCCCATATTGAACCGGGCCGGGTCGAGGCCCTCGTAGTATGCGAGCGCCTTCGAGGTATCGCCGACCGCGAGCAGCACCTCGGCGCGCGCCATCGCGCGCAGTCCCGCGAACCCGAGGCGCGCCAGCCGCAGGCTGTCTGCCGACGTGAATCCCGCGGCGATCGTGCGGGCGGCAGCCGTGTCACCGCGCGCCAGCGCCTCGAGCGCATCGAGGTCGGTATGCCGGACCGGGCCCTGTGTCCAGCGGCGGACGGTGTTGGAGAAGACGGTGTCGCGGGTCGCGAGGTACGCCACGAAGGGCACGGAGGCGCTGCTCAGCTGCATCTGCATCCGGATCGGACCCTCCTGCCGTTCGATGTTCCGGATGCCCTGCACGACCCGCCGGCGGGACTCGGCCGTCGCGGGCGCGCCCATCCCAAGCAGCAGGCCCTCGGAGAGCCAGTCGAGCACCGGACGCATCGGCGCGCGCGTGCCCGGGAACTGATCGTCGATCCGCTCCCACGCGTCCGCGACGCGGCGGACCTCGGTGGCATTCCCCGAGGCGCCGGCGACGAGCATCGCGGTGGCCATCGCCTGCATGCGCTGGTTGAACGGCGCTGCGCGGATCGACGCCTCGTTCTCGCGACGCAGTGCCGCGCGCACCGTGGAGAGGGCGCCGGTGTCCTCGGCGATCACCTGGAAGGCGGCCGTGTACAGGCGCATCGTGGGCGTGTCGAGGCGCGGGCGCGCGAGTGCACGCCGCATGATCATCAACGCCGAGTCCGGATGGCTCGAGAGGATGTACGAGTTGGCGAGCTGCTGATACGGCTCGACGGCGTCGGGGTCCGCGCGGAGCCACCCGCGGGAGATCTCGAGCCCGCGCTCCGCGGCGCGCGCGCGGCTCCGGGCGATCGCCGCCGCCCCGCCGAACGCCGCGACGGCCTGATCGGATCCGAGCGCGACCGACGAGTCGCCGTCGAAGACGATCCCGCCCTGTGTCGCTGCCATCCCCTGGTACAACTGGACGAGGTGCGAGTACGCGAGGTGGAAGGTCGAGTCCAGTTCGAGCGTGCGGTTGAACGCGCGCATCGCGTTGGTGGACCGGCGGGTGTAGAACGCGAGATCGCCGGTGGTGGGTGTGTCGTGGAAGTAGGCGTCGCCGAGTCCGTACCATCCTTCGGCCACCAGCGAGTCGGTGGCGAGGAGCTCGGTGTAGATCCGCTGCGCGTTCCGGAAGCCGGCGGCCGAGGTGTCGCCGAGCCGCTGGGGCGAGAGCGCCATCGCCAGCGCGTGGTGCCCGCGCACGAGGGCCTGCTCGCGCGGCGGCAGCCGGTCCATCAGTTCGAGCGCGCGCTGGGCGCTGTTCACGTAACCGGTGTCGGTCGCATTCGCCCAGCCGAGCGCCAGCGAGCGCTTGTGCCAGGCGAGCGCGAATGTGGAATCGGCGGCGAGCGCGACGAGAAACGCCGAGTCGGCCTCGGTGTTGCGCCAGGAGTTCATCAGTCGAACGCCGTCCACGTACGCGCGGTATGCCGCGAGCGAATTCGTCGTCGCACGTGCCAGCTCGACCGACGCCGAGGCGCTGCCGCCGGCCACATCGAGCAGGTAGCGCGCCAGTTCGTCGAAGAGCGGCCGCGGATCGGCGCCGAGCGGGGCCGGCCGCGTCGTGCGGTTGAGTGCGCTGCCGGTCCGCACGTCGTAGAGCCGCGCGTCGACCACCATCGAGTCGGCGGTCGTGGAGATGAGCCCGAGCACGACCGTGCCGGCGCCGGCCTTCCGCGCGATGTCGCGCGCGCGGTCGAGGTCCACCCGCTTGTCCTCGAGTCCCGCGTCGCGCACCAGCACGAGCGTGCGCTCGTAGTCGACCACGCTCAAGTCGCGCCACTGCGAGAGCGCGAGCGTCAGCATGTTCACCGAGCCGTCGCGCAGCCACTGCACCTCGGCGTTGCCGGTCTGGATGTCGAACGGCATCACGGCGTACGACCGCCGCGGATCCGCACCGTCGCCGCGCCCGAAGAGCGCCCAGAGCGAGACCGCGACCGCGACGAGCGCGCCGCCCCCGATGAAGAGAAAACGCCGCGGGCTGCGCGCCGTGGTCGGACGCAGCGTTGCCGTCACGCCCGTGCGGAGCCCGCCCCCCGGCGTGATCCCCATCGGCGTCCACGACATCGCGATGACCTCGGCCATCTCGCGGCCGCTCGCCCAGCGCTGGTCGCGGTCCTTGGCCAGCGCCCGGTCGACCGCCGTCGCGGTGCCTTCGGGCACGCCCTCGGCCGCGTCCTGCAGCGGCTTCGGGATCTCCGTCAGGTGCTTCACCAGCATCCCCGCGATGCTCGCGCTCTCGACCACCGGCTTGCCGGTGAACATCTCGTAGCCCACGAGCGCGAGTGCGTAGAGGTCGCTCCGACCGTCGAGCGTGCTCTCGCCCGACGCCTGCTCCGGGCTCATGTAACGCGGCGACCCGAGGATCATCCCGGTGCCGGTCATCCGGCCGTCCCCCTCGAGCGCCCGCGCCACGCCGAAGTCCGTCAGCATCGCGCGACCGGTCTCGCGGTCGAGCAGGATGTTCTCGGGCTTCACGTCGCGGTGGACGATGCCGCTCTGGTGCGCGTAGTCGAGCGCCAGCGCCAGCTCGTGCAGGATCCGCTCGGCGCGCGCCGGTACGACCTTCCCCTCGCGCGCGAGCAGGTCGCGCAGCGACTCGCCCGGCACGAGCTCCATCACGAAGTAGAGGAGCCCGCCGGCGTCGCCGGCGGTGTACACCGCGACGATGTTCGGATGCCGCAGCTTGGCGACGGTGCGTGCCTCCTGGAGGAAGCGGTCGCGCAGCGCGGTGTTGGTCGTGACGTCGCCGCCGATGACCTTGATGGCCACCTCGCGGTGCAGCGTCACGTCTCGCGCTCGGTACACGCTCCCCATGCCGCCCTGGCCGAGGAGTCCGAGGATCTCGTACTGCGCGCCGAGACGCGCCTGCAGGATCTCGCGGAGCGGGTCGGCCCCCGGGGTCGCGCTCATGCGTTCGGCTTCCCCTTGCGGCCACGGGCCGCTGGCTGTTGCTGCGTGAGGCAGTGCAGGGTGCCGAGCCCCCAGACGAGATCGACGGCGTGGATGCCGACAATCTGCCGGTCGGGGAGGAGCTCCGCGAGCGTGTTGAGCGCCACGCGGTCGTTCGAGTCGTTGAACGTGGGCACCAGTACGACACCGTTCGCGATGTAGAAGTTCGCATAGCTCGCCGGGAGTCGCGCACCGTCCATCACCACCGCGCGGGGGTAGGGGAGCGTCACGGTGCGGATCGGCGCGCCGGTGGCGTCGGTCGCCCCCTCGAGCCGCCGGAGGTTGTCGAGCGAGCGGCGGTGGTTCTCGTCCGCCGGGTCCTCCTCATGCGCGAGCACCACCACGCCCGGCGCGACGAAGCGCGCGATGTCGTCCACGTGCCCGTGCGTGTCGTCGCCGACGCAGCCCTCGCCGAGCCAGAGGGTCCGCGTGATGCCCAGCTCGTCGGCGAACACGCGCTCGTAGTCCGCGCGCGTGAGCCCGGGATTCCGCACCTGCACCTCGGAGAGCAGCCACTCCTCGGTCACGAGCATCGTGCCTCGGCCATCGGTCTCGATCCCGCCCCCCTCGAGGACCACGCGTCCCCGGCCGTCCGGACGCTGGGGTCGGTGATGCGCCAGCCCGGTGTGATCGGCGACGAACGCGCCGATGCGCTGGTCGTGCGCGAAGTTGTCGTACTTGGCCCAGGCATTGAAGTCCCAGTGTACGAGCCGCACGCTGCCGTCGGCCAGATGAACGCCGGTCGGACCGGAGTCGCGCAGCCAGACGCGGTCGGTCGGGCACTGGTGCAGGTGGATGCGCGCCTTCCGCACCTCATGCATCCGCAGGCAGTGCCAGGCCTGCTCCTCGGTCGCCTCGTCGTGCACGAGGATGTGCACCCGCTCGTGCTCGGCGAGCGCGCGCGCGATCTCGGCATAGACCCAGGGGATCGGTCCGAACTTCCCGGGCCAATCGGGCTCGTGGTGCGGCCACGCGATCCAGGTCGCGTCGTGCCGCTCCCATTCGGCCGGCCAACGCAGGGCGGCGGCGCTCATCGCGCCACGCTCACGACCCGAGCCACCGGTTCAGGATCGGGCCATAGGCGTCCACGCGCCGGTCGCGCAGGAAGGGCCAGTTGCGGCGCGTGTACTCGATCAGCGCCGGGTCGCAGGTCGCGATCAGCGTCGCCTCGCCCGTCTCCGCTTGCGCGAGATACCGGCCGTAGGGGTCGACGATCATCGAGTGCCCGAAGAACTCGATGCCCTCGGTCCCCGCCTCGGGTTCGAGCCCGACGCGATTCGGCGATGCCACGAACACGCCGTTGGCGATCGCGTGCGCGCGCTGCGCCGTGCGCCACGCGTCCACCTGCGCCAAGCCCCACTCGGCCTTCTCTGCCGGGTGCCAGCCGATCGCGGTCGGATAGAAGATGATCTCGGCCCCGAGCAAGGCCGTGATCCGCGCGGCCTCGGGATACCACTGGTCCCAGCAGATCAGCACGCCGATGGTCGCGTAGCGCGTCTTCCAGACCATGAAGCCGCCGGCCTCGGCCGCGGGACCGGGCACGCCGCGCGGCTGGACCGGATGCTGCGACTCGCCCGGGGCGAAGTAATACTTCTCCTCGAACATCGGGTCGTGCGGGATGTGCATCTTGCGATACACGCCGAGCAGCGCGCCGTCGGCATCGATGACCGCGGCGCTGTTGCGGTAGACGCCGGCCGCCTGCTTCTCGTACAGCGGCACCACCAGCACGATCGCCAGCTCCTTCGCGAGCGCCTGCAAGGCATCGGTCGTCGGGCCGGGGATCGGCTCGGCGATGTCGAAGCGCGACGCATCCAGTTTCTTGCAGAAGTAGGGAGCGTTGAACAGCTCCTTCAGGCAGACGATCTGCGCGCCCTTGGCGTGGGCGGCGCGGATGCGGCCGATGGTGTCCGTGAGGGTCCGTGCCGCGGTGGCGGCGACGCCGTCCTGGAGGATCGCGACGGTGAACGGCGGGGCGGGGCGGGGGCTCATGCGGTGGAATTTCGCGCCGTTACGCGCGCACCGCCACCACGACGTCCATCACGTTGGTCCCGGTGTGTCGCGCCGGCAGGGTCGCGCCCGCGGCGGCCAACGCGGCGAACGCATCGCAGCGCTCGAGCGATCGTCGCGGATCCCCGCCGGCCGCGGCGCTGCGCGTCCAGGTGCGGCCATCCACGATCGCGCCGGCGGCGGGGGCGGGGCCGTCCTGGCCGTCGGTGCCCGCGGCGAGCAGCCAGGCGTCGCCGGCGTCGAGATCGTCGATCGTCTCGGCGGCGGAGAGTGCGAGCTGCTGGCAGCGACCGCCGAGCCCGTGCGCCGCCGGGAGTCGCACCGTCGTCTCGCCTCCCCAGATGAGGCAGCTTCCCAGGGACGCGCGCGCGATCGAATGCGCGATCGCACGTCCCGCGGCGGTCGCGTCGCCCTGCAGCGTCGTGCGCGAGAGGAGCACCGGCGCGTAGCCGAGCTGGGTCGCGCGGGCGGCGATGGCTTCGAGCGCTGCCGAGTTGCCGACGATGAACGGCTCCTCGACCTGCGCGAAGGCCGGGCTCCCGTGCTTGGGCGTCTCCGGCACGGCGCCGGCGCGCATCGCGCCGATGGTCGAGGCGACGGAGAGCGGGACCCGCACCGCGACACCGGCGTCGCGCAGGATCCGCTCCACGTGGCGCGCCTCGAGCGCATCGGGTGTCACCGGGCCCGATCCCACCATCGCGGGATCCTCGTTGGGCACGTCGGCCAGCAGGATCGGGATCACGCGCGCGCAGTCGAGCGCGGCGGCGAGGCGCCCCGCGCCCCAGCGCGAGAAGCGCTTCCGCACCGCGTTGATCCGGTTGATCGGCACCCCGGCGCCGAGGAGGAGGGAGTGCAGCGCCGCGAGATCCTCCGCGCGCACCCCGTCGATCGGCGCGCCGACGAGACTGGACGTGCCGCCCGACAGCAGGAGCAGCACGACATCCTGCCGGCCGACGCGCTCGGTGAGCGCGGCCAGGCGCTCGGCGGCGTATTGCGAGCGCACACCCGGGACGGGATGGTCACCGACCAGCGTCTCGATGTCCCGGTGCGGCGCCGGCGCCGGATCGGCGCCGATCACGAGTCCGCCGGCGATGTCGAGTCCGGCGGTCCCGCAAAAGGCGACGGCCGCCCCCGCCATGGCGGGAGCGGCCTTGCCGAGCGCGATGATCCAGTGCGGCCGGTCCCGCCCCAGTTCGAGCGGCACCTCGCGGGCCGCGAGTCCGTCGCGGACCGCCTGCGCGGGGTCGGCCGCCGCGAGGGCCGCCTCGTACATCCCCCGCAAGTCCGCCGCGACGTCCCGCGCGCCCATCGCCCTCGTCAGCCTCCGGAGGCCTTCTTCACGGCCTCGCCGAGTTCGGTGTATGCGTCGGCCGAGAGTTCACGGAAGGGGCGCATCACGTGCGACACCTTGCCGTCGGGGCCGATCACGAAGACCACCCGCCGCAGGAAGTTGAGCGCCGGGATCTTCACATCGTAGAGCTTTCCGGCGACCGCTTCCTTGTCGCTCAGGAAGGTGACGGGGAAACCCTTCTCCTTCGCCCACTCGTGCAGGGTCCCGATGTCGTCAGTGCTGATCGCCAGCACCGTGACGCCCTTTCCATCCTTGAAGATCGTGGCGTACTGATCACGGTACGCCTCCATTTGAGCCGTTCAGCCACCGGTCCTCGCCTTCGGGAAGAAGGCGAGGACGACGGTCTGTCCGCGGAAGTCGGAAAGCTTGACGGCGGCGGGATTCACCCCGGCCTTGGTCGCGGCCGGCAGGGTGAAGTCGGGGGCGAGGTCGCCGACCTTCGGTCCGCCTTCCGGGGCCGCCTGGGCCCCGAGGGTGGTCGCGAAGAGGAGGGCGGCCGTCGCGGCGAGGAGTCGCGAGGTGTTGGTCATAGCCGAAGTCTGGCGGGGCGTGACCGGGGGCGCAACCGACCCTTCGTGAGCCGTTCGGTGCCACGCGCACCCGGCATAGGGCATTCGGCTGATTCCGGCCGTCCATCCCGGCACCACCTTCCCGAGATGCCGATGAACCCGACGAAGCCCCCCCATCCCCGCACCGAGGTCGCCGCCGACCTCGTCGCCCTCCTGCACCGCCTCGGGCTCGCCGCCGTCGTGCGCGATCCGCAGTCCGCCGACGTGCTCGCCGCGAGCCCGGCGGCCGAGGAGGCGATCCTCGGCGCCGAGCCCGGGCTGGTGCGTGTCGTCAGCGCGCGTGTCGGCGGCCATGAGGTGCGGGTCGAGGCATTGCGCACCGGTCGCAAGGACCGGCATCAGTTGACGCCCCGGCAGCGCGAGGTCGCCGACGCTCTCATGGAAGGGAGCACGAACGTCGAGATCGGCCAGCGCTACGGCATCAGCGAGCACACGGTGCGCCGCCACGTCGAGGAGATCCTCCGGAGGCTCGGCGTCGCCAACCGCCGCGCGGCAGCCGAGGAGCTCCGACGTCGACACGGGATGGGAACGCTGGCGGGACGGCCTCAGGACGAGGGCGGCACGGTCAGGGGCTAGGCCGTTCGTACCATGGGGACATCCCAGCCCACGAGGCTCCCCATGCAGCACTCCGCAACTCCTTCCGCCCTCCCGTCCGAGGCATCCGGCGAGCACGAATCGCGACAGATTCTCGCGCTCGACCTCGCCGCCCTTCTCCAGCGACTCGGCGTCACCGCGGTCGTACGGAACTCCGAGAGCGGCCAGGCACTGGCCTATACCGACGACGCGCTCGCGGAGTACCGCGACCGCGGTCCGGAGCGGTTCGAGCGCGGCAGATTCACGCTCTGCGGGGTCGAGTTCATGCTCGAGACCCCGTCGATGGAGACGGGGCATCGGCCGCTCGATCTCACCCCGCGTCAGGCGACGATCGTGCAGATGATCGCCGAGGGGCTGCGCAACGCGGATATCGCGGAGCGGCTGTCGATCAGTCCGCACACGGTGCGGCGACACGTGGAGGCGCTGCTGCGACGCCTGAACGTGCCGAACCGGGCGGCCGCGGCGGTGCTGCTGCACGCCTCGATCGCGAAGTCCAGCGGGAAGCGCCGTCGCGGCATCGAGCAGGTGGCGTAGCGCGCCGCGCGGCTCCGGACGCGGCCATCGCGGTACCCCCGAGCGGTCTCCGTACTTTGTCAGTTCCTCCGTGTCGCCGCGGTGAACGACGAGAGAGGTGCTGGCGATCCGACGGCCCGGGCGCGAGCTTCCCGCCGTGCAGCCCGCGCCACTTCACGCGACACTCCAGCGCCTGCTCGGCGAGGGGTACAAGCTCGAGTCCGAGCTGCTCGGCGGCGGGATGAGCCGCGTGTTCGTCGCCGAGGAACGCGCGTTGCGCCGAAAGGTCGTCGTGAAGGTGCTGCCGCCGGACCTGATGGACGCGCGGAGCCTCTCGCGCTTCGAGCGCGAGGTCGAGGTCACGGCGCGCCTGCAGCACCCGCACATCCTCACGATCGTCTCTGCGGGCACCCGTGAAGGGCTCTCGTGGTATGTGACCCCGTACATCGAGGGCCGCAGTCTCCGCGACCGCATCGACGCCGACCAACGCCCGTCGCGCGACGAGGCGCTGCGCTATGTGGCCGAGGTGGCGGAGGCGGTGGCGTTCGCCCACGCGCGCGGTGTGGTGCATCGCGACATCAAACCCGGGAATGTGCTGCTCCACGAGGGACACGCGGTGCTCGCCGACTTCGGCGTCGCGCGCGCGCTCGCGGGTGAGGATGACGGCGGGAGCATCACCGGGATCGAGACGCACGCGGGGCTCGAGGCGTATCTCCCGCCGGACCGGCCGCGCGGCGAGGGGGCCGATCTCTGGGCGATCGGTGCACTGGCGCACGAGCTCGCCACCGGAGCGCCGCCAGCGCACCCCGTCACCGCGCGGGGCGTGCAGGAACTGCTTGACCGGGACCCGGCGCGGCGCGGGACCCCGAACCGCGCGCTCGCGTCCTTCATCGCGCGCGCGCTGGCGCCGGACCCGTCAACGCGCTTCCCCGATGCGACCGCACTCCTGGGCGAACTGCGCCGCCTCCGTGCCGCGGAGGCGACCGGGGGAAGCACCTGGCGATCGCGCGTGGCGACGATCGCGCTCGTCGCCGCCGGCGCGACCCTGGTGGCGCCGATGGTCCTCGACCGCGTGCGCGACGAGGCGCCGGCCGCACGACCGATCGCGGTGGAGGTGCCCGACAGCGTGCCAGCGGCCGGCGCGTGGCGTGACTCGCTCGTCGTCGCGCTGCGCGAGTGGCGCGACGTGGCGGTCGCCGCCAGCGGCGCCGATCGCCGTGTGCAGCGTCTCCGGATCGCGCCGGCACCGGACGGGTCGGCGATGGGGATGCTCTTCGGCTCGAACGACCGGCCCATCGCCACGGTCTCGCTCACGGGCTTGGGCGGCGCGCCGTCGCTCGATGGCGCCCGACGGGTCGTGAGCCAGGCGCTGCGCGCGACCCCCGAGACGCCATTCGCGCGCGGCAGCCGCCCGGGATCGGAGTCACTCGCCGCGTGGCGGGCCTTCGACGCCGCGCGCGCGCCCTTCGCGCGCGCGCAGTTCGCGGCGGCGGAGTCGCTGCTCCTCCGCGTGGTCGAGGCGGACCCGGGTCATCGCGGTGCGCAGGTGCGGCTCGCCTTGCTCTACACCTGGGGAGCGGACACGTCGCGGGCCGCCGACGCCACGATCCTGCTCCGCGAATCGACGCGCGGCCGCGGCGTGCTGCCGCGTGAGGACTCGCTGCGGCGCGAGGGCTGGACCGCGGTGTCGGCCGCCCGGTGGCAGGCGGCGTGCGCGGCGTTCGACACGCTGCTCGCGCATTCGGCCGATGCGTGGGACGCGTGGCTCGGCCGCGGCGACTGCCTGCTGCACGACGAGCGCGTGGTCGCGGACGCACGCAGTCCCACCGGCTACGTCTTCGTCGTGGGGCGCGAGGCGTCGATCGCCGCCTACGAGCGCGCGATCGGACTTCTGGGCGGACGCGCGCCGCCGATGGTGTACGAGCGGTTCCGCCGGAGCGTGCCGCTCGAATCCCACCGGTTGCGTCGCGGCACGCTCACCGGGTACGAGGGGATGGTCGCCGGACGTCCGGAGGCGATCGGGGACACGATCGGACATTATCCGACCCCCACGTTCTCCACCCGGCCGATCGAGCGCGCATCGCTGGACGGCGCCGTCGCGCGCGGGCGGCGACGGGCGCTCGTGATCGCGAAGACCTGGGTCAAGGCCGCGCCCGACGAGCCGCGCGCGCTGTTGCTGCTGTCGGAGCTCCTCGAGTTCGAGGGGTCGCTGCTCGTGCCCGGCGACGACGGCTGGTCGGCGCTCGAGGCCGTCCAACGCGTGGCGCGGATGCCGGGCGCGCCCGTGTCCCGGGCACGGCTGGCGGCGGATGAGTCGAGGATCCTCTTCAAGGGTGGCCGTCTCGCGCCGGCGCTCGCGGTGGCCGGGCGCGCGCTGCGTGAGCATCCGCGCCCGAGTCGGGCCGACGCGACGACGCTCTTGCCGTTGGCCGCATTGCTGGGCGATCGCGAGCGGATACTCGCGCTGCTGCCGGCCGCCGGGGGCAGCAGCGGCCAGCTGATGGACATCCGCGCCAACGTCTACGCGCTCCCCCCGCCGCTGCTCGACGCGCGTTCGCGATTCCACGCGGCGGTGCTCGCGGGCGCGTGCGACGATGACGTCCGGTTCGGCTTCGACCGCGTGCGGCGGGCCGTCGACGCGCTCGAGCCGGACTCGGCGCGTCGCGCGCTGCTGCTTGAGGTGCTGACGGCGCGGACGCGACGGATCGCGACCCCCTGCCTGGGTCCCGCGCCGGAGCCGGTGCGTCACGTGCGCGCGGACCGGGACTGGGCGTTCCTCCTCGCCGCCTCCACGGGTGACAAGGCCACCTTCGACTCGCTTGTCGCGGCCCGGGACGGGGCGCGGCGCGTCCCCGACGCGAGCGACACGGCCGATCTCATCAACGCGCTCGCTTGGGGTGCGGTCCAGCTCGGCGACTCGGCCGCCGCCTACGCGCGACTCTCCGCGTACTTCAGCGGGATGTCGACGGCCCCGAACGTGCTCTTCTCGCGAGAGGAAGAGAGCGCCGCGCTCCGACGCTCGCTCCTCCTCGCGCGCGCGCTCGCGGCCCGCCTGCCGGGCGTCGACCCCGGCGCGTGGTGGCTGGCGGACGCGCCTTCTCTCGAGCCGGTCGCGCGGGCACCGGAACGCTGAAGTAACGCCGGGGGGCGCGCCGGGGACTAGGATTGCTCCCGGGCCTCCTTTCCGCTTCCAACGACCGATGATCCGACCACCTGTCCGTCCCCTTGAGCGCGTTGCGCTCGTCCTGCTCGTGATCCTGTCCGCGACCTCCGCCTGTGGCGGTGGCGGCGAGGGCGCGCGTGGCGCGTCCTCCGCGGTGGGCCGGCAGGATTCCCTCCCGCTCCCGGCCGCACGCCTGATCGCACTCGCCGCGGAGGCCGAGGCACGGCTCGATTCCGCCTCGCGCGTACGCTCGGGTCCGCGCATCTGCGGCGCCGGAGTCGGGCAGCCCTCGGTCGCGTGCGAACTCGAGCTCGCGGTGCGATTCGACACGGACTCCATCCCGCTCGACCGGATCCCGGGGGGCTTCGTGGTGATCGCGATCATCCGGAATCTCGGAGACTCGACCGAGTCGCGGACGGCGATCCCGGCGCGCACCACGGCGTACGCGCTCATCCAGCAGGGCGGACCCCAGCGCACGACCGCCTGGTACTTCTCGATCGACCAGGCGGCCCGCAGCGCGAACTTCATCCGGCAGCTCGCGTACCGCGTCTGTCCGCGGCCGCACGCCGACGCGGGCCCGGTGCGCGCGGCATTCCGGAACTGCGCGCCCACGGCCGGCGCGATCGCTGCGGATACGACCGGTGGTCCGCCGCCGCCCTGGATCGACTGCCCGGACGGCTGCTGCCTGCTCGACACCTGAAGCTCAACCCGCTGCGCGCACCTTCTCAATGAGGGCCCGCGTTTCGGCGCTCGGCTCCACGTCGAACTCCTCGCGCAGCGTCCGCGCGAAATCGTCGTAGACCTTCACCGCGCCGGCGCGGTCGCCGGCGCGGTGGAGCAACTGGATCACCTTGCGGATGGCGCGCTCATCCGCCGGCACCAGCTTGGCGGCCTTCCGCGCCCAGCGCGTCGCGAGCGTGAGGTTGGTGTCCTGCTCATAGCGCTCGGCGAGCGTCCAAGCCGCGGTCGCCGCGGTCTCGCGCATCCGCTCGCGCTCGTCCTCGAGCCAGCGCTCGAATCCCGGGGCGTCGGCGTGGAAGCCCTGCAGCAGTTCGCCGCGATAGAGTTCGAGGGCGCGCGCGAGGAAGTCCCCGCGCGCGGCCTCGGCCATCGCCACCGCGTCGCACCAGACGAGCGCGTCGTTGAGCGCGAGTTCCTCGTCGCCGCGGCCCAGGATCGCTGCCTCCCCGAGTCCCTGCCGCAGCGCGTGCACGGCCTTGCGCAGCGCCGCCCGTGCGTGGGTCGCGTCGTGCTCCGGCCAGAACAGCGTCGTGATCACGTCGCGCCGCTGGAATCCGCGGGGCCGCGCGAGCGCGAGATACGCGAGCAGCGCGACGCGCTTGGTCTGCGAGAGGAGGGCGTCCGCATCCGCCACGCCGCGCAGCTCGACGCCCCCGAGCAGGTGCAGATGGATCGGGCGATCGGGGGAGTGGGGGAGGGTGGGCAACGGTGATCTGGGGGAGTGGATGGATCGCGGCGCTTGGCCGGGGACTGCGACGGCTCTTCACCACAGAGGACACAGAGGGCACAGAGAACTGCGACTGCTGGGGGGAACGGCAACCACAACGCGACCACAACCGCAACGCCGACCGAAACGCCGACCGCAACCTCACCCGCAACCACGACCGCAACGGACGGAGAAGTGCTCAGCCCGCTGCGCCGACCCCGCGACTCGCAACCCGATGGCCGAGCCCCCCAGACCGGCAGTTCCTCTGTGCTCTCTGTGCTCTCTGTGGTGAATGCCGTTCCCTACCCCTTGGCACCCGCCGCGAGCTGTCGCAGCACGTACTGCAGGATCCCGCCGTGGCGGTAGTAGTTCATCTCCTCGGGGGTGTCGATCCGGCTGCGGACCTGGAAGGTCCTCGTGCCGCCGACGCCGACCGCCTGCACGGTGAGCGTCGCCCGCGGCGCCATCGTCCCCGACATCCCCTCGATCGTGAGCGCCTCGAAGCCGGTGAGGGCGAGCGACTGCCGCGTCTCGCCGCCCACGAACTCGAGCGGGATCACCCCCATCCCGACGAGGTTCGACCGGTGGATCCGCTCGAAGCTCTCGGCGATCACGGCGCGCACGCCGAGCAGCATCGTGCCCTTGGCCGCCCAGTCGCGCGAGGAGCCGGTGCCGTATTCCTTCCCGGCGATCACGAGGAGCGGCGTCCCGGCCTTCTGGTAGGCCATCGCCGCATCGAAGAACGAGGTCGGGTCGGATTCCGGCGCGGTGCGGGTCCACCATCCCTCGAGGCCCGGCGTCAGGTCGTTCTTGAGGCGGATGTTCGCGAAGGTGCCGCGCATCATCACCTCGTGGTTGCCGCGGCGTGCACCGTACGAGTTGAAGTCCTGCTTCTCGACGCCGAGCGACCGGAGCCACTGACCGGCGGGGCTCTTCTCCGCGATCGATCCCGCCGGCGAGATATGGTCGGTGGTGATCGAGTCGCCGAACATCCCGAGCACTCGCGCGCCGGCGATCGGCTGCACCCCCGGCGGCGTCATCGTCATCCCCTCGAAGTACGGCGGGTGCTTCACATAGGTGGAGCGGTCGTCCCACGCGTAGCGCGCCCCGGTCGGCACCGCGATCGCCCGCCAGTCGGCGTCACCGCTGAACACGTCGCCGTACTCCTTCTCGAACTGCTCGCGCTTGACCGACGCGAGCACCGTGTCCTCGACCTCCTGGGGCGAGGGCCAGACGTCCCGCAGGAAGACCGGGCCCTTCGCGCCGACGCCGAGTGGCTCGGTGGTGAGGTCGATGTCCATGCGGCCGGCGAGTGCATACGCGACCACCAGCGGCGGCGACGCGAGATAGTTGAAGCGCGTCTGCGGATTCACGCGCCCCTCGAAGTTCCGGTTCCCCGAGAGGACCGCGGCCACCGTCAACTTGCCCTCGTCGATGGCGCGGCTGATCGGCTCGGGGAGGGGCCCCGAGTTGCCGATGCAGGTGGTGCAGCCGTAGCCGACGATGTTGAATCCGAGCGCATCGAGCGCCGGCTGCACGCCGGCCTTGGCGAAGTAGTCGCGGACGACCTTCGAGCCCGGGGCGAGCGAGGTCTTCACCCAGGGCTTGGTCCGGAGTCCCGCCGCCACGGCCTTCTGGGCGAGCAGGCCCGCCGCGAGCATCACGCTCGGGTTGGAGGTGTTCGTGCAGCTCGTGATCGCGGCGATCACCACGGCGCCGTCCCGGAGCGTGAACTTCTCGCCGCGGTGCTCGCAGTCCACGCACGCCACGGCCGTCCCGACCGGTCCGCCCTCGGCCACCATCGAGGCGGCGGGTGAGCCCGGGATCTTGCCGCCATTGACGCCCGCGCCGCCGGCCTTGGCCGCCGCCGCGGCGGCGGACGCCGCCATCCGCTCCTGCTCCGCCTTGTACGACTCGGCGTAGTTCGCCTTCACCTGCGTAAGCGCGATCCGGTCCTGCGGCCGCTTGGGGCCGGCGAGCGAGGGCACGACCGTCGAGAGGTCGAGTTCGAGCGTGTCGGTGAACACGGGGTCCGGCGTCGCGTCCGTGCGGAAGAGGCCCTGCGCCTTGCAGTAGGCCTCCACCAGCGCCACCTGGTGCTCGCTGCGCCCCGAGAGCCGGAGATACTTGAGCGTCTCCGCGTCCACCGGGAAGAAGCCCATCGTCGCGCCGTACTCGGGGGCCATGTTCGCGATCGTCGCGCGATCGGCCAGCGCGAGGGATGAGAGGCCGGGGCCGAAGTACTCGACGAACTTGCCGACGACCTTCTTCCGGCGGAGCATCTCGGTGCAGGTGAGCACGAGGTCGGTGGCCGTCGCGCCCGCGGGAAGCCGACCGGTGAGCCGGAAGCCGATGACCTCGGGGATCAGCATCGATACCGGCTGGCCGAGCATCGCGGCCTCGGCCTCGATCCCGCCCACGCCCCACCCGAGGACGCCGAGCCCGTTGATCATGGTGGTGTGCGAATCGGTGCCCACGAGCGAGTCGCAGTAGACCGACGGCTTCCCGTCCTCCTCGCCCACGAACGCGACCTGGCCGAGGTACTCGAGGTTCACCTGGTGGCAGATGCCGGTGCCCGGGGGCACGACACGGAAGTTGCGGAGCGCGGTGCCGCCCCAGCGCAGGAACTGGTAGCGCTCGGCGTTGCGCTCGTACTCGAGCTTGGTGTTCAGCAGTTCGGCCGCCTCGGTGCCGTACTCGTCCACCTGCACCGAGTGGTCGATCACCAGATCCACCGGCTGCAGCGGGTTGATCTTCGCGGCGTCGCCGCCGAGCGCCGCGAGCGCATCGCGCATCGCGGCGAGGTCCACCACGCAGGGCACGCCGGTGAAATCCTGGAGCAGCACGCGCGCGGTGCGGAACGCGATCTCCTGGTCGATGCCCTGCGTCACGTCCCAGCGCGCGAGCGCCTCGATGTCCGCCTTCTTGACGAAGGCGCCGTCCTCGTTGCGGAGGAGGTTCTCGAGCAGGATGCGCAGCGAGAAGGGCAGCCGGGCGACCGTGGCCCCCGGCAGGCCGCTGACCGCGTCGAGATGATGATAGACGTACGCCCGACCGTCGACGGTCAGCGTCTTGCGGCTGTGGAAACTGTTCTGGGAGGACATCGGGACCCTGGGGTCGTGCCCGCGCCCGGTGGTGGTCTGGACCGTTGGGCGGGCCTTATGATCGCCTGAGCCACTGCCGGGACGCGCACGGACGCCGCCGCCGGCAGGCTAAGCACAAATCTATATCAATCCTCGAGGATGGGCATTTCGAGGGTCACGTGCCGGACCGCGTCCTCGAGCGACTCGACGTGGATGGCGGCCGTCGGACACTGGTGCACGAAGTCGCCGTCGGCGCGGGACCACTCGACGGGGCTGGCCAGCACCTGCGCCTTGCCGTCCTGGTCCATCGCCATCATCCGGGGCGAGAGCGTCGCGCAGAGGGTGCAGCCGATGCACGCCGCGCGGTCCACGCGCACCTCCACCAGGCGTCGCGGCCAGACCCCGCCGCCCGAGAGCATCGCGGCGCCGGCCCGGTCGAGCGCATCGTGTCCCGCCTCGTACCCGAGTTCGATCATGCGCGCCACGTGCGCGAAGCTGAACCAGCCGTACTGCCAGACGGCCGGCCGCACGAGCAGGAGCGGCGGCCCCTGCCAGCTGTCGAGCTGGAGACTCTGGAGCGACTTCATCATCACCTGCGCGGCGCGCTGGTAGATCGCGGCGAATCCCTTCTCGCGGATGCGGCGGGCGCGGGCGATGTTGGTGCTCCCGACATCGACCGCGATCACGGCGTCCATTCCATAGGACGCCGGCACCGCCGGGACATTGTCGATGATGCCGCCGTCGGCGCAGGTGCGCCCGCCGACGACCGCCGGAGGGAAGAACCCGGGCAGCGCGCACGACGCATACACCGCGTCCGCCACCGTGACGTCCTGCAGACCGGGCAGTCCCCAGAGGATCTGCGCGGCGTCCTCGAGATCCACCGTGTTCACGAGGAGCGGCAACCGGAGCTGCCGGAACGTGCCGGTCGGGACGATCTCCTCGACGAGCTTCTGGAGCGGCCGGGCGAGATAGAGCGAGGGGGAGAGCATCCGCTTGGCGACCATCGAGAAGTGGTCGATGCGGAACAGGTCCCCCTTGGCGAGGGCGAGGGCGCGCCGACGCATCTCGGTCACCGGCATCCCGCCCGCGTAGGCTGCCGCGACGAGCGCGCCGATGCTGGTGCCGGCGACGAGCGTCGGCCGCACGCCGCGTTCCTCGAGCGCACGCAGCACGCCGATGTGGGCGAACCCCTTGAGTCCGCCGCCGCCGAGGACGAGCGCGACCTTCGGCGGCAGATGCACCGGCGGGTGCTTCCCGTCGGGGCCGCCGTCATTCATCGCACGTTCATCAGCGGGCGGTAGATTCACCATCTGATGCGACTGCTCCTCGTGGAGGATGATGCCCGGATGGCCGCCACGGCCGCCCAGTTCCTGCGCCAAGCCGGCTTCGCCGTCGATGTCGCGCCGGACGGGGCGACCGCCCTTCGCGATGCCGCGATCAATCCCTACGACGCCGTGATCCTCGACCTCGGGCTTCCCGACATCGACGGACTCGACGTCTGCCGCAAGCTCCGGGCCGAGCGCCGCCCGCTCCGGATCCTGATGGCGACCGCCCGCGACGCCGTGGACGACCGGATCGCCGGCCTCGACATAGGTGCTGACGATTATATCGTCAAGCCGTATTCGCTGGGAGAACTCGTGGCCCGGCTGCGGGCGCTGCTCCGGCGCCCGGCCGAGTCGCTCCCCGCGGTGCTGCGGGTGGGAGACCTCGAGCTGGACACGGGCACGCGCGTGGCGCGTCGCGGGACGCGCGAGATCCCGCTCACCACGAAGGAGTTCGCGGTGCTCGAGGTGCTGATGCGCAACCCGGGGCGCGTGCTGACGCGCGAACGGATCAGCCAGCACGCGTGGGACGACAACTACGACCCCTTCAGCAATGTGATCGACGTCTACGTCGGGCGCCTGCGCCGGAAGATCGACCACGAGGGGGAGACGCCGCTCGTGGAGACCGTGCGCGGTGCGGGATACCGGCTCGCGTGAGCTCACCCGGCACGCGCGGCACGCCCAGCATCCGGCTCCGGCTGACGCTCTGGTACGCGGGGTCCGTGCTGGTGCTGTTGCTGGCGGCGACCTTCGGCGCGCGCGCGCTGGTGCGAAGCTCGCTCGAGCGCGAGTTCGAGCGCGCGCTCCGCACCTCGACCCAGCTGGTGCAGGGTTTCTTCCGGGTGGAGATCGCCGAGTACCGGCAGATCGTGCCGACGCTCGAGCATATCAGCGGGGAGCTGGTGATCCCGGACCGGCACATCCATTTCGTGCGTCCGGACGGCACCGACTTCGAGCCGCGCCCCTCGGTGCGGGCGCCGGCGCTGCCGGAGCTCCTGTCTCCGGTGCGGGAGCTCCGGGCGCCGCTCGACCCCGGGCTCGCGCCGGGCTGGGAGGTGCGCGTCACGGCGTCGCTCGCGAGTCTCGTCCGGCAGCAGCGGCAGATCGACCAGTGGGCACTCCTCGCGGTGCCGCTCGCCTTTGCGCTCGCACTGCTCGCCGGATGGGTGCTCACCGGACGCACGCTCCGGCCGGTGGCGGCGATGGCGGACGCCGCGGATCGCATCACGGCGGCCGATGCCACCGGGCGCCTCCCGATCGCCGTGCCGGGCGACGAGCTCGGCCGGCTCGGGGCGCGGTTCAACGCGCTGCTCGACCGGCTCGACGGTGCGCTCGAGCACCAGCGGCGGTTCCTGGCCGACGCGGCGCACGAGCTGCGCACGCCGATCGCGAGGGCGCGGGGCACGGGCGAACTCGCGCTCGCGTCCACGAGCGACCCGGCCGGGGACCGCGCGGCGCTCCAGCAGACCCAGCGCGAGCTCGAGTCGATGTCGCGGCTCGTGGACGAACTGCTCCTCCTCGCGCGCGCCGATGCGGACCGGAGTCCGGCGCACCTGCAGCGCGGGTTCCTCGACGACGTCGTGGCCGACGTGACGCACGATTTCGAGCCGCTCGCGCGCGCGGCGGGCCTTACGCTGGACGTCGAGATCCCGGACGAGGCGGCGGTCCTGATGGAGCGCATCCAGCTCGAGCGGCTCGTGGGCGTGCTGATCGACAACGCGATCCGCTACTCGGCACCGGGTGGCCGCGTGACGGTCCGGGTGCGCGGACGAGCGGAGGGGGCGCGGCTCGAGGTGGAGGACACCGGGATCGGGATCCCGGACGCCGAGCGCGCGCGTCTCTTCGAGCGCTTCTTCCGTGGAGCCGAGGCGCGGCGCATCGCGCCGGACGGGAGCGGGCTCGGCCTCGCGATCGCGGCGGCGATCGCCGAGCGGCATCGCGCGCGGATCGCATTCGCCGCGGTGGAGCGGGGGACGCGCGTCGAGGTGGAGTTCCCGGCGGCCTGACGCATTCCGCCCGCCTCGGTCCGGGGATAAGCTTGGGGTCGCGTCGGCGTCGTTCGCCGGCACGACCCCAAGCGTGGTTCCACACTCCGGCCCATCGTCCGATGCCGACTCGTCGCCTCAACGCAGCGTCCGTGCCCGACGCCGTGCATTTCGTCGTGCGCTGCGTCGTGCGCCGCGTCGTGCACTTCGTCGTGCTCCTCGTGGCGCTCGTCGCGCCCGCCACCGCCGCGCTCCAGGCGCAGGCCCCCCCGGCCGAACCGCCGCCGGCGGCCGCCGCGGTCACGCTCCCGCTCAAGACCGCGCGCACGCACCGCTTCACCGCGACCGAGGGCACCTGGCTCTCGGTCGACGTCTCCCCCGACGGGCAGTCGATCGTCTTCGACCTGCTCGGCGACCTCTACTCGCTGCCGATCGCCGGCGGCAAGGCGACGCGTCTCACGAGCGGGATGGCGTACGACGTGCAGCCGCGCTTCTCGCCCGACGGCAAGCGCGTGGTCTTCGTCTCGGACCGCAGCGGCGGCGAGAATGTCTGGATCCTCTCGCTGGACGGGAAGGACACCACCCAGCTGACGAAGGGCAACACCAGCATGTACGTGTCGCCCGAGTGGACGCCCGACGGGAAGTACATCGTCGCGTCGCGCTCGACGGGGCTCGGCGGGCCGGCGAAGCTCTGGATGTACCACGTGGGCGGCGGCAACGGCGTCGCGCTGACGGCGGTGCCCGCCCCGCCGCCGGCGCTCAAGATGCTCGGCGCGGCCTACGGCAAGGATCCGCGCTACCTCTGGTTCGCGGCGCGCAGCGGCGACTGGCAGTACAACGCGCTCGGGCCGCAGTATCAACTCTATACGTGGGATCGCGAGAACGGCCGCACGGCGCAGATGTCCACGCGCTTCGGCTCGGCGTTCCGCCCGGCGCTCTCGCCCGACGGCAAGCACCTCGTCTATGCGACCCGATTCGAGACCAAGACGGGTCTGCGGCTCCGCAACCTCGACACGCAGGAAGAGTCGTGGCTCGCGTACCCGGTCCAGCGCGACGAGACCGAGTCGCGCGCGCCGATGGATGCCTACCCGGGCTACTCGTTCACACCCGACTCGCGCGCGGTCGTCGTGACCTACGGCGGCGGGATCTGGCGCGTGCCGGTGGACAGGTCGACGCCCGCGCGCATCCCGTTCGAGGCCGAGGTGGCGCTCGAGATGGGTCCCGAGGTCGCGTTCCGGTACCGCGTGGACACGGCGACGACCTTCACCGCGCGGCAGGTGCGCGACCTCTCGCCCTCGCCCGACGGGACGAAGCTCGCGTTCTCGGCGCTCGACAAGGTCTACGTGATGGACCTCCCCGGCGGCACGCCGCGCCGCGTGAGCACCGCCACCGTCGGCGAGTTCATGCCGGCGTGGTCGCCCGATTCGCGATCGCTCGCCTGGACGACGTGGGCCGATGCGCAGGGGGGCGGCGTCGTGCGCGCGACGCTGGACGCGCGCCGCGGCTGGGGCACGCAGACGCTCGCCAGCGGCGGGCACTTCTCGGACGTCGCGTGGTCGCCGGCCGGCGACCGGATCGTGGCAACGCGCGCCGCGGCGCGCGAGATGCAGGAGGCCGGGGGCGCGTTCTTCGGTCCGGCGGCGGCGGAGTTCGTCTGGCTGCCGTCCACCGGCGGCGCGATGACGGCGATCATGCCGACCGGCGGGATGGGGAACGCGCACTTCACGACCGACCGCGAACGGATCTTCGCCTACAGCGGCCGCGACGGCCTGGCCTCGTTCCGCTGGGACGGCACCGACCTCAAGACGCACCTGCGCGTGACCGGGCCGCTGCCGCCGGGGGCGGGCGGATCGATGACGCTCGACGCCGGACTCGACGCGCAGGCGGCGCGCATCACCGGCGGGCGCGCCGCGCGCCCGATGACGACGCGGAGCCCGGCCCCGTACGATGCCGGCGCCAACACCCCGATGCAGTCGCACTGGGACGGCGACGAACAGATGGAGAACAACCCGACCCCGCCGGCTGCGGGCCTGATCCTCATGTCGCCCACGGGCGACGAGGCGCTCGCGATGATGGGGATGGACGTGTACGTGGTCACGATCCCCGCGGCCGGCGCGACCGCGCCGACGGTCTCGGTCGCCGCGCCCGCCAGCGCGCCGGTGCCGGTCCGGAAGCTCAACGAGGTCGGGGGCGAGTTCCCCGCCTGGAGCGGCGACGGCCGCAAGGTGATGTGGGGGCTGGGTAACGCGGTCTGGACCTTCGACCTCGATCGCGCCAAGGTCGTGGACGACTCGCTGAAGGTCGAGGCGCGCCGGGTTGCGCTCGTCCGTGCCGACACCACGAAGAAGGACAGCCTCGCGCGCGCGGACTCGATCGCCAAGGCCGACACCACCAAGAAGGCGAAGCCGGGCTACAAGCCGGCCGAGACGCGGATCGCGGTGAGCGCGACGCGCGACCGTCCGCAAGGCGTCGTCGTGCTGCGCGGGGCGAAGGCGATCACGATGCGCGGCCACGAGATCATCGAGAATGCCGACATCGTGGTGCGCGACGAGCGCATCGTCGCGGTCGGCGCGCGCGGGTCGGTGCCGGTGCCCGACGGCGCGCGCATCATCGACGTGACGGGCAAGGTGGTGATGCCGGGGATGGTGGATACGCACTACCACCCGCAGTGGCTCACCCCGGGCATCCACAACACGCAGACCTGGCAGTATCTCGCGACCCTCGCGTACGGCACCACGACCACGCGCGACCCGCAGACCGCGACGACGGACTTCCTCACGTACGGCGACCGGGTCGCGACCGGTGAGATGATCGGACCGCGCATCTATACGACCGGCCCCGGCGTCTTTGCCGGCGAGGCGGTGCGCGACCTCGAGCACGCGCGCACGGTGTTGGCGCGCTACGCCAAGTACTACGACACCAAGACGCTGAAGATGTACATGAGCGGCAACCGGCAGCAGCGGCAGTGGATCATCCAGGCCGCGAAGGAGCTCTCGATCATGCCGACGACCGAGGGTGGGCTCGACCAGAAGCTGAACATGACGCACGGGATCGACGGCTATCCCGGCATCGAGCACACGCTCCCGATCACGCCGAAGTTCGCCGACCTCTTCGAGTGGTACAAGGCGACCGGCACCTACAACTCGCCGACGCTGGTCGTCGAATACGGTGGCCCCTTCGGCGAGGGGTGGTTCTACCAGTCCGAGGATCTCGTCAACGACGCGAAGCTGCGGCACTTCACGCATCCGATCGACCTCGCGGGAAAGATCCGCCGCCGGGGCGCGGGGAACGCGCCCGGACCCGCCGGCTTCGCGCTCCGTGAGGAGTACGCGATGTGGCAGCACGCCGAGGACGTGGCGAAGACCGTCGCCGCCGGCGGCAGGATCGGCGTCGGATCGCACGGCCAGCTGCAGGGGCTCGGGATGCACTGGGAGCTCTGGCTGCTGCAGAGCGGTGGACTCCCGACGCACGACGCGCTGCGGTCGGCGACGATCGTCGGCGCGGAGGCGATCGGCATGGCGACCGACATCGGCTCGCTCGAGGCCGGGAAGATGGCCGACCTGCTCGTGCTCGACCGCGACCCGCTCGTGAACATCCGCAACAGCAACTCGGTCGGGATGGTGATGGTGAACGGACGGCTCTTCGACGGGAACACGCTCGACGAGGTGTATCCGCGACAGCGCCGGCTCGCGCCGCAGCCCTGGGCGTATGCGACGCCGGCGGCCGGGGCGGGGATTCCGAACCGGTAGTGGTGAGCCCCGGTCCGGGACCGTCAGCGGATCAGCGCTTCCTGGCCGGCTGATCCGCACCGTTCTGGTGCAGCACCAACCCGTTCACGTTGCCGAGGGCATCCTTCGTGAAGGACAGCTGCGCGTCGACCTCCTTCAGGAAGAACTTGCCCTCGGCCTCGGCAAAGATCGGGAATCGGGGCTGCGCGGTCGCCTGCGCGATCATCTGCGACCCTTCGCGCGTGATCACGATCGCGAAGGTCGGTGAGAGGTCGTACGTGCCGACGTAGGTGTCGAGCACCGCCACGGGCAGCGTGACCTCCGTGCGCCGTGGCGGCACGGGGGGGAGCGGGATCGAGGCGTCGAGCAGGTGGAAGCCGATCTCGTCGACGCTGCGCGAGGTGTTGGAGAGCACCACCACGCCGGTCCCCGACCCCTCGAGGTACCCGGTGAAGGTGCGGTAGCCGCCGGTGCCGCCGTTGTGCCAGACGATCACCCGGCCTCCGGGTGTCGTCCGCCGGTGCCAGCCGAGCCCGATCGACATCACCGGGGAGATGGCGAAGCGTGCGCCGTGCGTCATCGCGAGCGTGGCCCCGAGCGGACGGGACGTCGAGTCGGCGTTGGCGTGGATGTAGCGGAGCATGTCGTTCACAGTCGAGCGGAGCGCCCCCGCGCCGGCGAAGGTCGGCAGGTCCCAGTTCTTCGTCGGCGTGCCACCCTCGGTGTGTCCCGGTGCGAGCCGCGCGCGCATCGCGCCCGTCAGCGCGATGCGCGTATCGCGCATGCCCAGCGGAGCCAGCACGCGCTCGGTCACCAGCGTCTCGTAGTCCTGCGCGGCGCGGTGGCCGAGCGCCTGGCCCAGCAGCGCCGGGCCGAGATTCGAATACTCGTACCGTTCTCCGGTCGCGCGCGGCGGGGTGTATCCCGCGAGGAAGGCATACAGTTGCGCGAGCGTGTAGTCCGCGTACGGGTTCGCGCCGTCCTTCGGAAAGAAGTTGCTCGGCATCCGGGCCAGTCCCGAGGTCTGCGTGGCGAGGTCGCCGAGCGTGATCGGCTTGCCGTCGCGTGCGGGGACCACCGTGCCGGGCGGCAGGTGCTTCGTCACCGGGTCGTCGAGTGCGACCTCACCCTTGGCCACCATGTCCGCCAGGATCGCCGCCGTGAAGGTCTTCGTGATGGAGCCGATCTCGAAGACCGTGTTGCCGTCGAAGGGCTGGACCCCGGCCCGCGGGCCGTAGGCGATCACGCGCCGCGCTCCGTCACGCGAGACCAGACCCACGGCGATGCCGGCGAAGCGGCCCGCATCGACCCGCTCGCGGAGGATCGCCCGGACCGCCGAATCGCCGGGAAGTGATTGGGCACCCATCGGCGCCGACCCGCTCGCCGTCGCGAGCGCAGCGGCGACGAGGGCCAGCAGGAGCGATCGCGGCGCGGTCGACGTGCGGAGTCTGAGCTTTCGCTCCGCCGTGTACTCCCACCAGGGCAGGGGCGGCGCACCCTCCATGAAGCGCACGGCCGAGATGAAGCAATCGATCAGGCAGGGATCCTGACGCGCGCCCGCCACGCGATTGCTCGCCTCGTAGAGGGCGTACGGGTCCCGACCCACCAACTGACCGGGCTCGTGGATGCCGATCGCCCGCAGGTCGCCCGCGATGGACGTCCCGATGTTCGGGATCTCCTCGAGCCGTCGCGCATCGGAGGCCGTCGTCGCCTTCATTGGATCTCCCTCACCGCCGCCGCGCGGTGATCAGTACGTTGATCTCGTCCGGCCGCGGATTGATGAAGTCCAGCTGCACCCGCCCATCCGCGCGCGTGCTGACCGCCGCCGGGATCGAACTGTTGGTCAGCATCCACCCCGCCGGCAACACCACCGTGTTCGCGGGGCGGCCGAACGCCCGGTCCCACACGAGCTCGTCGCCGACGAGCCGGTAGCGCGCGCTGTCGGTGTAGGTCTCCGACATCCGGAGCCGCACCGAGGCTCCGGCTCCGACCGGCGCAAACCGGAACACCACCACCTCCGTCGCTGGCGTCACGTCGCGAAGCCCGAGGCCGGCCTGCGTGATCGCGTCGCCTTTGAGCAGCTCCCACCGGAGCGGCTCGCCGGTGTCGAGGTCCCGTGCGCCGGGGTTGGAGACCGTGCTCCCCGCGCGCACCACGTTGAGGTAGGTGCTCGTGCCGGGACGCGATTCCGTGTAGTCGTGGAAGAGGTCGAACGTGTGCGTCTCCGGTTGCTGCAGGAGGTAGACGATCTCGCGGTCCTGGCGCGCGCGCTCGGTGAGGCGGGCCGCGACGCTCGAGCGCACGACCGCCGCCGTCGTCCCCGCGCGCGTCCCGCCCCGCCGCGGCAGGGCACGCAGCGTCACCGCCGCCGCTCCCGGCGTCGCGTTCCAGAAGCTGATGCCGACGCGGCCATCCGGTTCCTGCAGCACCTGCGCGGGATAGTTGGACGCGATCAGCTCGTACCCCGCCGGCAGCACGACCGCGTTGCGCTTGATGCCGAGCGACCGGAGAAAGACGATCGTGTCCCCGCGCATGAAGTAGCTCGCGCTGTCCTCGTACGTCTTGCGGATCAGCACGCGTCCCTCGCCGCCGCCATCGGGGACGGGACGGGGAAGCGTGACCCGGATCCACCGCTGCGACGACGAGGTGTCGGAGACCTGGATCCCTCCTCGGCGAGCCTCCGCCGCCCCGACCTCCTCGAACGGCAGCGGCTTGCCGCTGGCGCGGTCGAACACCGATTCGTCGGTGGCGACGCTCCCGCTGCGAATGGGATTGAAGTAGTGCGTCGCGCCGGGAGTCGTCGCGGTGACCTCGTAGATGATCGTGAACTTCGCCGAGCCCGGGGCGAGCAGCTCGTACCGGGTGTAGGCGTCGGCCTCGGTCTGCCGTGGGACGGCCTGCGCGGCGAGCGCGGCGGGCAACGGCAGGAGCAGCAGTGCGATCGCGGAACGCGTGATGTCCATGGATGCAGGATGTGACCCGCGTGGCGTGGCGTCAATGCGCCGCGGGGAGCGTGAGCCGCTCGACGGCGCCGTCGTAGGAGCGGCCGGCCAGGTCCACGAAGAGCTGGCGGTCGGAGACGGAGATCGTCCAGCTGTTCCGGCGGTCGAGGTGACCCGCGAGCGAGGCGAGCAGGGCCCGGTCGATCGCGTGGATCTCGAGGCGCTCCGCCTTGTGGATCCGCGCGCCTTCGTAGCCGCGCAGCAGGATGCGGGGCTCCTTGTGCGTGTAGAGCGCAACGCGCGGGCTCGCCTTGCTCGCCTGATGGAGCCGCGCCGCGTCCGGGGCGCCGACCTCGATCCACGCGCGCCAGGCACCGGTGAGGTCCTTGATGGTGATCGCCGGCTCGTCGGGATCGGAGATGCCACCCTTGGAGAACGCGATGCCCTCGGCGTACTCGAGACAGTAAGCGAGCACGCGCGTGAGCAGGTGCTCCTCGCGTTCCGACGGGTGGCGCGCCGCCTTGATCGCGAGCTGTTCGTAGACGCCGCGGTCGACATCGCTGAGCGAGACGTCGAAGGAGTGGAGGGTGGCGGAGAGGGCCATCGGGGAATGCTAGCCGGTCCCTGCTCTGGTGGAACCGGAGGACCGGTCATATCATGGTGCCTGCGACGTCCCGACCCGAGGGACAGGAGGCCGACCGGATGCCCGCGAACGGATCAGCGACCCGATGGAGCCGGTTCTCGCCGGTGCTGCTCCTGGGCTTGCTCAGTTGCCACGACTGTTCGGATCCATGGCCCGAACCGGCGCCGAGCGCGGTCCAGTACCTGACCGTCCTCCCCGGGGCGCTCGAGATCCACATCGCGGACGCGACGCGCTCCCAGGCCGCGAACCTGCTCGCATTCGTGCAGGACAAGTACGGACGCAACCTCGGCGACCGGTCGACGCGCTTCGCGGTCGCCACCGGTGGCCCGGCCCTCAGCCTGACCCCGCTCGGCGCGCATCCCGACAGCGTGACGCTGACCGTCGCGGCGGCCTGCGACACCCCGACCCCGTGCGCGCCCGCGCCGATCGATGGCGTCGTGACGGCCACGCACGACGGGTCGGGACTGACGCTCCAGATCCCGATCCGCGTGCGCTACGATGCCGGCGGGGTGCACGGCGTCGCCGCCGTCCCGACGAACGCGTGGCCGATGATCGGGCTGGCCTCCGGGCGCGTCGCCGGCGTCTGGCAGAGCCGGATGATGCGGGCGTTCATCGGGCGCGCCGGGTTCGTGAAGTTCGACGCGGGCGTCATCACCCTTCCCGAGACGGATGATCCGGCGGGCACGGTGCTCTCGCACTCCTACGCCGCGTGGCGCCAGCCGCAGGCGTGGGGGGACGCCGTGACCACCGTGATGGTCCCCCCGACGGTCGTGCGCTCGGGGATCCGGATCAAGGCCAGGTACGCAGCCGATCCCAGCCAGTTCGCGGCCAATGAGCTCGGCTTCCTCGTCGGTCTCCAGGCCGGCGCCGATATCATCAGCTATACGCCGATCGGCGCGCTCGTCTCGCTCGAAGGCACGATCACGCAGGTCCCGCCGGTGACCTGGGCCGGCGACTGCGCGGTCTTCGGCAACGAGGTCCAGGCGAAGCTTGCGCAGGGTGACCAGCCGGAGAAGGACGTCATCTCGGTGTATATGGTGTCGTTCTCCACGAGCACCGCGGCCACCACGCGCGCGGCGCACTGCGGCCCGGGCACGCTCGGGTCCACGGCCGCATTCGCCGAAGCCCACGTGATCGTGGTGCCGCAGGGCAGCGCGCCCGCGGCCACGCTGGCGCACGAACTCGGGCACGTGCTCTCGCTCGAGCACGTCTCGTTCGGCTCCGGATTCTTCGACGACAACCTGATGGTGATCACCGACGATCTCAGCGCCCCGATGCGGAGCCGGCTCACGGTGGGGCAGGCCTGGCGGGCGGCGTTCCACGAGCCGTCGTACATCGTGACCGCGGGCCAGGCGAAGTCGGCCCCGCTCCACTGCCTGGACATGCCGCAGAAATGTCCGGGCATCGCGGACGACGTCCGCGGGAGGACACCGTGAGACGCCTCGCGATGCTCGCCCTCCTCGTGGGGGCGCCGGCCTGCTGGTCCGTGCCGGAGGTCGACCGGCGTGAGATCAGGCCCTGGCTCATCTGCGGCGACTGCACGGATGGCGAGCTCGCGCGGGTGGTGGCGCTGGGCGAGCGGGCCGAACGCTACCTCCGCGCGGCGATCGCCGACGGCCCCACGCGCGCGGACGACAGCGTGATGACGGCGCAGCTCGAGGAGGGCGTGACGCGCGCCCGCCGCTACCGCAGCGACCGCGGCATCCTCGCGCCGTTGTCGAGCACCGACTCGGTGGGCGTGATCCAGCGCCAGCTCGACGACTTCCGGCTCCGCTACCGGCTGCGGGCGGTGCAGGCGCTGCGGCAGATCGATGCCCGCTCCGACAGCTCGGCGGTGCTGCGGCTCTGTGCCGACCCACCGCCGGAACTCGTGCGCCAGGCGGAGTTCCGGGCCCAGTTCGCACCCTTCGGGACCTGCCCTTGATCGAGCCGGACGCGATCGGTCCATGATCGAATCCGTCGCGCCGGGGTTCTTCGAGGCCATCGCGCACCGCTACCGGGTCGAGGACGTGTGCGGTCGCGGCGGCACGAGCGTCGTGTACCGGGCGCGCGACCTCCGCGACGACCGACTCGTGGCCATCAAGGTGTTCCGGCCCGAGCTCACCGCGGTGACCGGGACCGAGCGCTTCCTGCGCGAGGTGCACATCGCGCAGTCGCTGGAGCACCGGCACATCGCGGCGGTGCTCGAGTTCGGCGAGCTGAACGGCATCCTCTACTGCGTCCTGCCGTTCATCCCGGGGGAGACGCTGCGGGGGCGGCTCACGCGCGAAGGTCCGCTGCCGCTCGACGACGCGCTCCGGCTGACGCGCGAGGTCGGGGCCGCGCTGACGCACGCGCACGAGCACGGCGTCGTCCATCGCGACGTCAAGCCGGAGAACATCCTGCTCGCCGACGGGCAGGCGCTGCTGAGCGACTTCGGGATCGCGCGCGCGATCGTCGTCGCGGCCGGGGAGCGCCTGACCGACTCCGGCGTGGCGGTGGGCACGCCGGCGTACATGAGCCCCGAACAGGCCACTGCCGATGCGATGCTCGACGCCCGCACGGACCAGTACGCGCTGGCGGTCTGCCTCTACGAGATGCTCGCCGGCGACCCGCCGTTCAAGGCGCGGACATCGCAGGCGATCATCGCGCGCCTCGTGGCCGAGCCGCCGCCACCTCTCGAGACGGTCCGGCCCAGCGTCCCGGCCGGCATCGTCGCGGCGATCGAGCGGGCCCTCGCGAAGGTGCCGGCGGATCGCTTCGAGTCGGTGGGCGCCTTCCTCGCCGCGCTCGAGTCACGGAGCATCCGGCTCGATCGCGCCGGGCGACGGCGCGCGCCGCGGTGGCCGGCCGTCGCGGCCGGGACGGTCGCTGTCGGGCTCCTCGGCACCTGGTGGATCAGCACCCTTCGCCCACTCGACGCGTCACGCGTGCTCGTCTTCCCGGCACGGACCGCCGCCATCGGGTCCGACCCGCGCGAGGGCCTCCGGATCGCCGACGCGATCCAGGTGGCCGTCGAACACACGGAGCCGCTCCGCTGGATCCCGGCCTGGGAGGGTCTCGACTCCGCCACGCGCGCGGACCCCGGGCGGCTGCGGAACGAGGAGGCGCGCGCGCTGGCGCGTCGGCGTGGGGCCCGCTACTACGTGATGTCGGCGATCGAGTCGTCCGCCGGGCGCGCGCGCGTGATGATCTGGCTGTACGATGCGGCCGGGGACTCGGTCGTCACGCAGGTGAGCGCGGCCGACAGCAGCGGGGCCGTGCCCGCGACGGCGCTCGCCATCCGGGCGCTGCCGCGCCTGCTCGCCAAGATGCTGGATCCGGGCGCGCGCGTGGACCTCTCGCCGCTCACCGACCGCAAGCTGTCGGCGATCGTGAAGCTGTTCGAGGCCGAGGAGGCGTATCGCAGCGCGCGTTTCGCGTCGGCCTTCAGCCTCTACCGCCAGGCGGTCGCGGAGGACACGGCCTTTGCCTACGCGGCGCTGAAGGGCGCCCAGGCGGCGAGCTGGGAGAATCGGCTCGAGGAGGCGTTCGACCTGGTCCAGTCGGCCCGGGCGCACGAGGCGTTGCTGCCTCCCAAGTACCGACCCTATCTGCAGGGCACGGAATCGTATCTCCACGGTCACGCGGATTCGGCGGCAGCGGGTTTCCAGCGCGCGCTCGCGGCCGACCGCTACTGGGCCGAGGCGGCGATGGCCCTCGGCGACGTCTACTATCATCTCATCCCGTCGGCGTCGGCGCCCGACTCCCTCGCCGAGGCCGCGTTCACGCGGGCGATCGCGATCGACTCCCTGTTCCTCCCGCCGCTCTTCCACCTCGCGGAGATCTCCATCCGCCGCGGCGACCGGAGGCGCGGCGAGCGCTACCTGGACCGGATGTCCCGCGCCGGTGCCGACTCCGCGTGGACCCGGCATCTCTCCATCATGCTGCGCTGCGTCGAGGGGCGGATGCCGGCGGCGGACTGGACCGCCCTCGCGACGCTCGCACCGGACGACGCGATGCTCGCGGCGCGCGCGCTCGCGGCGGGCGCGCGACAACCGGCCTGCGCTGCCGCAGGTCTCCGCGCGGTGTTGCACGCGGCGCAGACACCGCCCGGCACCGTCTGGGGGGCGGCGCTCGCGCTGCACGGGGTGCTCGTGGCGACGGGCCGGACGGATGAGGCGGTCCGGCTGCTGGACTCGACGCGCACGCACATCACCTCGCGGGCGCTGGCCTATGGCCTGATCGACGTGTACGCCGACTCCGCGTTCCGTCCCTTCGCGCAGTCCGCCGAGGCCTTCGGGCTCGCGCGCTTCGGCGCGCACTATGCGACGGCGCGGCCGCGCAGCGCCTGGGCGTTCGGCGTGTGGGAGGCGTGGAAGGGCGACCGGGAGGCGCTCTCGGTGATCGCGGCGCGGCTCGACAGCGCCGCGCGGGCCGGCGGTGCGCCCTCGATCGCACTCGCCGCGGCGTCGCTCGGCGCGCACCTCACGCTGCTGCGCGGCGACACGGCTGCGGCGCTGGCGCGATTCGCCTCGTTGCCGATCGTCGCCCTGCGCGACTCGCTCTCGTGGGAGTTCCTCGAACCGTTGGCGACGGACCGCATCACCCTCGCGTCGCTGCTCCTCTCGCAGGGTCGTGCGGCCGAGGCGCTCGCGGTCGCGTCGGTCTTCGACCACCCGCAGCCGATCGTCTTCGTCGCATTCGTGCGCCGCAGCCTCGAACTCCGCCTGACCGCAGCGACGCGACTCGGGCGGACGGCGCTCGCCGCGGAGCTGCGCGGCCGACTCCGCGCCCTCGACACCGCGTTCGATCCCCGTTCCTGACTACCCTCACCCAACCGGAGGAACCGTGCACCATCGCAGATCGGGATTCACCCTCATCGAGCTCATCCTGTTGCTCGCGGTGGTCGGCTTGCTCGTCGCCGGCTGGATCCTCTGGCACCGCGTGGAGAAGCTGAATGCGTGGGCCGCCAAGCAGGAGGTGTGGCACGCGGAGGTGTACACCTGGATCAAGAACAGCTCGTTCCAGCAGGGGACGACCGGCGGCGGGTCCAATCCGGACGGCGTCAAGCCGCCGGCGCCGCCGGACGAGCTCTGATCGGTCCGCGCTTCGGGGGCGCTGGCACGGCGGAGGACGGCGCGGCAACTTCCCGTGCCCGCGCCGTCCTCTCCGCCCACCCGCCATGACCATCCGCCTCTTCGTCACCGGCGGCACCTTCGACAAGGAATACGACGAACTCGGCGGCGCCCTCGCCTTCCGCGAGACGCACGTGGAGCACGTCCTCGGACGCGGGCGCTGCAAGCTCGACGTCGCGATCGAGGTGCTGATGCTGATCGACAGCCTCGAGATGACGGAGGCGCACCGCGCGCGGATCGCCGAGGCCTGCCGCGCCTGTCCGGAGTCGCAGGTCGTGATCACCCACGGCACCGACACGATGGTCGAGACCGCGCGCACGCTCGCGGCCGCCATGCCGCAGAAGACGATCGTCCTCACCGGCGCGATGGTGCCGTACACCTTCGGCAGCTCGGACGGGCTCTTCAACCTCGGCAGCGCGCTCTCGTTCGTGCAGGTCCTGCCGCCGGGCGTGTACGTTGCGATGAACGGGCATTGGTTCGCGTGGGACCAGGTCCGCAAGAACCGGGCGCTCGGGGTCTTCGAGTCGACCGGTCCCGCCCGCCCGTAACCCTGAGATCCAACATGCGCCTTCGGCCCCGCCTCGCCCTCGCCGCCCTGATCGGCCTCGCTCCCGCGCTTCGCGCGCAACAGTTCGAGGTGATGGAAGCGACGATCCCCGGCGTCCACGCCGCCTTCGATGCGCGCCGGCTCACCTGCCGCGCGCTCGTGCAGGCCTACCTCGACCGGATCACCGCCTACGACAAGAACGGCCCGGCGCTGAATGCCATCCAGCACGTGAACGCGCGCGCGCTCACGGAGGCGGACTCGCTCGACGGCGTGCTCCGCGCGCGGGGGCCGCGCGGCCGGCTCCACTGCGTGCCCGTCCTGCTGAAGGACCAGATCGAGACGCGCGACATGCCGACCACCTACGGCTCGGCGCTCTTCAGGGATTTCGTCCCGCAACGCGACGCGACGGTGGTCCAGCGCCTCGAGGGCGCGGGCGCGATCATCATCGCCAAGACCACGATGGGCGAGTTCGCGTCGCGGTACGTGGGCTCGGCATTCGGCATCGTGCGCAACGCCTACGACCCGACGCGGAACCCGAGTGGCTCCTCCGGCGGCTCGGCCTCCGGGGTCGCGGCCAACTTCGGCCTCGTGGGCATCGGCGAGGACACGGGCGGTTCGATCCGCGGCCCCGCGGCGGTGAGCAGTCTCGTCGGGCTCCGGCCCACGCTCCAGCTCGTGAGCCGCTTCGGGATGCTCCCCGCGAATCCGACCCAGGACACGATGGGACCGATGACGCGGACCGTGGCCGACGCGGCGCGGCTGCTCGACGTGATCGCCGGCTACGATCCGAACGACCCGATCACCGCGTACACGGTCGGCCAGGTGCCGGTGAGCTACACCGCCGCGCTCAAGCCCGACGCGCTCAAGGGCGCCCGAATCGGCGTGCTGCGGACGCGGCGCGACACCACCGGCCGTGCGGCGGCGGCTCGTGACACCACGATCTCCGCGGACTCGGCGGCGAGGCGCGACTCCGTGAATCGCCACCTCGACGCCGAGTACGAGAAGGTGCGCGTCGTCGTCGACCGCGCCATCGCGGACTTGCGCGCGCAGGGGGCCGAGGTGGTCGACTCGCTTACCGTCCCGACCGTGCCGGGGCGCCGCGTGGGCAACGACTTCGAGACCGAGGCGGCGACCGACGCCTACTTCGCGCAGCACCCGAACGCGCCGGTGAAGACACTGAAGGAGATCCTGCTCGTCGGCGGCGTGAATCCCTGGCGCGCGCGCGGAATGATCGAGTACATCGGCAAGACCACGAACGACCCCGACTACCTGGTCGTGATGCAGCGGCGCGAGGCGACGCGGGTCGCGATGCTCAAGATGATGGCGGATCAGCGGCTCGACGCGTTCGTCTACGCGACCTTCGACGCGCCCCCCACGCCGATCGCGGCCGATGTACTCACCAATCCGCGCCCGGTGGATGCCTACGGCCGGGGTGACAACCGGGGGCTCAGTCCGACCCTGGGATTCCCGGCGCTCACCGTGCCGGCGGGGTTCACCAGCGAGGGCTTGCCCGTGGGCCTCGAGTTCCTCGGCCGGCCGTTCAGCGAGTCACTGCTGCTCGGGTTCGGCTATGCCTACGAGCAGCGGACCAAGCATCGGCGGCCTCCGCCGGCGATGCCGCCGCTCACCACCAGAAGGACTCCCTGAGTCTCGCAACATATTGATGTGCATCGGGTTGGAACGACACCACGCTCTCGTGGAACGGTAGTATGATCCGACCCTGTTGACAGGGAAGCTCATTGACATTACCGTAATACGTAATACCCATTACGCATTACGGAGGAGCTCATGCCGGTGTCCACGATGACCTCGAAGTACCAGGCGACCATCCCCAAGCAGGTCAGGGAAGTACTCGCGCTCGGCGCCGGGGATCGGGTCGAGTTCCTAATAGAAGGAGGAGAGGTGAGGATCAGACGGGCGGTGATCGCAGACGCGGAACTGCAGGCACTCGAGGCGACGCTCTCGCCGGAGTGGGACTCGCCGGACGATGATGCGGCGTTCGCCGGACTTTGAGCCGGGGGACGTGGTCATCGTCCCGTTCCCATTCACGGACCGCGCCGCCGCGAAGCGTCGGCCGGCGCTCGTCTGCTCGTCGCGTGCGTTCAACGAGCGCTCCGGGCACGTGGTGCTGGCGATGATCACCACGGCGACGCACACGCCGTGGCCAGGCGACGTCGTGCTCACCGACCTCGAGTCGGCGGGACTGCCGGCGGCCTCGGCGGTGCGGTGGAAGCTCTTCACCGTCGACGCGCGGCTGATCCTCCGGCCCGCGGGAAGGCTCGGTGCACGGGATCGCGCTACGTGTCGCGAGGCGCAGCCGGTCGGGCTTTGACCGGCATGCGGTCTCCGCGCCCACGGGACGCGGTGATCCCCGCTTCCACGTCGTGCAGCAGCAGCAGGGCGTCGGCGCGCCCGTAGCGCTTCATCAGGTCGCGCATCACCGCCGCCTCGCCGCCCCACGGGTACGCGAACACGACGTCGAAGTCGTCGAGCGCGAGGCCGAGTTCGAGATACGCCGAACGGCCCGTGTCGGCGGTTTCGCTCCAGGCGGCGCCGGCGCTCGGCGGCCAGTCGAACCCCGTCGGGATGAAGCTCCCGGCGACGAACCGCGCGTTCGAACCGTGCTTCGCGGCCAGCGTGCGCGCGGTCGCCACGAGACTCGCGTCGAGTTCGATCCCGCAGGCGTCAAACCCGAGCAGGTCGGCCATGATCGTGACCACCCCGGTCGCCGATCCGAGCTCGAGGAACCGCTGACCGGCGGCACGATGCGCGATCAGCGCCTCGAGCACAAGGTCATAGTTGGCCGCGACGAAGGGGTGGAACTCGCGTCCGCGCACCTCGAGGTCGAACCGTTCCCAGAGCGCCCAACCCTCGGTGCGGAGCGCGTCGAGCCGCGCGCGGAGCGCGGGATCGATGGGGGTCGGGGGGCTCGGCACGGATCCGGGACGGTCGAGGGTTCGTCGCGCGCGTGGGTGGTGCCCTACTTCGCGCCGGCCTCGTCGCCGCCGGCGCCCGTGGCGTCGTCGGTCACATCGGCGGCGCCCTGCTCGACGTCCACGGCATCGCCCTCAACACCACCGTCCGTGCCCCCCTGCTCACGCCGGAGTCGCTTCTCCTCACGGCGGCTGTCCTTCTTGGCCTTTCGGTCCTGCTCCTTGCGGCGCTTCTCGAAATCGTAGTTCGGCTTGCGGGCCATTGCGTCCTCGGAGGGGGTCGGACGTCGGCGAGCCGGGGCGGGCGCTCGTGCGTCGATGCCTCAAAGCTAACTGACCGGCAGGGGGATTTGTCCGTATCTTCTGCGCGCGAGCAGTCCCTGCCGGTCCCCGGGTCTGGTGTGAGGCGCGTCAGCGCCGGAGCGAGTCGATGCGTCGCGTGTTCGCAGCCGTCGTCCTGCTGGTCGCGGCGGTCACGCCGCCGCGAGTCAACGTGCCCGTGGTCGTCGCCAACGACAATCGCGTGCCGGCAGGCCGTCTCGTGAACGGGGTGCTCACGCTGGACCTCGTGGCCACGACGGCGCGCTGGTACCCCGAGGACTCGGGCGCATCGTTCGTCGACGTGGCGGTCTTCGCGGAGGAGGGCCAACGGCCGCAGATCCCCGGGCCGCTCATCCGGGTGCCGAGCGGGACGCGCCTGAAGGTCACCGTGCGCAACGCGCTCCCGGATTCGACGATCGCGCTGCGAGGACTCGGCACGGCGCCGGCCGATACCGTGGCGAACAGCCTCGCGCCCGGCGGGTCGCGGACCTTCGACTACCGCGTGGACGTCCCGGGCACCTTCCTCTACTCGGCGCGCACGACGCCCCTCAACTCGGATCTCTCGTCCGAGACCGAGCAGTTGGCCGGGGCGATCGTCGTCGACGCACCCGGGGAGCGGACCGACGACCGCGTCCTCGTCATCAACATCTGGGGAGAGTACCAGCGCGACAGTTCGTGGCGCGAAGCGCTCGCGATCAACGGCAAGTCGTGGCCGAACACCGAGCGACTGGACGCGACCGTCGGCGATACGCTCCGCTGGCGCGTGGTGAACGGCAGCATCCGTCCGCACCCGATGCACCTGCATGGCGCGTACTTCCGCGTCGATGCGCGCGGCACCGGACTGACCGACACGGTCTATCAGGCCGCGCAGAGACGGATGGCCGTCACCGAGACGCTGCGCGGACGCCAGACGATGCGGATGACCTGGTCGCCGGACGAGCCCGGGAACTGGCTCTTCCATTGTCACCTCTCGTTCCACGTGATCGCCGCGGCGCGTCTCGATCCGCCGCAGGACGACCACGCCGCGATGCTCTCGGGCGATCCGGGGCAGCACATGGCCGGCCTCATCATGGGCATCCACGTGCGGCCGCGTCCCGGCGATGGCGCGGCCGACCGGCGGCGGTCGCGCCGGCTCAGCGTGTATGTGGTGCCCGGTGTCGCGCGCGACACGGCGCATCCGCGTCCGATCACGCTGCTCGCGGCGCGCGATGGTCGTGAACCGCCCGCGGGCGCGATGCGTGCGCCCGGGGATCTGCTCGTGCTCACGCGCGGCGAACCCACCGACATCACCGTGCACAATCGTCTCGCGGAGGCGACCGCGATCCACTGGCACGGACTGGAGCTCGAGAGCTGGTCGGACGGCGTGCCGGGATGGAGCGGACAGGGAGGGCAGGTCGCGCCCCCGATCGCGCCCGGCGACTCGTTCACCGCTCGCCTGACGCTCAAGCGCGCGGGCACGTTCATCTACCACACGCACCTCAACGACATCGCCCAGCTGACGGCGGGACTCTACGGACCGCTCGTCGTGCTCGAGCCCGGACAGCGCTGGGATCCGTCGCGTGAGTTCCTCTTCGTCTGCGGCGTGCATCTGCCGACGGCCCCGGGATTCGTCGTGAACGGCGTGAGCACCGAGCCGCCGCTCGAACTCCGCGCCGGCCGGACCTACCGCTTCCGCTTCATCAACATCGCGCCCGCCCTCGACTTCGAGTTCCAGATCCGCCGGGAGGGCCAGCTCGCCGAGTGGCGCGAGGTGGCGAAGGACGGATTCGACCTGCCGGCCGCGCAGGCGGTCGTCCGGCCGGCGATCAAGCGCGTCTGGGTCGGCGAGACCTTCGACGCCGAGTTCACGCCGCGGGTGCCGGGCACCTACGTGTTGACGGCACCGCCGCGGAATGCGCCGAACCCGTACGAGCGGAAGATCATCGTTCGCTGACACACCCGTCCTCCTTCCTTTTCGATCAATGACCCCCTTGCATCGTGCCCTGCCCGTGCTCGCCGCGGCGGTCCTCTCCGCCTGTTCGCCCTCCGCCGATCGTCCGGCATCGGTCGACGCGGAAGCCCGCGTCCCGAGCGAAGTCCTGTACGTGTGGTCCGCCGACGCGGACGAGGCGGACCCCGACTTTCTCGCCGTCGTCGACGCCGCGTCGGCATCGCCGACCTACGGACAGGTGATCGGCTCGGTCGCGGTCGAAGGGCGCGGTCACTTCGCGCATCACACCGAGTACGAGCTCTCCTCGGCCGGGACGCTCTTCGCGAACGGCTGGGGCACGGGCAGCACCTTCGTCTTCGACCTCGCTGACCCGCGCGCGCCGACGGTGCGGAGCGCGTTCACCGCACGCGGCGACTTTGCTTACCCGCACAGTTATGCGCGGCTCCCCAACGGGAACGTGCTCGCGACCTTCCAGACGACCGGCAGCGGCTACGCGCAGCCCGGCGGGCTCGTCGAACTCGACGCCTCGGGGAACGTCGTCCGCAGCGTGAGTGGGGTCTCGCCCGACGTGCCGGCCAACGAGACCTGGACCTACAGCCTGCTCGTGCTCCCCGACATCGACCGCGTGGTGAGCACCAACACGCGGATGGGTCTGCCGGCCGAGTGGAAGTCGGCGATGCGCGCGGCGGCCGACACCGCGCACCATCACGTGAATCAGGACGTGAAGTCGACGCACGTGCAGGTCTGGCGCCTCTCGGACCTGGCGCTGCTCCACACCCTCAAGCTCCCGCCGCAGGAGGGCGGTCACAACACCTGGACCGCCGAGCCGCGTCGGCTCGCGAATGGCGAGGTGTACGTCAATACGTTCAGCTGCGGGCTCTACCGGATCGTCGGCCTCGCGACCGAGCGGCCGACCGCCGAGGCCGCGCTCTTCTCGCGCTTCCGGGAGCCGGGATTCTGCGCAGTTCCCGTCGTGCTCGGCAACTTCTGGATACAGCCCTCGGCCACCGAGGGCGCGATCACGACGTACGACCTCAGTGATCCCGCGAAGCCCCGTGAGGCGTCGCGGCTGGTGCTCGACTCGTTGCGCGCGACGCCGCACTGGCTTGCGCTCGATCCCTCCGCCCCGCGACTCGTCGCGACGTCCGACGACGGGGCCTGGGTGCTCATCGTGGACATCGACCCGGCGACGGGCGCGCTCACGATCGACGAGCGGTTCCGGGACGCGGCGGCCACGCGCGCGGGCATCTCGTTCGACCGCCCCGCCTGGCCCCACGGCGCCGGCGGTCGCGCGATGCCGCACGGGGCGCTGTTCGGGCCGGGGCGGCGACCCTAGGCCGACCCCGACGAGCGTTCATCGTGGGTTCATCCGCCAGCCCTAGCTTGGGCGGCGATGCCACGACACCCTCGGATGCCCCTCGGCGCGCTCGCCGCGGCCTTCGCCCTGGCCTTCGCCGCGGTACTCGCCGGCCCGCTCGTCCTTCCTCGCGCGGCGCTCCTCGCGCAGGATGCCCGGCCGCTCACGCTCGCTCGTGCGATCGAGCTTGCCACGACGGCCGGGCCCGCCGCGCAGGCCGCCGCCGGTCGCCGCGCGAGCATCGTCGGCCGAGCGCGGACCGACGCCCAGTGGGCGAACCCGACGGTCGAGATCCGTCGCGAGAACGAAGGCGCACCGATCCCCTACGACGACTTCGTCACGGTCACACTGCCGGTAGACCTCACGGGCCGGCGGTTCGCGCTGAGGAGCGCGCTCGGCGCGGCCCGCGAGCGTGGCGCGGCGGACTCGGTCGCCGTCCTCCGGGGCGCGCAGTTCGCGACCGCGCACGCGTGGTGGGAGGCCTGGGTCGCCGGTGAACTCCAGGCGTTCGCCGCGGCGCAGGCCGCACGGTTCGCCGATCTCGCCCGCTACGACTCGCTGCGCGCCGCCGAGGGCGAGGCCTCCGGAGCGGCCGCGCTGCGCACGCGACTCGAGGCCGAGCGTGCGCGCTACGCCGCCGCGCAGGCGGCCGGCACGGCGGCGCGCGCGCAGGCCGCGCTCGCAGCGCTGATCGGCAAGGCAGAGCCGGGCGCACTCGCGCTCGACACCGCCGGGGCCGGCGCCAGGGACGCGCTGCCGCGGATGGAGGCGGTGGTCGCACGCGCGCTGGCCGACCGCCCCGATGTGCGCGCCGCGCGCGCCGGCGCCCGCGAGGCCGAGCGTCGTCGCGCCGCCGAGCGCCGCGGCACGATGCCGGATGTCGGCCTGAGCGGGGGATACAAGGGCACCGGCGGCTACGCCACCGGACAGTTCGGCATCGTGCTCACGCCCCCGCTGCTCAACCTCAACGGCGGCAATCGCGAGCGCACCGACGGCGAGTGGATGATCGCCGAGGCCGACCTTCGCGCCACCGAGCTCCGCGCCGCGCACGACGCGCGTGCGGCCCTGGCCGCGGTCGAGGCGCTGGATGCGGGCACCGCCGCGCTCGACGCGGCGTTCGCCGCCCGCGCCGACACGGTGGCGAGTGCCGCCGAATCCGCGTACCGCGAAGGCGCGGCCACGCTGACCGAACTCCTCGAAGCCCAGCGCGCCCGCGCCGAGGCGCGCGCCGCCGGCGTGCGTGCCGTCGCCGACCGCGCGCTCGCCCGACTCGACCTCAAGCGCGCGCTCGGCGCGCCGCCATTGGAGAAGTGATGCTTCGTCCCCGCGCTCGTGCCGCCCGTCTCATCGCCGCCGCTGCGTTCGCGTCCGGCATCTCCCTCGTCGCCGCCTGCGCCGGCGAGGAGTCGGCGCCTCCGGCTGCGGAGGTCGCGGCGGATACCGCGCTCCTCACCGCCGACGCGGTGCGCATCGGCGGCTTCACGCTCGCCGCGGTCTCCGACGAACCCTGGCGCGACGGCTGGCACCTCCCGGCCCGGGTCACACTCGATCCCGCCTCGACGCAGCCGTTGGGCTCGATCGTCGAGGGCCGCGTGCTGGAGGTGCGCGTCTTCCCGGGCGACCGGGTGCGCACGGGGCAGATCCTCGCGGTGATCCACTCGCACGAGGTGATGGATGCGCGCCAGCAGATCGTCGCCGCGCGCGCCGCGGCGATCGCTTCCGACTCCGCCGCCTCGGTCGCCGCCAGCGCCGCGGCGCGCGCCGAGCGGCTGCTCGAGGCGCGCGCGATGTCGGTGGGCGAGGTCGAGCGCGCCCGTTCCGCACGCGCGACCGCAGCGGCGATGCGCGATGCCGCCGACGCGGAGCTCGTGCGCGCCGAGGCATTCCTCGATCACCTCGTCGGCAGCGGCACGCCCGCGGGCACCGAGGAGCACGCCGCGCTGCTGCGCGCGCCGTTCGATGGCGTGATCACGGGACGCGACGCGCAACCGGGGCAGGTGATCCTCGTCGGCCAGCCGATCGTGACCATCGCGCGCGACGCCTCGCTCGGCGTGCTGTTGCGGCTGCCGGAGGAGGCCACCGCAGCGGTCGCGCGCGATGTGCAGGTGCGCTTCACGGTGCCGGCATACCCGGACCGCGTCTTCGAGGCGCGGGTGGCGCGCATCTCCCCGGTCGTGGACTCGATGAGCCGTGCGATCGAGGTCTGGGCGAGCGCGCGGGCCGATGCCCAGCGCCTCTTGCGCGCCGAGATGACGGCCGACGCCGAACTGCTGGGGGCCGCGTCGACGCGCGCGCTGAGCGTGCCGGCGGAGGCGATCCAGCTGTTCGAAGGCGACACGGTCGTGGTGCTCGGCACGCGGCTGGGCGAGGGCCTGCTGCTCGAGGCGCGCCGGGTGCGCATCGGGCGCCGGACCTCGCTGCGCGCCGAGATCCTCGCCGGCGTCGTGGTCGGTGACTCCGTGGTGGTGGGCGGGGCCGCGGTCGGGAAGGCCGAGATCCTCAAGCGGAAGTCGGGCGGCGAGGAGGGCGGGCATTGAGGAAGCTCGTCTCGTTCGCGCTCCAGCAGCGCTTCTTCGTCATCGGCGGCGTCCTCACGCTCATCGCGGGCGGGCTCTTCGCGCTGACGCACCTGCCGTTCGATGCGTTCCCGGACCTGACCGGCACGCGCGTCGAGGTGATCACGGCGGCGCCGGGTATGCCCCCGGAGGACGTCGAGCGCCTCGTCACCTATCCGATCGAGTCTTCGTTGATGGGGATCGAGGGGGCCGAGGGCGTGCGCTCGGTCTCCAAGCAGGGGCTGTCGATGGTCATCGTGTCGTTCCCCGACGCGGTGGAGGTGTACTTCGCGCGCACGCTCGTCCAACAGCGTCTCGCCGATGCCAAGGGGGCGCTGCCGGCGGGGATCGAGGCCGGGCTCGGGCCCGTGTCGACGCCGATGGGTGAGTTGTACCAGTACACGGTCACGAGCGACTCGATGTCGCTCGCCGAGCTCAAGACGCTGCACGACTACACGATCCGCCCGCGCCTGCGCACCGTGACCGGCGTCTCGGAGGTGAACTCGTGGGGCGGGTTCATCGAGCAGGTCCACGTCGAGGCCGACCCCGCCAAGCTGGCGGCGCGCGACCTCACGCTGACCGACGTGCACGACGCCCTCGCGGCCAACAACCGGACCTTCGGCGGTGGGTACATCGAGACGGCGGGCGAGCGCTTCACGATCCGCGGCGTAGGGCGCGCCGAATCGCTCGAGGAGATCGGCCGGATGGTCGTGGCGACACGCGGCGGCGCGCCGGTGCTCGTGCGCGACGTCGCCGGGGTGCGCATGGGCGCGCTGCCGCGACAGGGCGCGGTGACGCAGGACGGCAAGGGCGAGGTGGTGACCGGGATGGTGCTCAAGCTCAAGGGCGCCGACTCCCGCCGGGTGATCCGCGACGTGCGGGCGCGGCTGGACGAGGTGCGCGGCGGCCTCCCGGCGCACGTGCACGTCACGCCCTTCTACGACCAGACGGAGCTGATCGCGCGCACCAGCCGGACGATCGTCAAGAACCTGATCGAGGGAGGCCTGCTCGTCATCGCGGTGCTGTTCCTGTTCCTGCGGAACGTGCGCGCCTCGCTGATCGTGGCCTCGGTGATCCCGCTCTCGATGCTCTTCGCCTTCGCCGGCATGAAGCTCTTCGGCTACTCGGCGAACCTGATGAGCCTCGGCGCGCTCGACTTCGGGCTGATCGTGGACGCGTCGGTGGTGATGGTCGAGAACTTCGTCCGGCGGCTGGAGGAGGACGCCCCCGGGGACCGGGACAGCCTCTTCCTCTCGGCCGCGGTCGAGGTCGGGCGGCCGATCCTCTTCGGCATCGCGATCATCGTCGCCGTCTACATCCCGATCTTCGCGCTCGACGGGATGGAGGGCCGGATGTTCAAGCCGATGGCGTTCACGGTGGTGACGGCGGTGCTCGGGTCGCTGCTGCTGGCGCTGACCTACGTGCCGACCCTCTCACACCTGCTGCTGCGGCACGCGCACACGACGCCGAACCGGCCGCTCGAGCGGCTGCGCGCGGCCTATGGGCGCGGGCTCGAGTGGGTCTTCGGCCGTGCGCGGATGGTCGTCGGCGTCGCCGCGGTGGTGGTGTTCGCCGCCGCCGGGTCGTTCGCCTGGCTCGGCACGGAGTTCATGCCGAAGCTCGACGAGGGGAACATCCTCATCACGACGCGCCGGCTGCCGAGCATCTCGCTGGCCGAGGCGACGCGGCTCTCGACCGAGGCCGAGAAGATCATCCGCGGGTTCCCCGAGGTGATCACGGTGGTGACGAAGGAGGGGCGACCCGATCTCGCGACCGAGGCGATGGGGCTCTTCGAGGGCGACACGTACGTGATCCTGAAGGAGCGCGGCGAGTGGACGACGGCGAAGGACCGCGAGGGACTGGTGGCGGCGCTCGACAGCGCGCTCGCGGTGGTCCCGGGCCTCGAGGTCGCGTTCACCCAGCCGTTGGCGATGCGGCTGGACGAGGCGGAGAGCGGCATCCGCACGGACCTCGGCATCAAGGTCGTCGGACCCGACCGCGAGGTGAACGAGGCGCTGGGGGAGCGGATCCGGCGCATCGTCGCCGGTGTGCCGGGATCCGCGGATGTCTCGGTCGAGATCGCCGACGGCAGCGGGCAGTACCGCGTGGACATCGATCGCGCCGCGCTGGCGCGCTATGGCGTCTCGGTCGCGGACGTGCAGTCGGCGCTCGACCTGGGCACCGGCGTGGAGGTCGCGACCGAGCTGGTGGACGGCCCGCGCCGGATCGGCGTGGCGGTGCGGCTTCCCGAGGGCTCGCGCAGCGACCTCGAGGCGCTGAAGCGCCTCACCGTGCGCACCGCCGACGGCGGCCGCATCCCGCTCGGATCGCTGACGCGCATCACGACGGTGATGGGACCCGAGCTGATCGCGCACGAGGACGCCCAGCGCCGCACGCTCGTGATGGCGAACGTCCGCGGCCGCGACCTGGGCAGCTTCGTGCGCGAGGTCCGCGCGCGCGTCGCCGCCTCGGTGGCGCTCCCCACCGGCGTCTTCCTCGAGTGGGGCGGACAGTACGAGAACCAGACGCGTGCCCTCGGACGGTTGGCGCTGGTGGTGCCGGCCGCGCTGCTGATCATCTACCTGCTGCTCTTCCTGAGCTTCGGCTCGGTCACGCAGGCGGGGCTGGTGCTGATGAACGTGCCCTTCGCCCTCGTCGGCGGTGTCGCCGCGCTCTGGATGCGCGGCCTCAACCTCAACCTCTCGGCGAGCATCGGGTTCATCGCGCTGTTCGGCATCGCGGTGCTCAACGGCGTGGTGCTCGTCGAGCACCTGAACGCCCTGCGTGAGAAGGGGCGCGACCTGGAGCGGGCCGTCCGCGAGGGCGCGATGGACCGCCTGCGGCCGGTGCTGATGACCGCCCTCGTCGCCAGTCTGGGCTTCGTGCCGATGGCCCTCTCCACGAGCGCCGGTGCCGAGGTCCAGCGCCCGCTCGCGAGCGTCGTGATCGGCGGCCTGATCACCTCGACGGTGCTGACGCTCTTCGTCCTGCCGGTGCTGTACCGGGCGCTCGCGAAGTGGGAACTCGCCCGGGAGGCGGCGGAAGTCGCGGAGGAGCGCCGGCTGGAAGCGGCGACGTGAGGAACGGGGGCACCTGCGCGGCGCTGCCATCTACTTTCTACTGCAGGTAGAGATACAGCCCCCA
Source organism: Gemmatimonadaceae bacterium (assembly GCA_031396725.1). Lineage (GTDB taxonomy): Bacteria > Gemmatimonadota > Gemmatimonadetes > Gemmatimonadales > Gemmatimonadaceae > Pseudogemmatithrix. The sequence goes on along the minus strand of JANNLH010000076.1, from coordinate 72,138 downwards.
GAGCCCGACCCCGAGCCCTGCGATGCTGATGATCGCACCCGCGTCGTCGCCGATGATCGCGCCGCCGAGCAGCGCCGCGCCGCCGATGATCATCTGGGGCACGCCGCGGCGCCGCAGGTTCGGGCCCTGCGGGGTGGCGCGCGGGGCCTCGGCGTCCACCATGCGCGCCGCCTGAACCACCTGCATCCCGATCCGCGTCCCGTCGATGCGCGGACCCGCGGTCCCGGAGACGCTCACGCTGGCGGTGCGCTGCTGCGCCTCCGCGGCGCCGAGGGGCAGGGCGAGGATGAGGCCGACAACGATCCAACGCATGATGCGTGACATCCGGATTCCTCCGATCGTGGTGGGGTGTGCGACTGCTGAAAGGTAGGACTTCATTACCTTTCCGGCGATCCCGCAGTTCCCCATCCCGGAGCCGACGTGACCGACCCGTTGCTGCGCTTCCGCGAGGAGTTCCCGATCCTCGAGCGGAGCACCTATCTCGTCTCCAACTCGCTCGGTGCGATGCCGCGCGCCGTGCCGGCGCGGCTGTCGGAGTATGCCGAGTCCTGGGCAGAGTGGGGCGTGCGGGCGTGGGCACGCGGCTGGTGGGAGATGCCGCTCACCGTCGGCGACGTGGTCGCGCCGCTGATCGGGGCGGCACCGGGGGAGGTCGCGATGGCGCCGACCGTCACCATCGCGCAGGCCGCGATCCTCTCGGCGATGGACTTCACGAAGGGTCGCGACACGGTCGTGATGACCGAGCTCGACTTCCCGAGCGTCCGCTACGCGCTCGAGGCGCTGGCACCGAAGCTCGGCGCGCGGGTGGTGGTGGTGCCGAGCGACGACGGCGTGGGGATCGACCAGGAGCGGCTGCACGCGGCGATCGACGGTCGGACGGCGCTGGTCTCGGTCTCGCACGTGCTCTTCCGCTCCGCCTATATCCTCGATGCGGAGCGGCTCACGGCCCACGCGCACGCCGAGGGCGCGGTGGTGGCGCTCGACGCGTATCACTCGGTGGGTGTGATCCCGGTGGACGTGAAGCGAAGCGGCGCGGACTTCCTCACCGGCGGCGTGCTCAAGTGGCTCTGCGGCGGCCCCGGCGGCTGCTTCATCTATGCGTCCCCCACGGCGAGCGAGCGCTTCGCCCCCGCGCTGACGGGGTGGCAGGCGCACCAGCGCCCCTTCGCGTTCGAGGGGACGATGGACTATGCCGCCGGCGCGACGCGCTGGCTCGGCGGCACGCCGGCGGTGCCGGCGCTCTTCGCGGCGCTCGAGGGTCCGCGGATCGTCCGGCAGGCGGGGATGGGCGCGATCCGTGCGAAGAGTGAACGGCAGACGGCGCGGCTGATCGCGCTTGCGGACGCGCGCGGCTATCGGGTGCACGCGCCGCGCGATGCCGAGCGCCGCGGCGGCACGGTGGCCTTCGATGTCCCGCACGGCGCCGAGGTCGCCCAGGCGCTGCTCGCGCGCGACATCGTGATCGATTACCGGCCGGGCGCCGGCATCCGCGTGGCGCCGCACTTCTACACGAGCGACGACGAGGTCGAGCGGGTGGTGGCGGAGATCGACGACATCCTGGCGACCGACGCCTGGCGCACCTTCGAAGGCGCGCGACCGCGGGTGACGTGATCGCGCGGTGCACCACGAAGGCACGACGCGCCGAAGAAGGGCGAAGACTGCAACGGCCTCACCGCGGAGACGCGGAGAGACGGAGGAAGGACGGAGGACCCTTCATCAATGGGGCGTGGCGGAGCGTTCTGTCCGACACGCCCCCTTTCACGTCAGTTGCCGTTGCAGCCTCCCCGCCGTTCTCCGTTCCTCCGCGTCTCCGCGGTGAAGCCGTTGCAGTCCTTTGCCGTTCATCTGTCACTTCGTGTCTTCGTGGTGAACGCGCTCTTCCGTCCACTGGAGCAAGGCGGTATTTTCGGCCCTGCGACCCCCACTCGTCCCTGAGCGTGCCCCGATGCCCCAGCCACCGAAGAAGCTCCGCAAGCAGTACCTGAACAGCGAGTATCCGAACGTCGTGCTGAAGTTCGAGGACGGGCACGAGATCGTCGTCAAGCGCGGCACGGGGAAGACGTTCGACTGCTACGCCGGGGAATCGATCAAGCTGCTCGCGGTGTTCGATCCCGACGCCCGCGAGCGCGACCTCGTCGAGACCCGCCGCGCGGATTCGTTCGACGACGCCTGAGACGCGTGAGCGCGCACGGATGATCGCGCTCAGCGCGAAGGTGGCCGCCGCCAGGGCCGCACGCCGACCCATCGTCGCGCTGGAGTCCTCGGTGCTCGCGCAGGGACTCCCCGAGCCGGCCAACCGCGAGGCCGACCGCCGCGTGCGTGCGGCGATCATGACCCGGGGCGCGGAACCCGCCATCACCGCCGTCGTCCGCGGCCGACTCTCCGCCGGGATCGACGACGAGACGCTCGAGCGCTTCCTGCGTCGTGAGGGCGTGCGCAAGGTCTCGGCGCGCGATCTCCCCGTAGCGATGGCGCAGGGCCGGGACGGCGCCACGACCGTTGCCGCCTCGCTCGCATGCTGCGTCGCCGCGGGCCTCGACGTCTTCGCCACCGGCGGCATCGGCGGCGTCCATCACGAGCCCGACTTCGACGAGTCGGCCGACCTCTTCGAACTCGCCCGCAGCCCCGTCGTCACCGTCTGCGCCGGCGCGAAGTCGATCCTCGATCTCCCGGCGACGCTCGAGCGCATCGAGTCGCTTGGCATCACGCTGGTCGGGTACCGCACCGACGAGTTCCCGGGGTTCTTCACGCGGACCACCGGGCTCAAGGTCCCCGCGCGCGCCGACTCGGCCGCGGAGATCGCGGCGATCCAGCGCGCGGCCCGCGCGGTCGGGCGCCCCGGGGCCGTGCTGGTCGTGCAGCCCCCGCCGGCCGGTGAGGCCCTCGACGCGGCGGAGGTCGAGGCGGCGGAGGTCGAGGCGGCGGTCGCGGAGGCGCTCGGAGAGGCACGCGCCCTCGGGGTCCGCGGTGCGGCCATCACGCCGGTGCTCCTCGCCGCCGTCGAGCGTTCCACTGCGGGGCGGTCCCTGCGGGCCAACCTCGCCCTGCTCGAGGCCAACGCCGCGCTGGCCGCCGAGATCGCGGTGGCGCTGTCGGCGCCTCCCTGACGCTCCGCGCGGGCGGTCGTGTTGAATGCGACCGGTACCACGTGGTAGGTTATGCCCACGTCCCTTCGACCGGAGGTCACCCCGCAGATGCCCTCCCCGTTCCTGAGCTCGGAAGAGTACGACGAGCGTGCGCACCAGCTGTACAACGAGGGGAACTATGAGGACGCCCTCGTGACGCTGCGCGAGGGGCTCGGTCTCTATCCCAACTCGGTCGAGCTGCACGTGGGGGTCGGGTATGCCCGGCTCGCGCGCGACGAGTACGCCTGGGCTCGGCGCGCCTTCGAGGAGGCGCTCGTGCTCGATCCCGAGCACGAGGACGGCCTCGCCGGTCTCGGGGAGGTGCTGCTGCGCTTCGGGCTCGTGCCGCAGGCGATCAAGAGCTTCCGCCGCATCCTCGAACTCGGCTATGCCGACGACATCGAGCTGATGCTGCAGGTCGGGCGAGCGCTCTTCCGCGACGGGCTGATGGACGAGGCGAAGGAGTTCTTCGAGATCGCCGTGCAGCAGACGCCCGAGAACGCCGAAGCGGTCGCGATGGTCGGCTACGCGGAGCACCGGCTCGGCGACGATGCGGCCGCGATCGAGACGCTGCGCAAGGCGCTGCAGCTCGACCCCGACCACAGCGAGGCCCGCATCTACCTCGGCAACATCCTCTACGACCGGGGCGATTACGAGGCGGCGCTCTATCACCTCGACCGCACCAAGCCCGAGGAGCACTGGGACGAGCTCGGCATCTGGCGGCTGCTGGAGCTGCGCAAGTCGCACCTGCGGCTGCGCGACGACGACCCGTCGCTGCGGATCTGGGATGAGCGGCTGACCGAGCTCGCGCCGACGCCCGACCCGATCGACGAGATGCTCGCCGAGATCGAGGCGCGCGCGAGCGAGCGCGAGGAGCAGGCGGCCCGCTCGCAGCTCGAGCTCTTCGGCGCGCTGCTCGCGGACCTCACCGACCAGAAGGCCCACCGGCATCGCGTGGTCGGTCGCGACGGGCAGCCGCACGAGGGCACCTGGGAGGAGATCGTCGGCAGCATGCGCGACGCGACGCCCGCGTCGCGGGGACGCTCGCTCGAGGAGTTCATGCAGAGCGAGGCGCGCCGCGGCCTCGCGCTCACCGGCGTGCTGATCCCCACCCGCGACCCCGAGAGCTTCCTGCGCGCGAGCGCGGACGCCGGGCTCCTGCGGATCATCCACTGATCTCCTTCTCCGGAGTCGGGAAGACCTACCGCACCCTCGTCGGCAAGGAGGTGCGGGCGGTCGATGGCGTCTCGCTCGAGGTCGCACCCGGTGAGGTGCTCGGCATCGCCGGCCCCAACGGGGCGGGCAAGAGCACCCTGATCGCGATGCTGCTCGGGTTCCTCGACCCCGACGACGGCACCGTCACGATCGACGGGCTGCGCCCGCGGGCGTTCGTCGAACGCGAGGGGATCGCGTACCTCCCGGAGCTCATGACGCTGCCGCTCACCTGGCGCGCCGATGCGGCGATCGACCGGCTCGCGGCGCTCGCCGGCATCCCGTCGGCCGGACTGGCGGTCGCGAGGGAACGCGTGATCGAGGCGGTCGGCATCGGGGAGCACCGGAGCAAGCGGCTCAAGGCGCTCTCCAAGGGGAACCTGCAGCGACTCGGGCTCGCGCAGGCGCTGCTCGCGGAGCGGCGCGTGGTGGTCTTCGACGAACCCACGCACGGCCTCGACCCCGTCTGGACCAACCGCTTCCGTGACATCGTCGGCGGCCTGCGGCAGCCCGGGCGCTCGATCGTGATCGCGTCGCACAGCCTCGACGAGCTCGAGCGGCTTTGCGACCGCGTGGCGATCATCGATCACGGCAGGATCCAGCGCATCGTCAGCGTGCGCGAGGCGCGCGGCACCGGGTCGGTGCGGCGCTGGCGGCTCCGGGCCGCGGTGGGCGCCGATGTCGTGGCGGCGCAGTTCGACGGCGCGACACTCAAGGACGACTCGATCGAGTGCACCGTCGATGTCGCCGAGCTGAACCGGGGCGTCGCTGCGGCGATCGCGCAGGGCGCACTGGTCACGGCGATCGCACCGGCCGAGTCGTCGCTCGAAGAGGCCTTCCGCGCCGCGGTGACCCGGTGAGGAGCCGATGACGCTGGGCTCCCCGCTCGCCGCGTACGCGCGCTTCCAGGCGCGCGATGCGCTGCTGAAGGCGCTGATGCCGGTCGGGCTCTTCCTCGTGCTCGCCGGGCTCCCGATCTACACGCTCGCGCAGCGTTCCACCCTCGCGGCGATGCGCGCGCCGGGGACGCTGCAGGACGGCGCGATCCGGATCTATGGCGAGGTCATGACCCTCGCGATGACGCTCGGCGCGATCGTCCTGATGAGCGGTCTCGCCTCGCTCGACCGCGAGCGGGGGCACTTCCGGTTCCTCTTCTCACGGCCGGTCGCGCCCTGGCGCTTCTACCTGCAGCAGTTCGTGATCGCCACGGTGCTCTTCGTTGCCTGCTTCGCGCTCATCCCGGTCGGCTTCGGCGCCGTCGTCGCCGCGGTGCCGGTGCTGCCGGCGCTGGGGAGCGCGGCGCTCTACGCCCTCCTCTATGGCTCGCTCGCGTTCCTCTTCAGCGCGCTGCTCAACCGCGACGGGCTCGCCTTCATCCTCGTGATGATCGTCTCGCGCGTCCTACAGCAGCTCGACCGGGCCGAGCAGCTCTCGGGATTCCTCTCCGGGCTCGCCAACGCGCTGCCGCCGCTGCAGGCCCTCGACGGCATCCGGACGACCTGGCTCGCCGAGCGCGCCGTCACCGGGAACGACGTCCTGCTCGTGATCGGTTATTCCGTGGGGATGCTCGCCTCGGCCCTCGTCCTGATCCGCCAGAAGTCGCTCGCCCGTTGAGATGCCGCCGGTCCCACGCCTCGACCCCGTGATCCCCGCCGACTCCGTGCGGCGCGCGACGCTCGCCAACGGCCTGCGCGTCCTCGCGCGCCGTGACGCCACCGCGCCGGTCGTCGCGATCGTCACCTGGGTGCGGGCGGGCTACTTCGACGAGCCCGACGACCGGGTCGGCATCGCGCACGTCCTCGAGCACATGTACTTCAAGGGGACGCCCTCGCGAGGGGTCGGCGAGATCGCCCGGGCGACCAAGGCCGCCGGCGGCTACCTGAACGCCGGGACCATCTACGACCACACGCACTACTATGCCGTGCTCCCGGCGTCGGGCTTCCGCGCCGGCTTCGAGGTGCAGGCCGACGCCTATGCCAACTCGGTGATCGACGCCAGCGAGCTCGCGCGTGAGCTCGAGGTCATCATCGAGGAGACGAAGCGCAAGGCGGACACGCCCGCCGCGCTCGCCGTCGAGACGCTCTTCGAGCTGCTCCACGACCGGCATCGCATCCGCCGCTGGCGCATGGGGCGCGAGGACCGGCTGCGCGCGATGACACGCGAGCAGCTGGTCGACTTCTACCGCAATCACTATCGCCCGTCCAATACCGTGCTCGCGGTCGTCGGCGACGTCGATCCCGACGAGGCGATCGCGCTGGCCGAGCGTCTGTACGGGCATCTTCCGGATGGCACGGTCGCGCGCGATGCGGGTCCGCAGGAGGACACGCCCTCCGGATTCCGCGTGCGCGAATGGGAAGGGGACATCGCGCAGACCGAGCTCCTGCTCGGCTGGCGGACACCGGCGCTGCAGCATATGGACTCGCCGGCGCTCGACATCCTCGCGACGGTGCTCTCGGGCGGCCGGGCCTCGCGCCTCGTGCGGGCCGCCCGCGACCGGCGCCTCGTCTCCAGCGTCAGTGCGTACAACTACACGCCGACCGAGATCGGCGTCTTCGTCGTCCATGCCGCAGCGCGACCGGAGCGCACCGCCGACGCCGCACGCACGCTCTGGGACCAGATCCGCCGCGTGCGCGAGGGCGAGGTCAGCGCGGACGAGATCGCCCGGGCGCGCAGTCTCGTCGAGGCGCAGTGGCTGCGGCGGCTCGAGTCGGCCGAGGGACAGGCGAACTTCCTCGGTGCGTGGGAGCTGCTCGGGGACTGGCAGACCGGGACGGCGTACCAGGCGGCGATGCTCGCGGTCGACGCCGACGCGCTGGCCGCCGTCGCGACGCGCTGGCTCCGGCCCGAGACGGCGGCACTCGTCGCGTATCGGCCGCGCGGGAGCGCCCCGCTCGGCGCCGACGCTGCCGCGGTGCGCGCGCTGCTCGACGCCGAGCGTCCGGCCGCGCTCGAGCCGGCGGGTGCCCCGACCGCGCCGACGGTGCTCGGGGGCGCCGGTGCGCGGCTCGACCAGGTGGTGGGGGACGTGCACGTCTTCCGCACGGCTGCCGGCGTCCCCATCCTCATCAAGCGGCGCCCCGGCTCGGCGCTCGCCCATCTCGGGTGCTTCATCGAGGGGGGCGTGACGGCGGAGGACGCGACGACCGGCGGCATCACCACCCTGATGGCGCGCGCCGCGCTCCGCGGCACCTCGCGCCGCAGCGCGACGCAACTGGCCGAGGACGCCGAGCGGCTGGGCGGCACGCCGGCCGCGAGTGTCGGCACCGAGTCGTTCCAGTGGACGCTCGGCGTCCCGGCGCGCTCGTTCGACGGGGCCGCGGATCTCCTCGCTGATCTCGTGCTCGACCCACGCTTTCCCGGTGATGGCGTCGAGGCGGAGCGAGCGGTCGCCATCGCCGCCCTGGGCTCGCTGCGCGACGACATGTACCGCCAGCCGATGCGCCTCGCCGCCGAGGCCGCGTGGCCGGGGCATCCGTATGGACGCTCGACACTCGGCACCGAGGACTCGGTCGCCGCACTGACCGCCGACGACCTGCGGCGCTGGCACGCCCAGCGCGTCCCGACGGCGCCGTCGGCGCTCGCGGCGGTGGGTGACTTCGATCCCCAGGCCGCGGCCGACCTGATCGCGCGGCGCTTCGCCGCGCTGCGCCCCGCCGTGGCCGTGGCGGTGCCGACGCCAGCGTGGACGCAGGAGTTCCGGGAGCGCGTGGAGGAGCGAGACAAGGCGCAGACGGCGCTCGCTCTCTTCTTCGACGGGCCCGCGCGCCACGACGAGTCCCGCTTCGACGCGGAGATGATCGGCGGCGTCGCGAGCGGGCTCGGCGGACGCTTCTTCGAGGAGCTGCGCGATCGCCAGTCGCTCGCGTACACCGTCATCGCGCGGCCCTACGCCCGCAAGCGCGGCGGCACCTTCGCCGCGTACATCGCGACCTCGCCGGCCAAGGAGGCCATCGCGCGCGCCGGGCTCCTGCGGGAGTTCGCGCGTTTCGTCGAGGGCGACGTGGACGCCGACGAGCTCGAGCGGGCGCGCACCTATGCGATCGGTACCTGGCAGATCCGGCAGGCCTCCGGCGCATCGGTCCTCGCGGACGTGGCCGAGGCGTGGCTGTACGGGTCGCTCGAGGAACTGGCGCGGTACCCGCGCGACCTCGCCGCGGTCACCCCCGCACGGATGCGGGCGATGGCCCGCCGGTGGTTCGATCCGGACCGTCGCGTCGAGGGGATCGTGCGCGGCCGCGCGCGCTGACGCTCCTCAGCGCCTCTTGGCGCCGGGGAATCCGAGCGACGCGTTGAGCCAGCGCACCAGCGGCAGCAGCACCGCGTACTCCTTCATGACCGTGTCCGCGAGGCGGGGCGAGAGCACCTGCGCGTCGGTGAGCGGACGTGAGGCGGTGAAGCTGTTGAAGCGGAGCCAGCGCGCGGCGGGATGGTCGCTCGCGTAACCGCGCGGTACGCGCTGCAGCATCGCGCCGGGGTCGTCGTCGGTCAGGCCGCCGAACCGCCGCCGGAAGGCCGGCGCCTGCACGATGCGCTCGAAGCCACGCGGCTCCTCGACGATCCGCTCGCGCAGCGTGCCGAGCAGCGGCCGCGGCGGCATCCAGAAGCCTCCCGCCACCAGTGACGCGCCCGGCTCGAGGTGGAAGTAGAACCCGGCGCCGCCGTGCGCGTCGCGCCCGACGCCGCGGCCGGCGTCCCGGTGGAAGACCCAGAGCGCCGCATGCGTCTTGTAGGGGGACTTGTCCTTCGAGAAGCGCACGTCACGATGGATCCGGAAGAGCGCGCGTTTCGGGGGCGCCACGAACTCCGGTGCGAGTCGCGCGAAGCGGACGTCGAGCTCGTCGGCCAGCAGACGCAGCGGACCGAGCACCGCGCGCTCGTAGACGGGACGCTGCTCCTCGAACCAGGGCTTGGCGTTGTGCCGCTTGAGCCCCTTGAGGAAGGTGAGCGCCAGGGGCTCGAACCGGGTGAATGCGCTCACGACCGCCTCAGCTGAGGTTCCGATTCAGGGCTGCGGCCGCGCCTGCGGGAGTCGCGGCCCGCCCGGCGCGCCGACCACGGTCGTCAGCGACCGATGGCCGTCGGCGCCGACGGCCCGCACGCCGACCCAGACGTCGTCGAGCTGCTCGTCGAGCAGGAACTCCGTGACCTTGCCGACCGGCACGATGCGGGTGTAGGTCGGCGCCGTGGTGCGCCGCACCAGCAGCTCGTAGGCGGTCGCGCCGGCGGAGGCGTCCCACCGGATCGTGAAGGACTGTCCACCGGAGGTCGCGCGCTCGCGCGCGTAGGCGGTGCGCACCGGGCGCGAGGGCGCGGCGGCGAGTGAGACGACTGTCGCCAGGTTCAGGCGGGCGACCTTCGCGACGTAGCTGAAGTTCACGTCGGCGAGCGTATCGGTCGGGAGGTGCTGCCGCTTGTAGTTCTCGAGGCGTTCCGAGAACCGGAGCCCCGGCAGGCCCTGCCGGTGGAAGGGGGCGTGGTCCCCGCCGCGGCCGAGCCGGTCGAGCCGCAGCACGGGGAGCACCTCGAATGCGGGCTGGTAGGTCGCGCCGATGCCCCAGACGTAGCGCGCGAGCTCGCCGCCGCCGATGGCGAGCGAATCGACGGCGAAGACGCGGACCGAGGTCGAGTCGGTGCGGCCGTCGTCCGCGACCACGTTGCCGACGATGTCGTCGGTGAACGCCGCGGTCACCGTCTTGCCCTCGCGCTTGAGCCGTTCCGCGAAGAGGCCCGACCCGAGCAGGCCGAGTTCCTCGCCGGTGTAGAGCACGAACGCGATGCTCGCATCGAGTCCCTTGGGGAAGTGCTTGGCGACCACCCGCGAGAGCTCCATCACCGCGACCGTGCCGGAGCCGTCGTCATCCGCGCCGGGGGCGTCGGAGGTGGCGTCCATCGAGTTCACCGAGCAGATGCACGAGTCGAAGTGGCCGCCGATCACGACCACGCGCGAGGTGTCGCGCCCCGGAAGCCAGGCCACGACGTTGACGAGGTGCCAGGTCGGCCGGTCCGGATGCCGCGTGATGACCGCGCTCCCGGTGTCGTATTCGACCCGCAGGCAGCCGCCGCAGTCCTTGGAGAACTGCGAGAGCTGTGCGTGGATCCACCGCCGCGCCGCCCCGATCCCGCGCGTGGGCGAGACCGTGTCGCTCAGCGTGTGCCGCGTCCCGAAGGCGACGAGCGCCGAATCCATCGCCCGCAGCCGCGCCGGGGAGATGTCCCCCAGCGCGGCCGCGATGCGCGGATCCTTCGCGAACCCGAGGGTCGAAGGCGACTGGGCGACGAGGCCGGGGGCCGCGAGCGCAAGGAGCGCGACGGCAACGAGGGAAGGGAGCGGCATCAGCGAGACCGGAGCTGTGAGTGAGCGCGTGTGACTTCCTACTTCCTACTTCCTACTTCCTGCTTTCTGCTTGTCAGAACATCGACATCGCCAAGAACGACCGCAGCGAGTCGTTCGTCGCGCGCAGCCGCCCCGAGAGCAGGCGCACGCAGCTCCAGAGCACCTTGTAGGCGAGCTCGCGATTGAAGTCGAGCAGGAGCTCGAAGTCGCTGCGCGAGATGGTGAGCACCTTCGTGCCCCCGTTGGAGATGGCGTCCGTGGAGCGTTCGCTGCGGTCGAAGACCGACATCTCGCCGAAGAGCGAGCCCGGCTTGAGCACCGCCAGCGCTTCCTCGCCGCTCCCCGGGATGGTGCGCGAGATGCGCACGTCACCCTCGAAGATCAGGTAGAGCCGGCTTCCGGCCTCTCCCTCACGGAAGATGTACTCCCCCGAGACGAACTCCTGCACGCGGCAGAGTTCGGCGACGCGCGCGAGTTCGCCGTCGTCCAGGTCCTTGAAGATCGCAACGCCGCGCAGCAGCGCGACCGTGTCGGGCATCGGTGCCTCGGAGGGGACAAAGGGGGCTGAAAGCGAAGCTACCGGCGCCCCTCGGAGGGGGCAAGGCGCGCGCGACCCGTCGTCACGTTGGGACGTGCTGACGGGTGCTGAGACGTCCTGGGACGCGCCGGGACGTGTTGAGACGTGCGCCTCCAGCGCCTAGCTTCCGCGGATGTCGCATGCGCTGCGGGCCCTGCTGCTGCTCGGCGCCCTCGGGCTCGCCGGACGCGACGCCGTGGCGCAGGAGCGCGCCCCGTCGCCGCTCCAGTGGGAGGGACGCATCGACGCGCTGCTCACGCCGTTGCCCGGTGCCCACGCCGGTGGGGGTCTCAGCGTGCGCGCGGGACACTACGCCCGCATCGGGGTGACGGCGGCGTTCGGCGCCGTGCGCGACCGCGGCGAGACCGTCGCGAGCGGCCGCGCCGATGCGACCGTGCGCTTCCTCCTCGACCCGTTCGCCGAAGCCCGGCGCGGTTGGTACGGCGGCGCCGGACTCACGGTGCGCGCCGACGGCGATCGCGCGTGGCACGGGGGGCTCGTGCTCGTGGTGGGAGTCGAGGGGACGCGGGCCTCACGCGCCGTGCGCGCGGTGGAGCTGGCGCTGGGGGGAGGCGTGCGCCTGGGCGTGGTGCTGCGCGCGAGGCGCGCCGGGCAGTACCGCTAGCCGACGCGACTCGCCGGAGCGGGCCCCAAAAGTCAAACGCCCCTGGATCCGAGGATCCAGGGGCGTCCGAAGCGCGTCAGGCCGCGCTCACCGTATCGAGTTCGCCGGCAGCGGTTTCGTCCGGCTCGGAGACCAACTCCGGCGCGGAGGCCGCCTGGGACTTCATGGTGGGCGCCGCGAAGCGCTCGCCCAGGACCCGCAGCTCACCGATCTGCTTCTTGCTCAGTTCGTGATACCGTTCGGCAAGGTAGTTCATCGTCTCGTCGAACCATTCCTTCTGGTGTTCCGGTTCCGAGCCGATCACGCCGCAGCGCATCACGTGCTGGAACATCTCGTCGCGCGCCTGGTCGAACGGCGACGCGGGGGCGGCCACTGGGCGGCCGCGGCTCTTCTGTCTGCTCATCTCGTCCGGTTCAAGGGTCGTATGGAAGGACCGTACGTCCCATGAATCTAACCGGTCGGGGGTCCAGTTCCTACCCCGGCCGTTCCGGGAGCCCCGGGAGGGGTGTACCTTGCACCCTGTACGCCCCATTTGCAGGCATCCTCAGGAGAATCCACGTCGTGGCCAGCAAGAAGAACGCCTCCTCGAAGTCCTTCGGCGGCATCCTCGCCGTGATCGCCGTCGTGGGCGTCGCCGTCATCGGTTATGTCGTCTCCCGTCCCGCCAAAGTCATCACCCTCGATCCGACGCTGCCCCAGATGGCGGCCAAGGGGATCCTCCGGGGCGACTCCACGGCCCCGGTCGAGGTGGTCGAGTTCGCCGATTTCGAATGCCCGGGCTGCGGCCAGTTCGCGACCGTCACCGAGCCGGACGTGGTCACGCGCCTGATCGCTACCGGTGAGATCTCGTTCCGGTTCGTGGACCTTCCGCTCGACATGCACCGCAACGCGCCGGCCGCGCACAACGCCGCCCACTGCGCCAACGAGCAGGGGAAGTTCTGGGAGATGCACGACATGATCTTCCTGAACCAGGATCGCTGGAACACGCAGCGGACGCGGACCCCCAAGAAGGTGCTCGAGGAACTCGCGAGGGGGGTGGGGCTCGACATGAAGGCATGGAACGAGTGCTACGACTCGGAGCGGATGCTCCCGCAGATCGCGGCCAACCGCGCCGAGGCGACGCGGCTGCGGGTGAACTCGACGCCGACCTTCATCATCGGAGGCCAGGTGATCCCGGACGTGTTGACCTATGACGAGTTCCGGCAGTACGTGACCGCGGCCAAGATCGCGAAGATGGCGAATGAGAGTGCGGCGACGGGGAAGCCCGTGACGTCGCCGACGGCCGGCAAGACTCCCTGAACCGCTGACTGCTTCACCACGAAGGCGCGACGCGGTGAAGAAGGGCGAAGGCTGCAATGGCACAGGCTTCACCGCGGAGACGCGGAGGGACGGAGGTCGCGCGGAGAACGGCATATGAACGGGGGGCGCGACGGACGTTTCTGTCCGCCACGCCCCCATCGAATTGCCGTGCTCCGTTCTTCCTCCGTCCCTCTGTGTCTCCGCGGTGAAGCTCGTGCTGATGTCGTCGCCGCCTTCGCCGTTCTTTGCCCCTTCGTGCCTTCGTAGTGGATCAGCCTTCCTTGTCCTCGTACTGCTCCTTGAGCGACGCCACGACCCCAGGGTCCGCGAGCGTCGTCGTGTCGCCGAGTGCGCGCCCCTCGGCGATGTCGCGCAGCAAGCGGCGCATGATCTTGCCGGAGCGCGTCTTCGGCAGGTCCGCCGAGAAGAGGATGTCGTCCGGCCGCGCCAGCGCGCCGATCTTCGTCGCCACGAACTCCCGCAGCTCGTCGCGCAGCGCGGGGGACTTGGTGAAGCCGTCGCGCAAGGTCACGAAGGCGCAGACCGACTGCCCCTTCAGCTCGTGCGCCTTCCCGACCACCGCCGCCTCGGCCACCGCAGGATGCTCGACCAGCGCCGACTCGACCTCCATCGTCCCGATCCTGTGCCCGGCGACGTTGAGCACGTCGTCCACGCGCCCCAGGATCCAGAAGTAGCCCTCGGTGTCGCGCTTGGCGCCGTCGCCGGGGAAATAGAGATCGGGGCGACCCTCCCACTTGGTGAAGTAGGTCTGCACGTAGCGGTCGTCGTCCCCCCAGATCGTGCGCAGCATCGAGGGCCAGGGCTTGGTGAGCGCGAGCAGCCCGCCGCCGACCTCGATCCGCTTGCCGCGCGAATCGAGGAGATCGGCGGTGTAGCCGGGCAATGTCTGTGTCGCGCTGCCGGGCTTGGTCGCGGTCACGCCGGGGAGCGGCGAGATCACGATCGACCCGGTCTCCGTCTGCCACCAGGTGTCCACGATCGGGCAGCGCGAACCGCCGATATGCTCGTGATACCACATCCAGGCCTCGGGATTGATCGGCTCACCGACCGAGCCAAGGAGCCGGAGGCGGGAGAGGTCGTGCGCGCGCGGATGCTCGACGCCCCATTTCATGAAGGCGCGGATGGCGGTTGGTGCGGTGTAGAGGATCGTCACCCCGTGGCGCTCGCAGAGCGCCCAGAAGCGGTCGCGCTCGGGCCAGTCGGGTGCGCCCTCGTACATCACGCAGGTCGCGCCGTTGGCGAGCGGGCTGTACACGAGGTAGGTGTGGCCGGTGATCCAGCCCACGTCGGCGGTGCACCAGAAGACGTCCTCCTCCTTGAGGTCGAAGACGTACTTCGAGGACGTCGCCGCGCCGAGGAGATAGCCGGCCGTCGTGTGCACGATGCCCTTCGGCTTTCCCGTCGTGCCGGACGTATAGAGGATGAAGAGCACGTCCTCCGACTCCATCGCTTCGGGCTCGCACTTGTCGTGCGCGTGCTGCATCAGCCGGTGGTACCAGTGGTCGCGGCCCTCGACCATCTCGACGTACGCCTCCGTGATCGGGCCCGACGCGCGGCGCTGCACGACGACGACGTGCTTCACCGACGGGCAGCCCTCGAGCGCCTTGTCCGTGTTCCGCTTGAGCGGGATGATCTGGCCGCGGCGATAGCCGCCGTCGGCCGTGATCACGACCTTGGCCTCGGCGTCGTTCATGCGGTCGCGGAGCGAGTCGGGACTGAAGCCGCCGAAGACGACCGAATGGATCGCCCCGATGCGCGCACAGGCGAGCATCGCGATCGCGGCCTCCGGGATCAGGGGCAGGTAAATCCCGACGCGATCGCCCCTGTCGACGCCCAGCGACTTCAGGACGTTCGCGAAGGCGCGGACCTCGCGCGCGAGCTCCCAGTAGGTCAGGGTGCGCCGGTCCCCCGGCTCACCCTCCCAGATGATCGCGGCCTTGTTGCGTCGCGGGCCGTCGAGGTGCCGGTCGAGACAGTTGGCCGAGACGTTGAGGCGGCCGCCGGAGAACCACTTCGCGTGCGGGGGCTTCCACTCGAGCGTCCGGCTCGGCGGCGTGATCCAGTGCAGGTCGGCCGCCTGGCGGGCCCAGTATTCCTCGAAGTTCGCGTCCCCCTCCTGATGGAGCGCGCGGTCGTTCACGAGCGCCTGCCGCTGGAACTCGGCCGGGGGCGGGAAGCTGCGGGTCTCGCTGAGGAGGACGTCGATGTCGGTCATCCGACAATCCTAGAGCGTCGCTCGGGGTTCGTCACGCCCTGGTTCACCACGAAGGCGCGAAGGGACGAAGAGCTGCGAAGCAAGCGCGCGCACGCCAGCGATTGGCGTCTTCGGCGGACTTCGCCGGTTTTCGCCGCTTCGTGTCTTCGTGGTGTGCACTTACTATACACTGCTGCGCAATTAGTCATTCAACGCGCACATTACGTCGTGCTGGGGTTCCGTCACCCCGTGATAGTGGTCTAACTACATTAAATACATACGCTTACGAGCTCTACTTAGATGGCACGCTTCTGGCGTATCCTCACTACCGAACGCGCAGTTTGCCACACCGACAAGAGCACACCCATCGCGAGATGGGGCCGCAAAGCCAGGAATCTCGGATCCTCCGAGATCGTCCGGTTGCCGAACGTGGAGTGGAAGTCGCAGGCCGCGGACCGCCGGACGGGTCCGCCTCACACGGCAGCAGGTCCCTGGTTCGGTCGGGAAGGCATCTCCCCTGCGCGGGAGGACCAAATGACCACCCTGGACACCGATACCGTGGAGGCGCCCGTGGAGCACCTGGTCGCGCCCGCTCGACTCACTTCCGATCATCGTCACGAGTTCCGTCGGTCCGTACTCGAAGCCCTCGAGCAGGCCGCCGCAGTCTCGGCCCCCGTGGTCGCGATCGATCTCGGCGGCACCATCGAGATGGACGCCAGCGGACTCGGCGTGCTCGTGCTCCTGCAGAAGCGCGCCCGCGAACGCGGGATCGCCACGCGCCTCGTCCGCGTGCCGCGGCTCGTCACGCAGATGCTCACGGTCACCCGTCTCGAGGCGTTGTTCGAGGTCGAGGCGAACGACTGAGGCGCGACCCTCCGGGTCGCCGTTCCGTGCGCTGACCCCGCGGACTACCCTTCAGGAATGACCGCCACGGGGATCCCGCCGGGATGACGGCCAACGCACTTGTCGAAGCCGCGGGGCTCGTGCGCACGTTCGGGACGCGACGGGCGGTGGACGGCCTCGACTTCGCCCTCGCGCCGGGTGAGTGCCTCGCGCTCTTCGGACCCAATGGGGCCGGCAAGACCACGACGCTCCGCGTGCTCGCCGGCCTCCTGAAGCCGACCGCGGGGACCGCCCGGATCGGCGGACACGCACTCCCGGCGGTCGAGGCGCGCGGCCGCGTGGGCCTGATCTCGCATCGTTCGATGCTCTACGACGCGCTGACCGCGCGTGAGAACGTCGTCTTCGCCGCGCGGCTGCACGGCCTGACCGATCCCGACGCGGCGGCCGAGCGCGCGCTCGAGGCCCTCCGCGTCGCGGACCGCGCCGACGTGGCGGTGCGCGCGCTCTCGCGCGGCCTGCAGCAGCGCGTGGCGGTCGCGCGCGCGATCGTGCACGCGCCCGACGTGCTGCTGGCCGATGAACCGTACACCGGGCTCGACGAGCAGGGGAGCGCCGCGCTCACCGCGCTCCTGCAGGAGCGGCGCGCCGCCGGCGCGGCCCTGGTCGTCGTCACGCACCACCTGCACGAGGGGCTCGCGCTGGCCTCGCACGCGGCGATCATGCTCTCCGGGCGCTTCGTCCGGTTCGAGCGCGCGGCCGGGCTCGACGTGCCGGCGTACGCGGCGACCTACCGCGGGCTGGTCGCGTGACGCCGCCCGGCACCCTTGCGGCCGCCTGGTTGATCGCGCGCAAGGATCTCGCGATCGAGTTCCGCACGCGGAGCGCGTTCCTCTCCGCCCTCGTCTTCTCGCTGCTCGCGATCGTGATCTTCCGCTTCAGCTGGGATCCGACGGCGGTGGCGGCGCTCGACCTCGCCCCGGGCGTCCTCTGGGTGACGTTCACCTTCTCGGGGCTGCTCGGGATGCACCGTTCCTTCGGCGTCGAGGCGCACGACGGCGCGATGGACGCGCTCCTGGTCGCGCCGGTGCCGCGAGAGGCGATCTTCATCGGGAAGGCGCTCGCCAACCTGCTGTTCGTGCTCGGCGTCCAGGCGGTGGCGCTACCGGCGGTCGTGCTCTTCTACAATCTTCCCGTGGGGAACGGGGTGTTCGCCCTCATCGGCGTGATGCTGATGGCCGCGATCGGGCTGGCGTGCATCGGCACGCTCTTCGCGGGGATGGTGGCGAACACGCGGATGGCGGAGCTGTTGCTGCCGGTGCTCGCCCTCCCGTTCTTCGTGCCGATCGTGCTGCCGGCGGCGCAGGCGACCGCGCAGATCCTCGCCGACCGCCCGCTCTCGGCGTCCTTGGCGTGGCTGCGCATCCTGCTCGCGTTCGACCTCGTCTTCGTCTATGCCTGCACCCTCGCCTTCCCCTTCACGCTCGAGGACTGAGCGGATGTCCCCGGCAACACCCGCGCGTCCCCGCGCCCTCTTCGACTGGGTCGCCCCGCTCGCGCTCATCGCGATGGTCGCGGCCTTCGTGCGCGCGATCTGGTTCACGCCCCCGGAGATGCTCCAGGGCTACGCGCAGAAGATCTTCTACGTCCACGTCCCCTCGGCTTGGGTGGCGTTCCTCGCGTTCGGGCTGACCGCGCTCGCGGGGGGCTTCTGGCTCTTCCTGAAGGACCCGCGTCTCGACCGGTTCGCCGAGAGCTCGGCCGAGGTCGGCGTGATCTTCACGACCGGCGTGCTGGTCTCGGGCCCGCTCTGGGGCCGGCCCATCTGGGGCGCCTGGTGGGTGTGGGATGCGCGGCTCACGAGCACGCTCTTCCTCTGGTTCCTCTTCCTCGGCTACCTCGTGCTCCGCGGCGCCGTGGACGACCGCGACCTGCGCGCGCGCTATTCTGCCGTGCTCGGGATCCTGGGCGCGCTGCTGATCCCGTTCATCCACCTGAGCGTCTATCTGTTCAACACGCAGCATCCGACCCCCGTCGTCGCCAACCCGACCGGCATCCAGATGCCCGGCGTGATGGTCAAGACGCTCTTCCTTGCGCTCTTCGCCTTCACGCTCCTCTACGTCGCGTTCGTGCGGGCGCGGATGCGGCTGGCCGAGGAGCGGGACGCGCTGGATGCTGCCGCCACCTCGGAGCGCTGAGGACCCCCGATGCCCGACAACGCGATCTATTATCAGGTGGCCTACGGCGCGATCGTCGCGCTCTTCGCCGGCTACGCTCTCTCGCTCGTGCTCCGCCACCGCGCCCTCGCGCGCCGGCGCGCGCGGCAGTCCGGAGGACGCGCATGATCCACCCGTGGAAGGACCTTCCGCCGGGGCGCACGCCGCCGGAGATCGTGACGGCGGTGATCGAGATCCCGCAGGGCGCCCGCAACAAGTACGAACTCGACAAGGAATCGGGGCTCTTCCGCCTCGACCGCGTGCTCTACTCGGCGGTGCACTACCCCGGCGACTACGGACTCATCCCGCGCACGCTGCACGAGGACAACGATCCGCTGGATGTGCTCGTGATGATCAAGGAGCCGACGTTCACGGGGTGCCTGATCGACGTGCGCCCGGTCGGCGTCCTGAAGATGCTCGACAAGGGGGAGCCGGACGACAAGATCCTCGCCGTCCCCTGCGACGATCCCGCTCACGGCGAGTATTTCGACATCGCCGACCTGCCGCAGCACTACCTGCGCGAGATCGAACACTTCTTCGCGATCTACAAGGACCTCGAGGGGAAGCGCGTCGAGGTCATCGGCTGGGAGAAGAGCGAGGTCGCGATGCGCGTGATCGAGGAGAGCATCGTCCGCTACGCCGACCAGTACCTCTCCCAGGGACCATAGCGCCCCACGGCGCGCGGCGGGGCGCGCCTCAGGAGACCCCGTCGCCGCTGCCGGCACTGAGCCAGCGGCCGAGCTGGGCGCGCCAGCTCTCCATCCGCTCCTTCTTCGGCATCTTGGTCACCACGGTGATCGTGCCCATGAACGCTCCGCCGCGGACGCGGACGCGCGGCGCGCCGGGCGCGCCGGCGTGCGCCTTGTCCACGATCTCCGCCATCACCGCCGTGCAGTCGACGTCGGCACCGATCCCCGGGGGCAGGATGATCTTGACCTCTCCCATGAACGCCTCCGCGTCGACCTCGAGGCCCTCGGCCGGGAGTTCCGCCTCGCGGAGGTCGAAAACCACGCTCCCGAGGATCGCGCGCGTGCGGGTGACCGGTGCGGGACGCCAGCGCCCCTCCTTCTTCACCTCGGAGAAGAACGCGACATAGCGCTTCTCGCGCTCCGGGAGCGGCCCCGCCGCCAACGGAGGCGCGATCGCGTAGAGCGGACGCGGTGGTGCGACGAGCGGTCCGACGGCCGGGAGCCCCTCGAGGACGGTGTTGAGCGACGCGCGGTCCTCGGCCCGGTAGACCTGCTCGAAGCGCGATTCGAGCTCCCCCGTCGAGAGGTGGTCCTGCGCGTAGTGCGCGCAGAGCTGCTGGACGACGTGTTCCTTCTCGAGTTCGAGGCTCATGGCGTGAGGTGTCGGTAGCGACCGCGGTAATAGAGCAGCGGATCGGCATCCTCGCCGAGTGTGATCGCAAGCACCTCGCCGACGATGATCGTGTGGTCGCCGGCCGGATAGCGGGCCTGCACGCGGCACTCCATGCGGACGAGCGCCTGGTGGAGCAGCGGCACGCTCCCCGACCCGCGCGAGACCGGCTGCCCATCGAACTTGTCGAGTGCCTCCCTGCGCGCGAACGACCGCGAGAGCCCCTCCTGCGAATCCGAGAGGATGTGCACCGCGAAGTACTCGGCGGCCTCGAGCGGCTGCGCCATCGTCGCCGCGTGGTCGATGGCCACCAGGATCATCGGCGGCTGCAGCGAGACGGAAGCGAACGCGGTCGCGGTCATCCCGAGGTCGCGGCCGGCCGCATCACGCGTCGTGATGATCGTGACGCCGGACGCGAATCGGGCGAGGGCAGCGCGGAACTCGGCGGGGTCCAGGGGCATCGCGAAAGATCAGTCGAAGAGTGGGTAGGCCGCGAGGGCCACGATCGCACCGGTCACGGTGGCGAGCAGATTCACGGCATCGTTCGTCATCCAGGCCAGACCGCGTGCGTGGGTCGTCGGAGTCCCGCAGCGGTGCACGGGCCGCTCGGTCCAGCTACGGCAATTCCCGCACCAACGTTTCGATTGCAGCGACGCGCCGAGCACGCTGTCGGCAAGCGACGCCACGATCCCGGCAAGACAGACGGCGACGCCGACCGCAACGGCGGTGCCGACCACCTCGGCCGGCACCCGGTAGCCGCCCGTCAGCGCCCACGGTGTCGTGACCGCGACCGCGGCCGCCGCGACGACACTGGCCGCGAGCCCGGCGGGCGTGACCCCACCGGACGCACCGGGCTCGAGGCGCTCGCCGGTGAGCACCGAACGCGGGACGCCGCCGTAGAGTGTCCCGATCTCGGTCGCCCAGGTGTCGGCCGCCGCGCCCGCCAGCGCGCCGAGCGCGGCGAGATACGCCTGCGCATCGCCCGTCAGCGCCCCGGTGACGACCGCGAGCGCGTACACGCCGCCATTCGCGGCGACCTGCACGGCGGTCCGCGCGGTGGTCGCCGGGATCATCGAGCTCGTGCGCGCCGCCTTCGTCGCGTGTCCCCATCGCGTGAGCAGGGAGGAGAGCACGAAGTAGCCGATCAGGAGCATGGCCCAGCGCCAACCGGCCGTCGCGACGAGGGTGCCCACCACCGCCGCGGCCCCCGCGCCTCCGGTGGTGAGGCTGCCGGCGCGCCGCGCCGCGAGCGCCACGGCGCCCGCGAGGACGGCGCCGAGCGCGGCGCGCAGGATCAGGGCGTCCGCGATCCCCGCACTCCACGGAGGATCTCCGTGACCCGGCCGCGCAACGCGGTGGGCGCCCGCGTCGAGTCGCCCAGCTGCCGCATCATCCGGCGGTAAGCGCGGGCCGTCGCGAGCGCCCCGCGACACGAAGCGCAGGCCGCCGCGTGCGCGTCCACACGCACCGCCGTGAGGCAGTCGGCTTCGCCGGCGACGACCGCCGAGACCGCCGCGCGGCAGTTGGCGCAGTCGTCGTGGGCTTGGGTCGGCGCGGGAAGGACGTGCATGGCGAAGGCGTGGATTCTGGGTGGGGCGGAGCACGACGGCAAGTCTGTAACGTCCGAGGGGCGTTCTCCGTGCCCTCCGCGCGCGTTAGCTTCCGTCGCGGCTCCCACCCCGGAAATTCCCACCCAGATGCCCTCGTCCGTCGATCCGCTCGTTCCCCTCGTGCTCCTCGAGGCGGTCAGGACCGTGGATCTCCCCGATGGCGACCTCGAGGCCGAGTTCGTCGATGAACTGCGCACCAAGCGCTTCGGACTGAGCGACACGGTCCTCGCGCAGATCCGGCGCTACGCCGACGCGGTGAAGCGCGGCCATCGCCCGAGCTTCGACGAGGCGCAGGGCATCGCGCGCCTGATCGGCCGGCGTCCCGACGCCGAGGCGGTGTTCCGCGAGGCCGGCCGCGGATTCGCGCGCCAGACCTACGCGCGCGTGCCGGTCGCGTCCCGCAAGCTGCTGCTCACGCTGCCGACGCTGCTCTCGCGGCCCCTCGCGCTCCGGCACGTGCGCCGCCTCAGTGCGCGGATCCTCGACGGTCGCATCAAGCGCGTGGGGGCGACGATCCTGCTGGAGGTGAAGGACTCGGTGACGCGCGACGCCGCCCCGCGCCTCGCCGGCTGCACGTTCTACGAGTCGGCGCTGCGCGAGCTGATGCAGTCGCTCGTCGGCGGCGTCGGCGGCGTCGAGCACGTCCGCTGCGGCTCGCGCGGCGAGGGGACGTGTGAGTGGCGCGCCGAATGGAGGTCCACCCGCTGATGCACACGCGATGCTGACGCCGCGCACGCTCCCGGCCCTGCGGGCCGCGCTCACTGAGGCCGGTCTCGACGGCTGGCTGCTCTATGACTTCCGCGGGCTGAATCCGGTCGCCGCCTCGCTCCTCGGCATGCACGGCATGGTCACGCGCCGGATCTTCGCGTGGATCCCGGCCGAGGGGCCGCCGGTGGCGATCACGCACGCGATCGAGCAGGGGCCCTGGGCCGACTGGCCGGCCGCGTGGGGCAAGGTCGTCTACAGCGCGTGGCCGGTGCTCGAGGAGGCCCTCGCCGGGCTCGTGCGCGGCAAACGGGTGGCGATGGAGTACTCGCCCGGCGATGCGGTGCCGGTGGTGGACCGCGTGCCGGCCGGCGTGCTCGAGATGGTGCGCGCGGCCGGCGCCGAGGTGGTGACGAGCGCCGAGCTCGTCACCCGGTTCTTCGCGTCGTGGACCGAGGCCGAGATCGCGTCCCACCGACGGAACGCCGAGGCGCTCCGCACGATCGCCCACGAGGCGTTCGCGCGGATCGGCGAGGCGATGCGCGCCGGCACTCCGATCCACGAGCACGAGGTGATGGCCTTCGTGCAGGCGCGCTTCGCCGAGTCGGGGCTCTTCAGCGACCACGGCCCGATCGTCGCGGCGACGGAGAATGCGGCGAACCCGCATTACGAGCCGTCGGCCGACCACCCGCGGGCCTTCCGTCGCGGGGATGCGGTGCTGATCGACCTCTTCGCGACCGATGCCGGCGCCCCCGCGGGCGCGATGTGGGCCGACCAGACCTGGATGGCGACCATCGGCGCGCCGAGCGCGCGGCAGCAGGAGGTCTGGTCGGCGATCAAGGACGCGCGCGACGCCGCCATCGCGCTGCTCACCGAGCGCCTCGCCGCCGGTGTCCCGGTCCGCGGCGGTGAGGCCGACGATGCCGCGCGCCGCGTGATCGAGTCGCGCGGCTTCGGCCCGCAGTTCACGCATCGCACCGGTCACGCCATCGACGCCCGCGGGCTGCACGGCATGGGCCCGAACATCGACAATCTCGAGACGCGCGAGACCCGTCTGCTGCTCCCGGGCGTCGGCTTCTCGATCGAGCCGGGAATCTACCTGACGGGCGAGCTCGGGATGCGCACCGAGGTGAACGCGTACGTGGGGGCGGAGGGGCTGGTGGTGACGCCGGGGGGCGTGCAGCGGGAGCTGGTGGAGATTCAGTAGCGAGGAGCGAGGACCGAGAGGGAGGAGCGAGGAGCGAGGACGAAGGGGGAGGTGAGAGGGGGAGACGGGAGGTCTGTCCACTGCCGGTCGCATCCCGCTTTCCACTTTCCACTTTCTACTTTCTACTTTCTACTTTCTACTTTCTACTGAGCCTCGCGAACATCCCCTCGTTCGCCATCAGCTCCGCGTGCATCCCCTGCTCGACGATCCGCCCTCCGTCGAGCACCAGCACGCGGTCGGCGCGCTGCACCGTGCTCATGCGGTGCGCGATGATCAGCGTGGAGCGGCCGCGCAGCAGGTCGGCCATCGCGGCCTCGACCAGGCGCTCGCTCTCGGTGTCGAGGGAGCTCGTCGCCTCGTCCAGGATCACGACCGCCGGGTCGCGCAGGAAGACGCGCGCGAGGGCGATGCGCTGGCGCTGGCCGCCCGAGAGGCGCACCCCGCGCTCGCCGACGCGCGTCGCGTAGCCCTTGGTGAGCCGCTCGATGAACTCGTGCGCGTGCGCCGCGCGCGCCGCCGCCTCGACCTCGGCGTCCGAGGCCCCCGGCTTCGCGTAGGAGATGTTGTCGCGCACCGAGCCCGAGAAGAGCGCCGGCTCCTGCGGCACGATGCCGATCGCGCTGCGCAGGTCCACCAGCCGCAGCTGCCGGATGTCGATGCCGTCGAGCGTGATCCGGCCCTCGCTCAAGTCCCAGAAGCGCGGCAGCAGCGAGGCGATCGTGGTCTTCCCCGAGCCCGAGGGACCGACGAGCGCGACCACCTCGCCCGGCGCGATCGTCAGCGAGACGTCGTGCAGCACCTCGGGGAGCATCGGGGAGTAGCGGAAGGTCACGTGCTCGAACCGCACCTCGCCGCGCACCGGCTGTCCGAGCGACGTCGGCCGCGGCGGGTCGGCGATCGCCGGCGCCGTCCCGAGGAGCTCGAATACGCGCTTGGCCGCGCCGACCCCTTCCTGATAGTTGCCGAAGAGCGAGGCCAGCGCGCCGATCGCCGCCGCGACCGTGATCGCGTAGAGCAGGAAGGAGACGAGCGCGCCCGGCGTCAGCGTGCCGTCGAGCACCAGCTGTCCCCCCTGCCAGAGCACCGCGACGATGCCGGCGAAGGCGGTGAAGCCGACGATGCCGAAGAACTGGGCGCGCAGCATCGCGCGCCGCACCGCCGCCGTGATCACTCCGCCGAGCATCGTGCGGAAACGGTCCGTCTCCTCGAGCTCGCGCGTGAAGGACTGGACGGTGCGGATCTGCCCGAACGCCTCGTCGGCCGTCCCCATCGCCTCGGCGACGCGGTCCTGCACGCCGACCGTCGCGCGCTGCAGCCGGCGGCCGAAGCCGAGCGCGACCGCGACGACGATCGGCGTCACGATCAGCGTCGTCAGCGTGAGCCGCGGATGCGTGATGGTCAGCAGGGTGATCCCACCGACGAGCAGCAGGATCTGCCGCGAGAATTCGCTCACCCAGGTGCCGAAGAGCTGTTGCAGCACCGTGAGATCCGAGCTCATGCGGCTCGTGAGCTCGCCAACGCGGCGGTCGGCGAAGAACCCGGGCGAGAGCCGCACCAGGTGCGCGAAGAGGTCCTCGCGCAACTGGGCGATGAATCGCTCGGTCGAGCTCGAGAGCAGGTAGACCTGCCCGAAGTTCATCAGGCCCTGCACCGCGAAGAGGCCGAGCAGGAGGAGCGCGATGCGGTCGAGCCGCGAACGGTCGCGCGCCTCGAAGGCAGCGTCGAGCAGTTCGCGGACGATGATCGGGAAGGCGAGTCCGACGGCGGCCGCGACGACGAGCCCGACCGCGGCGAGCGCGAGCCGGCCACGGTAGGGCTTGAGCCGCGGCAGCAGCAACCGGAGCGGCGTCGGGTCCGGGATGCGCGGCTTCTTCTCCGGCACCGCGGGCACGACCGGCACGCCCGAGCGGGGCGTGGGGGTGGGTAGCTGCGCGCGACTCACCCGATCGGCAGGTGCCGGTCCACGACCATCGCGACGAAGATCAGGGCGAGGTAGAGGAGCGAGTAGCCGTACACCCACCAGGCGGGCTTCGCGAACTCCCCCGCCGGGGCCGCGCGCACGCGCCAGACGCCGTGCAGCAGCAGTCCGCCGAGCACCAGCGCCGAGCCGAGATAGACGACCCCGAAGGCGCCGAAGGCCACCGGGAGCACGGTCAGCCCGACGAGCAGCACCGTGTACCACCACATCTGCTCGATCGTCTCGCGCTCGCCCCAGACCAGCGGCGCCATCGGCACCTTCGCGTTCCCGTAGTCGCGCTGCTTGTTGAGCGCGAGCGCCCAGAAGTGGGGCGGGGTCCAGTAGAAGACGATCAGGAAGAGGTAGAGCGCCGTGAGGTCGAGGCGGTTCGTGACCGCGGCCCAGCCGACCAGCGGCGGGAACGCCCCGGCCGCGCCGCCGATCACGATGTTCTGCGGGGACGAGCGCTTGAGCCAGCGCGTGTAGATGAAGACGTAGAAGTAGAACCCGGCGAGCGCGAGTGCCGCGGTGAGCACGTTCACGAACGCCGCCAGCATCCAGGTCGCCGCGGTGGCGATGCCGACGCCGAACGAGATCACCGCGGTCGCGTGCATCCGGCCGCTCGGGATCGGCCGCAACTTGGTCCGCGCCATCACGTCGTCGATGTCGCGGTCGAAGTACATGTTCACCGCGTTCGCGCCGCCCGCCATCAGGTAGCCGCCGAGCGCGACGATCAGCACCGTCTGCCAGGAGGGGGAGCCGGCGACGTACATCGGCGCGATCGTCGTCACCAGCAGCAGCGAGATGATGCGCGGCTTGGTGAGCGAGATCAGGTCCTTCAGCAGCGACCGGTCCGCGGCCGCCACCGGCTCCCGGGCGACGGCCGGGTTCACGGGCGTCCTCCGGCGTCGGCCACCGGGCCGAATCGGACATCCACGACGGGCGGCCGCGTCGCCGCGCGCCACGAGAGGACGAGGACGAGGGCCAGGAGGAGCGCGGGCCCGACGGCGAACGCCCACTCGCGCAGCGGCAGCCCGCTCCCGGCGGACTGCGCCCGCAGTGCGCCGAGCGCCCGGCGGGTCGACCGCAGGATCATCACCTGCGCGACGACGACCGCGAGGGCGGCGACCCAGAAGAGGACGGTGGCAAGGACGCTGGCGCTCATCTTGGAATTATCGCCCCGGCCCCTCCCCGAAGGGAGGCCTGCGCCGTACTTTCGCCAGATGAGTTCTCCCGCGTCACCCGTCGCCGCGGCCGCGCCGCGCACGCTGCAGCGCCAGATCGGCCTCTGGAGCGCCATCGCCGTCGTCATCGGCTCGACGATCGGCTCCGGGATCTTCCGCTCGCCCGCCGGCATCGCCGACAAGCTGCCGGGCCCGTTCCCGATGCTGCTCTCATGGGTCGCGGGCGGCATCTTCGCGATCTGCGGCGCGCTCACCGTGGCCGAGCTCGCGAGCGCGCTCCCGCGGACGGGCGGTATCTATGTGTTCCTCCGACAGGGCTGGGGGAAGCTCCCCGCGTTCCTGTTCGGGTGGGGCCAGCTGGTCATGATCCGCGCCGCGTCACTGGGCGCGATCGCCATCACCTGCGCGGAGTACTTCTTCCGCGTGATGGGCTGGAGCCTCGAGGAGGCGATGCCGGTGCGCTTCGCGGCGGCCGCGGCGATCCTGCTCACCGCGACCTTCAACATCGTCGGCGTACGGGTCGGGGCGCTCTTCACGAACGTCACGGTGGTGGCGAAGTACGGCGGGCTCCTGTTCATCATCATCGTGGCCTTCGCGCTCGGCCTTCCCGAGACGGGCGGGTACTACACGCCGGCGATGCCCCCGGGGAGCCTCACCGTGTCGGCCTTCGGCCTCGCGCTGGTGAGCACGCTCTGGGCGTTCGACGGCTGGGCCGACCTCGCGTACAACGGCGGCGAGGTGAAGGACCCGCAGCGGACGCTGCCGCGCGCGCTGATCGGCGGGACGCTGATGGTGATCGCGATCTATCTGCTGGCGAACCTCGCCTATCTGGCGGTGCTGCCGATCGAGGAGATCCGCGTCTCGCGGCTCGTCGCCGCGGACGTGGCGGAGAAGGTGATCGGGCCCGCGGGTGTGGTGTTCGTTTCCGTGACGGTGATGGTGTCCACCTTCGGCGCGCTGAATGCCGTGCTCTTCACGAGTCCGCGCATCTTCTTCGCCATGGCCGAGGACGGGCTGTTCTTCAAGCCGGTCGCGGCGGTGCACCCGAAGCTGGGCACGCCCTGGGTCGCCATCTCGCTGACGGCGCTGCTGGGCGCGGCGTTCGTGCTCCTGCGGACCTTCGAGCAGCTCGCCGACGCGTTCGTGACCGCGTTCCTGCCCTTCTACTTCCTGGCGGTGGCGTCGATCTTCCGGCTCCGGAAGCAGGCCGACTATCAGCCGAGCTTCCGCTGCCCCGGCTATCCGGTGGTCCCGGGGCTGTTCATGTTCGCGGTACTCTATCTGCTCGGGAATGCCCTGATCCAGGAGAGCAGCCGGATGCAGACGCTCGGGGTGTTCGCCGTCTGCCTGGCGGGGATCCCGGTCTACTACCTGACGGTGGGGCGGCGGGCCGTCCGGTAACGATCCTGTAGTGTTGTGTGGTGTTGGCAGGGTCGCCGTACAGCAAGGTGCTGCGGGCGTGGTTATATTTTCGGCCTTCGTCGGACAGGCCGTCGCGGTCGATGGTCCCCAGGATGTCGCGCCTTACTCTGCAAGAGAGGATTCCCACCATGCAGCGTTGGTTCCGCAGGTCGGTCTTGGTCATCGCGGGTGCGGTGACGGGGCTGTTTCTGGCGACGGAGGTCGCCGCCCAGGTCACGACCGGTTCGATGCGCGGCGTCGTGTCCGACTCGCTGGGCAATCCGCTCGAGGGCGCGCGGATCATCGCGATCCACACGCCGTCGGGGACCCAGTACCAGGGGGTCACGCGGGCGGACGGGCGCTTCACGCTGCCGGGCATGCGCGTCGGCGGACCGTACAACGTCTCGGCGACGCGGATCGGGTTCGCGCGCCAGAGCCGCGAGGACATCAACGTCTCGCTCGGCGTCGCGACCGACCTCGCCTTCCGCCTCGGGTCCGTGGCGACGACGCTCGGCGCCGTGACCGTGACGTCGACCGCCGAGGTGAGCTCGACGCGCACCGGCGCCGCGACCACGGTGTCGCGCCAGGTGCTCGAGGCGCTGCCGACGATCAGCCGCGGCCTCAACGACTTCACGCGCCTCACGCCCCAAGCGAGCGGCTCGTCGTTCGCGGGTCAGGACAACCGCCTCAACAACATCACGGTCGACGGATCGTACTTCAACAACTCGTTCGGCCTCGCGGGCCAGCCCGGTGAGCGCACCGGTGTCGCCGCGATCTCGCTCGATGCCGTCGAGGCGGTGCAGGTGAACGTCGCGCCCTTCGACGTGCGCCAGGGCAACTTCGTCGGCGCCGCGGTGAACACGGTCACGAAGAGCGGCACGAACCAGTACACCGGGTCGCTCTACTACCTCACGCGCGACAACAGCCTCGTCGGCAAGAAGGCCGGGTTGCGGGACTTCAACCCCGGCACCTTCAACGTCGAGCAGTTCGGCGGCCGCATCGGCGGGCCGATCATCAAGAACAAGCTCTTCTTCTTCGCGAGCCTCGAGCAGGAGGAGACGGCCCAGCCCGGCACGACCTTCCGCGCGAACGAGGGTGGCGAGGCGGCGGTCGGCAACGTGACGCGCGTGCTGCGGTCGAGCCTCGACTCGCTGAGCACCTACCTCCAGAACAACTTCAACTACACCACCGGACCGTACCAGGACTACGAGCACAAGATCCCGGCGCTCCGCTTCACCGGCAAGCTCGACTACGCGATGAGCGACCGGAACAAGTTCAGCCTGCGCTACACGCACCTCGATTCCGACACCGACGTCCTCCTCTCGAACTCGTCGTCGCTCGGCTTCGGGACGCGGCGCACGAACAATCTCGGCCTGAACTTCCAGAACTCGAACTACAAGATCCTCGAGAACATCCGCTCCGTCATCGGTGAGTGGAACTCGCAGATCGGCGACAACAAGTCGAACAACATGATCCTGGGCTACACCTTCCAGGACGAGAGCCGCGGCGCGATCAATGCGGACTTCCCGATGGTGGACATCCTCGAGGCCGGCACGGTCTACACCACCTTCGGCCCCGAGCCCTTCACGCCGAACAACGAGCTGCGCTACAGCAGCCTCCAGTTCCAGAACAACTTCACGATCTACGGCAACAAGTTCGACTGGACCTTCGGCCTCAGCGTCGAGCAGTACGAGTCAGAGAACGTCTTCTTCCCCGGCCGCCAGAGCGCCTACGTCTACAACTCGCTCGCCGACTTCTACACGGACGCGAACGACTTCATCGCGAATCCGGGCCGCACCGTCTCCCCTGTGTCGCTGCGCCGCTTCCAGGTGCGGTGGTCGAACATCCCCGGCCAGGAGAAGCCGGTTCAGCCGCTCGAGGTGCTCTACGGCGGCGTCTACGCGCAGACGGAGTGGCGGGCGACGCGCGACCTGAAGCTCACCTTCGGCCTGCGCGCCGACCGCGCGACCTTCGGCAACACCGCCTTCGACAACGCGCAGGCGAATGCCTACACCTACGCCGATGAGTTCGGCGACCCGGCACGGTTCAACACGTCCGAGCTGCCCAAGGCCAACATCCTCTGGTCGCCGCGCCTCGGCCTCAACTGGGACCTGGCTGGCGACGGCGTGACGCAGGTGCGCGGCGGCACCGGCATCTTCACGGGTCGTCCGGCCTACGTCTGGATCTCCAACCAGATCGGCAACAACGGCGTGCTCACGGGCTTCGAGTCGATCGACAACACGACCGCGCGGCCGTTCAACCCGGATCCCGATGCCTACAAGCCGGCGACGGTGACGGGTGCGCCTGCCGCGTCGTACGAGCTGGCCTTCACCGACAAGGACTTCCGGTTCCCGCAGATCTGGCGCTCGAACCTCGCGGTCGACCGCAAGCTCCCCTGGAACGTGCTCGCCACGGCCGAGGTGCTCTACGCCAAGGACGTCAACGGCGTCTACTACATCGATGCCAACCTGAGCGCGCCCGAGAGCAACTTCGCCGGGCCTGACCAGCGCCCGCGCTGGTCGGTCGATGACTGCCCGACGTTCACGGGCACCAACCAGCGCCGGAACTGCAACGTCACCAGCGCGATCGTCCTCAAGAACCAGAATGTCGGCGAGTCCTGGAACGTCTCGGCCTCGCTCGAGCGCGCGTTCACCAACGGGCTCTTCGCCAAGGTCGCGTACGCGCGCGGCATCTCGCGCAACACCGTGGACCCGGGCTCGATCGCCTTCGGGTCGTGGAACAACAACCAGCACTCCGGCAATCCGAACCAGCCGGGGGTCGCCTTCTCGGGCAACTCGCAGGGCCGCCGCATCTTCGCGACCTTCGCCTACCAGCGGGAGTTCTTCAAGATCGGTGCGACCGGCGTCTCGCTGTATGTCGAGAACCGCCGGATCGGGAACGGCAGCTACACCTACGGCGGCGACATGAACGGCGACGGCGGGACGAGCAACGACCTGCTGTACATCCCGCGCGGGTCGACGGAGATCATCTTCCTGCCGCTGACCGCCTCGGGCGTCACCTGGACGCCGGCCCAGCAGGCGGCGGCCTGGGATATCTACCAGGACCAGGACCACTATCTGAGCAACAACCGCGGTGAGTACGCCGAGCGCGGCGCCGTCTGGCTCCCGACGATCACGCGCGCCGACGTCAGCTTCACGCAGGACATCGGCCGCATGTGGCGCGGCAAGGTCAACAAGATCCAGCTGCGCTTCGACATCCTGAACTTCACCAACATGTTCAACAAGGATTGGGGCGTCAGCCGCAGCTTCGTCTCGAACCAGCCGCTCGTGCCGGCCGGCGTGAACGGCGCCGGCGTGCCACAGTTCCGGATGCGCAACATCGGGACGCGGTTGCTGACGCAGACGTTCCAGAAGAACGCGGGGCTGGCGGATGTTTGGCAGATCCAGATGGGCGTGAGATACAACTTCAACTGAGATGGTTGAAGGTGGGAAGTAGGAAGTAGGAAGTAGAAAGTTGGAAGTAAGAAGTAAGAAGTCGGAAGGCCGGCTCCGGAATGTCCGGGGCCGGCCTTTCGCTTCGTTGGGCACTCGAATGATGGCGCTGTGTGCGGGCCGTACCCCCAGACTCCGCCATGATCCCGGTCGAGCGTCTGGCAGTCGCGGAACGCGCGCACGCCTTGGTACTCGCGATCTTCCGCGAGACCGCCGGCTGGAGCGAGCGCGTACTCGTCTTCCAGCTCCGCCGCGCGGCCCTCTCGATCCCGTCGAACATCGCCGAGGGCGCCGCGCGCGAGAGTCGCCGCGAGTTCGGGCGGTTCATCGGCATCGCCCTCGCCTCGGCCGCCGAGGCGCACTACCAGTTGCGCCTCGCCCGCGACCTGGGCCTGATCCCGAACGCCAGGTACGAAACCCTCCTCGACGACCTTCAGCAGACGCGTAAGATGCTCGGCGCACTGCTGAAAGCCCTCCGTCGCACCGAACGAAAGGGGCGGGCGGCGCAATGACGCCATCCCGCCCCCTTCTTACTTCCTACTTCCTACTTCCTACTTCCTACTAGAAGATCGACAACTTGATGTACTTCCGCGGATTCTTCGTGAAATCCGCCGTCAACGTATCCAACCGCGACAGCAGCGACCGCACGTCCCGGTACATCCCCTGGTCGTTCAGCAGCAGCCCCGCCGAGCCCTCGTTCCCCTCGAGCTTGCCGAGCACGCTGTTGAGCCGCACCGTCGTTTCGCGCAGGTCCGTCGCCAGCTTGCTCGCGTTCTCCGCCGCGCCCGAGAGCGCGCGCACCGTGCTGTCGATCTGCGCCGAGTCCACCGCGGAGGCGATCCGCCGCAGCGACTGCTGGGTCTTCGTGAGCTCGACGTTCTGCGCTTCGGCCACCTTCGAGAGCGTCGCGATCAGGTCGTTCGCGCTCCGGACCGTGCGCCGGATCTCCCGCAGGCCCCCGTCCGCCACGAACTCCTGGTTGAGCGCCCGCGTCAGTCCCTGCAGGTCACGCCCGATCGAATCGACCCGCGCGATCACGTCCCCGATCGCGATCGTCGGCGGGCCGGCCGGGATCGTGTCCCCCGCGGCGTACATCTCCGACGTCGGGTCCTCCGGCGTCATCGCCACCATCATGTCACCGAAGAAGCCGTTCGGCGCCACGCGCGCCGTCGTCCCCTTCGGCACCTCGTAGGCCTTGTAGATCCGCATCGCGACGACCAGGTAGCCGTCGCGGCGGAACTCGACCTCGTTCACGTAGCCGACCGTGACGCCCGAGAGCATCACCGGCTGCCCCTGCTTCAACCCGGAGCCCCACTTGAAGACCGAGTAGACAGGGTAGCCCGGCGTCAATCCGCCGCGGGCCAGGAAGAGGGAACCCATGACCGCGAGCGCCACTGCGATGGTCGCCACGATCCCCACGAGCACTTCGTCGCGTCGCTTCATCCCTGGAGGTATGGTGCGAGAAAGATCGCGGTGATCGCGTCGAGGATGAGGATGGCGATCGACGAGATCACGACCGCCTTGGCCGTGCTCTGCCCGACGCCCTCGGCCCCGCCACGGGTGGTGTAGCCCTCGTACGTGCACAGGAAGGCGATCGCCGTCCCGAACAACGTCGCCTTGATCAGGCTGTAGGTGACCTGGAACTGGTCGTAGCCCAGGCGCACCCCTTCCATGAACTGACTGTACTGTACGTCCGTCAGGGTCACCGACGCCATCAGCCCCGACGCCACACCGAACACGTCCGCGAACACCGTCAGGATCGGCAGCATGATCGTCGCCGCGATCAGCCGCGGCACCACCAGGTACGCCACCGGGTCATAGGCGAGCGTCTCGAGGGCGTCGATCTGTTCCGTGACCCGCATCGTCGCGATCTCGGCCGTCATCTTCGCTCCCACCCGGCCGGCCAGCACGAGCCCGGTCAGCAGCGGCCCCGTCTCGAGGATCACGATTTGCCGCGTCGAGAGGCCGACGATCGAGAGCTGGATGCCCGGGAAGAGCTGGTAGCGCATCTGGATCGCGATCACGCCGCCGATGAACGCCGCGACCATGATCACCAGTGGCAGCGAATCGACGCCGATCGCGCGCATCTGGGGGATGACCTGCCCGCGCCAGGTCGGTCCCTCGGCCAGGGCCCGCCGGATGTCGCGGAAGAAGAGCACACGCCCGCCGACGCCCGCCAGGAACCCGAGTGCGAGCCGGCCCATCCCCCGGAAGAACTTGAGTCCGAAGCGCGGGACCACCGGGAAGGTCGACGTCGGACGCGAGGACACCTAGGTGCGGACCCGGTAGAGGAGGATGGAGCCGACCACCGCGAAGAGCGCGCCGGGGAGCCAGGCCGCGAGCTCCGGGTTCACCAGTCCGCCCGCGCCGATCGCCTGCGTCAACTGCAGCATCACGAGGAATATAACCGTCGTCGCGAGGCTGATCGCGATGCCGTAGGCCGTCCCGCCGCGCTGGGTGCTCGTCGCGAGCGGCGCCCCGATCAGCATGATGATCACGCAGGTGGCCGGGATCGCCAGCTTCAGCATGCGCTCCACCCGCAACTTGTTCACGTCCGTGCCGGACCGCTCCATCGCGGTGATGAACCGGCCGAGGTCCCGGTATCCCATCTCCGCCGGCGCCTTCGGGTTCGCCATCAGGTGCTGCGGCTGTTCGGTGAAGAGCCGGTCCGAGAGCGAGTCGAAGCGCACCGTGAGGTTCGAAAGACTGTCGGGCAGCAGGTGCAGCACGCCGTCGCGCAGGATCCACCCGCGCTCGGACGTCCACGCCGCCTCCTTGACCGCCATCAGGTAGGTCGGATAGTCCGGGCCGAGTCCCAGGCGCTCGATCTCGAGCGCCTGCAGCCTGCCGGTCGTGGCGTCGGCGTGGCCGATCTTGTAGACGCGTCCCTCCTCCGCCGCGAAGGTGAAGTTCGAGCGGCGGCTCGTGCTGCGGGCCTGCTTCTCCTGCAGCAGCTCGAGCCGCCGCGCGTTCAGCGGCGGGACGACCTCCCCGAGTCCGAAGCCGAAGAGCGTGCTCAACAGCGCCCCGAACACGATCGGCGCGATGAAGCGGTGGAAGCTGATCCCGGAGGCCTTCGCCGCCGTGATCTCGCTGTGCCGCGTGAAACCGCCGACCGTGAAGACCGTCGCGAAGAGTACCGCCGCCGGCAGCACCAGGAACATCGTGTCCGGCACCCCGTAGAGGTACGCGAGCACGATGTCGCTGATCGGCAGGTTGCGATTCAGGTAGTTGTCCAGCTTCTCCGAGACGTCGATGATGATGACGAGCAGCGGGAAGCCGAGCGCCGTCGCCGCGAGCACCTTGAGGAACTCGGTCAGGACGTAGCGGTCGAGTGGATGGAGGAGCCGCCTCATCAGAGGCGCCTCATGCGCGCCGCCGGAACCGGGCGCGCACGCGCTCGGCCACCCGGCCCCACCATTCGCCCGTCTCGCTCCCGCGTGACGTCGATCCCTCGTTCCCGAGACGCGCCGTGAGCACAAGCCCGATCGCGCCGAGGAGGATGTCGGTCGACCACATCGCGACGGCGGGGCCCAGCAGGTTCCGGTCGGCCAGCGCCTCGCCGCCGAGCAGGCCGACATAGTAGAGACCGAACACTCCGAGGCTCACGCCGATCGTCAGTCCGACGCCGCCATTCGGGAATCGGAGCGCGATCGGGGCGCCGAGCAGCACGAAGACGATGCAGGCCGCGGCGATCGCGAACTTCTTCTCGATCTCCACCCGGTAACTGTCGATCGCGCTCTGCGTCATCCGCAGCTCGGTGGTCAGCCCCTCGATGATGACCGGGTTGCCGATCTGGTCCTTCACGACCTCGCCGTCCGGACGCACGGGGGTGTCGCCCGGCACCGCGCTCTCCGCCGCTCCGCCCCCCGCACTCGGGGGCGCGACGGCCGCGCGCCCCGGCTGGACCGCCGGCGCCGCCTCCTGCCCGTAGGTCCGGGGACGCCCCGGCTTCACGCGACCCGAGTCGGCCGTCGGCGTGTCCTGCGCTGAGGGTGTCGCGGCCTGCGGCCGGAGTGTCGCGGCCTGCGCCTCGGGCACCGTGACCGCGGCGCCCACGAGCGTCAATGCCTTGCAGTAGAGCGCCCCCATCCCACCCGGGACGGCCGGAGGTGTCGCGCTGCGCACCCCGTCCCCCTCCGCCTCCACCAGCCGCGCCCAGACCTGGGTCCGCTCGACCTCCGCGCGGCGGACGCGCACGAGCAGTTCGCAGACGCCGAGTTCCCGGTCGGACCGGTAGTTCGAGCGGTTGCCGTCACGGTCGAGGCGCGCCGCGACGCCGCGCACCCGCAGGAGGTCGCGGCTGAAGAAGTTGCGCTGCAGCCGCGTCGGCTCCTGCGGCGTCAGCTCCGACATGTTGCCGTCGTACAGGGTGAGGATCAGGTCCTCGCCCGTCGCGGTGAAGGCGAGTTGGCCGCTGTCGGCGATGATGGTGCGCCGCTTCGTCGGGTCGCTCAGGTCGTAGATGACGACGTCCTTCATCCGGTTGCTGTTCGCGTCGATGCGCGCGGCGCGGAGGTAGAGCTGCCCGCGCACGACCTCGTTGATCACCTGTTCCGAGAGCGCGAAGGTCGGCTTCACGCGCGCGATGTCGGACTGCAGCGTGGCCAGCCGGTGGTTGGCGCGGGGGAGGACCTGGTCGTTGAACCAGACCATGAAGAGCGTCAGCACGACCGAGGCCGCGATGACCGGCCGCACCAGCAACTGCATGCTGACTCCGCTCGCCTTGAACGCGGTGATCTCGTTCTCGGACGCGAAGCGCGAGAATGCGTGCAGCGTCGCGACGAGCACCGCCATCGGCAGCGTCATCGCGAGCGTGAAGGGGATCGACAGGAGCAGGAACTCCACGATCACCGACCACGGCAGGCCCTTGCCCACGAGGTCGCCGAACTTCTTGGCGACGAAGTTGAGCAGCAGGAGCGAGGTCAGCGCCGAGAGGGCGAAGACCAGGGGACCGAGGTGTTCACGGAGGACGTACCGGGGAACGATCTTCACGCAGTGGGGTCGGCGGACGCGAGGGGCGCGGGAGCCCCGTATATTCCACTGCGCGTCGGCGCAGGGGCAAGGCCGGCTCTCATTCCATCGCTGTACCGTACCCTTCCCGAGGTCCCCGGTGCCCAAGCGTTCGCCTCTCCGCGCCATCCTGACCCTGGTCCCGCTGCTCGCGTCGGTGGCGGGATTCAGCGCCTCGTGCGGCGGCGCCGATGCGTCGTCCCGCGGTGGCGCCGATGGTGGCGCCGATGGCGGCGCTGACGGTGGTGCCGCGGTCAGCAGCGGCTTCGACGGCGCGGCGGCCAAGGCGAATGTCGAACGGCAGGTGGCCTTCGGTGCCCGCGTGCCGGGGACCCCCGCCCACAAGGCGATGGGGGAGTGGCTTGTGACCGAGATGCGCCAGCGCGCGGACACGGTGCTGGTGCAGGAGTGGGTGCACACGACCGCCGACGGCCAGAAGCTCCCGATGCGCAACGTGCTCGCGCGCTTTCGCCCGCAGGACACGCGTCGCGTGCTCTACATCGCGCACTGGGACACCCGGCCGCGGTCGGACAAGGCCACCGATCCGGCCCGTCGCGGGCTGCCGGTCCCGGGCGCCAACGACGGCGGCTCGGGCGTCGCGATCCTGTTCGGGGTCGCCGACGTGCTGAAACGCACGCCGCCGGGGGTCGGCGTGGACCTGCTCTTCGTGGACGGCGAGGACTTCGGCGACTTCGACACGCGCACCGACGTGCTGATCGGCTCGACCTACTTCGCGGCGAATCTGCCGGACGCCAACTACCGGCCGATGCTGGGCGTGCTGTTCGACATGGTCGGGGACGAGAACCCCGTCTTCGAGCAGGAGGGCTACTCGATGCAGGGCGCGCCCGAGGTGCTCCAGCGCGTCTGGAGCACGGCCCAGCGCCTCGGCCACGCCGCGGTGTTCACGAACCGGCAGGGCATCGCGATCACGGACGACCACCTGCCGCTGATCGACAAGGGGCTGCGGGTGATCGACGTGATCGACCTCGACTATCCCTGGCACCACACGCCGGACGACACACCGGACAAGGTGTCGCAGCGGACGCTGCAGATCGTGGGGGATGTGGCGGTGACGGTGATTCGAGAACTGTCCTAAGGGCAGGTGTGAGGTGTGAGGGGGGCGCCCGTTCGGGCGCCCCTTTTTTTCGGCTTCGGCGGCGCGCTTTCGGTGACGGCCGCCCGGGCCGCTCCCCTATGCTGGCCGGATGCCGACCCCCGCAGAGCATCGGGCGCTGCTGTTCGTCGCTACCCTCGCGGCGCTTGGGGTAGGGGTCCGGGGCTGTGCGGCGCTGGGTCAGCCGGAGGCGCCCGCGGGGGACCGGGCGGCGCTCGCCCGGCAGATCTCCGCGGTGGACTCGCTGCTGGCGGCGGGTGGTCGCCGGCGGCCCGCGGGCGCCGGGGCCGGCTCCCAACGGCTTGGGGCGCCTCGTTCCGGGACGGCGACCAGTTCCCGGTCGCCCGAAGCCGGACCGTCCCCCCCGGCTCTCCGGACTCCCATTGATATGGATGTGGCGACGGCCGTGGAGCTGGACCGGCTGCCCGGCATCGGCCCGGCGCTCGCCCAGCGGATCGTGGCCGACCGTGAGGCGCACGGACCGTTCGGGTCGGTGGAGGGTTTGGAGCGGGTCAAGGGGGTCGGACCGGCCCTCGCGGCGCGCGTCGGCCCGCATGTCACGTTCTCGCTTCCACCTCGTCTTAAGCGAACGGAGGTGTCTGTTCCGGGCGGCGTGCGGCATCCTTGACACCGTCGCCTGCCGCCCGGCACCTTCACGAGCTACCCCCGCTTTCCTGAGGCCCCCGGGCGCTCGGAGGGCGGTCGTCCGCCTGTCCTCCGTCCTCGAAGATCCCAGGGTCCATGGCTTCTCCCGCGACCGCCGGAAACGAACGGATCGGTGATCTCCTCCTCAAGGAGGGGCTCATCTCGCGTGAGCAGTTGCAGAAGGCGCTCGACGAGCAGCGCCAGAACGGGACGCGGGTGGGTTACAACCTGGTGAAGCTCGGCTTCATCCAGGAGAACGAGCTGACGCGCTGTCTCGCGCGGCAATTCAAGATGCCGGCGGTGGACCTCTCGAAGTTCGAGGTCGACCCGAAGATCGTGAAGCTGGTCCCGGCCGACCTGGCGACGAAGCACCTCGTGCTGCCCCTGAAGCGCGACGGCCGCACGCTGACGGTCGCGATGGCGGACCCGACCGCGCTGGGCGTGATCGAGGACCTCAAGTTCATCACGCGCTACGACATCTTCCCGGTGATCGCGGGCGAGTTCACGCTCCGCAACGTCATCGAGAAGCTCTACGAGTCGAGCGACGTGCAGATGTCGGCCCTGCTCTCGGAGATCGAGGGGCTCGAGTCGGAGAGCGACGTCGAGGTGGTGGCCGAGGACAAGGAGGAGATGTCGGCGGCGGCGCTCGCCGCCGCGGTCGACGATGCCCCGGTCGTGAAGCTGATCAACGCGATCCTCACCGATGCCGTGAAGCGCGGCGCGTCCGACATCCATTTCGAGTGCTTCGAGCACGATCTCCGCGTGCGTTACCGGATCGACGGTGCGCTGCAGGAGGTCATGAAGCCGCCCAAGAAGATGCAGCCGGCGCTGATCTCGCGGTTCAAGATCATGTCGTCGCTCAACATCGCCGAGCGGCGCGTCCCGCAGGACGGGCGCATCAAGCTGAAGATGGGCAAGAAGGTCATCGACTACCGCGTCTCCACGCTCCCGACGCTCTTCGGCGAGAAGGTCGTGCTCCGGATCCTCGACAAGGGGAACCTGACGCTCGACCTCGAGAAGTTCGGCATCGAGCCGCGCGCCGAGAAGGAGCTGATGGAGGCGGTCTCGAACCCCTACGGGATGGTGCTCGTCACCGGTCCGACGGGCTCGGGCAAGACGACGACGCTCTACAGCTGCATCAGCAAGGTCAACTCGATCGACACGAACATCATGACGGCCGAGGACCCGGTGGAGTACAACCTCTACGGGGTCAACCAGGTGCTGGTGCGGACCGAGATCGGGATGACCTTCGCCGCGGCGCTGAAGGCGTTCCTGCGGCAGGACCCGAACATCATCATGGTCGGCGAGATCCGCGACCTCGAGACCGGCGGCATCGCGATCAAGGCGGCGCTCACCGGCCACCTCGTGCTCTCGACGTTGCACACGAACTCGGCCGCCGAGACGGTGACGCGCCTGCTGGACATGGGCCTCGAGCCGTTCAACGTGAGCTCGGCGCTGAACCTCGTGCTGGCGCAGCGCCTGCTCCGCCGCATCTGCAACAGCTGCAAGACGCACTACAAGCCCGACGACCTGGAGCTCGAGACCGCGAAGCTCAAGCGGAACACGACGCTGCGGGAACTGCGCTTCACCGACCAGGCCATCAACGACGCGATCTCGCGGACCCCCAAGGACGCGGCGCCGCATTTCAAGGACGTCACGCTCGACACGAAGGTCGGCGAGCTGACCTTCTTCAAGGGCAAGGGCTGCGACGCCTGCAACGGCTCGGGGCTCAAGGGACGGCAGGGCGCGTACGAGGTGATGTTCATGACGCCCGCCCTGCGCAAGCTGATCCTCCAGAACGTCGGCGCCGCGGAGATCAAGGACGCCGCGATCGCCGAGGGCATGCTGACGCTGCGCATGGACGGCCTGCTGAAGGTGCTGAAGGGCATCACGACGCTCGAGCAGGTCGTCCGCGAGACGAGCGCGTGAGCCCGGAACCCGCACGACGCTCCCCCCACGCCCGACCGGCCCCCTACCTGCCATGACCGCACCCGCCACCGCCCCCTCCCCGGTCAATCTCCGCGTGCTGCTCGAGGAGATGATCGAGCGCGGCGCGTCCGACCTGCACATCACGGCCGGCGAACGTCCGAAGATGCGCATCGACGGCGACATCCAGAGCTCCAAGCAGGACCTCGTGCTGCAGCCGAAGGACACGCTGCAGCTCGCCTACTCGGTGCTCACCGAGAACCAGAAGAAGCGCTTCGAGATGGAGGACGAGCTCGACTTCTCGTTCGGCATCCAGAACCTGGCGCGCTTCCGCGGCAACTGCTTCAAGCAGCGCGGCTGCGTCTCGATCGTGATGCGGCAGATCCCGTTCAAGATCAAGACGTTCGACGACCTCAACCTCCCGCCGATCATCGCCAAGCTCGCCGAGAAGCCGCGCGGGCTGGTGCTCGTCACGGGCCCGACGGGCTCCGGCAAGTCGACGACCCTGGCGGCGATGATCGACAAGATCAACCGCGAGCGGAAGGGGCACATCCTCACGGTCGAGGACCCGATCGAGTTCATCCACAAGCACCAGGGCTGCATCGTCAACCAGCGCGAGGTCGGGACCGACACCAAGTCGTTCGCCAACGCCCTCAAGTACGCGCTGCGCGAGGACCCCGACGTGGTGCTGGTGGGCGAGATGCGCGACCACGAGACGATCCACGCCGGCCTCACGATCGCCGAGACGGGCCACCTTGCCTTCGCGACGCTGCACACGAACTCTGCCGCCGAGGCCATCAATAGGATCATCGATGTCTTCCCGAGCCACCAGCAGGCGCAGGTGCGCGCCCAGCTGGCCTTCGTGCTCGAGGGGATCATCACCCAGACGCTGCTGCCCAAGCGCACCGGCAAGGGCCGCGTGATGGCGGCCGAGATCCTGGTGGTGACGCCGGCGATCCGCGCCCTGATCCGCGACGACAAGATCCACCAGGTCTACTCGATGATGCAGTCGGGCAAGAAGCACGGGATGCAGACGCTGAACGACGCGCTCTACCAGCTCTACACGGGCAAGGAAGTGACGGAGGACGAATGCCTGCGGGTCTCCAGCGACCCGAACGAGTTCCTCCGCATGATCGGCAAGACCGCCATGGACGACGGGTCGTCCATGGGGGGCGCCCCGAAGCCGGGCGCGATGTCAAGCGGCGCAGCGCGCCGATAGCGTTCCGATAGTCCGAACAGGCCACAGGAGACCAGATGCCGGCATTCGTATATACCGCGCGGACCGCCCAGGGCGAACTCAAGAGCGCCACGATCGAGGCCGCCAGCAAGGACGACGTCGTCGCGCAGCTCAAGCGCATGCGCATGAACGTGGTCAAGGTCGAGGAACAGGCGAAGACCAAGCCCAAGACCAAGGGCTCGATCTCGATGCGCGACATCGTGATCTTCACCCGACAGTTCTCGACGATGATCAACTCGGGCCTGCCGCTCGTGCAGGCGCTCGACATCCTCTCGAAGCAGTCCGAGAACCCGGTCCTGCAGGCGGTCACGCGGCAGGTGGTGTTCGACGTCGAGTCGGGCCACACCGTGGCCGACGCGCTCGCCAAGCACCCGAACGCCTTCACCGAGCTCTACGTGAACATGGTCGCGGCCGGCGAGGCCGGCGGCATCCTGGACACCATCCTGATGCGTCTCGCGACCTTCATGGAGAAGAACGACGCCCTCGTCCGCAAGGTGAAGGGCGCGATGATCTACCCCGGCGTCATCATGGGCGTGGCCGGCGCGGCCATCACCGTGCTGCTCCTCTTCGTGATCCCGACCTTCGAGTCGATGTTCGCCTCGGTCGGCCTCGCGCTCCCGCTGCCGACCCGCATCGTCATCGGGCTCTCGAACTTCCTGCAGAACTTCTGGTGGCTCGTGCTCGCGGTCGGCTTCGGCGCCTTCCAGTTCTTCAAGCGCTACTACGCCACCTCGAACGGCCAGCTCGCGATCGACCGGCTGCTGCTGCGCGCACCGGTGCTCGGCGACGTGCTCCGCAAGTCGGCCGTCTCGCGCTTCACGCGCACGCTGGGCACGCTCATCAGCTCCGGCGTCAGCATCCTCGACGGGCTCGAGATCACGGCCAAGACCGCCGGCAACCGCGTCGTCTCCGATGCGATCCTCGCGTCGCGCGCCTCGATCGCCGGCGGCGACACGATCTCCGCGCCCCTCGCCAAGAGCAACGTCTTCCCGCCGATGGTCATCTCGATGATCGCGGTCGGCGAGCAGACCGGCGGTCTCGACGAGATGCTCTCGAAGATCGCCGACTTCTACGACGAAGAGGTGGACGCCGCGGTGAGCGGACTCCTCTCGCTGCTCGAGCCGATGATGATCGTGTTCCTCGGCGTCGTGGTCGGCGGCATGGTGGTCGCGATGTATCTGCCGATCTTCGACATGATCAATGCGGTACAGTAGAAAGTAGGAAGTAGAAAGCAGAAGGTAGGAAGGGGGGCGGCCCGGGAGGGTCGCCCCCTTCCTACTTCCTACTTCCTACTTCCTACTTCCTACTTTCTACTTCAGACGGTTCGTCCCACCGCGCGATGGGGTGAACGCGATTGCGGACAGGTGGCGGCGCGGCAACCTTCCGGGCACTCCACCCTCGACCCCGCCTTCCGTGCGCGTACTCCCGATCCTCGTCCTCGCGTTGCTCGTGTCGTCCTCCGGCGCTGAAGCGCTCGGCGCGCAGCAGCCCGCCTCCGATCCCCTGCAGGCGGCGGCTTGGATGTCCGGCTGCTGGGAGAGCCGGCGCGGGGAGCGGGTCATCACGGAGATGTGGATGGCGCCGGCGGGCGGGCTGATGCTCGGGGCGAGCCGCACGGTTGCGGGCACGTCAGTGCGCGAGTTCGAGTTCCTGCGGATCCGCGCGCGCGAAGGGCGCCTGGTCTACACGGCGATCCCTTCGGGCCAGAAGGAGACCGACTTCACCACGGCGCCCGCACCCTCCGTGGGTGCACCGCTCGTCTTCGAGAATCCGGCCCACGACTTCCCGCAGCGGATCACCTACCGGCGCGCCGGTGCCGACTCCGCCTACGCGCGCGTGGAGGGGCCGGGGCAGGGCGGGGCGATGCGCGGGTTCGAGATCCCGATGCGCCGCGTCAGCTGCGCGCCGCCGGAAGCGCCGCGCGATACTCCCCCGGCGTGACACCGAAGACGCGCAGGAAGAGCCGCGTGAAGTGGCTCTGGTCGGCGAATCCCAGTTCGTGCGCGACCTCGCTGATGGTCCAGTCGGAGCGCAGGCGCTCGCGCGCCGCGACCACCCGGCGCTGCAGCGCGTAGCCATAGGGGGACGCGCCGACCTGCTGGCGGAAGGCGCGGCAGAGGTGGAACGAGCTCACGCCACAGGCCCGCGCGAGCACCGGGAGCGACCAGCG
This sequence comes from Gemmatimonadaceae bacterium, assembly GCA_031396725.1. Lineage (GTDB taxonomy): Bacteria > Gemmatimonadota > Gemmatimonadetes > Gemmatimonadales > Gemmatimonadaceae > Pseudogemmatithrix. Next base: position 28,715 of record JANNLH010000076.1, on the reverse strand, counting down.
CCGCTCGGGCGCCGCGTCGATCATCGCCCGCGCGAGGCAGACGGCGCTCGAGGCGGGCCGCGCCGTCGGACGCTGTGGGAAGGCGCGCTCGAGCAGCGGCTCGACCTCGGTGAGCACGGCGTCGAGTCCCTCGGAGACCACGTCATCGCTGGCCGACTCCAGGTCGTGGTGCAGTTCGCGGAGGTGGCGGGCCAGGGCGGACGCCTGCTGGATCACGGTCGCCGTGCCGGCCCCCGCGCCGCCGCCCGCGCCGTCGCCGCGGAGCCGCTCGAACCGCGCCGCCGAGAGGTAGACCGCCCGATACCGCCACGGATCGCCGCCGATCGATTGCGCCGCGTGCACGACATTCGGCGGGATCAGCAGCACATCACCGGGGCCCAGCGTCTGTGTGCCGTCGGTCGAGAGCCCCGCCGCCTCACCGGACTCGGTGATCGCCAGGACGGCGTAGTCGTGCGAGTGCGGCACGAAGCGATGCGCGCGGTAGTCCGCCGCGAGCAGCTCGATGCCCGTCTCCGGGATCACCCGGTAGCGACGCGAATGTAGCATGCTCAATACGACACGGCCCGCGCTCGGAAGGTTTCAGGCGGTCTCAAGAGACTTCACCCGCCGGCCGCGACCCACCGGTCGAGCTTCGCGCGCAGCGAGGCGAGGGTGATCGTCCCGTCGCGCAGCACCTCGCGATTGAACCGTGCCAGGTCGAAGCGTCCGCCCAGTCGCCGCTCGGCATCCGCGCGCGCGGCGCGGATGGTCCGGTAGCCGACGAAGTACGTGGCGAGCTGCCCAGGGGTCGCCGCGTGGCGGTCGGCGTAGTCACCGGCCTGCGCACGGGTGCGGCCGCCGAGGACGTACATCGAGTCCACGAGCATCGCCCGCGACCAGCCGCGCACGTGCGCACCCGCATCGAGATAGTACGCCACGGCGACGTCCAGCAGGTGCACGAGATGCCCGGTGCTGTCGAGCGCCGTCGTGTAGAGCCCCATCTCGGCGCCGAGGTCCTCGGAATAGATGCCCCAGCCCTCGCTGAACGCACTGACCGAGAGGGTGCGCATGACCGGATGGATGCTCGTCGCCTGCGACGCGGCGATGCGCTGCAGGTGATGCCCCGGGTACGCCTCGTGGGCGGCGGCATTCCCGACCGCCATCCGCTCCGGACGCGCGAGGTTGACGAGGAACCAGGCCGGGCGGCTACGGTCGTCCGGCGCGCGCTGGTAGCTCGGCGGCGGCCCCGCGCGCTCCTGGAACTCGGGGTAGGGGATCACCACGATCGACTCGGGCGCGTACCCCGCGACGACGCGCCCGATGCGCGTCGCGGCGAGCGCCGTCATGGCGCGATAGGCGGCGAGCGTCGAATCGCGCGAGGGGAAGGTGAAGCGCGGATCGCTCTTGAGGATCCGGATCCCGTCCGAGACGTCCGCGGCTCCGGTGAGCCCGCGGACCATCGGGGCGAGGGCGCGGTGCAGCCGGTCGAGGTCGGCGCGCGCGTCGGCCATCAGCGCCGCGGGATCGGCGTCCACCGAGGTGCGTTCGCGCAGCGTCGCCCGGTAGCAGGCCGCGCCGTCGCTCTGGCCGAGCAGCGATCCGTCCCGGCGCGCGCGCGGCGCGTAGGTCGTCTCGATGTAGTCCGCGTAGGCGCGCAGCGCCGGATAGACCTCGGCGCGCAGCCTCGTGTTCCACGCCGCACGGAACGCTGGGGCGGTATCACGCTCCGCCGGGGCGTAGAGCGCCGAGCGCGTCACATCCTCAGGCACGAGGTCGCGGAACTGCCGCACGACGACCGCCATCACCTGCGCCGACGACACGTACCCCGAATCGAGCCCGCGCGCGAGCAGCGCGCGCTCCTCCGCGAGCGCGGCCGGGAGCTCACCGAGCGCCTGCAGGGCGCGGGTGCGGGCGGAGTCGTCCCCGACGCGCACATTGCGCGCCCAGTTGGCCGCGGCCAGGTGCACGCCCGCGAACTGGCTCGGCGCGTACCACAGATGGAAGCGACAGACGCGACTCGCGCGGCTTCCCTCGATGACCTCGCGCAGGTTGTCGAACAGCAATCGCTCGTCGTCGGAGACGAGGGCGGCACGGTCGATGCGCGCGAGCTGCGCGGCCACGCGATCCTGCCGCTCGCGCCCGGCGAGGCGCGCGCGGTCCCCGAGGTCCGGCCACGCGCGGGTCGGTCCGTTCGGGCGCGAGAGCGCCGAGACACTGTCGGCGGCCTCGCGGAGTGCCGCGGACTGGGTCGGCGGGCCCGGTACGAAGGCCGTCAGGAGCGTGGCGGTGCCGAGCAGTGCGAACGCGTGACGCATCGTCATCCCGGTGGCAGGTGGACTGTGAGTGTACGAGCGCGGCGACGCGGACGCTGGCGAATGCGGGCGACAACTTTCTTCTAGACCGGTGACGCGACGCGCGCGCTCCATTCCTCCGGTCGGACCCGACCCGAACCGATGATTCCCATGGACCGTTGCGTTCCTTCTCATCCCGGCCGCATCGCGCTGCTGGCCCTGTCGCTCTTCGCGCCCCGCGCGCTCGCGGCGCAGGCTGCGGACACGATGCACCTCGAGGTCGGATCGACGCTCGTTGACGGACGCACCTTCCGTCCGCACCGGGCGCGCGTCCAGGTCCGCCTCGGTGCACCCGACGGGCCCGTCGTGGCCGAGTGGGTCAATGCGCTGACGGTGGGCGATTCGGCGGGCCGTGAGGTCCATCGGTGGGTGACCACGGGGACGCAGACGCCTGTGAACGGACCGCAGTCCACCTGGGAGATCCGCCAGACGTACGACGCGCGCACGCAAGCTCCGTACGGGTACCATCGCACCGGGAGTGCGGGCGGGCACATGCAGCTGACCCTGATCGGACCGCGCGTCGTCGGGCGCTCACGGCCGAACGCCAATGCCGCGTACACCGACATCGACGTTCTCCTCGACCGGCCCGGCTTCGTGGCATCGGCGTCCGACCTCGTGCCGCTCGCGACCGGGCTGCGCGCCGGGGCCGTGATGGTCGCGCCCTTCTGGGGACCCGGGATGACGCGCACCGAACGGCGCATCTTCACGGTGGTGGGGCGCGAGCCGCGGATGGTCGAGGGGACGCAGTGGGAGGCGTGGCGCGTCGAGGAACGGCGCTACGACGATCGCGTGCTCCTGGCGACCTGGTTCCTCGTCGCCGGCTCGCCCTACATGGTGGCCGGCGAGGTCGTGCAGCCGGACGGCCGGATCCGCTACATGACGGAGATCGCGCTGCCCTGACCCGCGCGAAGTCCGAGCACGATCTCCTGCACGAGCTGCAGCGGGATCGCGTGCCCGGCGTCGAACGAGACGAACTCCACCTCGTGGCCGGCGGTCCGGAGGGCGGGGACGATGTACTGCGCCGAGACGCCCCACGGGACGACCTGGTCGGCCGTGCCGTGCGCGACCGTCACGCGCGGGAGTCCCACCGGTCGGGTGGCCAGCAGGTCGTGCGGCGAATAGGCGACGAGATGGGAGAAGAGGTCGCCGTTCCCGCGACCGACGCCGAGCGCATACGTCGCGCCATCCGAGAATCCGGTCAGCGCGATCGCCGAGGGATCGGCCGGCACCTTCCGGAACACCCACTGCAGCACGACGTCCAGCGCGGCGATGTCGCGGTCGTAGAGACCCGAGAGCACGGCGTCCCAGGAATCGACCAGCGCGTAGGGCGCGACGATCATCACGCCCGCCTCGTCCGCGGCGGCGCGGTGCGCCTCCACGACCGCCTCGACGGTGCGGCTGGCGCCGTGGAGATAGGTGAGCACCGGCACGCGGCCGCGCCCGATCGCCGAGGCCGGGAGATAGAGGACGACGTCGACGCCGCCGATGTCGAGTCGGTGCAGGCCGGCGGCGAGCGCGAACGCATAGGAGAGGCGGGGACGCGCGGAGAGGCGCGGAGATCCCGGTGTGACGTGCGGCGCGATGAGGTCGCGGTCACCGCAGCCGGTCAGCCAAGCGATCGCCGATGCCGAGCCGGAAAGGAATGCGCGGCGGCCGAGCGTCCGCGATCGGACGTGGCCGCGCAGGTCCGTCATCGGTCCGGTGCCGGCCGGACCGGACAGCCGCTCGTCTCGTAGGTGTCGGCGATACTGACGATGCGCCAGCCGTCACTCGTGCGCAGCAACTGCACCGCGTCCACACCGCAGTGACTGAAGGTCGGGCCGAAGTGGAAGTCGTACCACGCCCAGACCGTCGCGAGCGACCCGCGGATGCGCACTTCGGGCGCGAACGCGCGCTCGCGCCACTCCGCGCGTGCGTCGCGCGCCACGAACGCGATGAACTCGGCCGCGGAGAGACTCTGCAGCCGCTGCGTGCCATCGGCGCGCGGGCGCATGCCGACGAGCCGCGCCCCCGGATCGAACAGGCGGCGCATCGCGGCGGTGTCCTTGCGCGCCATCGCGTCGAACAGGCCATCCACCACGGCGAGCACCGCGAGCGAGTCGCCCGCAGGGGGAGCTTGGGCACGCGCCGGGCGCGTCGCGGGGACGAGGGCGAGCATCGCGCCGGCGAGCAGGACGATCGGTCGGTGGCTCATCAGGATCAAGCTGGCGCGCGCGGAGCCGGCGGCCTAGACGCTTCTTGTCCACCGTCGGTGATTCCCGCACATCGGGACGGAACGTCCCCGATTCCAGCGGGTGTGACCAGCCACCAGCCTTCCCTTGATGACCTTCGCTCCCCACCGCTTCCTGCTCGGCGTTCTCCTGACGTCGCTTCCCGCTGCGGCGGCAGCCCAGGAGTTCTCACTGCCGTTCCAGATCGGCGAGTCGCTCGAGTATTCGGTGCGGGTGCAGCGTCTGGGTAACGTCGGCACCGGGAAGATGTGGATCGAGGGTCCGGTCCAGGAGCGCGGCGTGACGACGTGGCGCCTGCGATTCGACATGGAGGCCGGCAAGGGGCCGATCCGCGCACGCGACCGTACCTCGAGCTGGCTCAACCCCCTCACCTTCGCGATCACCCGCTTCGAGAAGGAGGAGCGGCATCCGCTCTCGCGCTCGAAGGAAGCGGTCGAGATCCTGGCGGACAGCGGGACGTGGCGGGACGCCGAGGGTCCGCACGGGGCGCTGGGGTCGTATCGGCCCCTGGACGAGCTCTCGTTCATGTACTTCATCCGGACCCTGCCGCTCGACCGCGACACCACGATGCAGTTCGACCGGCATTTCGACCCCGCGCGCAACCCGACCATCGTGCGCGTGATGGGATCCGATACGCTCACCACGCCGGCCGGCATCTTCCGGACGCGGGTGATCGAGATGGAGGTCCGCGACCCCAAGCGCTACAAAGGCACCGGGACGATCCGGGTCCATCTGAATCAGGGCGAGTGCCACGTGCCCATCCGCATCGAGAGCCGGATGCCGGTTCTCGGCGCCACGGTCCTCACGTTGACCGGCTGGTCGCACCCCCCTCGGTATCCCGGCGCGATCCTCTGCTGAGGTAGGGGTTCCCCTTAGACAAAGGGGCACATACCACGGACCAAAGTTCCGGCTCTGCCCTACTGATAGGGGAAGTCCCCACATCGATACTCAACCCACGAGACGCGCATCACGCGCGAATCGGGTCCGATCTTCACTGGAGTCCAGCCCATGCGTCGCCAAGTTCTCGGTATCACCACCGCCATCGTCTTCCTGCTCGTCGCCGGCGCCTGGCGCCCGCTCAACTCCTCCGATCCGCTGATGCTCGCGCCGGCATCCAAGCTCTGGTTCGACGGCGAGTCGACGACCAAGGACTGGTCCTGCAAGGCCACCCTGCTCGAGGCCGCCGTGGACGCCGAGGGCGCGGGCGCGGTCGAGGCGGTGCTCGGCGGGACCAAGGCGGTGAAGACCGTGACGTTCACCGTGCCGGTCGGCAAGCTCGACTGCGACAACGGCACGATGAACAACCACATGCGGAAGGCGCTCGACGCCGAGACGCACCAGACGATCGCATTCGCGCTCGAGAGCTACGAGCTGGCGACGGGGTCGACGGTGACGGGCACCCTGAAGGGAGCGCTGACCCTCCGCGGCGTGACGTTGCCGATCACGCTGCCGGTCGAGTTCGCGGCGGCCGACGGCGCGCTCCGCGTGAAGGGCGTCTACGCGCTCAAGATGACCGACTGGAAGGTGCCGCCGCCGAAGCTCTTCCTCGGCACGATGAAGGTGAAGGAGATGGTGAACGTGCGGTTCGACCTGCTCCTGAAGTAGCCAGCCCGCTGTTGTAACACGATCGGCGCCTCGCTCCGATCCCACCCTTCCGAGGTATCCAGGTATGAGAACCCTCCGAGCGTTCCTCCTTGTGGCCAGCGCGATCGCCATCGCATCCCCGGCCCTCGCTCAGGACGCGCCCCGGCCGAAGTACGACGAGCTCGTCCAGCGGATCACGATCCAGTACTTCCGTCCCCAGGACAAGCGCGGCATCAACGTGTTCGAGACCACCAAGGAAAAGGGCGTCGCGTATGACGGCTTGAAGATCATGTGGGGCGCGGCCTTCACGCAGCAGTTCCAGGGGTTGAGCCACGAGAACACGGCTGACTCCGTCCCGACGGCGGCACCCGGGAACCTGACGGACCGCAATCGCCTGAAGGAGATCGGCAACGGCTTCAACAACGCCGTCGCGAATCTGTACATGCACGCCCAGCTCGCTCCAGGGATGCGGCTGCAGCTGACCTCGTACCTCTCGTCGCGTCACCACAACGAGGCGTGGGTGAAGGACGGCTTCCTCCAGATCGACGAGTCGCCGATCGACGTGCCGTTCCTCAACAACCTGATGAAGTACACGACGCTCAAGATCGGCCACTTCCAGGTGAACTACGGCGACATGCAGTTCCGCCGCTCCGACAACGGCCAGACGATGTACAATCCGTTCGTCGGCAACTCGATCATGGACGCCTTCAACACCGAGATCGGGACCGAGGTGATCTTCCAGCGCAACGGCTTCCTCGGCGTGGTCGCCGCGACCAACGGCGAGATCCGCGGCCGGGTGGACGTGCCGGACGACCGCGCGATGGCGTACTACCTGAAGGGGGGAGTCGACCGCAAGATCGACGACAAGCTTCGCGTTCGCCTGACGGGGTCGTACCGCACCCAGAGCAGCGCCGCGAGCAATGCGATCTACGGCGGCGACCGCGCCGGTTCACGCTACTACCAGGTGCTCGAGAACAGTGCCGCCACCGAGGCTGCGCAGTTCACGTCGGGCCGCATCAACCCAGGGATGCGCGACAACAGCACCTCGTACATGATCAACCCGTTCGTGAAGTTCCAGGGCCTCGAGTTCTTCGGGATGTACGAGGTCGCCGAGGGCAAGGCCGCCAATGAGACCGTCGACCGTCAAGTGAAGCAGTACATGGGCGAAGCGCTCTACCGGTTCTTCGACAACGAACGCCTCTACGTCGGCGCCCGCTGGAACGAGTTGACGGGCGACCTCGGCGGCACGAACAACGACGTCAAGGTGACGCGCACGAACTTCGGCGGCGGCTGGTTCATCACCCCGACCCTGATGCTCAAGGGCGAGTACGTGAATCAGGAGTACAAGGGCTTCGTCGCCACCGACATCCGCAATGGCGGGCGGTTCAAGGGGTTCATGATCGAAGGTGTGATGGCGTTCTAGAACGGCAGATGGGAGATGGGAGATGTGAGGGGGCGGCCCGGTCGGGCCGCCCTTCTCACGTCCGGGTATTCGCGCGCGGTGACACCGCGGGGCCGCCCCGGGGTAAGAATCGTACCATGACGAGACTGCGCGCCCTCCTCCTCTGCCTGCTCCTGCCGGTCGCCGGCGGGCTTTCCTGTGCTTCCCCCGTCGAGCCGCTGCCGAACGAGCTGCGTCCGGTCGAGATCGGCACCGCGTTCACGCTGCGTCCCGGCGAGACCGTGCTCATCCGCGGCACCGGGACCCTGCTCAACTTCGGCGGCATCGACGAGGACTCGCGCTGTCCCAGCGGGCCGCTCATCCAGTGCGTGTGGGCCGGCAACGCGCGGGCGCGCTTCTGGGTCGCGCCGACGATGGGGGACGCGCTCAACTTCACGCTCAACTCCTTCGTCGAGCCGCGGGTGCGGGTGTTGGGGAGCCTCGCGATCGAGCTGCGAGAGGTGACGCCGGCGGCGGGACTCGAACCACCCGCACCGTCCGCGTATCGGGTCGTGATGCTGGTCTCGCGCATCCCCTGACGCGCGGTGAGGCGCGGTGAGGCGCGGTGAGCCGCGGTGAGGCGCGGTGAGCCGCGGCCTCACCGGCGCATTACCTTCCGGTCGTCCCCGACCACGACCGATGCCGACCTCCCGACTCCTGCTCACGACCGCGGCGCTCCTCGTCGCGGGATTCTCCGGCGCCTGCGCCTCGTATGGCGCCGGCCCGGCAACCGCGGCGACGACCCTGCCGCGCCTCGACTCGGCGCGCCTCGTCGGCGACGTAGCGCGACTCGCCCACGACTCGATGGGCGGCCGGGCCACGATGACCCCCGGGAACGCCACCGCGCGTGCGTGGCTCATCGGCGAGTTCCGGCGCATCGGGCTCGACCCGGTCGGCGACGGGTTCGCCCATCCCTTCACGATGCCGCGCCGCGACGCCGGCGACTCCATCCGCGGAGTCAACGTGCTCGGCGCGGTGCACGGTACGCGCACGCCCGACCGGGTGCTCGTGGTCAGTGCCCACTACGACCACGTGGGCACGCGGGCCGGCGAGATCTTCAACGGTGCCGACGACAACGCCTCCGGCACGGCCGCGGTGCTTGCGATGGCCGCGCACTTCAAGGCGCATCCGCCGGCGCACACGATCGTCTTCGCGCTCTGGGACGCCGAGGAGATGGGACTCGTCGGCGCCCGCGCGTTCATCGCCCGGCCGCCGATCCCGCTCGCGCGCATCGTCGCGAACGTCAACCTCGACATGGTCTCGCGCAACGACAAGGGCGAACTCTACGCCGCGGGCGCGACCCCGTATCCGCAGATGCGCCCGGTCCTCGAGTCCCTCGTTCCCGACGCGCTCGTCACCCTGCGCCTCGGCCACGACAGCGGCGGCGGATCCGAGGACTGGACCAGCCAGTCGGACCAGGGCGCCTTCCACGCCGCGAAGATCCCGTTCGTGTACTTCGGCGTCGAGGATCATCCGGACTACCACAAGCCGACCGACGACGTCGAGCGGATCCAGCCGGGGTTCTACTATCGCGCCGCGCGGACGATCGCGGAGTTCGTGACGCGGTTGGATGGGGCCGTTGGCGGTTGGAAGTAGAAAGTAGAAAGTAGAAAGTAGAAAGTAGAAGGTAGAAAGCGGGCTAGCGGCCGTGGCGGCTGTCCATGAGCGCGGCGACGGCGCGTTGCGCGGCTTCGAATCGTGCCGGACCCTCGCCGCCGATCTCGACGACCGAAGCACTTGCGCCCAGTTCGTCGAGTGCGGAGCGGAAGTCGTCGAAGAGCTGCTCGCGGTGCGTCGGGCGGTCGCGGACGCCATCGGGGGTCCACGGGAGGTCGGGGCGACAGAGCAGGTAGAGGTCGGCGAGCCGCGCGCGTGCTTCCCCCACGATCCAGTCGGCCACCGTGCCGTAGTAGTGGCGGGCGTAGACGATCGTGCTCACGAGATCCGTGTCGCGGATCAGCAACGGGGACGCCGCACCCACGCGTGTGGCCGCACGTGCGAGCGCCTCGTCCTCGAGCTGCATCGACAGCCGCGCGATCGGCTCCACCGTCGTGGACGACAGACCGTCCGGGCGCTCCTCCGCGTAGACGCGCGACGCTTCCGGCGTCCAGGGCGCGTCGAACGCCTCCGCCAGCGCCTGCGCGAGGGTCGTCTTGCCTGAGCACTCGGGGCCGGTCAGCACCACCCGCCGCATGCGATTCACGCGGCGAGCGCGTCGCGCGCCCTGAGACTACGCCGCCACTGCACGTAGCCGAGCCCCGCGAGCACCAGGAAGACGGCGTACTGCAACGCCGTGAGATAGAGCGCCTTGGAGATGAACATCCCGACGTAGACGACATCCACCGCGATCCAGACGAGCCAGTTCTCGAGCAGCTTGCGCGTCATCATCCACTGCGCGATGAGGCTGGTGGCGGTGGCCGCGGAATCGAGCCAGGGCAGCGCCGCGTCCGTTGTGCGCGACAGCAGCGCGCCGAGCGCCACCGCGAGCGTCGCCCCGAGGGCGAGCAGCGCGAGGCCGCGCCGCCCGCCGGTGCGCGTGACCGGGAGCTCGCTCCGGTCCGCGCCGCCGTACTTCCACTGGTACCAGCCGTAGAGCGAGAGCCCGAAGTAGATGAGCTGCAGGCCCGAGTCGGCGTAGAGCTTCACGCGGAAGAACAGCACGAAGTAGAGCCCGACATTCACGAGTGCCGTCGGCCAGCTCGCGATGTGCTGCCGCGTGCTGAGGAAGACACTGACCAGGCCGAAGGCCACGGCGACGGGTTCGATCCAATCCATCCGGTGAGGGTAACGGAAGGCGACCGCCGTGGACAACCCGCGGCGTCCGGGGCCACCTTTCGTCATCTGGCTCTACCCGGCGGTACACCCTCAGACCGGAACTCCCGTGCTCCTCACCTTCGCGCTGGCCGCCACCGTCGCCGTCACTCCCGCGCTGCGCTGCGAGGAGGTCCTCCGGGGTGGGCCCGGTGCGGGGCCGGTCGCGCGGGACGCTCGTGCGGCGGACTCGGTGCTCGTCGCACTCTTCGCCGGCGGGGAATCGTTCGACGCGTTCCTCGCGCGGGCCGAGGCGAGGCGCGCGATGTGGGTCCGGAACTGGGAGAACTCACGCGTGAGCGAGGACCTGCTGTTGCGGGCGCGCGCCATCCCGGGCCGCTGGCGGCTGCTCGTCTCCGCGGTGGACGGCTGCAGCGACTCGGTCAACACGGTGCCGTACCTCGCGCGGCTCTCGGCACTCGTCCCCGCGATCGAGCTGCGGATCGTCGAGCCGTCCGCGGGACGGGTGTTCATGGAACGGCACCGCACTCCCGATGGCCGCGCGGCGACGCCGACGGTGGTGATCCTCGACACGGCGGGGAATGACGTTGGGTGCTGGGTCGAGCGCCCCGCCGCACTCCAGGACCTCGTGATCAAGGCGCGCGCCGAGGGACGACTGGATGCGTTCCTGGGCGAGAAGCAGGGGTGGTACGACCGCGACGCGGGCGTCTCGACCGTGCGCGAGGTGATCGAGGCGATCGCCGCCGCATCCGCCGGCGCTCCCACCTGTCGTCCGTAGCCGTCAACGCCCCCTGCCAGAAGCACCGTCCCGAGCCTAGATTTACGGGCTGAACTCCCAACCGGACCGTATGGCGAAAGAAGAAGCGATCGAACTCGAAGGCACCGTCACCGAAGTGCTCCCCAGCGCCACCTTCCGGGTGCACCTCTCCAATGGGCACGACGTCCTGGCCACGATGGCCGGCAAGATGCGCCGCTTCCGCATCCGCGTGCTGCAGGGCGATCGCGTCTCGGTGGAGGTCTCGCCGTACGACCTGAGCAGGGGACGGATCACGTTCAGGCACAAGAACTAGCAAAGTAGGAAGTAGGAAGTAAGAAGTAGGACGGAAAAGCAACGGGCGCGATCCACTCCGGATCTGCGCCCTCTTTCTACTTTCTACTTTCTACTTTCTACTTTTTACTTTCTCAGTGCGCGCTCTCCGCTGCCGGCGCCTTGTCCGGCTTCAGATACGTCGCCTTGTGGATCGAGAACGCGGTCACGTTCGCGACGATCGCGAGGACGATGATCGCGGCTGCGAAGCCCCAGCCGAGCTTGTTCGGATCGTAGTGCGCGTCGCTGCCAGCCATGCCGGACTCTCCCATCGGGTCAGGGTTCCAGGGGGGAATGGTAATCGGCACGGGGCGGTTCCCGCCACTGGTGGGGCGCTGGTCCGGGCGCTGGTCCGGGCGCTGGCGGGCACTGGTCCGGCCGCGGCTCCGGGCATTGATTCCGGGGATGACCGAGGCGACCGCAGCTCCGCGCGCCACCCGCATCTCGCGCCATGTCACGCGGCGCACCGCCCGCTGTGCGGTGCGCGGTCCAGCAGATCCCGCGGCCGTCCGCGAGCTCTGGATCGTGCTGCACGGCTATGGCCAGCTCGCCACCGACTTCATCGAGACCCTCGCGCGCCTTGACGACGGCACGCGCCTCATCGTCGCGCCCGAGGCGCTCTCGCGATTCTACGACACGCAGGCCGAGGTGAGCGTGAAGGGCCACCGCGAGGCGAGTGTCGGGGCCTCGTGGATGACGCGCGAGGAGCGCGCGGACGAGATCGCCGATTACGTGGGCTGGTTGCAGCAGGCGTACGAGGAGCACGCTCGCGCGCTCCCGCCCGACGTGCCGGTGACGGTGCTGGGGTTCTCCCAGGGGGCGACTGCGGCCTCGCGCTGGGTGGCGGCCGGGCGCGTGCCCGCGGCGCGACTGCTCTGCTGGGGCGGGGCGATCGCGCCGGAACTCGACCTCGGGGTCGATTCACCGCTCCGGCGCACGCGCACCTTCGTTGTCCTCGGGGACCGGGACAAGTTCATCAAGCCGGCGACCGCCGCGGCGGAGCGCGCGCGGCTCGATGCGGCCGGTCTCCCGCACTCGTTCGTGTCCTTCACCGGCGGCCACCGGCTTGACGATGACCTGCTCGACCGCTTCGCGCGGGGAGTTCTCCAGCCGTGAGACGGTCCGGACGGTCCTCGTCAGCGCTTCTTGAAGCGCTCGAGCTCGCGGCGGTCCCGCTTGGTCGGGCGCCCCTTCTCGGGCTCCATCGCCGGCGCGGCGACCTTCAGCTGCCAGTGGAGCTTCTCGCGGGCGGTGCGCGAAGCCTCGGTCTCGGTGTAGAGCGTGGCGGCGAGCGCGGCGGGTCCGCGCCGCTCCGCGGTGCCGTCCACCACCACGATGTGCTCGTACGGACCGAGGCGGACCCGGACCTCATCCCCGGGGCGCACGGTCTTGGATGGCTTCGCCCGGTCGCCGTTGACCTGCACCTTGCCGCCGTCGATCGCCTCGGTTGCGAGCGTGCGCGTCTTGAAGAAGCGCGCCGCCCAGAGCCACTTGTCGACGCGCACCGGGGTGGGGTCGCGAGGGGATCCGGCAGCTGGGGGAGACATGCGCCCAAGCTAATGCGAGTCCGTCTCGCGGTGGCGCTCGTCGTCCTCGGATCCGGCGCGCTGCTCGGCTGCGGGAACGCCGAGGAGCGCGCGGCACGGGAACAGTCCGAGGCGCGTGCCGGGATGTCCGAGGCGGCGGCCACGGCCCAGCGCGCAGGGGCGACCCCGTCCACGGGACTCTGGACGGAGGAGCAACTCCTCGACCGCTTGGTGCGCGCGGGGGTGGCGCCCCGGCGCGTCGAGTCGCCGACCTCCGCGCCAGGGTGGATGCCGGAAGGATCGCTGGTCTTCCTGGCCGGAGGGGGCGAGGTGCGCGCCTGGATCCTCAAGGACAGCACCGCGCGCCGGGCCGTCACCGACCGACTCGACCCCCTCACCGGCACACCCGCCGGTGAGACCGTGCCCTACCCGCCGCCGATGACCTTCGTGATGCAGAACAACCTCGTCGCGGTGGTCACGGGGGGCACCGAACGCAACCAGGAGCGCGTCGCGCTCGCCCTGCAGGCCGGACTCCCTGTGACCTCCCCCGCGGGCAAGGTGCCGTGAGCGTGTCCGGTTCTGGAACACGGACCCCCCGAGCGCGTATTGATGCAGGCACATCGCCGTCTTCGATCGCCGCGGCGGATCCCGCCGCGCGCCCTCACCAGCTGACCCGGATCCTGCCTTGACCCTCGCCATTCCCCAGAAGAGCGGTGCCCTCGGCCGCCTCGTCGCGCTCTCGCTCCTGCTGACGCTGGGCGCGCTCGCGCTGCAGGCGCAGACGGTGCCGACGGCGCAGTCGCTCATCGCGCGGCATGACAGCCTCATCGGCGGTCGTCGCGTGCTCGAGTCGCACAGCTCGATGAAGCTCACCGGGTCGTTCACGCTGGCGGCCGCGGGCATCGAGGCGCCGCTCGAGATCCTCAAGCGGAAGCCCAATCAGTACCTCTTCCGGACGAGCCTCGGGCAGATGGGCGAACTCCTGCAGGGCTACGACGGCACGACGGCGTGGGCCGTGCAGCCGGGGCAGGGCGCGATGCTGCTCACCGGCGACCAGGGGAAGCAGATCGCCGAGCAGGCCGACTTCTTCGCCGACCTCCACGACACGACGCGCTTCTCCGCGATGGAGACCGTGGGCGAGGCCGACTTCGAGGGCAAGCGTGCCTGGCAGGTGAAGCTGACCCGCAAGGACGGGACCGTCCTGAACGAGTACTTCGACGTCACGACCGGGCTCAGTGCCGGCGGCACGACGACGATCCAGTCGCAGATGGGCCCGCTGGAGACGACCGCGGTCTACGCCGACTACAAGGATTTCAACGGACTCCGCATGGCGACGCGCATCGTGCAGCGGAATCCGCAGTTCGAGATCGTGCTGTCCATCGCGACGGTGGAGTTCGACGTGGTGGATGCCGCCGCGGTCGCGATGCCCGAGGCCGTGAAGGCCCTCATCAAGTGAACCACAAGTGATCCACTCCCAATCCAAGAGACCGACCATGATCCGTTCGATCCGCCGTGCCGCGCTCGTTCTCGCCGTTGCCGCTCCTGCGCTCGCTGCCCAGCAGCCCGCGAAGCCCGCGGAGAAGCCGGCGGAAAAGCCCGCGATGGCGATGGACCACGCCGCGCACGACCAGCATGCCGCCAAGCCCAAGCTCGACGGTGAACTCGCCGAGCACTTCAAGGGGATCGCGCTCTCCGACGCGCAGGTGAAGCAGGTGACGGAGATCAAGGCGAAGCACCACAAGGCCATGGACGCGCTCAAGAAGGACGCGAAGGACCCCAATGACGCGGCGCTCAAGAGCGAACTGCAGAAGCACATGGACGCCGAGCACGCCGAGTTCCTCTCGCTGCTGTCCCCCGAGCAGAGGCAGACCTTCGCCGAGAACATGAAGGGGCATCACAAGGCCGAGGGCGAGAAGCACGACATGAAGCACGACATGAAGCCCGACATGAAGCACGAGATGCCGAAGAAGCCGTAACTGATTGTTCAGGAAGGACTTGGACGGGGTGGACGCGCAGGGCGCGCCCACCCCGTCCTGCGTCGGGGAAGTCGGGTGGCCCGGGGGGCTTGGAACATTCGCATAGCCGAATAGTTTTATCGCCCAATATCCCCGATTCGGATGACATCCGCCTCCCTCGCTCACGCGCTCACCCAGCAGCTCGCGACCGGTCTCGGACTTCCGGATCCGGGCCCCGCTTGGCGTGACGACCTCCGTCGCCTCGCCCTCCCCGAGTCCTCCGCCGCGGAGCTCGCGGAATCCGTCACCGAGCACGGACGGCGCTGCGGACTCTCGTTCCTGCGGCGCTCCGCCACCGCCGCCGAACTCCCGGCGCTGCTGCGCGGGTCGAGCGCGCCCTTCGTCCTGCTCGCCGACTCCGCATCCTCGGGTGCGGCGGTGAGCGTGGTGGCCGATGCGCTGGAGGACGGCGTCCTCTCGCTGCGGCGCATGTCGTCCGCCGGGCCCGGCGAGGTCGAGCGCGTGCCGGTGGACCAGCTCACCGTACGGCTCGGAGCGCGCGGCGGGATCGTGGCGGTGCTCTTCCCGGTGCGCGTGCTCCCCGAGACGGTGCGCGATGCCGCCGACGCGGTGCCGCTCTCGCCGCTCGCGCGGATGGGGGAACTGCTCTACCTCGAGCGCGGCAACATCGGGCTCGTCTACGCCTACGCCACGCTGGTCGGTCTCTTCAGCCTCACGCTGCCGCTCGGCGTCCAGGCGATCATCGGCCTGGTCTCGGGCGGCCTCTTCCTGCAGCCGGTCGCGCTGCTGATCGGGTTCGTGGTGCTCGGCACGGCGCTCACCGGCGTGCTGCAGGTGCTGCAGCTCTCGGCCGTGGAGACCATCCAGCAGCGCATCTTCGCGCGCATCGCGCTGGAGTTCTCGCTGCGCGTGCCGCGCGTCAGCGTGGAGCACGCGCTGCGCGAGGACCTGCCGGAGCGCATGAACCGCTTCTTCGAGGTCGTGACCATCCAGAAGGGGCTCGGCACGCTCCTGACCGACACCTCGACCGCGCTGCTCCAGGTGGCGTTCGGCCTCCTGCTGCTGACCTTCTACCATCCGTACTTCACACTCTTCGGACTGACGCTCGTCGTCACGCTCGCACTGATCGTGCGCGTGACGGGACCGCGCGGTCTCGAGACGAGCCTGATGGAGTCGAAGTACAAGTACCGCGCGGTGCACTGGCTCGAGGAGGTCGCGCGCGCGGTCGCCACCTTCAAGTCGGCCGGCCGCGCCACACCCGCGCTCGATCGGATGGACGAGCACGTCAGCGGGTACCTGCGCTACCGGCAGCGCCACTTCCGCGTGCTGGTGACGCAGGCGATGGCGGCGATCGGCTTCAAGACGATCGTCACCGGCGCGCTGCTGGTGCTCGGCAGCGTGCTCGTGATCGACCGGCAGATCACGCTCGGCCAGTTCGTCGCGGCCGAGCTCGTGATCGTGACCGTGCTCGCGGGGATCGAGAAGCTCGTGGCGTCGATCGCCGACGTGTACGACGTGCTGACCGCCGTCGACAAGCTCGGCGGCGTCACCGACCTCCCGCTCGAGCGCACGGCGGGGCTCGCGCTTCCCGAGGGCGCCGCGGGGCTCGCGGTGCGCGCCAGCGACCTGCGCTACACGTATACCGTCAACGACCACGTCGCACTGAGCGGACTCGACTTCGAGGTCGGGCCGGGAGAGCGCGTCGCGATCACCGGCCCGGACGGATCCGGCGAGACGACGCTGCTCTCGCTGATCGCCGGCTTGCTCCCCGGATACGAGGGGAACCTGCTGGTCGGCGGGATCACGCTGCGCGACCTCGATCTGGCCTCGCTCCGCGACCGGATGGGGCTCTACCTCGGATCGTCGGATCTCTTCGAGGGGACGGTGGAGGAGAACATCGCGCTCGGCCGGCGCGGCGTCGGGCCGGCCGAGGTGATGTTCGCGCTCGATCGCGTCGGCGCGGCCGATGCGGTGCAGGCGCTGCCCTTCGGCCTGCAGACCCCGCTGCCGAGCGGCGGGCGCGGCCTGCCCTCGACGCTGCGGATCCGCCTGCTGATCGCCCGCGCGATCGTCACGCGCCCGCGGTTGCTGGTGCTCGACGAATGCCTCGCGACGGTCGAGCCGAAGGCGCGGCGCGAACTCGTGGACGCGCTCACCGGGCCCGGCGCGACCTGGACGCTGATCGCCGTGTCGCACGCGCCCGACCAGCTGGCCGCGTGCGACCGGGTGCTGGTGCTGCGCGACGGGGCGCGCCACGCCTTCGCGCCCTGGACCACGCTCGCGGCCGATCCGTTCGTGCGCGCGCTCGTGCCCGACTCGCGGAGCGCCGCCTGATGGCCCGGCGCATCGAGGGCCCCGATCTCCTGACCGCCGGCGACCGCTCGCTCGACTCGGTGAAGCTGCTCTCGCGTCAGCCGTCGTTCCGCGTCCTCGGCCGCTGGATGCTCGGCGTGCTCGGGGCGGTGGTCGTCGTGCTCTTCCTTCCCTGGCAGCAGAACGTGCAGGGCTACGGACTCGTGACCGCGCTGCGCCCGGAAGAGCGGCCGCAGGAGGCGGTCGCTGCGGTCGGCGGCCGCATCGGTCGCTGGCACGTCGCCGAGGGGACGATCGTGCGCGCGGGCGATCCGATCATGGAGCTCACCGAGGTGAAGGAGGGCTATCTCGATCCGCGCACGGTGGAGCGCGCGGAGACGCAGGTCACGCAGAAGCGGATCGCGATCGCGGAGAAACGGGCGAAGGCCGATGCCCTCGCGCGGCAGCGTGCGGCACTCGACAGCGCGTGGCGCTTCGCGCGGGTGAAGGCCGACAACCGGATCGCGCAGCTCTCGGCGTCGCTCGCGGCGGCGCAGCTCGAGGACTCGATCGGCGGCATCCAGTCGGCGCGTGCCGCGGCGCTCTTCGCCGAAGGCCTGCGGTCGCGCGCGGAGCTGGAGCTCGCGCGCCAGCGCGCGCAGCGCGCCGCGGCGACCGCGCTCGAGCAGCAAGCGGCGCTGGGCTCGGCGCGGGCCGATCGCTCGGGCGTGGACGCGGAGTACGCGGAGAAGATCGCGAAGGTCGATGGCGACCGCCGGGCGACGCTGGCCGAGGCCGCGGAAGGCGAGGCTGACGTCGCCAAGCTCGCGACCGGTGCGGCGAGTCTCGGCGAGCGGCGCGACCTGCTCGTCGTGCGCGCGCCGCGGGACGGGATCGTCGTGCGGGCGCTGCGTGCGGGGACGGGGGAGATCGTGAAGGACGGCGAGGCGGTCGCGACCGTGCAGCCCTCAGCGCCGCGGCTCGCCGTGGCGTTGCAGGTGCCGGCCCGCGACGTGCCGCTGATCGACGTCGGCGACCGCGTGCGGCTCGAGTTCGACGGCTGGCCGGCGGTGCAGTTCAGCGGCTGGCCGAGTGTCGCGGTGGGCACGTTCGGCGGCCGCGTCGCGGTGGTGGACCAGATCGCATCTCCCGACGGCTCGTACCGGGTGCTGGTCGAGGCCGACAGCGCCGAGGAGGCGTGGCCGGCCGAGTTGCGATTGGGCTCGGGTGCGCGCGGCTGGGCGCTGTTGCGCCGCGTGCGGGTCTGGTTCGAGATCTGGCGGCTGATGAACGGATTCCCCGCGTCGGTGCCCTCCAAGGGTGAGGCGGCGACGCCGGCGACCAAGCCGTGAGCGGTCTCCCGCTGCGTTGCGCCGCGCTTTTTGCGCTCGGCGCGTTGGCGCTCGGCGCGTTGACGCCGGCGGTCGCCGGTGCCCAGGAAGTCCTCACGCTCGAGGCGTTGCTCGAGCGCGTGGTCGCCACCCATCCCGTCGCGCGGCAGGCCGAGCTCGCGCGCCGGCAGGTCGCGTCGGAGGCCCTTGCGGCCCGTGGCGCCTTCGATCCCGTGCTCTCCGCCACCTGGGACGTGAAGCGGTTCAAGGGGATCGGCTACTACGACGAACTGGACACGCGGCTCACCGCGCCGACGCCGTGGGGCGTGGACCTCAAGCTCGGCTGGGAGCGCGCGGCGGGACAGATCATCAACCCCGAGCGCGCCACACCGGGTGAGGGTCTGCTCTCGCTCGGCCTGAGCCTCCCCGTGGGACCGCGGCTCTTCACCGACGAGCGACGGACGGCGCTGCGCCAGGCCGAGCTCGCCGATGACGCGGCCGACGCCGAGCGCGACGCCGCGCTGGCGCGCCTGACGCAGGTGGTGGCGCGGGACTTCGGCGCGTGGGGCGAGACGAGCGCGCGCCGCCGCATCGCCACCGAGGGCGAGGCGCTCGCGCGCTTCCGGCTCGTTGCGGTCCGGACGCGGGTCGAGGCCGGCGACGCCGCTGCGATCGACACCGTCGAGGCGGCCCTCGAACTCGAGCGACGGTCCGTGCAGCGGCTGGAAGCCGAGGCCGCGGAGGAGATGGCACGGCTCTCGCTCTCGGCACACCTGTGGACCGCGGACGGACGGCCCGACACGCTCCGCGCGGACGCCGAGCCCGGCGAGGTACGGCTGCCGGCGTGGGTCGCCGACCGCGCGCGCGCCGAGGCGGTCGTGGCGCAACTGCTGCCGGCGCATCCCGCCGTGCAGGCGAGCACCGCGCGCTGGCTCCAGTCTGAGGCGCAGCGCCGGCTGAGCGCGGTGCAGCTGCTCCCGTCGGCGAGCGTGGAGCTGAGCGGCCTCGCCGCCGGCCGCTCGATCGGCGACCTGCCCTCGCCGCGCGCGTCGGGTGACGACTACAAAGTCGGCGCCTCGCTGCGGGTGCCGCTCTTCGCGCGTCGCGAGCTCGCGCGGCTGCGCGCGTCGGAGGATCGCACGCGCCAGCTCGCGCTCGAGCGCGACCGCGTGCGCCGCGACGTGCAGGTGCAGCTCGCGCGAGCGCTGCTGGAGCTGCGGCTGCTGGGTGAGCAGCTCGAGCGGCAGGGCCGGGTGACGGCGGGCGCCGAGGCGCTGCTGCAGGCCGAGCAGCGCCGCTTCGATTCCGGCGAGAGTTCGCTGCTGCTGGTGAACCTGCGCGAGCGCAGCCTGCTCGACGAACGGCTGCGCCTGGCGCAGCTCGGCGCGCGGCGCGCCTACGCACTCGGGGAACTCGCCGCCGCCGCCGGAACGCGGCAACTTCCGCTCGCTGAAACCTCGCCCTGATCGGGCGGGTAGTGACGGGCGACCCTCACCCCATCCCGCGCCATGCCGTTCCGCTCACCTGTCGGTCCCCGCGCGCTCCGCGTGGTTCGCGCATTCGCCGCGCTGCCGTTCTTCGCCCTCACCGCGCTCGCGCAGGACGCGCCGCGCGCGCCCGGCGAGCGCGCCTCGCTCCCGATCGGTCTCCAGATCGGGATCCCGCAGGGCGCGTTCGCCGACAACGTGGACATCGCGGGAGGACTCGGCGGAGGCCTGCTCCTCCGGCTCGCCGGCGAGATCGGCCTGCGCGCCGAGGTCGGCTTCATGGTCTACGGGTCCGAGACGCGCCGCGTCGAACTCGGGACCGGGCCCCTCGGCCGCATCACCGTGGACGTCACGACCACGAATCAGATCATCGGGGGCGGACTCGGGCTGCAGGTCGGGCTGCCGGGTCCCCGGCCGCGGCCGTACGTCGGCGGCACCATCGGTTTCTCGAACTTCAGGACGACCTCCTCGGTCGAGGGGTCGAACAGCAGCAACGAGCCGTTCGCGTCCAGCGACAACTACAGCGACGGCACCTTCGCGAAGAATGCGCTGGCCGGACTCTATCTCCCGGTCGGGCGGAGTGGGCGCGTGCTGATCGACCTCGGCGCGCGCTACACCTGGAACGGCGAGGAGGTACGCTACCTGACGGAGGGGGACATCGTGGACAACCCCACCGGTCCGCCGACCATCACCCCGCGCCGGTCGCGGGCGGACATCCTGACGGTGAATCTCGGGGTCGCGGTCCGGTTCTGAGCCGATCCTGAGCTACTCGTCGCCCCGATAGCGGCGGTCGCGCTTCTGCGTCGACCGCCGCTTCTTCGTGTCGAGGCGCGCTTGCTTCGACGCGCGGGTGGGCTTGGTGGCGCGACGCTTCTTCTGGATCACGAGCGCCGCGCGCACCAGCCCGGCGAGTCGCTGCAGCGCGAGCTCGCGATTCTGGGTCTGGCTGCGCGTGTCCGCCGCGACGACGCGCAGGACGCCCGCCGAATCGAGTCGCGAGGCGAGCCGTTCGGAGAGACGCAGGCGGTCGGCCTCGTCGAGGGCCGCGGACTCCAGCGCGCACCAGGTGACCTCGACCCGGGTCGAGGACGTGTTCACGTGCTGTCCGCCGGGCCCACCGGCGCGGGTCGCCCGGATCTCCAGCTCGGCCGCCGGGATTGCTACGCGGGCATTCACCGCCAGTCGGCCGTCGTCGGTCCAGAGGTCACGGGTCTTCATGGGGTCCGTTGTTCGGTGTCGTTGCAATGTGCCACGGCGGTCGTCCTCAGGAAGCGTGGCGGATTGCAACACCTGGAGCGTGCCGTTGTCACTGCAAGTAGAAGGGATCGACGAGCGGTATCGCGCCGTGCTCGAGCCGCGCCGGCTCCTGCGCTGGATCTATCTCGGTCGCGTATCGGTCGCCACCGCGATCTTCGGCGCCGCGTTGCTGGTGTCGCTGCAGGCCGATCCCGTCAACACCTTCATCACGACCGTGATGTTCGTGAGCGCGATGCTGCTCACGGCCGTCTCGTTCGTGCTCACGGAAGTTAACGGACGTCCGGTCGGGCCCGGGTTCCTGTACCTGCAGTTCGTCCACGACCTCGTGCTGATCACTGCGGTCGTGCACGTGACTGGCGGCCCCGAGTCGAACTTCTCGGCGCTCTACATCCTCGCCTACGCGGCGGCCGCGCTCCTGCTGCCGATCGGCAGCTCGCTGCTGCTGGCGCTGCTCGGCAGCGTGCTCTACGTCGGCGATGCCGTGCTGGTGACCGAGGGGGAGATCTCGGTCGTGCTGGTGCTGCAGCTGGTCGTCTTCACGCTCGTGGCGGTGGGCACGGCCTACATCGCGGCGCGGCTCCAGGCGGCGGGGGAGGGGCGCGAGCGCCTGCGCGCCGAGCTCGAGGGCATGCGGCTCCGCGCCGCGGACATCCTCGCGAACATCCGCGCCGCGATCATCACCGTGGACGATCACGGGCGCCTGCTCTACGCGAATCCCGCCGCGTCCGAACTGCTCGGCCAGGCGCTCGACACGCGCGTCGGTTCCCCGGTCCTCGACGAGATCCGCGCCGCGGTGCCCGCGGTCGCCGACGCCATCACGGCCCATACCGCCGACCAGCGCCTGATCAACCGCCGCGAGGGGACGCTGGTGCTCGGCGGTCGCGTGGTGCCGATCGGCATCACGACCACCGCCGTGAGCGGCGACCTCCGCCAGGCCGGCGGCGCGACCACCGTCATCTTCCAGGACATCTCGGACGAGAAGCGCGTCGAAGCGCTCCGGCTCCGTGCGCAGCGCCTCGAGGCGGTGGCCGAGCTCAGTGCCTCGCTCGCGCATGAGATCAAGAATCCCCTGGCCAGCATCCGCAGCGCGGTCGAGCAGATCGCGCAGCGTCCCGCGGCGACCGCGGACGAACGGACGCTGGCCACGCTGATCGTGCGGGAGTCGGACCGGCTCTCGCGACTCCTCTCGGAGTTCCTCGACTTCGCGCGCGTGCAGGTGGCGCGCCGCGAGGCGCTCGACCTGCGCGCCCTCGTGCGGGGCGCCACGTCGCTCGCCGGCACGCACCCCGACCGGGGCGCCGGATGCGCGATCGACCTGCGGCTCCCGGAGTCGCCGGCGGTGGTCGCCGGGGACGAGGACCTCCTGCACCGGGCGGTCTTCAACCTCGTCCTCAACGCCTGCCAGGCGGTCGGTGACCAGGGCACCGTGACCGTGACCGTCAGCACGATCGCGCCCGCCCAGCAACCGACGGGCCTGCCCTTCGACGGGCCCGCGATCGCGGTCGAGGTGCGCGACACCGGCGGCGGCATCCCGATCGAGGTCGCCGACCGCCTCTTCGAACCCTTCGCCACGACCAAGCCCGGCGGCAGCGGACTCGGTCTCGCCATCGTGCACCGCGCCATCGAAGCGCACCGCGGCGTGGTGCTCGTGGACTCCGCGTCCACGGGCACCGCGTTCACGGTGCTCCTCCCTGCCGAACCCGTCCATCCCGGAGCCACCGCGTGACCGCCCGACCCACTCTTCCCTCCGTCCTGGTCGTCGACGACGAGTCCGGGATCCTGCAGACGCTGGAGATCCTCCTGCGCGCGGAGGGCTTCGCGCCCCACGTCGCGCACGGCGGGAAGGCGGCGCTCGAGCGGATCCCCCAGCTCTCGCCGGACATCGTGCTGACCGACGTCCGGATGCCGAACGTCGGCGGCGTCGAGGTGCTCGCGGCGGCGCGTGCGCACGATCCGCTCGTGCCGGTGATCCTCATGACCGCGCAGGCCACGCTGCAGACGGCGATGCAGGCGGTCAACGAGGGCGCCTTCTATTACATCCAGAAGCCGTTCCGCAACGACGAACTCGTCGCGATCCTCCGGCGCGCGGCGGAGCATCGCCAGCTGCGGGTCGAGAACAGCTCGCTCAAGAAGGAGATCAAGCGGCGCGAGCGCCGCGCGGCCGGTGCCCCGATCGGCAACAACCGCGCCTGGCTCGACGTCCTGCGGCTCGCGGAGGCGGTCGCGCCGACCGAGTCCACCGTCCTGATCACCGGCGAGTCGGGCACCGGCAAGGAGGTCGTGGCGCGCTACATCCACGACCTCTCGGCGCGCTCCGACGCGTCGTTCATGACCATCAACTGCGGCGCGCTCCCGGAGGGACTGCTCGAGAGCGAGCTCTTCGGTCACGTGAAGGGGTCGTTCACCGGCGCGGTCAAGGACAAGGAAGGCCTGTTCACGGCGGCCGCCGGCGGCACCTTCTTCCTCGACGAGATCGGCGAGACGACGCCGGCCACGCAGGTGAAGCTCCTCCGCGTGCTCCAGCACCGCGAGGTGATCCCCGTCGGCGCCACGGAAGCGCAGCCGATCGACACGCGCATCCTCGCCGCGACGAACCGCGACCTTGAGGAGGACATCAAGCGCGGCGGGTTCCGCCGCGACCTCTTCTACCGGCTGAACGTGATCTCGGTGCACCTCCCGCCGCTGCGCGACCGCGCCGACGACGTGCTCCTGCTCGCCGAGAGCTTCCTGCAGCGCGCCGCCGAGCAGCGCGGCGAGCCGCTGAAGCGGCTCGCGGACGACGCGGCGGAGATCCTGCAGGCGTACCAGTGGCCCGGCAACGTGCGCGAACTCGAGAACGCGCTCGAGCGCGCCGTCATCCTGAGTCCCGGCGCGACGATCGCCGCCTCCGCGCTCCCCGAGCGCGTGACGGAGCGCCGGAGTGAGCCGCTGGTCGCCGACCGCGCCTCGCCGAACCCGACGCTCGACACGATCGAGAAGTCGTACATCCTCTGGGTCCTGCAGAGCGAGCAGGGGAACAAGACGCGCGCCGCCGAGGTGCTCGGCATCGATCCCTCGACGCTGCACCGCAAGCTGGCGCGCTACGGGGTCGACGCGTGACGCGTGGGGCCCCGCTGGCGGTCGCGGTCGCGTATGCCGCGCGTCATGCGGCGTGGATCGCGTTCGCGGTCGGGCTCGCCGCCGGGCTCCTCACGATCACGACCGACCCGGTCGGCGTCTTCTACGACGACGCCATCTACCTGCTGACGGCGAAGGCGATCGCGGAAGGACAGGGCCTCGTCTACGCGCACCTGCCGGGCGCGCCGCCGGCGATCCACTACCCGCCGGGATGGCCGGCGCTGCTGGCGCTCGTCTGGAAGGTCGCGCCGACCTTCCCGGAGAGCGTGCCCTGGTTCAAGCTGATCAATCCGGTGCTGCTCGGGATCGCCGGCGCCGGGATGACGGTCGCCGGCCGTCGTCTGCTCGGACTGCCCTGGTGGGGCGCGCTCGGTGCGGCGATCGCGGCCGTGACCGCGGTCCCGGTGCTCGCGCTGACGAACGTGCTGCTCTCGGAGCCGCTCTTCCTCGCGCTCCTCTTCCCGACGCTGCTCGCCTGCGAGCGCGCGGTGCGGGAGACCGGGGTCCGGCCGGTGCTCGTCGCGGCCGCGCTGACCGCGGCCATCATGCTCACGCGAACGATCGCCGGCGTGCTCTTCATCGCGACCGTGATGGTGCTGGTGCGCGATGGACGCTGGCGCGGCGCGACCGGCTACCTTGCCGCGGTGGTCCTGTTGATGCTGCCCTGGCAGCTCTTCGTCTGGCGCGCCGGCGCGACCTTCCCCGACGAACTCCGCGGCTCCTACGGGCCCTACCTCGAGTGGGTCGTGGACGGGTACCGTACGCTCGGCTGGCCCTTCCTGCAGGAGGTCGTCTCCCAGAACGCGCGCGACGCCTGGCGGATGCTCGGCATCTTCGTGTCGCCGCTCGCGCGTGGCGCCGTGCGTCACGCGCTCGCCGCCGTCGCGGTCGCGGCCCTCGTCACGACGCTCGTCGTCGCCTGGTGGCGGATCGGCGCGCGCGTCACCGCGCTCGCGCTCTTCGGCTATCTCCTCGCGGTCGTGCTCTGGCCCTACCAGACGGAGCGCTTCCTCTGGGCCGTCTGGCCCTGGGTGCTGCTGATGACGGCCGCCGGTCTCTACGCGTTCGCGCGGGAGCTCTTCCGCGGTGAGCGGCGCCTCGCCGCGCGCGCGGTGGTGGCGGCCGCGGTCCTGCTCGCGCTCGGGCATGAGACCTACGCCGTGCGCGCGCTCGCGCGCGGCTGGGCCGACAGCGCCTCCGAGCAGATGACCGCGTGGACGGTGCCGCTGGTCCGCTACGTGATGGGGGAGCCGAGCTTCGCCGGCCGCGTGATCGCGACCGACGGCAGCCCGATGGTGGCGCTCTACACCGGGCTGCAGGCGGTGCCGGTGGACATCCTCGCCCCCGACGAGCACACGCGCACGAAGGGCGGCCAGCGCTTCGCGGACGAGCTCAGCGCGATCGACCGACGCTACGCGCCGAGCGCCTACGTGTTCTTCCCGATCGAGGGGCGCATCCGCGCGCTGTCCCTCACGCAGTTCGACGGCGGCCGTCGCCTCGAGGAGATGCCGGCGCGCGGGCTGCCGCTGCACGCCTTCCGGGTCGTCGCGCCATGACCGCGTTCGACCGGCGCGCCCCCTGGATCGCGCTGGCCGTGGCGATCCTCGTCGCCCTCGTGACGATGACGCCCGACCTCATCGGCGTCTTCTTCGACGACGCGATCTACGTGCTCCTCGCACAGGCGATCGCTGAGGGACGCGGCTATGTCTACACGCACATCCCGGGCGAGCCGGCGGGCATCCACTATCCGCCACTCTGGCCGCTGGTGCTCGCCGGCGCATGGAAGCTCGGCGGCACCTTCCCCGAGAACGCCGCGCTGCTGAAGGCGGTGAACCCGATCTGCCTCGGGATCGCCGCCGCGGGTGCGGTGGTCGTCGGCCGCCGCCTGCTCGGCATCCCCTCGTGGGCCGCGCTGGCCGCCGTCATCGTCGGCACGACGGCCGTCCCGATGCTGCTGCTGACCAATCCGCCGCTCTCCGAGCCGCTCTTCCTCGCGCTGCTCTTCCCGGCGCTGCTGGCGGCGGAGCGCGCGGTGGCCACGCCGGAGAGGCGATGGGTCGTCATCGCGGCGCTGCTCGGGGCTCTCCTGATCCTCGAACGCACGATCGGCGGTGTGGTGGTGATCGCGACCGTGCTCGTGCTGCTCGGCGCGCGCCGCTGGCGGGACGCGCTCCTGCACGCGGCGGTCGTCGCGCTCTGCATCGCGCCCTGGCAGTACTTCGTCTGGAAGCACTCCGCCGGATTCCCCCCCGAGATCGCGGGGTCGTACGGGCCGTACCTCGCCTGGATCAGCGACGCGTACCGCGAGGGCGGCGCGCCCTTCCTGCGCGACGTGCTCGCCAAGAATCTCCGCGATGCGTGGCGCATGAACGGCCCGATGCTCGCGCCGATGATCGGCGGCGTGGCGCGCCAGGTCGCGATCGGCAGCGCGGTGCTCTTCACCGCGTTCGGCCTCTGGCACCTCCTGCGGCGCGACGGGTCGCGCGTCACCGGCCTCGCGCTCGGGGGCTACCTCGCGGTGGTCGTGGCGTGGCCCTTTCAGATCGACCGCTTCCTCTGGGCCGTCTGGCCGCTGCTGCTGCTGGTGGCACTGGTCGGCGCAGGGTGGGCGCGCGAGCGGGTGCGCCCGCTGGGCCGCGCGCCCCTGGTGGCCGTCACCTCGCTGGCGGTGCTGCTCGCCGTCGGGCACCTCGGCTACAATGCGCGCGCGCACCTGCGCGGCTGGGCGACGAAGGCCTCCGAGGATATGTCGCGCCAGGCGGAACCGATGGTACGGTACATCAACTCCGATCCGCGGCTCGCGGGACGCGTGCTGGCGGCGGAGACGGCGCCGATGATCGCGCTCTACACGGGGCAGCGGGTGGTGCCGGTGGAGATGCTGCTCGCCTCCGATCACCTGCGGCACCGCACACCGGAGGAGTCGGCGGTCTGGATCGCCGCGATCGACCGCCGGTTCCGTCCGGAGGTCTACGTGCTCACGCCCGGCGGGCATCACGCGGCGGCGCTGCTGGCCGCGCGGCTCGAGGCGGGCCGCACGCTGCGCGAACTGGTGCCGCCGGGCGGACCGGTCCGCGTGTTCGAGGTGGTGACGCCGCAGGCGACGCCGGT
The DNA here is from genome assembly GCA_031396725.1 of Gemmatimonadaceae bacterium. GTDB lineage: Bacteria > Gemmatimonadota > Gemmatimonadetes > Gemmatimonadales > Gemmatimonadaceae > Pseudogemmatithrix. The sequence continues at coordinate 1,176 of JANNLH010000076.1, read as the reverse complement.
GGTGCCGCCGTGAGCGCACTCGAACGGCGCGCGCCCCGGATCGCGGCGCTGGCGATGCTCGTCGCCGCGCTCGCGACGATGACGAGCGACCCGATCGGCGTCTTCAACGACGACGGCATCTACCTCCTCACCGCGCGCGCACTCGCGGAGGGGCAGGGGTACGTGTATCCGCACCTCCCCGGCACGCCGCCGGCGATCCACTATCCGCCGCTCTGGCCGGCGCTGCTCGCCGTCGTGTGGAAGGTCGCGCCCGTGTTCCCGGCGAGCGTCGGCTGGTTCAAGCTGCTGAATCCCCTGATCCTCGCCTTCACCGCAGCAGCGCTCACGGCGTTCTTGCAGCGCGTGCTCGGACTCGGCGTCCGCGCCGCGCTCGGCGTCACCCTGCTCGGGATGATCAGCGTCCCGGTGCTGGTGCTCGGGAACCTGCTGCTCTCGGAGCCGCTCTTCCTGCTGCTCGCGGTGCTGACGCTGCCGGTGAGCGAGCGCCTCGTGCGCGCGGGGGGCGTGCGCACCGCGGCCGCGGCCGCCGGGCTGGCCGCGCTGCTGGTGCTCGCCCGCACGCTCGGCGGCGTGGTCGTCGTCGCGGTGCTGCTCCTGCTCGTGCGCGACCGGCGCTGGCGCGAGGCCGCGGTGTACGCGGCGGTCGTCACGGTGCTGCTGCTGCCCTGGCAGTGGTTCGTCTGGCGCGCGACCCCCGGGTTCCCGGACGAGCTGCGCGGGCTCTATGGCCCCTACCTCGAATGGGTCGCGGCCGGGTATCGCGAGGGCGGCCTTCCGTTCCTCGGCGCGGTGCTCGCCAAGAATCTTGACGCCTCGTGGGCGATGCTGGGCGTGCTCGTCTCGCCGCTCGTCGGCGGGGCCGCGCGCGTGGCCGCGGCTGTCCTCGCGCTCGCGGTCCTCGTCGGAGGCTCCATTGTGCTCTGGCGCGCGGATCGCGCGCGCGTGACGGTGCTGGCGCTGGCCGGGTATCTCGGCATCGCGCTGGTGTGGCCGTTCTGGGTGGACCGCTTCCTCTGGGTCGTGTGGCCGCTGCTGGTCGCGATCGGCGCGGCGGGAGTCGCAAACGTGGCGCTGTCGGCGGCGATCGCCAGATCGCAACTGGCCACCAGCTGGCAGCCGGCCGCGGTGGCCAGTGCGTGCACCTTCGCAATCACCGGCTGCGGCATGGCCTGGATG
>JANNLH010000056.1:0-7943 GCA_031396725.1 Gemmatimonadaceae bacterium | reverse complement strand
CCCAGCCCGTCCTCCGACGCCAGAGGGGGAACAGGCGGATCGGGCATGTCGTCGGGGAAGTCGATCGACAAGAGCCGCCCACACCGCGTCCGCCCGAGCCGACCCCCCCGCCGGGGCGCCCCCCCCCCCCCCCCCCCCCCACCCCCCCCCCCCCCCCGCCCCCCCCCCCCCCCCGGCCCCCCCCCGATGCCCCTCCCCCCGCCCCTTCCTGCTTTCGACTTCCTGCTTTGCTCCTACGTTGCTCCTACGTTGCTCCTGCGTTGCTCCTGCAAATGCCGAAGGGGGGACTCGAACCCCCACGGGCTAGTGCCCACTGCGCCCTGAACGCAGCGCGTCTACCAATTCCACCACTCCGGCGCGAGAGGAAACGTACCGGGCGTGGATACCCAAGTCAACGCTAAGTCGTCATCCTTCAAGCACGCATGACGAAGCCACCGCCGGACGAGGACATCGTCCCCATCGCGAGGAACAAACGCGCCCGCCACGACTACGAGATCCTCGAGACGTGGGAGGCGGGCCTCGTGCTGACCGGCACCGAAGTGAAGTCGCTGCGCGACGGACGGGCGCAGATCACCGATGCGTACGCGATCATCAAGGACGGGGAGCTCTGGCTGCTCAACGCCCACATCGCGCCGTACGCGCAGGGGAACATCTGGAACCACGATCCGGTGCGCACGCGCAAGCTGTTGCTGCACCAGAAGGAGATCCGCCGGCTGATCGGCGACGTCGAACGGAAGGGGCTCACGCTGGTGGCGCTCGATCTCTACTTCAAGCACGGGCGCGCCAAGGTCCGCATCGGACTCGCGCGCGGCAAGAAGCTCCACGACAAGCGCGCCGACCTGAAGGAGCGCGACGACCAGCGCGACATGCAGCGCGCGCTGCGGGTGCGCTGATGCGGCGCCTGCCCGTGCGCCTGCCCGTGCGCCTGCGAGTGCGCCTGCGGGTGCGCCTGCTCGCCGTCGCGGCGCTGGCCGGCGCGGCCCTCCTGATGGGCGCGCACGCCGCCCCGCCGGAAGGTGCGCGGTCGGCGAGCGCCCCGCCCGGAGGCGAGATCCGCGTGCGCGGGGTCTCGGGGGACACGGTGCTGCGGCTCGTGCCCTCGCCCGGCGGTGGCCTCGTGCGCGTGGACGTCCTCGCGCGGCTGCTCGGCGGCACGCTCGACAGTGTCGCCGCCGGGCGCTGGCGGCTCGGCCTCTACGGCGTGACGCTGGAACTGCTCGAGGACGCGCCCTTCGCCTCGTACAACGGCTTCCCGCTCCCGCTGATCGAGGCCACGCGGCTGGTGGACGGCCGGCCGCACGTGAGCCTGCAGCTCTTCAGCGAGGTGATCCCCCGCTTCGCGATCGGGATCCTCTGGGACCGGACGCGCTCGGAGGTCCGGCTCTTCCAGGCGATCGCCCGCCGCGCGGCGCCGCTGCCGACGGACGCGGGCGAGACGACGACGGTGAAGCCGCCGGTCGCCACGCCGGTCGCCCTCGAACGCATCGGTCCCACCGACACCCCGCGCCCCGCGACCCCGCCGACGGGGCTCTCGCGCCGCTACACGGTGGCCGTCGACGCCGGGCACGGCGGCGTCGATCCCGGCAACGGCGGCGCCATCGTGGACCGCGTGCGCCAGAACGAGTCGAAGCTCACGCTGGCGATCGCGTTCAAGGTCGAGCAGGAGCTCCTGAAGCGCGGCATCGGCGTCGTGATGACGCGGCGCACGGACACGCTCATCGCGCTGCACGAGCGCGGCCCGATCGCCAATGCGAAGAAGGCCGATCTCTTCCTCTCCATCCACACCAACGCCGCGAACGTCAACTGGAAGAACGGCTCGGCGGTGCGCGGGTTCGAGACCTACTTCCTCTCCGAGGCGCGCACCGAGGACGAGCGGCGCGTGGCGGCGATGGAGAACGAGGTGGTGCGCTTCGAGTCCACCGTGGACGCGGCCAAGGGCGACCCGCTCTCGTTCATCATGAATGACCTCGCGCAGAACGAGCACCTGCGCGAGTCGAGCGACCTCGCCGAGGTGGTGCAGCGCGCGCTGGGCGCCGTGCATCCGGGGCCGAGCCGCGGCGTCAAGCAGGCCGGCTTCTCGGTGCTCATGCGCGCCTTCATGCCGGCGGTGCTGATCGAGGTCGGCTTCGGGACGAATCCCGCGGACGCCCGCTGGATGGCGAGCGCGGAGGGGCAGCGGACGGTCGCGGTCTCGATCGCCGACGCGACCTTCGAATACCTGCAGCACTACGAGCGCCGTACGCGCGCCTCGCCGCGATGAGTCGCGTCGCGCTCGCGGTCGAGGCGGCCGGGATCCGGTTCCAGAATCCCGTCCTGCTCGCCGCCGGCACGGCCGCGTACGGACGCGAACTGGCCGGCGTGATGCCGCTCGAGGAACTCGGCGGGTTCGTGACGAAGGCCGTGAGTCTCGAGCCGCGCGCCGGTGCCGCCGCGCCCCGCGTCGGTGACTTCGACGGCGGGATGATCAACGCGGTCGGCCTCGCGAATCCCGGCGTCGAGGCGGTGCGCGCCGAGGACCTCCCCTGGATCGCCGCGCACGTGCGCCGGCCACGCGTGCTGATCAACGTGGTGGGGCGCGAGGCGCCGGACTTCGGCGGCGTGGTGGCGCGACTCGACGATGCGGACGGGTTCGCCGGCTACGAGCTCAACGTGAGCTGTCCGAACGTGAAGCAGGGCGGGATGGAGTTCGGCGCGGACCCGCAGGCGCTCGACGCGGTGATCCGCGGCGCCCGCGCGGCGACGAAGCGGCCGCTCTTCGTGAAGCTCTCGCCGACGCTGCCCAACGTCGGCGAGACGGCGAAGCGCGCGGTGGACGCCGGTGCCGACGGGATCACGGTGATCAACACGATCCCGGGCCTCGTGGTGGATGTCGAGCGGCGGCGTCCGGTGCTTGGCTTCGGGTCCGGTGGCGTGAGTGGGCCCGGGCTGCTGGCGGTCGGCGTCCTGGCCGTGTGGCGCGTGCGGCAGGCGGTGCAGGTCCCGGTGATCGGCGCCGGCGGGGTGCAGCACGCGACGGACGTGGTGCAGTTCCTGATGGCGGGCGCCTCGGCGGTGGCGGTCGGCACCGCCGCGCTGGCCGACCCCAAGCTGCCGGCGCGCCTCGTGCGCGACCTCGACCGCTGGTGCGAGCGACACGGGGTCGCGCGCGTGACCGACCTGATCGGCACGCTGGAGTGGCCGGCGTGACGGTCGGCTCGCGCGTGCGCTCGATCGCGCAGCCGATCGTCGCCCTCGACGTGCCGACCATGGCGGCTGCGCGCGAACTGGTCGCGCGCCTCGGACCGCAGGCGGACTTCGTGAAGGTCGGCCTCGAACTGTTCACGGCCGAGGGCCCGCGCGTGGTCGAGTGGCTGCACGGAGATGGTCGCCGCGTCTTCCTCGACCTCAAGCTCCACGACATCCCGAACACGGTGCGGGGTGCGGCGCGAAGCGCGGCCTCGATGGGCGTGGCGCTGCTCACGGTCCACGGGTACGGCGGTCCGGCGATGGTCGAGGCGGCCGTGGAGGGAGCGGGCAGCAGCACCGGGATCCTGGCCGTCACGGTGCTCACCAGCTTCACGCCCCGCGATCTTGGGATCGCCCTCGGGCGCGAGGCACCCGAGGTGGGAGCCGAGGTCCTGCGCCTGGCCGCGGTCGCGGCGGCGGCGGGCGCCCACGGGATCGTCTGCTCGGGGCAGGAGGTCGCCGCGGTGCGGACCACGTACCCGCGACTGGCCCCGCTGGTCCCCGGCATCCGCCTCGAGGGCGGAGCGACGCACGACCAGGCGCGCGTGGTGACCCCCGAGCGCGCCGCATCCGATGGCGCCGCCTACTTGGTGCTGGGCCGCGCCGTGACCGCCGCCCCCGACCCCGCCGCGGTTTTGGCCGCCGTGAGGCAGGCCCTGGAGAGCTGAGGGGAGGGTGGGCGGAGGAGCTGAGTGAGGGCTGTCGAGGGCAGGTGGCAGGTCCCTCACATCTCCCCTCTCACAGCTCACATCTGCCTTTCGTACACGTCGGTATCCCCCCTTGTGTCAAGGGCCTCCCCCGACTATCCTGCGTGTCTGCCCAAAACGGGCACCCGCAAGCAGTTCCGTTCCAGCGTCAGGTACCTCTCGGAGTCCCCGTGAAAGTTCGCAGCAGCGTGAAGCCGATTTGCGAGCATTGCAAGGTCGTGAAGCGTGCCGGTGTGACGCGGATCATCTGCAAGCGCAACCCCAAGCACAAGCAGCGGCAGGGCTAACAGACCATGGCACGAATTTCCGGCGTGGATCTTCCGCGCGATAAGAAGGTCGAGATCGGCTTGACCTACATCTACGGCATCGGGCGCGTGCTCGCGCGCCGCATCCTCGAGGCGACCGGGGTCAACCCCGAGCAGCGCATCCGGGATCTCTCCGACACCGACGTCAACAAGCTGCGGCAGGAGATCGAGAAGCTCTATCGCGTCGAGGGTGCGCTCCGCACCGAGATCGCGATGAACATCAAGCGCCTGATGGACATCGGCTCGTACCGCGGCATGCGGCACCGCCGCAACCTGCCGGTCCGCGGCCAGCGCACGCACACCAACGCCCGCACGAAGAAGGGCCCCCGCCGCGCGATCGCGGGCAAGAAGAAGGTGACCAAGTAATGGCGCTCGGGAAGAAGACCAAGAAGGTCGTGGAGGCCGAGGGTGTGGCGCACGTCAATGCGACGTTCAACAACACCCTGATCACCATCACCGACGCGCACGGCAACGCCGTGTCGTGGGGCTCGGCGGGCAAGGCCGGCTTCAAGGGTTCGAAGAAGTCCACGCCGTTCGCCGCCACCGTCGCCGCCGAGCAGTGCGCTCGCGAAGCGATGTCGGCCGGTGTGCGCCGCGTGCACGTGAAGGTCCAGGGCCCGGGCTCCGGGCGCGAGTCGGCCATCCAGGCGCTCGCCGCCGCCGGCCTGCAGGTCAAGTCCATCAAGGACGTGACCCCGATCCCGCATAACGGCTGCCGGCCGCCCAAGCGCCGGAGGGTCTAAGCCATGCGTTATACAGGTCCCAGCTGCCGGCAGTGCCGGCGTGAAGGCACGAAGCTCTTCCTGAAGGGCACCAAGTGCTTCACCGAGAAGTGCCCGGTGGAGCGGCGCCCCTACGCCCCCGGCGCGCACGGCCAGAACACGGCCCGTCGCCGCAAGGTGAGCGAGTACGCCAAGCAGCTCCGTGAGAAGCAGAAGATCAAGCGCATCTACGGGCTCAGCGAGAAGCAGTTCCGCAACACCTTCGAGCGCGTGTCGTCGCTCCCGGGCGTCACGGGTCACAACCTCCTCGCCGCGCTCGAGAGCCGGCTCGACAACATGGTATATCGGATGGGCTTCGCCGCGAGCCGCAAGGCCGCGCGCCAGCTGATCCGCCACCGCCACGTCGAGGTCAACGCGAAGTCGGTGGACATCCCGAGCTTCAACGTGCAGCCGGGGCAGGAGATCCGGATGCGCCAGAAGTCGCGCGAGCTCGTGATCGTCGGAGCGGCCCTCGAGATCGCGGCGCGTGGCGCGACCCCGAGCTGGCTCGCGGTGGACAAGGACACCTTCTCGGGCCGCATGCTCGAGCGTCCGCAGCGGCAGATGATCCCGATCGCGGCGCAGGAGCAGTTGGTCGTGGAGTTGTATTCCAAGTAGGAAGTAGAAAGTCGAAAGCAGGTGGTAGGTTTTGCTTCCTCCTTCCGACTTCCTGCTTTCGACTGTTCCATCGACTCCCTGACAGTCGAACGAGCGTACCGCGCGTCAGGGGCGGGGTACGGCGTCGGTGGCGCGTCATCGCCATCGTGACATTCACTTCCCAGGAATAACAGGCAATGGCGAACACGATCGATCTCCGCGGGCTGGTCCGCCCGCAGCTCGTCGAGATGACGAAGCGCGAGGACCAGGCGAACGTCGCGGAATTCCGGCTCCAGCCGCTCGAGCGCGGCTACGGGCACACGCTGGGCAATGCGATGCGTCGCATGCTGCTCTCGTCGCTGCGCGGCTCCGCGGTCTGGGGATTCCGCATCGACGGCGTGTTGCATGAGCACCAGACCATCCAGGGCGTCGTCGAGGACGTCCACCAGATCATCGGCAACCTCAAGACGCTGACGCTCGCGCTCGACGACGACGTCGAGGACGCGATCCTGCGCCTCAAGGTCCGCAAGTCCGGCGCGGTCACCGCCGCCCAGCTCGACTCGCACGGCGGCGTCACGATCGTGAACCCGTCGCACCACCTCTTCACGATGCAGGATGAGCGCGACCTCTCGGTCGAACTCTACGTGAACAAGGGCCGCGGCTACCTCGAGGCCGACCAGCACCCGACCGACCGGTCGCTGCCGGTGGACCTCGTCCGCATCGACTCGATCTACTCGCCGGTCAAGCGCGTGAACTTCGCCGTCGCCGAGACGCGCGTCGGCCAGCGCACCGACTATGATCGCCTCGCCCTCACGGTCGAGACCAACGGGACCGTGACCCCCGAGGAGGCCGTCAGCTACGCCGCGGCCCTCGCGCAGACGCACTTCCAGTACTTCGTCAGCTTCGGTTCGCACGCGGCGGCCGCGGTCGCCGTCCCGGGCGCCGAGGGCAGCTCCGACGCCGCCAAGCTGGCCGAGCTCCTGCGCACGCCGATCGACGACCTGCACCTCTCGGTCCGCTCGGTGAACTCGCTCAAGAACTCGAGCATCCGGTCGCTCGGCGATCTCGTCCGCCAGACGGAGACGCAGATCCTGCAGGTCAAGAATTTCGGCAAGAAGTCCCTCCAGGAGATCGCCGACCTCCTCGAGAAGGAAGGACTCAATTTCGGGATGAAGTTCGAGGAGTCGACGGATGGCGTGCGCGTGGCCGATTGGGGCACGCCGCCGAGCCGCGCCGCCGCGAACGCGCCCGACGACGAAGAGGAGTAGGACCCGATGCGTCACCGTAAGGCAGGCCGCAGCCTCCGCCGGACCTCCGAGCAGCGCCTCGCGCTGCTCCGCAACCTCGCGACCTCGCTCATCGAGCAGGGCGCGATCGAGACCACCGAAGCCAAGGCGAAGGAGCTCCGGCCCTTCGTCGAGAAGCTGATCACGAAGGCGCGCACGGGCACCCTCCACGCCCGTCGCATCGCCGGCAAGCACGTCCAGAAGCGCGAGGCGGCCGACAAGCTCTTCCAGGAAGTCGGCCCGAAGTTCGCCGCGCGCGCCGGTGGCTACACGCGCATCCTGAAGACCGGTCACCGCAAGGGTGACGGGGCCGACATGGCGCGCATCGAACTCGTCCAGGACTGACCGATGGCCATCCAGCGCAACCGCTGCTACGTCTGCGACAAGGGCGTGGCCCACGGCAACAACCGGTCGCACGCCAACAACTCCACCCGCCGCACCTGGAAGCCCAACCTCCAGGTCGCGCGCATCGTGGAGGACGGCACGACGATCAAGATCAAGGTCTGCACCCGCTGCCTCAACGCGGGCAAGATCCAGCGCGCTCCCCGCAAGGCCGTCGTCGCGGTCTGAGGGACGTGCTCCGTTGTATCATCGGCGGGGAGAGCGTTGGTGCGCTCTCCCCGTTCGCGTGAGTGGACGGATCGATGCAGGGGACGGAACGGCGTTTCACCACAGAGGACACAGAGGGCACAGAGGACGGCCCAGGGCGGACAGGGGCGTGGCGAACTGAACGACTATCGAAGGGGTCTCGGGGACGGATCCGTCGCCACGCACCCCCACAAAGAGCAGTTGTGGTGCTCTGTGCCCTCTGTGTTCTCTGTGCTGGTATGCGGTTGCCGTTGCCAGTACCCGTCGCTCGACAGTAGCTGGTAGATGGAAGGTGTTCCTCCCCTCTCACATCTCACATCTCCCCCCTGCCCATTGCCCACCGCACTGATCACCGGCATCACCGGACAGGACGGGTCGTACCTCGCCGAGTTCCTGCTCGCGAAGGGCTACCGCGTCGTCGGGATCGTGCGGCGCTCCTCCACGACGCCCTATGAGCGCATCGCGCATCTCGTG
>JANNLH010000043.1:0-7067 GCA_031396725.1 Gemmatimonadaceae bacterium | reverse complement strand
CCCCCCCCCCCGCCGGCGCGCGCCCCCGCCGCGCCCGCGGGGCCCCCCCCCCCCCCCCCCGCCCCCGACCCCGACTCGCTGCTAGCCCGCGCGAACCTCGACCCCCACGACCCGCGCGTGAACCGTCTCGCCGACATCGTCGAAGGCCTCGACGCCGCCCCGCGCCACCGCGGCATCCACGTCGGCGGCTTCGTCCTCACCGAGGAGCCGCTCCGCACCGTCGTCCCGATCGAACCCGCGAGCATGGAGGACCGCACCGTCATCCAGTGGGAGAAGGACGACCTCGACCCCGTCGGCCTCGTGAAGATCGACCTCCTGGGTCTCGGCATGCTCACCGTCCTGCAGGACTGCCTCGCCTACATCCGCCGCACGCGCGGCATCACCATCGACCTGGGCCAGCTCGACTGCGCCGACCAGGCCGTCTACGACGACCTCTGCCGCGCCGACACCGTCGGCGTCTTCCAGGTCGAGAGCCGCGCGCAGATGAACACCCTGCCGCGCCTCAAGCCGCGCTGCTTCTACGACCTCGTCGTCGAGGTCGCGCTCATCCGCCCCGGTCCCATCCAGGGCGACATGGTGCATCCCTATCTCCGGCGGAAGGCGGGACTCGAACCGGTCACCTATCCGCATCCCGCGCTCGAGCCGATCCTCAAGCGCACCCTCGGCGTCCCCCTCTTCCAGGAGCAGGGGATGCAGGTCGCGATCGCGGCCGCGGGGTTCACGCCCGGCGAGTCGGACCTCCTGCGCAAGGCGATGGGCCACAAGCGGAGCCGCGAGCGGATGGCCGAGATCTGCCAGAAGATGATCCGCGGGATGGAGGCGAACGGCATCGCCCCCGACATCGCGCTCCGGATCTACAACCAGATCAATGCCTTCGCCGACTACGGATTCCCCGAGAGCCACGCGGCGAGCTTCGCGCTGATCGTCTACGCGAGCGCGTACCTGCGGCATTACTACGCCCCCGAGTTCCTCTGCGCGATGCTCAACGCGCAGCCGATGGGATTCTACGCACCGGGGACGCTGATCGAGGACGCGCGGCGCCACGGCGTGCGCGTGCTGCCGGTCGACGTGACGCGGAGCGCCTGGGACCATACGCTCGAGCCGGGCGCCGGGCCCAAGGGCGCGCCGCGCGTGCGGCTCGGGGTGCGGTCGGTGCTCGGGCTGGGGTCCGGGGCGAGGCTCAAGATCGAAACGGCTTTCACTGCAACGGCTGTCACCACAGAGGGCACAGAGAACACAGAGAACGGCAACGGCCTTCTGAAGGGGTTCGGGGGGACGGATCCGTCCGTCAAGCACCCTTTGCATGTTCCCTCCGCGCCCAAAGAACCCGAGGCCGCGGCCACTCCGGCCGTTCCGTTGAGCGGTTCCTCTGTGCCCTCTGTGTCCTCTGTGGTGACCGCCGTTGCGATGCCAGCCCGTCCCCGAACCCCCTTCACGAGCATCGCCGACTTCGTCCACCGCACCAAGCTCGACCGCCGCGCCCTCCGCGCGCTGGCCGAGTCGGGGGCGTTCGATGCGTTCGTCGCTGACGAGCCGGCCGCGCGCCGGCGGCGGGTCGCGCTCTGGCGCGTGCTCGAGGCCGAGCGCGAGGCGCCGGGCCCGCTCGCGCTCTTCCCCGAGTCGTCGGTGCCGGCCCACATCCCCGGCTTCGCGCCGCCGGAGCTCACCGAGGCCGACTACCGGCTCACCGGGCTCTCGCTGAACGGCCACCCGATGCGCCACGTGCGACCGCTGCTCGCGCCCAACGGCGTGCGCACCGCGCGCGAACTCCTCACGATGCCGGACGGCGCGTCGGTCGCGCACGCCGGGCTCGTCATCTGCCGTCAGCGTCCCGGCACCGCGAAGGGATTCGTCTTCCTCACGCTCGAGGACGAGACGGGGACGATCAACGTCGTGATCACCCCGCAGCGCTTCGAGCGGCAGGCCCTGCTGATCTCCCGCACCCCGCTCCTGCTCGTGCGCGGCGTGCTCCAGGTCGAGAGCGGGGTCTGGAACATCCGCGCCAAGTCGTTCGCACCGCTCAGGGCGGGGGCGGGGGAAGATGCGGTGAAGGGCCACAACTATCGATGAAGGACGGAGGATGGACGATCGAGGCACTCGCCCCGACCGTCCCCACACAGCAACTTTCCTCCTTCATCCTTCATCCTTCATCATCCTGATGTTGATCGCTCTCTTCGGCGCCACCGGCCGCGTTGGCGGACGATTCCTCGAGTACGCGCTGGCCGACGGCCACACCATCCGCGCGCTCGTCCGCGACCCTGCGAAACTCGCGCCACGCCCGGGGCTCGACGTCCGGAAGGGCGACGTGCTCGACGCCACGAACGTCGCCCGCGTCATCGGCGGCGCCGACGCGGTCGTCTCGGCGCTCGGCGGCGCGGGAGTCGACGATCCCGGTGACGCGCAGTCGCAGGGGATGCGCAACATCGTCAACGCGATGCGGAAGCAGGGCATCAAGCGCGTGCTCGGCGTCGCCGGCGGCGGCATCCTCGACTCGCCGGCTGGCGGACTCCGTCACGACCAGCCGACCTTCCCGGCCGTCTTCAAGGAAGTGAGCGACCGCCACCAGCAGGCGTGGGAAGCGATGCGCGACAGCCACCTCGACTGGACGATGGTCGCCACCGGCGACATCGTGCCGGGCGAGCGCACCGGCGTCTATCGGACGCTCGAGGACCTCCTCCCCGAGGGCGCGCGGAGGATCTCGGTCGAGGATGTCGCCGACTTCCTGCTGCGGGAGATCACGGAACGGAAGCATCTGCGCAAGCGGGTCGGCGCGGGGTACTGACTCGCGGCGCTGCGCCTGACGCTACAGCGGGCGCGGCGACCCGAGCTGCGCCCTGATCCAGTGCCCGGTCTCTCGCACGGACTCCGCGTCGATGCCGGTCGAGTGCCCGCGCTCCTGCATCAGCGCCAGCACGAGTTCGGTCGCGACGTTCCCTGTCGCCCCAGGCGCGAAGGGGCAGCCGCCGAGCCCGGCCGCACTCGAGTCGAAGCTGCGGACGCCGAGGTCGAGGCAGGCGGCGATGTTGTCGATCGCGTGCTGGTAGGTGTCGTGGAAGTGTCCGTTCACGCGCGCCGGCGCGAAGTGCGGGAACACCGCCTCCATCACGAGGCGCGTCCGATCCGGCGTGCCCACGCCGATGGTGTCCGCCACCGAGAGCTCGGCGACGCCGAGCGCCGCCATCTCCGAGGCCAGCCGGGCGACCGCCTCGGGCGCGATCTCCCCCTCGTACGGACACCCCAGCGCGCAGGAGATCGTCCCGCGCACCGGTATCCCGGCCTCGCGGGCCGCTGCGACCACCGGCCGGAAGCGTTCCACTGATTCGGCGATCGAACAGTTGATGTTCCGCTGCGAGAAGGTCTCGCTCGCCGACCCGAACACCACGATCCCGTCGGGCTTCGCCGCGACCGCGCGCTCGTAGCCCTTGAGGTTCGGCACCAGCACCGTGTACCGCACGCCGGGCGCGCGCCGGATGCGCGCCATCACCTCGGCCGCGTCGGCGAGCTGCGGGATCGCCTTCGGCGAGACGAACGAGGTGACCTCGATCTGCGCGAAGCCCGCCGCGCTCAGCCGGTCGACGAGCGCGACCTTCAACTCGGTGGAGAGCGGCCGTGCCTCGTTCTGGAGTCCGTCGCGAGGCGAGACTTCAACGATGGTGACGCGGTCGGCGGGAGTCGGCACGGGAGTCGAGACGGCTGCGGTCGCGGAAGCGGGAGAAGTGAAGCATAATGCGTGCGATCCCCCACAGGACTCCGGCTTGCGCGAATACACGATCCCCGCGGCGACCACCATCGGTCACGTCCACCTCAAGGTCGCCGACCTCGACCGTGCACTCGCGTTCTGGCAGGGCGTGCTCGGATTCGAGCTGCAGCAGCGCATGGGTGCACAGGCCGCGTTCATCTCGGCAGGCGGCTACCATCATCACATCGGCCTCAATACGTGGGAGAGTGCGGGTGGTCCGCCGCCGGCGCTGGGGACCACGGGGCTCTATCACGTCGCGATCCTCTACCCGACACGCCGCGACCTCGCCGTGGCCGTGCAGCGGGTGCTCGAGGCGGGCATCCGCCTGCAGGGCGCGAGCGACCACGGCGTGAGCGAGGCGATCTACCTCTCGGATCCCGACGGCAACGGCATCGAGCTCTACGTTGACCGGCCCCGCACGGAGTGGCCGCAGGACGGCGCGGGCGGGGTGGCGATGTTCTCGCGGCGGCTCGACCTCGAGGCGCTGCTCGCGCTCGCGGACTGAGCGAGGATCGATCGCAAGGTGATCGAACGGTGATCGAACGGTGATCGTGCTCGAGCCGGGATTCACCACGCGCTTCGCGCCGGCCCCGACGGGCTACCTGCACCTGGGCCACGCCGTGAACGCGGTCTGGGTCTGGGGGCGCGCGCGCGCGTCTGGCGGTCGCGTGCTGCTGCGCATCGAGGACCACGACCGCGGACGCTGTCGCCCCGAGTACGAGCGCGCCCTGCTCGACGACCTCGACTGGCTCGGTCTCGTGCCCGACGGCGCGACCACCGACGACCTCCGCCGCGGCGCGCATCCGCAGCGGCAGAGCGATTCGAGCGAGCGCTATGCGGCCCGACTGGCGGCACTCGAGGCGGCCGGCCTCGCGTATCCCTGCGACTGCTCGCGCGCCGACGTTGAACGGGCCGCCGGCAGCGGGAACGCACTGCGCTACGCCGGTACCTGCCGCGACCGCGGGCTCGATCCCGCCTCCACGCCGGCGCGCCGCGTGCGCATCGACGCCGGACACCCCGAGCACTTCACCGACCTGCGCCTGGGGCCGCAGACCCAGGACCCCGATCGCCAGTGCGGCGATCTGCTCGTGCGCGACCGGAGCGGCAACTACACCTACCAGTTCTGCGTGGTGGTGGACGACCTCGAACAGGGCGTGGACGTCGTGATCCGCGGCGAGGACCTCCTCGATTCCACCGGCCGGCAGCTGCGCCTCGCGCGACTGCTCGGCCGCGTGTCCCCGCCGCGTTTCCTGCATCACCCCCTCGTGATGCATCCGGACGGCCGCAAGCTGAGCAAGTCGTCGGGCGACACGGGCCTCGGCGAGCTGCGCGCGGCGGGACGCACGCGCGAGGAGGTGCTCGGCATCGCCGCGCACCTGGGCGGACTGCGCGCGACCGCGGCACCGCTCGGACCGGACGCCCTCGTGGACCTGTTCCGGTGAGTCGACGGCCCGCAGATTCCCCGCGTTGACCAGCTCCCTCGTCGCGCTCCTCGCCTTCCTCGCGCTCCAGCTCGCCATCGGCGTCTGGGTGTCGCGGCGCATCGCCACCGAGGACGACTATCTCGTCGGCGGGCGGCGCCTCGGCTACACGCTCGCCACCTTCTCCATCTTCGCGACCTGGTTCGGCGCCGAGACGGTGATCGGGTCGTCCGGCACCGTGTACACCGAGGGGGTCTCGCTCGCATCGGCGGAGCCGTTCGGCTACGGACTCTGCCTCATCCTGATGGGGCTGCTGCTGGCGAAGCCGCTCTGGGACCGCGGACTCACGACGCTCGCGGACCTGTACCGGCAGCGCTTCGGGACCGGGGTCGAGCGGCTGGCGGCCGTGCTGCTGATCCCGACCTCGGTGCTCTGGGCGGCGGCGCAGGTGCGGGCGTTCGGCCAGGTGATCTCGATCTCGGGTGACATCGACGTCTCGCTCGCCATCGGGATCGCGGCGCTCTTCACGGTGGCGTACACCGCGTTCGGCGGACTGCTGGCCGATGCGATCACCGATGTGCTCCAGGGCGCGATCCTCACCATCGGACTCGTCGTGTTGCTCGTCGCGGTGGTGCTGCGCGTGGGCGGGCTCGGCGAGGCGGTCCACCTCCTGCGGACGAGCGCGTCGATCGATCTCACCCCCGCGGCGGCGGGACCCTGGCTGCTGACACTCGAGGCGTGGGCGATCCCCGTCTGTGGCTCGCTGATGGCGACCGAGGTGGTCGGGCGCGTGATCGCCGCACGCTCGGGCACGGTGGCGCGCCGATCGTCGCTCGCGGCCGGCGCGCTCTACATCGCCATCGGGAGCATCCCCGTGGTGATCGCGCTCCTCGCCGCACCGCTGGTGGTCGGGCTCGCGGACCCGGAACAGCTGATGCCGCAGGTGGCGCGCGAGCTGCTCTCGCCGGTGTTCTTCGCGGTGTTCGCCGCCGGCCTCGTCTCCGCGATCCTCTCGACCGTGGACTCGACGCTGCTCGTCTCGTCGGGCCTGCTCTCGCACAACCTCATCGTGCCGATGGCCGGCATCACGCGCGAACGGACGAAGGTCCTCGTGGCGCGCGGCGGCGTGGTGGCCTTCGGCCTGCTGGCCTACCTGCTCGCGCTCAACGCCGACGGCGTGTTCGCGCTGGTGGAGCAGGCCTCGGCGTTCGGCAGCGCGGGCGTCCTCGTCACCTCGCTCTTCGCGCTCTTCACGGCACTCGGCTCTCCGCGCACGGCGGCGCTCACGCTGCTCTCGGGTGTCCTCGTGTACGTCGGCGCCTCCGCGACCAGTGTCGCGACGCCATTCCTCGCCTCACTCGGCGCGTCACTGCTCACCTGGGGGCTCGGATGCGCGACGGACTACGCGGCGTCCTGATCGGCGCGGCGTTCCTGATGGCGACGTCCGCCATCGGACCCGGCTTCCTGACGCAGACCGCCGTCTTCACCGAACGGCTGGGGCCGAGCTTCGGCTTCGCGATCCTCGTCAGCATCGTGATCGACCTCGCCGCCCAGCTCAACATCTGGCGCGTGATCGCGGTCAGCGGCCGCCGCGCGCCCGCGATCGCCGACGACGTCGCACCGGGGCTCGGGACGCTGCTGGCGCTCCTCGTCGCCGTCGGCGGACTCGCCTTCAATGTCGGGAACGTCGCCGGCGCCGGACTCGGGCTCAACGTGGTGTTCGGCACGCCGGTCGCGACCGGCGCGGTGATCAGCGCGGCGATCGCGATCGGGATCTTCCTCGTGAAGGAGGCGGGCCGCGCGATGGACCGCTTCGCGATCGTCCTCGGGCTGCTGCTCGTCGGTCTCACCTGGTACGTCGCCATCGCCGCGGACCCGCCGTACGGCGAGGCCCTGCAGCGGACGAT
>JANNLH010000035.1:0-2361 GCA_031396725.1 Gemmatimonadaceae bacterium | reverse complement strand
TGGCCGTCAGCTGTCGCAGCCTCGCCAATACGCGGGCCTGATCATGTGCTGGGACGTCCGCCACGAAGCGGACGCGCAGCGTGCCCACGGCTTACCGCTCCGTCGCGAGCTCGCGCTCGTCGAGCCATCTCATCTGAAACTCGAACATGAGTCCTCCCAAATGCAGCACGGCCCCCCGTGCCGGATGACACGAGGGGCCGTGAGAGCGGTGCGAATGTTTGGGCTGCCTAAAAACAGCCGGGCCGTGGGGGATCGCTATTCATGTCGGGACCGCCATTGCGGCGCCGACGATCTCCGTATGTGCGGACGAGCTCGTCGCGCAGATCGTACAAATCCTTGTCCTTGAAGTAGTCGTTGTGGAGCGCCCTCTCTGCCAATGATCGTGAGACAGTGAGGTGGCCATAGTTTAGGGAGTAGAGGGCGGGGAGGCAGCGATGGATGAAGGGGTCGAGCAGAAGGCGAAAGATGAGATGATCGAGGTGGCCGGGGAAACGGAAGGAGCCCGTAGGGCGACTGGAGTTTTCCCGGCTGGCGCGCGGCCGGCGGGGGTGGCCACGGATGTGGAGGTGGTCGCCAAGGCGGCGCGGCGCCGGTTCACGGCGGACTACAAGCGGCGGATCGTACGCGAGGCCGACCGGTGCACGAAGCCGGGCGCGATCGGCGCATTGCTGCGGCGCGAGGGGCTGTACTCCTCGCTGCTGACGAAGTGGCGCGAGGGGCGCGACCGGGGCGAGCTTGAGGGGCTGTCGCCGAAGCCGCGCGGACCGAAGGTCGTGCCGCCCGATCCGCGGGACAAGAGGCTCGCCGAGCAGGAGCGAGAGATCACGCGCTGGACGAAGCGGGCCGAGCGAGCCGAGGCGCTGATCGATGTCCAAAAAAAAGTCGCGGCGTTGTTGGGGACGCCGCTCGAGCGCGAGTCGTGAGCATCGAGACGGTGCGCGCGGTGGGGCCGCAGCTCGGGATCGCGCCGACCTGCGCGGCGCTCGGCCTCTCGACGGCGACCTACTATCGGCGGATCAGCCCGCCGCTGCTTCCTGCCCCTCGTCCGAGTCCGCCGCGCACACTCGCGGTCGCTGAACGCACGGCGGTGCTCGCGGTGCTGCACGAGGCGCGCTTCGTCGATTTGGCACCCGCGCAGGTCCACGCCCAGCTGCTCGACGAGGCGCGCTATCTCTGTTCGGAGCGAACGATGTACCGGATCCTGGCCGAGAACCACGAGGTCCGCGAGCGACGAGATCAGCTGCGCCACCCGCACTACGCCGCGCCCGAGCTTCTGGCCACCGCCCCGAACCAGGTGTGGAGCTGGGACATCACCAAGCTGCTCGGGCCGGCGAAGTGGACCTACTTCTACCTCTACGTGATCCTGGACATCTTCAGCCGCTACGTCGTCGGCTGGATGGTGGCGCATCACGAGAGCGCGATGCTCGCGAAGAAACTGATCGCCCAGAGCTGCACCCGGCAAGGCATCCTCCCGGCTCAGCTCACGCTCCATGCCGACCGCGGGTCCGCGATGACGTCAAAGTCCGTGGCGCTGCTGCTCTCGGACCTCGGGGTCACCAAGACGCACTCGCGGCCCTACGTGTCGAACGACAACCCCTTCTCCGAGGCGCAGTTCAAGACGATGAAGTACCGCCCCGCGTTTCCCGACCGCTTCGGATCGATCCAGGATGCGCGGAGCTTCGGCCACGGCTTCTTCCCCTGGTACAACACCGAGCATCGGCACTCGGGGCTCGGCATGCTCACGCCGCACGACGTCCACTACCGGCTGGCCGCGCAGCGGGTCGCGGCGCGGGCGCGCGTGCTGGGCGCGGCGTTCGCCGCCCATCCCGAGCGCTTCGTCGCCGGGCCGCCGCAACCGCTGGCATTGCCGACCGAGGTCTGGATCAACAAGCCGGCGGCGGCACGCGCCGAGCCCGAACGCGATGCGCAGGCCGAGGTCGTGACGGACTTCGCGTTGAACGCCCCGTACCGCGACGCAACGGACTCGACCCATATCCAGGTAGCCCCACGCATCGGCATCCGAGTGGCCCTCGGACCGAGCGGCGAGGACCTCGAACGCGCGGCCGCCGCGCCGCTCACCACGGAGGTTCGCCACTAAATTCCGAAACCGACTGTCTCATTCTCATTGACAGGCTCCGCGCGCGGTCGCCCAGCGAGGCTCGAGCTCGCGTGCCGGATCACTCTCGATCGCCGAGAAGACGACGTCGACCGAGGACGCGTCGAAGTCGGATCCGGCGACGACCGGCAACCGTGACACGTTGGCCGGTGGCGCTTCGGCGCACCACCAGCGGATCGCCCCGCCGCGGCGGGAAGATGCCTCCGGTTGGCGGCGGCGGCGGAATCGTCGGCGTGCCGCCGTTC
>JANNLH010000029.1:0-49161 GCA_031396725.1 Gemmatimonadaceae bacterium | reverse complement strand
GGTCGCTGCCCACGCACGTCGCGCACGCGCACGGCGCGCGTGCCGAGGGCGCGGGGTCGGTGGAGCAGGCGCTGGTGGCGTCGCTGCGCGACCGCGAGCTCCTGCTGGTGCTCGATAACTGCGAGCATCTCGTGGACGAGTGCGCGCGACTCGTCGAGCTGCTGCTGCGCTCGTGCGCGCGCCTGCGCGTGCTCGCGACGAGCCGTGAGGCGCTCGGGATCGGCGGCGAGCGGTCCTGGCTCGTGCCCGCGCTCTCACTACCCGAGGAGCGGGCCACGCTCACGCCGGTGGAGGCGATGGCCGCGGAGGCGGTGCGGCTCTTCGTCGGTCGCGCACAGGACGTGCTGCCCACCTTCGCGTTGACGGCGGCGAATCTCGGCGCGGTGGTGCGCATCTGCCGGCGGCTCGACGGGCTGCCCCTGGCGGTCGAACTCGCGGCGGCGCGCGTGAACGTGCTGACCCCCGAGCAGATCGCCGAACGGCTCGATGACCGCTTCGGTCTGCTCACGAGCCCGGCGCGCTCGGCCCTGCCGCGGCATCGCACCCTGCGTGCGGCGGTGGACTGGAGCTATGAACTGCTGGCGGAGCCGGAGCGGATGCTGCTCGAGCGGCTCTCGGTCTTCGCGGGCGGCTTCACGCTCGACGCCGCCGAGCAGGTCTCGGCTGGGGGCGCGATCCCCGAGTCGCGCGTGCTCGACCTGCTCGCGTCGCTCACCACGCGGTCGCTGGTCGCGATGCAGGAAGATGATGGAAGAGCGCGCTACCGGCTGCTCGAGACGATCCGCGAGTACGCGGCGGCGCGCCGCGCGGAGCGTCAGGACACGACCGATGTGGGCGAGCGGCACGCGCACTACTTCCTCGCGCTCGCGCAGGATCTCGAGCCCGAGCTGATCCTCGGGCGGCCGCAGCGGCTGCACCAGATGGACGTCGAGCAGGACAACCTGCGCGCGGCGCTCGCGTGGAGCGCGACGCGCTGCTCGGACACCTACTGCGGACTGCCGCTCAGCTGGGCCCTGATGTGGTACTGGTTCCATCGCCAGCTCTGGCGCGAGGGGTTCCGGCACTTCGAGACGGCGCTCGAGGGCGCCGTGGAACCCGACCCGAAGCTGCGCGCCGCGGCGCTCCACGCGCTCGGGCTCTTCGGGTTGTACGCCGGCGATCCGCGGAGTCGCGCGCGGCTGGCCGAGGCCGAGTCGATCTGGCGCGCGACCGGCAATGGGCGGTGGCTCGCGTTCACGCTGCTCGTGCGGACGACCGAGGCCAGCCTCCGGAAGGATGCCGTCGAGGCGCGCGGGTTCGCGGACCAGGCGGTCGCGACTGCCCGCGAGGTCGGCGAGCCCTGGCTCGTGGCGCTCACCACGGCGCACGCGCTCGTCCCGGTGCTGCTCTGGGAGCGGAACTGGCCGGAGGCCCAGCGGCAGCTGGTCGAAGCCGAGCGTGTCTACCGGGCGCACGACTACGCGATCGGCGTGGCGTACGTGCTTGACGCGCGCGCGTTCGTCTCGCTGCAGCTCGGCGACCACGCGCTGGCGGTCTCGCTGGCGTGTGCATCGCTGCGCGAGAACCCACAGAGCGAGAATCGCTGGCTCGCCGGCCGCAGCCTGCGGATCCTCGGGGCGGTGGCGTTCGCGCGAGGGGACGCGGCACGCGCGGCGCGGCTCTTCGGTGCCGCCGACGGGATGTACGAGGCGATCGGCGCGCGCTCGCTCTCACCCGAGCGGCTCGCCGTCAACGAGTTGCCCGCACAGCTGCGTGCCGCGATGCCGACGGAGGCGTTCGAGGCGGCGTGGGAGGCGGGGCGCCGCTTGTCGTTCGATGAGGCGACGGCGTTCGCGCGCGAGGTGGAGCCGGCCGCGCCGGTTGAGCCGACGACTCCGGAGCCCCTGCCGGCGCGCGTGCTCGCCGCCGCACCGCCCGGCACCGGCCGCCAGGTGAGCGCGGCGCCGCTCGAGATCCGCGCGCTCGGCCCGCTCGAGATCCGGCGCGACGGCGCGCTGGTGCCGGCGGAGGCGTGGCGCTACGCCAAGCCGCGCGAGCTGCTGCTCTACCTGCTCGCCAATCCGGAGGGGCGCACGCGCGAGCTCATCGGCCTCGACTTCTGGCCCGAGATCTCGGCCGCGCAGGTGAAGAACAACTTCCACGTCACGCTGCATTACCTGCGGAAGGCGCTCGGCGGCGCGGAGTGGGTCCGGTTCGAGCGCGGCCGGTATCGCGTCGCGGTCGAGGCGGGGGTCGTGTTCGATGCGGCGGTCTTCGACACGCAAGTGAGTGATGCGCTCAAGCGGCTCCGCGCGAAGCCCGGGGATGACGCCGCCGCCGAGTCGCTCGAGGGAGCGCTCTCGCTCCATCGCGGCGCGCTCCTCGAGGAGGAATCGGCGGGCGACTGGCACCTCGAACTCCGCGACCGGTTGGCGCGCCTCTACGAGGACGGGTTGTCGGCGTTGGCGGGTTTCCACGAGCGGCAGGCCGACCAGGCGCGCGCGGCCGCGGTGCTCCGCCGGCTGCTGGCGGTGGATCCGACGCACGAGGACGTCGTGCGCCGGCTGATGGCGGCACTCGAGTCCGACGGCCGCCGTAGTGAGGCCGCCCGGGTGCGGACGGAGTATGTCCGGCGCCTGCAGGCCGAGTCCTAAGCGTCGCCCTAACCGGCGATGTACATCGTACGCGTGACCTCAACCTCACGGAGTCCGTTCGCCATGCTGGTCCCGTTCAGATCCATTCTCGCCGCGATGACCGTCCTCGGCCTCGCCGCCTGCGCCTCGACCGGCGCGACCGTCCGCAGCGGCGTCGGGGACGCATTCCTCGGGGCTCCGCCCTATTACGCCGGTGCGCGCACGACGCCGGCGGCCGTCGCCGGCGCCCAGGTGGGCGTGCTGCCGGTGTACTACCAGCCGGGGGCCGGTCAGCCCTCGCTCTTCGATCCGCGCTGGGGCGCGGGCTCGCCGATCGCGGCGCTGCTCGGCGAGATGAACGCCTATCTCGATTCACTCACGACCACCGGCGGCACCAAGCCCACCATGCTCGTGACGGGTGAGCGGATCAGTACGGTGGCGCCGATGTCGCTCGGCGTGCCCCCCGACGTGCGGTTCGGCTGCATCACCGAGATGGACCTGCCCGGTGAGGACTGCGCAGAGCGCGGCGACAGTGCGCTCGGACGCGCGGGGCAGCGGCTGAAGCTCGCGGTTGGGCGTCCGTCGGCGCAGTGGATCGGCTTCGCGGGCGAGGCAATGGATGCGGGGGGCGTGAAGCAGGTGCTGGTGCTGACGCTCGAGGTCGGTCAGTACCTCATGAAGCAGAAGGGGATCGTGGGGCGGAAGTCGGTCGAGCTCGGCACCGCGCACGAGGTGGACCTTCCGTGGATGACGTCGCTCGAGACGCCCGTGACGGTGCTGCAACTGACCGGGGCGCTGATGGACCGGAACGGGCAGGCGGTGCGCGTTGGGGCGGAAGGGATCCTGGCCAAGCGGACGCGGCTGCTGGTGAGCTCGATGCGGGCGCAGGAACTGCTGAGCGACGAGGATGTCAGCGCGGTGCGGACGCGCCGACGCGAGGACCTTCCGGGGCAGCCGCTCGCTTGGCGGGAGGCAATGCGGCAGCTGGTGGGGCAGCTGACGCGGTAGGCGCATCTTGGAGACCACCGGGCGTACGCCCGGGTCGAGGGGGGCTCGCCAAGAGAGTGGCGGGCCCCTCTTGACATAGGGGAGGGGGGTATATATTCTTATACCCGGGTGGGGTATCACACCCCACTCGGCGCCCCGAGGGCGCGGCACACTCCAGAGGACTCCATGACCAAGCGAACGATCGAGATCGGCGGGATGACCTGCGGGCACTGCGTGGGGCGCGTGAGCGCCGCGCTGAAGGCGGTGCCGGGCATCACCGTGGAGCAGGTGAAGGTGGGATCGGCGACGGTGGTGTTCGACGAAGCGACCACGGACGAGTCCGTGATCGCCCAAGCCATCGAGGGGGCCGGGTACGACGTCCTTCAGGCGCGTTGAGCGGAGGAGCGATGACAGGGATCGAGTGGGTCGTGGTGCTCGGTGCGGTCACGTCGATCGCGTGGGTCAACTGGTACTTCTTCGTCGCCGGCCGCACGCCGGCCGTGGTCGCGCTCACCGAGGTCGTGATCGAGGTGGACGGCGGGTACAGCCCCAACGCGGTGCGCGTGAAGGCGGGCCAGCCGGTGCGGCTCATCTTCGACCGCAGGGACGACTCGAGCTGCTCGGAGGAGGTCGTGATCCCGGCGTTCGGCATCCGGCGGTACCTGCCGACGGGGCAGCGCACGACGATCGAGATCAAGCCTGAGGCCGCGGGCAAGTTCGGCTTCACGTGCGGCATGAGCATGCTGCGCGGCACGATCATCGCCGAGGACTGAGCCATGGAGACCGCACGGATCCCCGTGACCGGGATGACCTGCGCCGCGTGCCAGGCGAGCGTGCAGAAGGCGCTCGTCCGGCAGCCCGGCGTGACGGACGCGAGCGTGAACCTGATGATGGGGAACGCGACCATCACCTATGATCCGGCCGCGGTCTCCCCGACGGCGCTCGTCGCCGCCATCCGCGACACGGGGTACGGCGCGGAGCTGCCGACGACCGACCGCAGCGCGTTCGAGGAGCAGGAGGCGCGCGACAAGGCGACGGCCGAGGAGTTCCACGAGCTCAAGCGCAAGGCGATCGTGAGCGGCGTCGCGGGCGCCATCGCGATGGTGATCTCGATGCCGCTGATGAGCCAGCTCGCCGCCGAGCACGCACACGCCGGTGCCTCGGGGGTCTCCGATCCGTTCATGCGCTGGTCGATGGCGTTGCTCGATCCCGTCTTCCAGCGGCTGATGCCCTGGCTCTATTCGATCCCCGTCGCGGTCGTGACGTGGACGCTGCTCCTGGTCACGCTCGGTGTGATGGGTTGGGCGGGGCGCCACTTCTACACGCGCGCCTGGTCGAGCTTCCGCCACCACTCGGCGGACATGAACACGCTGATCGCCGTCGGCACGGGCGCGGCGTTCGTCTACTCGGTGATCGCGACGGTGGCGCCGGAGTTCTTCCGCTCCCGCGGCATCGCCCCGGACGTCTACTTCGAGGCCGTGATCATCATCATCGCGCTGATCCTCACGGGGAACGCGTTCGAGGCGCGCGCCAAGCGGAACACGGCGACGGCGCTGCGGGCGCTGGTCGAGCTGCGGCCCAAGACGGCGCGCGTGCTGCGGAACCTCGTGGAAACGGACGTACCCGTCGATGAGGTCGTGGCCGGCGACGTGGTGGTGGTGCGGCCGGGCGAGCGCGTGCCGGTGGACGGCACCATCGTGCGCGGCGAGAGTGCGATCGACGAGTCGATGCTGACCGGCGAGTCACTGCCGGTGGCGAAGAAGACGGGCGACCGCGTGATCGGCGGGACGGTGAACCGCACGGGCGCCTTCCGCCTCACGGCGACGACGCTCGGCGCGGACTCCGTGCTGGCGCAGATCGTGAAGCTGATGCGCGACGCGCAGGGTTCGCGCGCGCCGATCCAGCGGCTCGCCGACCGGATCTCCGGGATCTTCGTACCGGTGGTGATCTCGATCGCGATCGCGACGTTCGCCACCTGGTTCGTCCTCGCCGACACCGCGCCCGCGGTGCGTGCCTTTGCGGCGGCGGTGGCAGTGCTGATCATCGCCTGCCCCTGCGCGCGGGGACTCGCGGTGCCGACCGCGGTGATGGTCTCGACGGGCAAGGGCGCCGAGCTCGGCGTGCTGATCAAGGGCGGCGAGGCGCTGCAGCGCGCCGGGGACATCCGCACGGTGGTGCTCGACAAGACGGGGACGGTCACCGAGGGGAAGCCGACGGTGACGGACGTGGTCCGCGCGGCGACGTTCGCGCGGGACGACGCGGCACTGCTGCGGCTCGTGGCGTCGCTCGAGAAGAGCTCCGAGCATCCGCTGGCCGATGCGATCGTGCAGCACGCGAAGACCGCGGGGCTCGAACTCGCCGACGCCGAGGGATTCGAGGCGGTGACGGGGCGCGGCGCGATCGGCGTGGTGGATGGCTCGGCGATCGCGGCGGGCAACGCGGCGCTGATGGCGGACTACGCGATCGACATCGCGCCGCTCGCGGCGGACGCCGAGCGGCTCGCCGGCGAGGGCAAGACGCCGATGTACGTGGCGGTGGATGGTGTGTTGGCTGCGCTGATCGCCGTGGCCGACCCGATCAGGGGCACGTCACGCGAGGCGATCGCGACGCTGCACGCGATGGGACTGGAGGTCGTGATGCTGACGGGTGACAACCAGCGCACCGCGGACGCGATCGCGCGCGCGGCGGGGATCGACCGCGTGGTCGCGGGCGTGATGCCCGACGGCAAGGTGGCCGAGATCAAGCGGCTGCAGGGCGAGGGGAAGGTCGTGGCGATGGTCGGGGACGGCATCAACGACGCGCCGGCGTTGGCGCAAGCGGATGTGGGAATGGCCATCGGCACCGGGACCGACATCGCGGTGGAGGCGGCCGATGTGGTACTGATGCGCGGCGACCTGCGCGCCGCGGCGCAGGCGATCGCGCTCTCGCGGCGCACGATGCGGACGATGAAGCAGAACCTGTTCTGGGCGTTCATCTACAACGTCGTCGGGATCCCGGTGGCGGCGGGGGCGCTCTACCCGGCGTTCGGGCTGATGCTGAGCCCGATCCTGGCGAGCGCGGCGATGGCGTTCAGTTCGGTGAGCGTGGTCGGGAACTCGCTCAGGCTCAGGCGGGCGCGGTTCGCGGTCGCGCCGTAGCGCTCATCGCAGGCGGCGGATCTCCTCCAGCACCACGAGGTCCGCCAGGTCCTGCGGCCGGCCCGTCTGCTTCGAGGCGATCAGGTCATCGAGGGACATCGTCGGGATCTCGACGCCCTCGACGTCGAAGCGTTCGGCGGTGCGGATCGCGTCGCGGTACCGGACGCTCCACGCGAGCGTCAGGATATCCACGCGCGGGGAGTCGCCGATGATCGTGACGAACTTCCGTGCCACTTCCGCGGCCGCCCAGTCCTTCGCGAAGCCGTAGCCCGTGGTCGCGAGCGCGTCGAGCACACGCCGGGCGTTCTCCTCGGTGGGCTCGATGAGGATGTCGATGTCGCGGGTGGCGCGGGCGCTGCCCCACAACTGCAGGGCGCGTGCGCCGGCCAACAGGTAGCGCGCGCCCGCCTGGTTCAGTCGCCAGCAGACCTCCGCGAGCTCGGTGCGGAACGGCGGCCCCGTCATCGCCCCGCGGCTTCGCGGCGCTTCCAGTCGAGATAGTCCTCGAAGCGGTCGAAGGTGACGAAGAGCGCCCCGAACCGGCGGACCGGCACCTCGCGCGCGGTGCGCTCGGCGGCCAGCACACGCTCGGTGGGCGAGAGTGCGAGATCCGCCTCGAGCATGCTGCGCCTCGAGTCGTCGAGGCGGGGGGATCGAGCGGGCGCAGGTTCCTCGAGGCGCCGCACGGCGTCGGTGAGCACCCAGCTGCGGGAGCGGCCCTCGCGCTTGGCGATGCGGTCGGCCCGCCGGAGCACGTCGGGCGGGATGGTCATGCTGATGCGCGCGAGGGGGCGATCGTTCGGCATACTGAATAATACTCAGTAATACCGCCGGTGGTCAAGTCGCTTTCCTCCGGCGTCGCTGGGACTCAGAGTCGAGTACGTCGCAGCAGCTGCGCGTTCAGCGCGACGATTACGGTGCTGAGCGACATCAGTACCGCACCGATCGCCGGACTGAGCACGACGCCCCACGGCATCAGCACTCCCGCCGCGAGCGGGATCGCGACGACGTTGTAGCCGGCGGCCCACCAGAGATTCTGCACCATCTTCCGGTAGGTCGCCGCGCTCAGTGTGATGATGCGCGGCACATCCCGTGGGTCGCTGCGCACGAGCACGATGTCGCCGGCCTCGACGGCGACGTCGGTGCCCGCGCCGACGGCGATGCCGCAGTCGCTGGCGGCGAGCGCGGCCGCGTCGTTGATGCCGTCGCCCACCATCGCGACGCGCTTGCCCTCGGCCTGCAGTGCGCGGATGCGCTCGACCTTCTGCTCGGGCAGCACCTGCGCGAAGACGGTGTCGATGCCGAGCGACGTGGCCACGGCATCGGCGACCGCCTGCGCGTCGCCGGTGAGCATCGCGACTTCGATGCCGCGCTCGTGCAGGTTCCGGATGGCCTCGCTCGACTCCGGACGCACGGCGTCGGCAACGGCGAAGGCGGCGAGGATCCGCGTTCCCTCGACGAGATGGATGATGCCGTCCCCGCGCGCAGCGGACGCGGCCACGAACTCCGCGAAGCGCGCATCGGGCTCGACGCCGAGCCGGCGCAGGAGATTCGGTCCGCCGCCGGCGAGGGCGCGCCCCTCGACCGTCGCCTGCACGCCGTGACCGGGGATCGCCGTGAAGTCCGTCGACGCCGCCACCGTGAGCTTTCGGTCCGCGGCGCTCTGGACGATCGCGCGCGCCACCGGATGCTCGGCATCGTGCTCCAGCGCGGCCGCCAGCCGGAGTGCGTCGTCTTCCGAAAGTCCTTCGGCCGTTCGCATCGCAACGACGCGATGCTCGCCCAGCGTCAGGGTGCCGGTCTTGTCGAAGACGACCGTCGTGAGGTTGCGTGCCTCCTCGAGTCCGCGACGGTCGCGCACGAGCAGCCCGTTCTGCGCACCCATCGTCGTGGAGATGGCGATCACGAGCGGCACCGCGAGGCCGAGCGCGTGCGGACAGGCGATCACGAGCACCGTGACCACGCGCTCGACGACGAACGCGGGCTCGGCGCCAACGAGCACCCAGACGACGGCCGTCAGGATCGCCGCGCCGACGGCCACGAGCGTGAGGTAGAACGCGGCGCGGTCGGCGAGCACCTGGGCGCGCGACTTGGACGATTGCGCCTGTGAGACCAGCCGCATGATGCCGGCCAGCGCCGTGCGGTCCCCGGTGCGCGTGACCGTGACGCGGAGCGAGCCGTCGCCGTTGACCGTGCCCGCGATGACCGCGGCCCCGGGTTCCTTGAGCACCGGACGCGACTCGCCGGTCACGAGCGACTCGTTCACCTCGCTGCGGCCGTCCGCGACCTGACCATCCGCGGGGACGGCCGTGCCGGGACGCACGAGCACCAGGTCGCCCTCGCGCAGCTCGGCGACGGCAACGTCCTCGAGGTGCTCCCCCTGCACGCGTGTGGCCAGGTCGGGGAGGAGCTTGGCCAACGCCTTGAGCGCGCCCTCGGCCTGGTTGATCGAGCGCATTTCCATCCAATGCCCGAGCAGCATGATGGTCACGAGCGACGCGAGCTCCCACCAGAGCGTCATCCCGCCGACGAGCCCGAAGGTGACGGCGACACTGAAGAGGAACGCCACGCTGATCGCGAGGGAGATCAGCGTCATCATCCCCGGCCGACGGTCGGAAAGCTCGCTCGCCGCTCCGCGCAGGAACACCCATCCGCCGAAGAAGAACACGGCGGATCCGAACAGGACCGGGATCCATCGCGCCCCGGGTACCGCGGGAGGCGTGAAGCCGAGGACGCCGGGGATCATCTCGCCCCAGACCAGCGTCGGGACGGTCAGCGCGAGTGCGACCCAGAACTTGCGCCGGAACATCGCGACCGAGTGGCCGGCGTGCTTGTCGGCGTGCTTGTCGGCGTGCTTGTCGGCGTGCCTGTCGGCGTGCCTGTCGGCGTGCCTGTCGGCGTGCGCGTGATCGGAAACATCCACGGGGGCGCGCCCGTGATCGTGCGACTCCTGCATCTCGTGCCTCCCCGACGCGCGCCGAGGGCGCGCGTCGCCAGCGGATCAATTGCGCCGACGCGACGACCAGTGGATGGCGGCGATCCGCCAACCGGCGGACGTGCGCTCGAACACGAGCAGTTCGGCTCCCGCCGAATTCACGGCCCGACCCTTGAACTCGCCCTGCGTGGTGCTCGTCCCTGCGGCCCACGCGAGGTCGCCCCGCACGGTGATGCGCAGCGACGTGCGGGCACTCTTGATCGCCCGAGCGAACTCGATGTCCGCCGGCAGGTGGTGCGCGCGGTACTCGGCGACCGACTCCGCGCTGCCGCTCTCGAGGATCACGGCACCCGGGGCGAGCAGCGCGAGCGCGGCCGCGCTGTCGCCCTGCTCGAGTGCGCCGTGGAAGCGTTCGATCACGCGCACGATCGCCGCGCTATCGGTCGCGGTCTGCGCTGCGGCCGACCCTGCCAGCAGCGTCCACGCGACGAGGAAGATCGACAGCGCGAGGTGGGGGCGTCGGAAGGCGAACGACATGGTTGATCCGGTGTGAGGGAATCGCCGACCGCGTGTCGGCGTTCGAGCCGATTGCATCGACAGGAAAGAATCCCTACCGTACGGCTGACTCTGGGGTACCGCAAGGAACGATGAAACGGATGATGCGTCGGCGGATGCTCGCCGCATTGGCGGCAGCGGCCTTCGCCGTGGCGACCCTCGCTGCGGCGCAGTCGTCGTGCGCGCCCGGCTTGGCACCTGTGGCCGCGCAGACGGGCCACGACGACTGCGAGCCGCATGAGGGGCACGGGTCGCCGGCGCCGCTCCCGGGTGAACACGACGGATGTGCAATGATCGCGTCCTGCACGAGCCCGGTGGTCGTCACACCGACCTTCGCCGTGGTCGCGGCCGCGCCGTCGCACGAGCATCCGGCGGCGCGCAACGAGGCACGGCCCGCGGTGGTCGCACCCGCACCGGACTACCCACCTCCTCGAGCCTGACCTCGATCGACCGCCCCACGGCGTGAACGACGTGGGGCGACGGCGCGCCGCGTGCGCGCCCGCGTCCGCCGCGTCGGCGAGTCGCGTCCCGGCATCGAGGATCCGCCACATGAGGTCAGCCCCAGCGGGATGGAACCGCGGCGCGATCGCTGCGCTCGCGTTCACGTGCGTACTACTCGTCCCTCCGCGCGGTCTCCCGGCGCAGGACGCGCCCCCGCTGCCGAGCGCCGCGCCGCGCGACCGACCGCTCACCCTCGCCGAGATCCTGGCGACGGTCGATCGTCGGAGTCCGCGCGTGCACGCCGCCGCCGCATTCGCACGCGCGTCAGCGACGCGCGTCGCAGGGGCCACGAAGCCACCGGACCCGACCCTGCAGCTCGGCCTGATGAACTACCTGCTGCCGGGGCTTCAGGCGGACCCGACGCTCGGAATGCGGCAGCTGCAGCTGATGCAGATGCTGCCATTGCCCGGAAAGTTGACGGCCGCGGGCGATGCGGCCCGGGCACGCTCCGCTGCCGCGAGCGCGCTCGCAGAGGAGGTGAGGTCCGACGCGCGCACGACGGCGGCGATGGCGTTCTACGAGCGCGCTGTCGTGCTGCGGCAGGTCGCGATCGCGCGCGAGACCCGGCGGCTGCTCGAGGACGTCGCCGCGGTCGCTGCCGCGATGTACCGCGTCGGCGACGGACGCCAGGTGGACGTGCTGCGCGCGCAGGTGGAGATCGCGCGGATGGATGCGGAGGTGCTCCGGATGCTGGCGATGGACGCGAGCGCGCAGTCGCGGCTCGCGGCCGCACTCGACCTCCCGCTGGATTCGTTGAACGGAACGCCGGTGCTGCCGGAGTTCCCCGATTCCGTGCCGACCCGTGAGGCGCTCGAGACGCTCGCCCTGACGTCGCGTCCGATGCTCGCCGCGGGCGTGGCCGAGGTGGACGCCGCCTCGGCCGACCTGCGACTCGCCACCCGCGACCGCTGGCCGGATCTGCAGGTCGGGCTGCAGTACGGCGAGCGGGCGAGCGCGATGGGGACGGAACGGATGGGGAGCCTGATGGTCGGCGCCGCGTTGCCGATCTGGGCGCGCTCGCGCCAGCTCGCGATGCGTGACGAGGCCGGCGCGATGCGGGCGATGGCGGAGGCGGACCTGGCGACGATGCGTGCGGCGACGCGCGGCCGCGTGGGCGAGGTCCACGCCGAGCTCGTGAGCGTGCGTGACCTCGCGGCGCTCTACCGGGGCTCGGTCCTGCCGCAGGCGGAAGCGGCCGCCATCGCGGCGCTCGCGTCCTACCGCACCGGCGCCGTGGACTTCATGACGGTGATCGACGATCGCATGACCGTGAACCGATACCGGCAGGAGCTCGTCGCGCTGGACGCGACGCAGGGCCGCGCGTGGGCCGAGCTCGAGATGCTGACCGGCCGACCATTGCTCGCCGCGGCCGCGATCGGCGCGCGCGGAGGAGATCGCTGATATGCCACAGGATCCGGAGATGACGGCGGCACCCGGGCACGGGCGCTGGCGCGCGCTGGTGCTGGTCGCGGTCGTGCTGGGCGCCGTGTTCGTCGCGTGGTGGGCGACTCGCGAGGGGCCGGTGGCCGCCACCGAGACCGCCGCCGAGACCGCCGCCGCGGCCGCCGCTGCGGCCGCCGCTGCGACCGGCGGCGACCACGCCTCCATGGCCATGCCCGAAGGTGACTCGACGCGCACCGTGACGCTCAGTGCCGAGCAGGCCAGGCGCATCGGCGTGACGTTCGCGACGGTCACGACGGGACCGTTGGCCCACGACATCAGCACGGTGGGGCAAGTGGTGGTGGACGAGACGCGCATCCGGACGATCGCCCCGAAGGTCGACGGCTGGGTGGAGCGCCTGTACGTGGACTACACCGGGCAATCGGTGCGCGCCGGTGCGCCGCTGCTCGAGCTCTACGCCCCGATGGTCGTGACGGCGCAGGAGGAGCTGCTGCTCGCACATCGGCTGGCGCGCGACGTCGCGGCGGGTGATGCCAAGACGCAGGCGGATGCGGCGGATCTGATCGCCTCCGCACGCCGTCGGCTCGCTTGGTGGGACGTGCCGGAGGAGGAGATCGCGCGAGTGGAGCGCACGGGGTCGGCCGCGCGCACGATCACCTTGCGCGTGCCGGCGAGCGGGACGGTGCTGGAGAAGAATGTCGAAGCAGGCCAGCGGATCATGGCGGGCGCGGTGCTCTATCGAGTGGCCGACCTGACGACGCTGTGGGTCGAGGGCGAGGTCTACGAACAGGATCTGCGGTCGCTCCGTGTCGGGCAGTCGGTGGTCGCGACCCTCGATGCATTCCCCGGAGAGCGCTGGAGCGGCCGTGTCGGGTACGTCTATCCCACCCTGTCGACGGAGACCCGGACCGCGCGCGTCCGGATCACGCTTGCCAATGCCGATCTTCGCCTCAAACCGGGGATGTACGCGACGCTGCAGCTCGCCGGCACGGCGCGCCCAGCGGTGCTCAGCGTGCCGCGGTCGGCGGTGCTCGCCACCGGGGAACGCACGATCGTCTTCGTGCGGCTCGCGGACGGTCGCCTCGAACCGCGCCCAGTGGTGCTCGGGATGACCACCGACACCCGGGTGGAGGTCGTGCGCGGGCTCGTCGCAGGCGACGTCGTGGTCGCGTCGGCGACCTTCCTCGTCGATGCGGAATCGAATCTGGGTACCGCGCTGGGCGGCATGGGCAACATGCCCGGGATGGAGATCACGGTCCCGCCCGCCAGCACGCCCACGAAGCGTCCGCCGAGGTGACGTGATGCTGCGCAATCTCATCGGCTGGTCCGTCCGGAACCCGGTCGTGGTGCTGCTCGGCGCGGCTGCGCTCACGCTGGGCGGCGTGTGGGCCGCGCGCACGACGCCGCTCGAGGCGCTCCCCGATCTCTCGGACGTGCAGGTGATCGTGCAGACCGATTACGGCGAGCAGGCGCCCCGGATCGTCGAGGATCAGGTCACGTACCCGATCGCGGCGGAGATGCTCAAGGTGCCGGGCGCGCGCACGGTGCGCGGCTACTCCTTCTTCGGTGTGTCGTTCGTCTATGTGATCTTCGACGACGGCACGGACCTCTACTGGGCGCGCAGCCGCGTGCTCGAGTACCTGAACGGACTTGCGGGCCGACTCCCCGCTGCCGTGGCGCCGACGCTCGGGCCGGACGCGACCGGGCTCGGCTGGGTGTTCCAGTACGCGCTGGAGGATACGAGCGGGCGGCTCGACCTCGCGCAGCTCCGGGCAGTGCAGGACTGGTTCCTCCGCTATGCGCTCACGGCCGTTCCCGGTGTTGCCGAGGTGGCGAGCGTCGGGGGGTTCGAGAAGCAGTATCAGGTGGATCTCGATCCCGCCCGGATGCGGGCCCACGGCGTCTCGGTCGCGCAAGTGATGCGGGCGGTGCAGAACGCGAACGCCGACGTCGGCGCGATGGTGATGGAGCTGTCCGAGCGCGAGTACATGGTCCGGGGGCTCGGCTACCTGCGCGGCATCGGCGACATCGAGCAGGTGGTCGTGGGCGCGACGGCGGGGGGCGTGCCGGTGCGCGTCCGGGAGCTGGGACGCGTCAGCGTGGGACCGGCGGTGCGACGCGGCATCACCGACCTTGACGGTCGCGGAGATGCCGTGGGCGGGATCGTGGTGATGCGGTCCGGCGAGAACGCACTGGAGACGATCGCGCGCGTGAAGGCGAAGCTCGCGGCGGTGCAGGGGGGGCTCCCGCCAGGCGTGGTGGTGCACACGGTGTACGACCGCAGCGCGTTGATCGAGCGCGCGGTGGCGACGCTCCGCGACACGCTCGTGGAGGAGTTCGTGATCGTGGCGCTGATCTGCATCGTGTTCCTGCTGCACGTGCGGTCCGCGCTCGTGGCCGTGATCACGCTGCCGGTGAGCGTGCTGGTCGCGTTCATCGGGCTCCGTGCGATGGGCATCGGTGCGGACATCATGTCGCTCGGGGGCATCGCGATCGCGATCGGCGAGATGATCGACGCCGCGATCGTGATGGTCGAGAACATGCACAAGCATCTCGAGCGCCGGATCCCCGCGGGCGAGGACGCGCTCGACACGCGGACGCTCTCCGCGGCCGACCGCCGAGCGCTGGTGATCGCGTCGGCGTCGGAAGTCGGTCCCTCGCTCTTCTATTCGCTCCTCATCATCACCGTCTCCTTCATCCCCGTGTTCACGCTCGAGGGGCAGGAGGGGCGGCTCTTCACGCCGCTCGCGCTCACGAAGACGTTCGCGATGGCGGCTGCGAGCGTGCTCAGCATCCTGCTCGTGCCGGTGCTGATGAGCTACTTCGTGCGCGGCCGGATCAAGCGGGAGTCGCGGAACCCGCTGAGTCGCGGGATGATCCGCGTGTATCGGCCGGTGCTCGCGTTCACGCAACGCCACCGCTGGCCGGTCATCGCGGCGGCAGCCGTCGCGCTCATCCTCACCTGGATCCCGTTCGCGCGCATCGGCGGCGAGTTCATGCCTCCGCTGCAGGAAGGCACGATCCTCTTCATGCCGACCACGCTCCCCGGGATCAGCGTCGCCCGCGCCCGCGAACTGCTCCGGCAGCAGGATGGGATCCTCAGGGCGTTCCCGGAGGTGGAGCGGGTGTGGGGGAAGACCGGACGCGCCAACACGGCCACCGACCCGGCGGGGCTCGACATGACCGAAACGACGATCACCCTCAAGCCGGAATCCGAGTGGCGCCCGGGGATGACCTACGAGCGGCTCATCGCCGCGATGGATTCGGCGGTGCGGCTCCCGGGCGTGAGCAATGCCTGGACGATGCCCATCAAGGGACGCATCGACATGCTGGCCACCGGGATCCGGACGCCGGTCGGGCTCAAGATCTTCGGGCCGGACCTCGCGGTGCTCGAACGGATCGGCAAGGAGGTCGAGTCGCACCTCTCGATGGTGCCCGGCACGCGCAGCGTCTTCGCGGAGCGTGCGCAGTCGGGCTACTACCTCGACATCGACATCGACCGCGCGGCCGCGGCGCGGCACGGCCTCAATGTCGGCGACATCCAGACGGTGATCGCGACCGCGATCGGCGGGATGACCATCACCCAGACCGTCGAAGGACGGGAGCGCTACGGCGTCCGGCTTCGGTACCCGCAGGAACTGCGCGACACTCCCGAGCGACTCGCGGCGGTGCTCTTGCCGATCAGCCACGAGCTCGGCAGTGCGGCCGCGGCTGCGTCGATGCCGGGCGGGATGCCCGCCTCCCCCGCTGGGAGCAGCGGTCCCGCCGGCGGGCGACCGGTCACCGCGCGTCCGGGCGTCGCACAGGTGCCGCTCGGGCAGGTCGCGACGATCACGCAGGTGTCCGGACCGATGGTCGTGCGCACGGAGGACGCGCTCCCGACCGCGTGGGTCTTCATCGATCCAGGCGAGCGCGACATCGGCGGGTACGTGGCCGAAGCACAACGGATGGTGGCGGAGAACGTGACGCTGCCGGCAGGCTATACGGTCGCGTGGAGCGGGCAGTATGAGTACATGGAACGCGCCAAGTCGAGGATGCAGTTGGTCGTGCCGGCGACGCTGGCGTTGGTGGTCCTCCTGCTCTACCTGAACTTCCGGAACATCCGCGAGACGCTGATCGTGATGCTCTCGATCCCGTTCACGCTGGTCGGTGGCGTCTGGTTCCTGTGGATGCTCGACTATGACTGGTCGGTGGCAGTCACGATCGGGTTCCTCGCGCTGGCCGGCGTCGCGGCCGAGACCGGCGTGCTGATGCTCGTGTACCTGAATCAGGCGTGGGCGGCGCGCCGCGCGGCGGATCGCGAGGCGGGCCCCCGCGCGCTGCACGAGGCCGTGATGGAGGGGGCGGTCGAGCGCGTGCGGCCGAAGATGATGACGGTGGCGTCGACGATGCTCGGACTGCTGCCGATCCTCTGGGGCTCGGGGACGGGCGCGAGCGTGATGAAGCGCATCGCCGCGCCGATGATCGGCGGGATGGTGAGCAGTACAATGCTCACCCTGCTCGTCATCCCCGCCATCTGGTCATTGGTGAAGGAGCGTGAGCTGGGAATGGCACCGGAGATCGGTGATCGGCCTGATGGGATTGAATAGGGGCGGGGGGTATATTAGACTTCATCCTGTACCCTGAGCCGAGAGCCCCGGATGCCCAGTAGATCCACCCGCAAGCCGCTCGCGAACGCCGCCGCCGAGTCCAGTGCCGCCGCCTGCAGTTGCGGCGTCCAGGAGAACGACGGCGGCCGCAAGGCCGTCGCCGTCGACCCCGAGATCAAGGAGCGCAACCTCAACCGGCTCCGCCGGCTCGAGGGCCAGGTGCGCGGCATCCAGCGGATGATCGAGGAGGACCGCTACTGCGCCGACATCCTTACGCAGGTCTCCTCGGTACAGGAAGCGCTGCGCGGCGTGAGCCGTGAACTGATGCGGAACCATCTCAAGCACTGTGCGGCGTCCGCGATCCAGAAGGGCGAGCCGGAGGCCGAGGCGATGTACGACGAGCTGGTGGACATGATGTACAAGAGCATCCGCTGATGGAGCTCGGCCTCTACACCTTCGTCGAGAATACGCCCGACCGCTCCGGCCATACGCTGGCGCCCCAGCAGCGGATGGCGAACCTGCTCGAGGAGGCCGCACTCGCCGACCAGGTCGGGCTCGACGTCTTCGGCATCGGCGAGCACCACCGCCCCGACTACCTCGTCTCGACGCCGGCGGTCGTGCTCGCGGCGATCGCTGCTCGCACCACGCGCATCCGGCTCACGAGCGCGGTCACGGTGTTGAGTTCCGACGATCCGGTGCGGGCGTTCCAGGAGTTCGCGATGCTCGACCTCCTCAGCAACGGCCGCGCCGAGCTGATGGCGGGCCGTGGCTCGTTCATCGAGTCGTTCCCGCTCTTCGGCCACGACCTGCGGGATTACGACGCGCTCTTCACCGAGAAGCTCGAGCTCCTGCTCCAGTTGCGCGACGCCGAACGCGTCACCTGGAGCGGGCGCTTCCGCGCGCCGCTCCAGGACCAGCCGGTCTACCCGCGTCCGGTGCAGCAGCCGCTCCCGGTCTGGATCGCGGTCGGCGGCACGCCGCAGTCGGTCGTGCGGGCCGCGACCCTCGGCCTGCCGATGGCGCTCGCGATCATCGGCGGATCCCCGGAGCGCTTCGTGCCGTACGCCGACCTCTATCGCGAGTCGTGGGCCAAGGCGGGGCACGACGGCACGCCGGTCATCAGCATCAACTCGCACGGCTTCATCGCCGACACGAGCGCGGCCGCAGCGGAGGCGGCCTTCCCGCCCTACATGCAGCAGATGGGCAAGATCGGCCGCGAGCGCGGCTGGCCGCCGCCGACGCGCCGGCAGTTCGACGCCGAGCGCTCGCCACACGGCGCGATCCTGGTCGGCGACGCGCAGCAGGTCATCGACAAGATCCTCTGGGAGCACGAGCTCTTCGGGCACCAGCGCTTCACGATCCAGTTCAGCGTCGGGACGATGCCGCATCGCGAGATGCTGCGCGCGATCGAGCTCTACGGCACGGTGGTCGCGCCGGCGGTCCGCTCGGCGCTCCGCGTCGATGCAGGCATAGCGGCCTGAGCTGATGCTCGTCCCGAAGCTCGTCACGACGCTCCGGGGTTACGACCGCACGCAGTTCACCGCCGACCTGACCGCCGGGGTCATCGTCGGCATCGTCGCGCTCCCGCTCGCGATCGCCTTCGCGATCGCCAGCGGTGTCACGCCGGACCGCGGGCTCTGGACGGCGATCGTCGCCGGGTTCCTGATCTCGGCGCTCGGCGGCTCGCGCGTGCAGATCGGCGGACCGACCGGTGCCTTCGTCGTCATCGTCTACGGGATCGTCCAGCAGTACGGCGTGGACGGACTGATCGTCGCGACGCTGATGGCCGGGGTGATCCTCGTGCTGATGGGACTGCTCAAGTTCGGTGCGGCGATCAAGTTCATCCCGCACCCGCTCGTGATCGGGTTCACGAGCGGGATCGCGGTGATCATCTGCTCGAGCCAGGTGAAGGACTTCCTCGGCCTCCGGATGGGGACGGTGCCGCCGGAGTTCGTCGAGAAGTGGCGCGACTACGGCCAGCATCTCGGTTCCGCCGACCTCACCACCGCGCTCATCGCCGTGCTCGCGCTGCTGCTCGTGATCGCGTGGCCGCGGGTGAGCCGCAAGCTGCCGAGTCCGTTCGTGGCGCTGATCGTGACGACGGTACTGGTGAGATGGCTCGAACTTCCGGTCGAGACGATCGGCAGCCGCTTCGGCGAGATCAGCGCGGCGATCCCGGTGCCGCGGTTGCCGCAGCTCTCCTTCGTCGAGATCACGGCGCTGGTCGGCCCCGCGATGACGATCGCGTTGCTCGGCGGCGTCGAGTCGCTCCTCTCGGCGGTCGTCGCCGACGGGATGATCGGCGCGCGGCATCGCTCGAACATGGAGCTCGTGGGCCAGGGAGTGGCGAACATCGCCAGCGCGATGGTCGGCGGGATCCCCGCCACCGGGGCGCTGGCGCGCACGGCGACCAACGTGAAGAGCGGCGGACGCACGCCGGTGGCGGGGATGGTGCACGCGCTGACGCTGCTCCTGATCACGCTCTTCTTCGGCCGTTGGGCGGCACTGATCCCGATGGCGACGCTCGCCGCGATCCTCGTGGTCGTCGCCTACAACATGAGCGAATGGCGGGTCTTCGTCGGCGAGTTCCGCGGACCGCGCAGCGACGTCGCGGTGCTCGTCACCACCTTCCTGCTCACGGTGCTGGTGGATCTCACGGTGGCGATCGGCGTCGGGATGGTGCTGGCGGCGTTCCTGTTCATGAAGCGGATGGCGGAGGTCTCCGAGGTCATGGCGATCCGCCGCGAGGTCGCGGACAGCGAGGACGCGAATGGCGACGCCGAGCTCACCCCCGCGGCACCGCGCGACGTGCAGATCTATGCGATCAACGGGCCCTTCTTCTTCGGCGCGGCGGACCGGTTCAAGGACACGCTGCGCGAGGTCGCGGAGCGGCCGCAGGTGCTGATCCTGCGGCTCGGCGGCGTGCCGGCGATCGACTCGACCGGACTGCATGCGCTCAAGGACGTGATCCGCCGCAGCCGGAAGGACGGCACACGCGTAGTCCTCTCCGAGGTGCAGCCGGCGGTATGGCGCGTGCTCGAGCGCGCCGATGTCGTGGAGCTGCTCGGCGAAGGCGGCGTGGTGGAGACGCTCGCCGACGCGCTCAAGCAGGTGCGCGGCGGCACGGGCGCGCCACCGGACACCGGGGAGCATCCCGTGGATCGGCGGACCCGGGACCGGGGCGGGCGGAAGTGATGCGCGTCCGTTCCGGAGGTCCCCTGCGTCCTTCCGCGAGTCGGTCCGTCTCTTGGGTGGAGGCGCTCCCGACAACGCGGGACCGACCCGATCCATCACCCCCTGCAAGCGAGCCCATCATGCAGATCCAAGTCACGATGATCGATCCACCGGTCGCCGGAGCCCCTGCACGCGACGCCGACCGCCCGTCTGCCGCACCCGCCGCATGTTGCGGCACGTCGGAGCAGTCCACCTGCTGCCAGCCGTCCGCGAAGGTCAGCTGCTGCGGCTCGGATGAGACTTCTGGTGGCAGCTGCGGCTGCCGGTAGCGAGGTGACCGGTCCACTGCGTCCGGAGCGCTCCGGGACCTCGGTCTCGGAGCAGCTTTGGCACGATGTCCACGTACGGCTCACGGCGTTCGTGGCGCAGCGCATCGACGATCCGGCGGACGTGGCCGATCTCGTGCAGACGGTCTTCCTGCGGGTGCACCAGCACGCGGCGTCGATCGACCAGGACGACCGGCTGCTGCCCTGGCTCTTCCAGGTCACGCGCAACGCGATCGCGGACTACTACCGCTCGCCGGCACGGCGTCGCGAGGTCGGCAGCGAATCGCTGGATTCCGTCGATGCGGTGATCGAGTCGGACGACACGACCGCGCTCGCCGAACTCTCGTCTTGCGTGCGGCCGATGGTCGAAGCGCTGCCCGATCCCTATCGGGAGGCGCTGACCCTCGTGGAGCTAGGCGGATTGGCGCAGGTGGACGTCGCGACGCGGCTCGGCATCAGCGTCTCGGGCATGAAGTCACGCGTACAGCGCGGGCGGACGATGCTGCGCGAGGTGCTGCTCGCCTGTTGCGAGGTGTCGCGCAGCGCGACCGGTGGGGTGCTGGACTTCGAGCCTCGCGCGGGCGCGGGATGCGCCGAGCCCTTGTGCGCGCCGGGGCCCTCAGGGGCGATCTGCGGTCCCGGTGTTGCCGAGCACGACGGCGGCGTTGCGCCGCAGGCCGACCTGCGTGGCGCGCCGCATCGCCGAGCCCTTGAAGGCGGCGCTCAACTCGGGAGGTGAGAGCGCGAGCAGGTCGCGCGCGAGTGTGCGCGCATCCTTCGCCGCGAGCACGCTCCGCGGAGCGAACGCGGGCTCCGTCAGCGCCTGTGCGAATCGCACGTTCCAGGGACAGACGTCCTGGCAGATGTCACAGCCGTAAAGGTGCTCGCCGATCACCGTGTGGAACTCCTCAGGGATCGGACCGCGCAGTTCGATCGTGAGGTACGAGATGCAGCGGCGCGCATCCATCACGCCGGGCGCGACGAAGGCCTGGGTCGGACAGGCTTCGAGACAGCGCGTGCAGGTGCCGCAGTGCTCCTCGGCGAATGGTGCGTCGGGTGCGAGGTCGAGATCGAGGAAGAGCGCGCCGATGAAGAAGAACGAACCGATCCGCGGGTTGATCAGCAGGGTGTTCTTGCCGAACCAACCGAGCCCGGCGCGCCGGGCGAGGTCCCGCTCGAGGATCGGCCCGGTGTCCACGTAGGCGCGGCCGCGGACTGACTCCCCCTGCTCGGCGCGCGCCCACCGCAGCAGTTCCTCGAGGCGGTCCCACATCAGGCGATGGTAGTCGTCGCCGCGGGCGTAACGCGCCACCGGGCCGTCGGGCTCGCGGCCGCCGTAGTCGAGCGCGACGACCACTGCGGACCGCATTCCCGGTTCAGGGCGCGTCGTGTCGCGCCGGAGGTCGGCGCCGCGCTGCAGGTAGTGCATCTCGCCCTGGTATCCCTCGGCGAGCCAGTGCTCAAAGGCCTCGGTGGTGTCGGCGGGGCCGAGCGTCGCGATGCCGGCGAGGTCGAATCCGAGGCCCAGCGCCTGGGCCTTCAGGCGAGCCTCGAACGACGCGGTCACGACACGCTCACGGGAAGCGCGCGGCCCAGCGGGCGTAGCGGATGACGTCCTCGACCGGGGGCACCGCGTCGCGGTCGCCGTAGGCGGTGTACATCCGCCAGCGCACGTAGTCGCGCGCGGGGAGCGGCAGAAAGGGCATCTGTGCCCACCAGCGCTCGCGGCGGAAGCGCCAGGCCACGATCAGCAGGGCCAGTGCGAGCCGCGGCGAGAGCAGCGCGTGGGGGAGCAGGCGGAGGACGAGGCCGGACATACGACCCGCAATCTAGCCGGCCGCCGTGCCGCGGGTGGTATCTTCACCTCCCATGTGGCTCTACCGGGCGATGCCCCTCATCGGTGAACTCGCGACGCGCTCGTACTATCGCGTCACGGTCTCCGGCGCGCGGGTGCCCGCCACGGGGCCGGTGCTGCTCGTCGCGAATCACAACAACTCGCTCGTCGACCCGGCGCTCGTCGCCTGGACCGCCGGCCGCGAGGTGCGCTTCCTCGCCAAGTCGACGCTCTTCACGCACCCCTTGATCGGCTGGCTCGTCCGCGCCGTGGGATCGGTCCCCGTCTATCGACAGCAGGACGATCCGACGAAGCTCTCGCAGAACCTCGACTCGTTCCGCGCGGTGCACGACGTGCTCGCGCGCGGCGACGCGGTCGGGATCTTCCCCGAGGGGATTAGCCACTCGGGTGCGCAGCTCGCTCCGCTCAAGACGGGCGCGGCGCGGATCGCGATCGGCGCGGCGGGACTGATCGGCACCGACTTCCCGATCGTGGCGATGGGACTCGTCTTCCGCGACCGCGACACCTTCCGCAGCGAGGCGCACGTCATCATCAGCGAGCCGTTCCGCTGGAACGACCTCGTCGGGGAGCTCACCAACCGGGGCGCGGTGCGGGAGCTCACGGCGCGCATCGATGGCGCGATGCGCGCGGTCTCGCTGAATCTCGAGCAGTGGGAGGACGAGCCGCTGGTGCGTGCGGCCGAGGAGGTCTGGCGGGCCGAGTTCGGTTCTGTGGCGGACGCCGATCCGGCGGCGGAGGTGCACCGGCTGCGCATCACGACCGAAGCCCTCAGCGCACTGCGGCGTGGGCGTGCCGACGCGTGGCGCGAGACGGCGGCCGAGCTCCGCGGCCACGCGCGCGCGCTCCGGACGCTCGGACTCTCGCCGCAGGCCCTCGCGGCCTCGCCGAGCTTCGGTGAGGCGATGCGCTGGATCGTCCCGCGGCTCCCCTTCCTGCTGATGCTGCCGGTCTCGATCCTCGGCGCGCTCGTCTTCTGGATCCCGCGCGAGGCGACGGCGTGGCTCGCGTCGTGGATCGCGGCGCGGGAGGGGGACGACGCGCTGGTGACGCACCGCGTGCTCGTGGGCGCGGTGTTCTTCCCCGTCTGGTTCCTGTCGCTGGCGCTGACCGTCGGCGCACGCTTCGGCTGGACCTGGGGCGTCGTCGCGTTCCTGGTGCAGCCGCTCTGGGCGTTCGCCGCGCTGGCGGTGGGTGAGCGCCGGCAGCGCGGCTGGCAGATCGTGCGGCGCTACCTGCTGCGCCATGTCGAGCGGCCGCGGCTCGAACAGCTGCGCACGCGCCAGCGCGCGCTGGCCGAGCGGCTCAAGGCGCTGCTGGCATCGACGCTGGTCACGCCGAGCTAACGCACGGCCCGGCCGTCGAGTCCGGGCGGCACCTCGAGCCCCATCACCCGCAGCGCACTCGGCAGCACATCCACGGTGCGCCGCGGCGTGCCGACCGCGGGGCGCGACATCACGAAGGGCACGAGCAGGTGCTCGCGGTGCAGCGCGCCGTGCGACGAACGGTGCGGCGTCGGCTCGTACTTGGCGCGGAAATCCCAGCGGCGCGCGGCCGAGAGCAGGATCTCCCCCGAGCGCGCGGCGCCGGCCGCTGCGACGATCTGCACGAGTGAGTCGGGATAGTCGGTCGCCAGCGTCGCGTCGTGCGCCGTGTCGGCATCGAGCCCCTCCAACTCGCCGAGTGCGCCGAGTCCGAGCGGGTCGCCGGTCAGCGGGCGGTACGAGTACCGGCCAGCCGCATCACGGACGACGCGCGCCATCCCGCGTCCGCGCGCGTGCACCTCGACGTCGTCGGGTGATCGCGGCAGCAGCATCAGGTCCACCGAGTCGCGCGCGAGCAGGCGGTCGATGAGCGA
Source organism: Gemmatimonadaceae bacterium (assembly GCA_031396725.1). GTDB lineage: Bacteria > Gemmatimonadota > Gemmatimonadetes > Gemmatimonadales > Gemmatimonadaceae > Pseudogemmatithrix. Next base: position 25,234 of record JANNLH010000029.1, on the reverse strand, counting down.
CTGCCAGCGCCCGGCGAGCGCCGGCCACCAGGGCCGGTCGCGGCGATCGAGTTCGAGATAGATGTGCGCCATCGCGTTGCCGCTCACCATCACCGCCGCGTCGCGCCCGCCGGTGAAGATCCACGGATGCGAGATCACGCCGAGTCCCCAGCCGGCGAGGAGACCGGCGAGATCCTCGTGCTGCGTGACCGGCGAGTGGCCGTGATCGCTCACGACCCAGATCTCGGTCCCGGGCCAGCGGCCGTCGCGCTCGGCGCCGTCGCGGATCGCGGCAACGGTCGCATCGACGGCGCGCATCGCCTCCAACACTTCGGGGGACTCGTGGCCGAACTGGTGCGAGAACTTGTCGATCCCCGGCAGGACGAGGAATGCGACGTCGGGACGCTCGGCGCGGATGCGTTGCGCGATCATCTGTCCGAGCTCGCGGTCGAGCGCGACCCAACGCTTGAAGTCGCCGAGGTAGTGCATCCAGCCGAGCCGGAGCCCGAACGCGAGGTCGGCCCCGACACGCTGGCGGCCGCGGAGTCCGCGTCCGATCGGAGTGAAGGCACCGAGGGGGCGCTCGGCGTACTCGAAGAGGGTGCGATGCTCGCGCGTGAGGTCGGTGTCGGCGCGCAGAGCCTCGATGCCGACGTAGCTGCGCGCGTGGCCCGGCCAGCGTCCGACGGTGCGCGAGCGGTCCCACCAGCGGATGCCGGGGAGACCGGCGCGTCCGGGATGCAGGCCCAGCAGGAAGGGCGTGTATGCCGGTCCCGTCACCGAGGGGAAGACCGAGGTGATCGTGTGCGCGCTCCCCTCGGCGCGGAGCTGCGCGAGGGCGGGGAGCTGGCCGGCGTCCATCGCCCCGAAGAGCGCGTCCGCGCGCACGCCGTCGGCCACCAGGATGACCAGCGTCATCGCGCGCTCGCGTTCGGGCCGGGCGGGTCGCTGTGGGGCACGACGCAAGGTAAACTTCACCCGTCTCCGCACCCAAGAGCCCCTCCCACGTGAAGAAGAAACCCATCGGCCGGGCGACCATCGCGGCCGCCAAGAAGTCGGCGAAGTCCAAGCAGGCGCCGCAGGCCAAGGGCGCGGAAACGGCGCGCACGGCCTCCGGCCGTCCAGCGGACCTCGAGGTGATCGCGGCCGCGGGTGCCGAGTCCGTGGCCGGCCTGCAGGAACGGATCGCCGAGGGGATGCGTGCCTCGGGCGTCTTCGCACCGCTGCCGGAGATCACGAAGGCGTTGCCGCGGGAGGCGACCGACGACTCGATCGGCGACTTCTCCTGGGCGCTGACCGAGGACGCCAAGCTGCTGCAGTATGGCGGCCCCAAGAGTGACTTCCGGAGCACCGACCCCTGGCGCGTGATGCGCATCATGTCGGAGTTCATCGAGGGCTTCGACAAGCTCGCGAACGTCGAGAAGGGCGTCTCGATCTTCGGGTCGGCGCGCACGCATCCCGACGACCCGCAGTACCTCGCGGCGGTGGAGCTCGCGCGGCTGCTCGCCCAGCAGGGTTTCTCGATCATCACCGGCGCCGGACCGGGGATCATGGAAGCGTCGAACAAGGGCGCGAAGCTCGGTGGCGGGCATTCGATCGGCTGCAACATCGAGCTGCCGTTCGAGCAGGGGGCGAATCCGTACGTGGACACGCTGGTCGGCTTCCGCTACTTCGCGGTGCGCAAGACAATGTTCATCAAGTACTCGAGCGCGTTCATCATCTTCCCCGGCGGCTTCGGCACCTTCGACGAGCTCTTCGAGGCGCTGACGCTGATCCAGACGGGGAAGATCTCGCAGTTCCCGGTGGTGCTCTTCGGCACGCATTACTGGGCCGGGCTCGTGCGCTGGCTGAACAGCAAGGTGCTCGCCGAGCGGAAGATCTCGCCCGGGGACATGGACCTGATGATCGTGACCGACGATCCCGCGGAGGCTGCGCGCGTGGTGGCCGAGGCCTACGAGTTGCAGCTCAGGACGGCCCGGGCGCGGGTGGGCGTCGGTGGCGTGTCGCCGCCTCAAAACCATACGTCAGTCTGATCAACAGCCCTTCGCTCCAGGCGCGGCCGTAGAAGGTGATCCCCGCCGGGAGCGTGTTGCCGCGGGTCCAGCCCATCGGCACGGTGATGGCGGGGAAGCCGGTGACCGGTGAGAAGACCTGGCTGTTGTCGCCGTGCGGCGTGTTCAGGTCGCCGATCAGCCGCGGGACGTTGCTCCACGTCGGGTAGACGAGCGCGTCGAGCCGGAGCGAGTCCATCAGCGCGGTGACGGCGGCGCGCAGTGCGTCGCGCATCTGTGGGCGATTGCGGCACCCCGGGATCGAGTCGGGCGGCAGCGTGATCGCCTGCGCCTGCTGCAGGCGGACCTGTGCGAGCGGATGGAAGGCGCCGCTGCGCAGGATGGCGTCGACGGTCTGCACGGGCGCGCCCTCGCCGCGCGCGGCGAAGTAGCCCTCGAGATCGGCCCTGAAGCGGTTGCAGCCGCGGCCGATCGCGAGGATCGAGTCGAGGCCCGCGACCATCGCCGAGTCGATGACGGTCGCGCCGGCGGTGCGCAGCGCGCCGAGCGCGGTGCCGAAGACCTGGGCGACCTCGGGGTCGAGCGTCGGGCGGTCGTAGGCCTGGCGCAGCACGCCGATCCGCGCGCCGCGCAGTCCGCCGGGCGTGAGGAAGCGCCGGTAGTCGCGTTCGCGCCGACCGCGGGATTCGCTCGTGACCGGATCGTCAGGGTCCTCGCCCGCGATCACCTGGAAGAGTTCGACGGCGTCGGCGACGGTGCGCGTCATCGGGCCGGCGATGTCGGCCACGTTGCTGAGCGGCACCACGCCGGCGCGCGTGGTGAGTCCCATCGTCGAGCGGATGCCGACGAGCGCCTGGTGTGCGGAGGGGCCGCGGATGGAGTTGCCGGTGTCGGAGCCGAGCCCGACCGCGCCGAGGTTCGCCGCGACCGCCGCGGCGGTGCCGCCGCTCGATCCCGCGGTGACGCGGTCGAGCGCGTAGGGGTTCTTCGAGTATCCGGGGAGGATCGAGCTGACCGTCTCATATGGCGAGAAGGCCCACTCGGCGAGGTTCGACTTGGCGAGGACGACGGCGCCGGCGGCGCGGATGCGCGCGACCTGCGTGGCGTCGCGGCGCGGTACCCAGCCCTTGAGTGCGAGCGAGCCGGCGGTGGTCTGGAGGTCGTGCGTCTCGAAGTTGTCCTTCACGATGGTGGGGATGCAGTGGAGCGCGCCGAGGGCGGTCGCGCCGCCGCGGGCCATCGCCGCGTCGAGGGAGTCGGCGGTGGCGAGGGCGGCGGGGTTGATCGTGATGATGGCGTTGAGGGCCGGCCCACGCTTGTCGAGCGCATCGATGCGGTCGAGGTAGCGCTGGACGAGGGCGCGGCAGGTGATGCGTCCGGCGCGCAGGGCGGCGTGGATCTCCGCGATCGTCGTTTCCTCGAGGCGGAAGGCCTGGACGGCAGGCTGCGCCGTGAGGGGATGGGCCAGCGCGGTGAGTGCGACGGCGAGGGTGAGCAGGCGGCCGGAGTTCTTCATGCTTCAATCCTACGGCTATCTTTCCCGGAGCACGACCCACCCCGGTGCCCGCGAGCGGGCGGAGTCAGACGAGATGGCGGCGAAGAAGAAGGCGGCGCGCGAGCGCGGCGGGTTCAAGGCCTCGCGACACGGGAAGGCGGTGGCGAAGTCCGTCCCGAAGGCGGCGCCGAAGGCGAAGGCCGAGCGCGCGACCCCGGGAGGGAACAAGGCCGAACAGAAGCGCGAAGCGGAGATGCGCGAGGCCCTGAGCAGCAAGGTCGGGACGAAGGCGCAGAGCAGCTTCCTGCGCGGCAAGAAGATCGAGCCGCGCAAGATCGACGGGAGCGAGTCGGTGGTGCAGCTGGTCGAGGGGACATTCCAGAGCTACAACTCGGGGCGTTTGCGCGAGGCCTGCTCGCTCTTCACGGAGCTGATGCTCGCCAAGGACGTGACGGTGGGGATGACGCTCACCGGCGCACTGACGCCGGCCGGGCTCGGGATGAGCACGATCATCCCGCTGATGGAGGCGGGGTTCGTCGACTGGATCATCTCGACGGGTGCGAATCTCTACCACGACACGCACTTCGGGCTCGGCCTCTCGATGCACCGCGGCAGTCCGCAGGCATCGGACACCGTGCTGCGCGAGGAGGGGGTCGTGCGCATCTACGACGTCTTCTTCGACTACGACGTGCTGCTCTCGACCGATGCGTTCTTCCGGAAGATCATCCGGGCGGAGGAGTTCCAGCGCACGATGTCGAGCGCGGAGTTCCACAATCTGTGCGGCAAGTACCTGGTGGAGCGCGAGAGGGCGCTGGGGATCCCGCAGAAGTCGCTGCTGGCGGCGGCGTACCGCTGCGGCGTGCCGATCTACACGTCGTCGCCGGGGGACTCGAGCATCGGGATGAACATCGCCGCGCTCGCGCTCGAGGGGGGCAGCTGCATCCTCGACCCGAACCAGGACGTGAACGAGACGGCGAGCATCGTGCTGCACGCCAAGCGCAATGGCGGGGCGAGTGCGGTGCTGATCGCGGGGGGCGGGAGCCCGAAGAACTTCGCGTTGCAGACGGAGCCGCAGATCCAGGAGGTGCTGGGGATCGACGAGAAGGGGCACGACTACTTCCTGCAGATCACGGATGCGCGGCCGGACACGGGCGGATTGTCGGGCGCGACGCCGGCGGAGGCGGTGAGCTGGGGGAAGATCGATCCGGACCGGCTGCCGGATGCGGTGGTCTGCTACCTGGATTCGACGATCGCGTTGCCGATCCTGACGTCGTATGCGCTCGCCAAGCGGAAGCCGCGGAAGCTCAAGCGGCTGTACGACAAGCGGGGGCTGATGATGGCGACGTTGCGGGCGGAGTTCCTGAAGGCGAACGGGTGAACGGGAGGTGGGAGGTGGGAGGTGTGAGGGTCGCCGGATCGGGGGGGCGTGCCCTGATCCGAGATTCGCTCCGGCGAGAACCGTGAGCGGGAGGTCCGCTTTTGCGTCGCGGTGTCCGAAAAGTCTATCGGACAGAATATCGAGAATCTATCAAAAAGATTGACCGACAAATCGAGAAACGCTGAGTATCGGACTCATGTATGACCGATAACAGTTCATGCGGGACGTATCGGTCAATCACTGAGGTCGATCACTCGTCCCTCACCCTGGTGGGAGCGGCCAAGGTCGCATCTGGCAGGAAAAGGTTCGGGAAGACCGTAGGCGCCGCGCGCAGTGGTACGGCACCGAGTACGAGTGACTCGCGCCGATCCCGCCCGGCGGTGGTGCGCACCCAGCCCAGGCGCTCGAGCGCTGCCAGGAGCCTGCGCGCCGAGCGCTCGGGAACGCCGCTCTCGCGGACGATCGCTGCGCGTGTCAGCGGGCCGAAGTCCCAAGCGGCCGACACCAGCCGCGCCGCGTGGTCGGATGCGTTCGCCGTCGACGCCACGTCCGCGGCCACCGCGAGCCGCACGCGCGAGCGCAGCACCGTGGGCTCGAGCAGCGCCGACACGAACTCCACCTGTTCGCGGAACGTGCCGAGCACGAAAGTGCACCAGGTGCGGAGCCCGTCGGCGCTGCGGGTGCCTCGACCGTCGGTCGGATGCCGTCGCTCGGCGTCGGCGGCGCCGAGCGCGGAATAGTAGGCGCTGCGGGCACGCGCAAATCCGCGCGCCGGGGTCCAGGCGCCCTTGGCGTCGAGTCCGAGGGCGATCAGGTATGCATCGAGCGTGAGGCGAGCGACGCGCCCGTTCCCGTCGCGGAAGGGATGGATGAAGAGGAGGCGATGATGGCTCGCGATCGCCGCCAGCAGGCGCTCCGGTCCGGGCGAGAAGCCGAGGGGGGCGTATCGTGCCTCCCATCGGAAAACGAGTCCGTCGACGTCGGCTGGACTTGGCGCGTGATGACCGCCGACCGCGACGTGTTCCTCGCGCCATTCGCCCGGATTCACATCCATCTCGCGGCCGGTGTCGCCGGTCCGGACGCGCCGGGCCTCTGGCGGCAGGTGTTCGTAGAATCGCCGGTGGAGATCCCGCAGGAGTGAGCGGCCCGTGGGCGTTCCAAGGGCCACCGAGCGGCCCTCACCTTCGTGGAGCCAGCCCAGTGCGTCGAGGCTCGCCTTCAGGTCGGCGACGCGGTCTCGTTCTGGGCGCGATGTCGTACTCGCAGCGGCTCGCGCGAGGTCGGCGAGCGTCGAGGGGCGGTCCTCGATGTAGAGCGAGTGGTGGGTGTGGGCGGCGCGGAAGAGCGGTCCGACGACGTGCGCGAGTCCCGTCGAGATGCGGCCGTCGAGCCGTCGAATGGCAGCGTCGACCTCCGCGGCCTCCGCGAGGATGGGCGCGGTAAGGTCGGGGACCGCGGGCTCGAGCAGCGCGGCGAGGGTGATCGGAGGATTGTGCATTGTGGCCGGTGTTATGGCCGGTAATATACAGCAGTAACCATTTATTTGTCAACAGTTTACATACGCAGGCATCTCAATACAGTTAATTTTGGCCGATATTATGGCCGGCACCAATACTGGAAACCCCCCTGGCTTCCCGGGGGCCGGCTACGCCGCCCGGCGCACGACGCGGTACCGGCCGTCCCCGTCCAGCGCGACCTCTCCCATCAGGGCGAGCGTCTCGAGGTGTCGCGACACGAGCTCGGGCTTCGACCCACTGAGTGCCGCGACGAGTTCGGCGGCCGAATGCGGGCGCTGGGCGAGGAGGGCGCTGATGGCGGTGATCTGCTCGACGAGCGTGGCCGGCCAGGGGACGCCGACCGAGGCGGCCGACACCGGCGCCTCGGTGGGCGCGGACTTCCGGCCGCGCTTCGCCCTGGGCGACTTGGACTCGTCGAGCGCGAGCGCGGCCGGCGCCTGCTCGGGTGCGAAGCGCGGGATCTGGTACTCCGGGCGCAGCCAGCGGACGAGCCCGCGCTTCTCCTCCTCGACGCGCTCGTCGTGCAGGGCGACCAGGCGCTCGAGGATCTCCTCGCGTTCCATCGGCCAGGGCCAGCCGTAGGCCTCTGCGACCAGGCGATCGAGCTCGTCGTGGAGGTCGCGGAGGATGCCGCAGGCGGCGATCTCGTGGATCGTACGTTCCCTGGGTGTGAGCGCGGCGCCGGAGCGGAGCTTCTCGACGACGTTGTACATCCCGGTCATCGTGACGCGCTCGTCGCGGGCGAGGGCGGACTTGCGGTGGGCGTCGAGGCGCTCGGCGAGGGCGGAGATGTCGGTGCGGAGCGCGGCAATGGGGCTGGGAAACGGGTAAGGGTCAAAGCAGAGAGACTTGTTGTATCGCTGATCGTTGCCGACTCCGAGCCTGCCGCCTGCCGCGTCGGCCCAGGCGATATGGACCGAAGACGAGAGAACTCCGAGAAAGTAGGCGTCGTCGAAAGCGAAGCAGATGAGCATGTTATCCGCCGCAACCGCAGAGGACACCTGCGAGAAGACTCTGTGCTTGGCCGTCTCGGTGGACACGATATACCGGTCTAGTGTCTCGAGTGCCGGGCGAAACTCTTCGCGGTTCCGACCGAACCGCCACCAGTTGTTCCGAGTACTGGCATCGTTGTTGGCCGCGCGGTCTGGCCTGACGCGATCCAGGACCAGCCCGAAGGGGAGTGAGAACTCACGAGCCTCCCGCTCATCGCGCGTCCCGAAGTCAATAACAAAGTTGCCCTTCGATCGATGCATGAGGTCTCGACCGTTCAGGTACGGGCGAATCACCGGCTTCGAACTCGGCTCTCCTCGACGAACATCCTCGGCTTCAGCTGGACCGAGGATGAATCCGGCCCCATGAAGCTTGAAGCCGGGTGAAGCCAAGCCATCATTCGCGAGCAACGAGATCCGCGCCGCGGTGGCAACGTCGGCATGGGTTGTAAAATCTGAGTTCAGTTCGTGCGACAGTTCGCGTGACGCTGCGATGCGTCCCGCGTCATCCGCAGTCAGAATCCGAGCCTTGGTCCGTTCGCTTGAGAGCACGGACATCGCCACTCGAACGGCCGCTGAGTCGGTACCGTCTGACCACGGGTGATCCGGCACAACCCATATGAGTCGCGCACCACGACCGAACGCTGTTCGAATGACCTCGCGATTCTGTTTCTGACGGATTGAGTTCGTGGTGATCAGCCCCGCTCGCATCGTATGGCCCATGGAAACGGACTGGGCCGCACGATGCCACCAGAACATCACGAGGTCGGCGCTGTCCGGCACATCATCATACGCGGCGCGAAGAGAATCAACGTACCCATCGCCGAACCCCTCGCGCATTCGTGCCTGTCCCAAGTACGGCGGGTTCCCAATAATGAACTCCGCCTCCGGCCACTCCGCCGGCCGCGCATTCACATACTCATAGTACGGCAGCTTCGCCGCCGGGTCCGGCACCAACTCCCCCGTCACCGGATGCACGATCCGCGGCGTCGGATCCGGCCGATCCTTCTCCGGCCGGTGCACCACGCCGTCGTACGCCAGGATCGCATCCCGGCACTCGATCGTCCCTGTGTCCTCGAGGATCGGGTCCGGCGGCGTCCGCCCACCGTGCGTCTCGCGCCAGAACTGGTGGTAGCCGATCCAAAGCGTCAGTTCCGCGATCTCCCGCGCCCAGGGCTTGATCTCGATCCCGAAGAACTGACGCGGATGCACCTCGTCCAACACGAGCCCGCCCTGCCCCCCGCTCAGCCGCTGCAGCTCGTTCAGCACCTCGTGCTCGACGCGCTTCACGGCCGCCATCGTCACATACAGGAAGTTGCCGCTCCCGCACGCCGGGTCGAGGAAGCGCAGCGTGCGCAGCCAGCCGTGGAAATCGAGCAGCGCCTTCACCGCCGCCTCACGGTCCTTCTTCTTGCCGCTCTCCTCGAGCTGCACCACCGACGCCTGCACCGCCGTCCAGCGCTCACGGATCGGCTCGACCACCGTCGGCTCCACCAGCCGCTCGATGTACTCCCGCGGCGTGTACTCGGCGCCCAGCCGGTGCCGCTCCTCCGGGTCGAGTGCGCGGACGAGCAGCGTGCCGAAGATGCTCGGCTCCACCCGCGACCAGTCGTACGCCGTCGCCTCGATCAGCAGCGCCACATCCGCGGACTCGAGCGGCAGCGCCTCGCGCGACTTGAAGAAATGCCCGTTGAACCGATGCAGCATCTCCGCGCCGAACATCCCGCCCTCGTCCATCTTCTCCCACAAGTGCTCCAGTGCCGCCTTGAGGTGCGCGGCAGCTCCTGAGCCCCGGGCGGCCTCGAGCGTCTTCCGGAAGAGCTGCTCCGGCAACAGCCCCACATCTTCGGCGAAACAGGAGAACACACAGCGCATCAGGAAGCGCGCTACGCGCTCCTGGTCGAGCCCGCGGTCCTCCAGCGCCGCCGCAAGCGTGGCGAGACGCGTCGCGATCTCCTTGGTCACCGCTTGCGCCCTCCCGCGCGGATCGCGCGCCTCCGGGCGGGCAAACACGTCCTGCAGGAGCGCGATGTCGTCCTCGCGATCGTGCAGGCTGCCGAGCGCGATCCGACGTCCCGCGCCGAAATCGCCGTAGCTCCCGCTCCACCGGTCCCAGAGGATCAGCGTGCGGGGCACATCGACCACCATCAGATACGGCGGCGGCGTACCCGAAACGTGCGCGACGTAGGTGCGGACCTGCCCGAACGCCTTGCGCAGCAGCGCATCGTTGTTCTTCGCGGCGTCGGACATCTTCGCCTCCATCGCGAAGTGCCCCGCGCGCCAGGCGTCGACGAAGTTCGTCGCGAGCTCGCCCTCCCGATCGACGACCTTCACCGGAAGCTCGAACCGGAAGTCGTCGGTCGGCACGGCGGGGGAAGGCACGCCGAGCGCCTCGCAGAACTGGAGGAACCAGGTCTGGAAGGAGGCGCGCTCGTTGGCGTCGACGTCCTTCCAGCGCTCCGCAAGGGACCGCAGACGACCTCCGGCCTCGGCCGGCGTGTGGGCGGGAGCGCTCATCGGGGGGACTATGTGCGCTCGCACTCCGGACCGGAAGACCCGGCCTCGGTGCTCCGTGTCGGGCGTCGCGCGGCAGGATAACTTCCGAGTCCGAATGCCAGAGCTCAGGCGTCATCCTTCCCGGTCGTCCGACGCAGTTGTCGCGAGTCTCGCGCTCCTCGCACTGCTCGCGTCTGCCTGCTCCGGAGACCCGTCGCCCCCGCCGCCGAACCGCGCCCCGGTGGTCACGATCACCGCGCCCGCTGCGGGCGCGCTCTTCGCCGGCGGCGAAGCGCTCACGATCACCCTCACCGCGACCGATGCCGACGAAGGGACGCTCGCCGGCGCCGCGCTCCAGTGGTGGGTCGTGCTGCATCACGACGTCCACACGCATCCCTTCAGTCCGCCGGCGAGCGGTGCGGCCGGCCTCCTGGCGATCCCGCGTGCCGGGCACGACGACGACGACATCTTCCTGCGCGTCTACGCGCGCGCGGTGGACGCCGAGGGAGCGGCCGACACCGCCTGGGTCGACGTGCAGCCGCGGCTGTCGACCCTCACGCTCACGACCGCGCCGGCCGGTCTTCAGGTGACGCTCGACGCGCAGCCGCGCGCCACGCCCTTCGTCACGCCGGCGATCGTCGGGATGGAGCGCACGATCGGCGCACCGGGGCCGCAGGTGCGCGGCACGGGGAGCTTCGCCTTCGCCGCCTGGTCCGACGGCGGCGCGACGTCGCACACGATCATCGTGCCCGCGACGGCGCTGGCGCTCACCGCGACCTTCGACTCGGTCGGCGTCGCCAACGTCCCGCCGACGGTCGCGATCTCCGCGCCGCCGGCCGGCGCGGTCGTCACGGCCGGTTCGGTCGTCACGCTCACCGCGACCGCGGCCGACGCCGACGGCACGGTGCAGCAGGCGGAGTTCTTCGAGGACGGCACGCTGATCGGACTCGACGCCGCCGCGCCGTTCAGCTTCGGCTGGATGCCCTCGGGCACCGGAGCCCGCGTGCTCACTGCCCGCGCGACGGACGACGACGGCGCCACGACCACCTCGGCGGCGTTGAGCGTCACGGTGCAGGCGGCCGGCGGCGGTGATGTGCTGGCCCCCGTCGCGACGCTCGACGCGCCCGCCAACGGCACACTCGGCCTCACCGGCGCCGTGACGCTCAGAGCGAGCGCGTTCGACGACGTCGGCGTCACGCGTGTGGAGTTCTCGGTGGACGGCGCGCTGCTGGCGACCGACGACACGGCGCCGTACGAGGCGACGCTGCCGAGCACCGATACCTATGCCTCCGGGGTGCACGTGCTGCGCGCACGGGCGCGCGATGCCGCGGGCAACTGGTCCCCCTGGTCCGCCGCGACGGTCACCTTCGGCGGGGGAGTGGCGCTCCCCGCCGGCTTCACGCGCACCACGATCGTCACCGGACTCGGCTCGACGCCGACGGCGATGGCCTTCGCGCCCGACGGCCGGCTCTTCGTGGCCGAGCAGTTGGGCGCATTGCGCGTGGTGAAGAACGGGGCGCTGCTGGCGACGCCCTTCGTGACGATGACCGTGGACGCCACCGGCGAGCGCGGGCTGCTCGGTGTCGCGTTCGACCCGGGCTTCGCGACCAACGGCTGGATCTACATCTACCACACCACGACGCAGGGCGGCACGCACAATCGAATCTCGCGATTCACCGCCGCCGGTGACGTGGCGCTCGCCGGCAGCGAGGTCGTGCTCGTCGACCTCCCGCTCCTCTCCGATGCGCCGAAGCACAACGGCGGCGCGATGCAGTTCGGGCCCGACGGCAAGCTCTACGTGGCCGTCGGCGACAATGTGGACGGGGTGCTCGCGCCGAGCCTGACCTCGGCGTTCGGCAAGATGCTGCGATTCAACGCGGACGGGACGATCCCGCCGGACAATCCGTTCTACGGCCAGACGAGCGGCGTGTATCGCGCGATCTGGGCGAAGGGGCTGCGCAATCCGTACACCTTCGCGATCCACCGGACGTCGGGGCGGATGCACATCAACGACGTCGGGCAGGGGGCGTGGGAAGAAGTGAATCTTGGCCGCGCGGGCGCCGATTATGGCTGGCCGACGCACGAGGGTCCGACGACGGCGGCGGGCTACGACTCGCCGCTGCTCGCGTATGGGCACGCCGCGAGCCCGACGCTGTTCGAGGGTTTCGCGGTGGTGGGGGCGGCGTTCTACACGCCCTCGGTCGCGCTCTTCGGTGCGGAGTACGTGGACGACTACTTCTTCGCCGATTACGTCAACGGGACGATCCACCGGCTCGACGCCCAGGCCGGCTGGGCGCCCTACGCGTTCGCGTCGATCGGGGAGTTCATCACCGGACTCGGCGTGGGGAACGACGGCGCGCTGTACGTGCTGGTGGGGACGCGGATCGATCGCATCGCGCGCTGAGCGCCGAGCATTCGCCTCAGGGCTGGAGCCGTCGTGCGAGTTTCGCGCCGGCGTAGATGCCGCCGCCGAGTCCGACCATGCTCACCATGAAGGCCGTCATGATCCCGACGCGCGCGCCGATCCACCAGCCGACGGCGCTGAAGACCGTCGAGACGATCATCACGATGAGCTTCGTCACGCGTCGATGTCGCGTTGCGAGCACTCGTAGACGAAGGCCGGCGGGATGTTGGCGAGCGTGAAGCCCACGCGCACATCGCCGAACGCCCGCTCGAGGGCGGCGCGCTGGCTCAGGCTGTACTGGTACTGCAGGAAGAGCCCACCCGGTGCGAGCGAGGCGTGGCTGACGGCGAGGATGCGGCCTACGAGGGCGTCGTCCATGATCCCGAGCGGGAGGCTCGAGACGACGTAGTCCACGGCGCCGAGCCCCATCTCGTCGAGGATCGCGGGCAGGCGACTCGCGCAGTCCTGCCGCAGGACGAGGCGCGGGTCAAGGATGCGCTCCCCGTCCTCGATGAAGGCCGGATTGACCTCGATCGAGAGCAGCTGCGCGTGGGGATGGAGGCGGCGCAGCAGTTCGCGCGTGATGCACCCCGTACCGACCCCGAGCTGGACGATGAGGCGCGCCTCGTCGAAGTCGATCGCGCGCAGGAGCCGCGTGATCAGGTACGGCGAGCTCCGCACGATCGTTCCCGACGTGCGGATGTGCTTGATGTGCTTGATCAACGAGTTTCTTGGTCGCTGCAGGGTGACCTCACAGGGAGAGCCATTGGGCCGCTTGCTGGCCGAGCAGGACGTAGAGGGTGACCAACGGAAGCTCCCCGATCATGAGGCCGGTCATCATCCGGCGGAAGGGCATGCCCACGAGGCCTGCCGCATAGCAGATGAGGTCGGTCGGCACCGCCGGGAAGAACGCCCAGAGGGCCACGAACCACTGCGCGCGCGGCTTGGTCAGGTGCACCTGCAGGCGGGCCAGGTGCTCGGGATACCTCTCCGCGAGACGTGTATCGTACCCCGCGAACCCCGGGAAGCGATAGAGCAGGGTTCCGGCGAAGGCGATCCCGAGCATCGAGACGACGAGCACGGCCAACAGGGCGTCGGGGAAGAGGACCCCGCCGGCGAGGACGACCGGCGTGCTCGGGATGAGGAGCGCGCCCCGCACGAGCGAGGCGAGGGTGAACCCGGCGAAGGCCCACGGCCCCCAGCCCGAAAGCACCCGCGTGACGTTCTCCTGCGAGAAACGCGCCGGTTCCGCGATCCAGAGCGCGAAGATCCCGACGACGATGGCGATCCAGAGCCAGGTGAGGACCTTCGCGAATCGCACGTCGGGAGGTTCTTTGTGGGGGTCTGCCAGGTCGGCGTGCCGGAGCCCTCCCTACGGGACGGGACGGTCGCGGGTTCCCCCCAATTTGCTACACGGAGGCCCCGAAGAGGCGTCCCACGAGCGCGGTGGCCCCCATCGCGAGGGCTCCCCAGAAGGCCACGCGCAGGGCGCCCTTCCAGAGGGGGGCGCCACCGAGCTTGGCGGCGAGGGCTCCGAGCGCGAGGAGGAGGAGGACGGAGCTCGCGACGACGATCGTCGACATTCCGGGCAGGGGCAGGAACGCCGCGAGCAGGGCCGGCAGCGCGGCGCCGACGGCGAAGGAGGCCGCCGAGGCGAGGGCCGCCTGGATCGGACGCGCGAGCGTCCCCGGATGGAGTCCCAGCTCGTCGCGCAGGTGTGCGCCGAGGGCGTCGTGGGCCGTCAGCTGCGTCGCGACTTCGCTTGCCAGCTCGGGTGTGAGGCCGCGGCCGACGTAGATCGCGGCGAGTTCGGCGTGCTCCGACTCGGGGAGGGTGCGCAGCTCTTCGGCCTCGCGGGCGCGATCCGCCTTCTCGGTGTCGGACTGGGAGCTGACGGAGACGTACTCGCCGGCGGCCATCGAGAGTGCGCCGGCGACGAGTCCGGCCATCGCGGCGAGGAGGATCGCGGCGCGGTCCTGCTGGGCGGCGGCGACGCCGACGACGAGGCTGCTGGTGGAGATCAGGCCGTCGTTCGCGCCGAGGACGGCGGCGCGGAGCCAGCCGATGGTGTCGGTGCGGTGGAGCTCGACCTGGGCTGGCATCCCGATCGTGGGGCTACGGGCGTCGCGCGGGCGGTGGCGGCGGTGTGTGCGTGGGCAGGATCACCAGCAGCCCTCCGTTCGCGTCGCAGCGTGCGGCGGCGGCGGGACCAGTGAGCCAAGTGCCGTCGTTGCAACGCATCGTCGCGCCAGTCGGTGGCGTGGCGGATGGTGCTGGAGCGGCCTGGAGTTGCGCCTGCTGCGCGGGTGCCGGGGTCGCGGGCGCGACGCGCCGTGGCAGCACGACTTTGAGGCCGCCGCGCGCGGCGCAGGCGCTCGGCGTGGCCGGTGCGAGGACGAAGCTCTGGTCGTTGCAGAGCGCGACGGCATTCTCGGGGGGCGGCACCGGCACGCGCACCGCTTCCGGCGCGGGGGGCGGTGGACTTGCCGGCGGGAGTTGGCGCGGCGGCGTGTCCTGCGCCTGCGCGCGCAGCGCCGGCAGCGCGAGCAGCGCGGCCGCGACGGTCAGGCGGGCGAGCGCACGGATGTCGATCATGGGGCCCCCGTCACGGTCACGGTCGGTGTGATGTGCGTCTGGTAGTTCGCGTTGGTGATAGTGACGTTGCCGGTGCCGTTGGCGAGGCGCCGGATGTAGAAGGTCACGGACTGTGCGTCCTGCGGGATGGTCACGCTCGTGATCGCCACGCCACCCTGGCGCAACCCGAAGGCGCTGCCGTTCACAGTGAGCGCGAATGTGGTCGCGGCCGCGACGTTGCGCACGTTGGTCACCTGGTCACGCGCGTAGAGCGTCACTGCGACCGAGTCAGTCGTGAGATTGGCGGGCCAGTTTCCGATACCGTCGACGCGTCCGAGGTCCACGGTGACCGCGCCACGCACGGTGGTGTGGCCGGCGGCCGTGTAGGTGATCGAGTCGGCGCCGGCCGCGGCGCCGGTGACGCGATGATAGACGAGGTTCGTGGATGTCGGGATCGTGACGGTCGCCGGGGTCGAACTCGATGCGCTCAGGTGCGCGAGCGCGACCGAGAGCGGCGAGGTCCGCGTGTCCGGGGTGTAGACGTACTGATCCGTGTACTGGCCGACGCCTAGCGTGAGCGCACCGCCCCAGCTCAGGGCGAGATTCGGCTCCACGACCGCCACCGCCTGCGACGCCGAGTTGTACCGGTAACTCTCGACCCGCGTGTCGCTCGCGGTGATGGTGGTCGTGCCCGGATTCACCGGTATGACGCGCGCCTGCTGGTTGTAGTAGAGGCCGGGCAAGATGGTGACGGCGGCGGAGTCAATGGTCGCTGCGCCGGTGTTCGACGACGAGAGCGTGACGCGCAGCGAGTCGTAGACATAGTGGATGTTCCCCGTCGCGTCCGCGGGATAGACGGTGACCGTGATGGGCGCCTGCGTCGTGCGGACCGACGTCGGGACGGAGAGTACGAACTGCGGCGCGGTCACCTGTTGCGTGGCGTTGGATCCGCCGTAGCCGGTGGCAGTGGCCTGGATCTGCACCGTGCCCACCTGGTCACGGGCGCGGATGTCGACGTAGGCGAAGGTGGAACCCGCGGGCATCACGATGCTGTCGGGGACGGTCGCGACCAGGGGATCGGTGGAGACGAGCCGAACGACGAGCGGCGAGGCGATCGCATTGGGGATCGTGACGTAGGCGCCGCTGCCGGCGCGATACTGGCGCATCCCGAGCACCGGATAGTCGTTGCGGAGCGTCAGCGAGGGTCCGGTGACGGTGACGGCATTGGACGTGATGCTGCCGTAGTTCGCCGTGCTCGGCAGCGAGTCGCGCCAGGTCATGGTCGCGGTGCCCGGTCCGACGCTGCGCACGCGCGGCTGCACGAAATATGTGCCGCGGGGGAGCCGGAATCCGACGCTGTCCGGTTGTAGCACGGCGTCATTGCTGGACTGCGCCGCGAGGAGGAGCGTGTCGAGCGAATAGTGGATACTACCGGCGCTGTCCGCGACATAGATCGTGGCCGTCGTCGGCGGGGACGTGGTGGTCAGGTTGGCGGGAAGCGTCCCGCCCGTGAGCCGCGGGGAGGTGACGACCACGACCATCGTATCGGGCCGGTAGCCCGCCGCCGTCGCGATCAGGGTGTCGACGCCCGTGCCCAGCGCGGCGAGGCCGAAGTAGGCGATGTTCGATCCGGGGAGGATCCGAAGCGCGGTGCCGGTCAGCGAATCGATCGGGGCGTTGGTCTGCGTGATCGTCACCGCTACGGTGTCCGGGCGCTGATTCGGCGTGTAGACGTAGAAATCCGTCGGCGTCCGGAACTGCCGGTTGCCGATGCGGTAGACGGTGGACGGGAACTGCAGCTGCGGCGTCACCACCGTGTAGAGCACCGAGTCCGGGCGGTGCCCGGGTGCACTCGATCGCACCCAAGCCGAGCCCGTGCCGATGAACGACACGCGCGCGTTCTGCGAGTAGTACTGCCCGGGGCGGATCGTGTCGGCCGCGGTGACCGTCACGACGGCCGGATTCGACGACGTGTACGACACGAAGATCGAATCGGTCGCGTAGTGCGCGCCGTCGAGCGTGTCCGCGGCGTAGATGGTGACCGTCGTCGGCTGCGAGAAGTTGTTGAATGTCCCACCGCCGCTGGCGATCCGCGCCTTGGGCGGCGTGACGGCGAAGTTCGCCGGCGTCGCGTCGGTGTAGCCGACCGCCGTCGCGCGCAGCTGCACGCTGCCCGGGGTCAGGCCCCGCAGCGTGTAGTAGGCGATGTTCGAGCCCGTGTTGATCACCACGGAGTCCGAGATCGTGGCGACTGCGGGATCGCTCGAGGTCAGCCGAATGACGAGCGGCGCGGTCACCGCGTTGGGCGTGTACACGTACCCGTCGGGCCGGAACTGCCCGGCGCCCACGCGCGCCGTGGCGGGCTGTAGCGTGAGCCGCGGTCCGACGACGGTGAACTGCACCGAGTCCGGGCGGTGGCCGCTCGCCGTGATGTGCACCCAGGCCGTGCCCGCGCTGCCGCCCGGGATCACCGAGACGCCGCTCGAGTAGTACTGGCCGGCCGGGATCGACGGACTCGGCGTCTGCACGCGGATCACCGACGTGTCGCTCGAGGTCATCTGCATCGCGAGCGCGCTCGTGCGCCAGTGCGAGCCGCCGACGGTGTCCTGGGCATAGACGGTGAGCGCCTGCGCCGGCGACGTCGTGTTCAGCGTGCCGCCGCTGTAGAGCCGGAGTTGGGGCGTCGAGACGACCACGGAGTCCGCGTCGGCGACCCAACCCGTCGCCGCCGTCGTGAGGAGCGATCGTCCGAGTCCGCGCGTGGTGACCCGGAAGTACGCGATGTTGGAGCCGCTCGGGATCGTCACCGACGGCGGCATCGTCACGACGGTCGTGTCGCTGCTCGTGAGAGTGATCGTCAGCGGCGCGTTCAGCGCGAGCGCCGTGTAGACGTAGTAGTCGTCGCGGTACTGGCCGTTGCCGATGACCGGCCACGGCCGCTGCATCGTCAGCGTCGCGGCCTGCGTCGTCACTGTCGACGTCGTCCCGTTGACCCCGGTCGCCACCGGCGTGACGGTGCTGCTGCCGGCGGTGAGTCCCTGGATCACGATGTTCGCGGCCAGCTGGCCCGGCGGGATGAACGCCGGGTCCGGCGAGATCGAGATGCGTCCCGGCGTGCCGAAGGTGTAGGTGATGAACGTCCCACCCGCCGGCGCCGGGTCGGTGAGCAGCACCTGGGTCGTCAACTGGTCGGTGACGAGCAGGTTGTAGTTCGTGGTCGTGAGGCGCACACCGGCCTGCACGGCCAGCGTCGCAGTGTCGCCGGCGTAGAATCCTGCGCCGCGGCTGTCGATCGCGAAGACGCGCGTGGTGCCGGCGTTTCGGCCGTTCAGGATCGCCGTGCCGACGGTCGAGCCGGTCGGGATCGTCACCGAGACCGGATTGAAGAAGGCGAAGGTGTCGGCGACCGCGAGCTGGACCGTGATCGGCATCGTGTCCGGACGGCTCAGGTAGACCGGGATCGGCACGTTCGTCGCCGAACGACCGACCGCGATCGTGTCCCGACCGAACGAGATGATCGGCGGCACCGAGAAGGAGACGGTGATCGCCGTCGGCGCCGAGGTGACGGTGCCACTCGTGGCGGTGACGGTCGTGCCGCCGCTCACAACGCCGGTCACGACGCCCGCGGCCGAGACGGTCGCGATCCCCGGATCCGCCGAGGCGAATGTGAAGCTGCCACCCGGGATGAAGAACCCGTTCGCGTCACGGCGGCGCGGCGTCAGCACGACCGAGCCGGTCGGCGCAACGCTGGCGCTGGTGGGCGTGAGCTCCACCGCCGTCATCACCTGCGCGACGGTCAGCGCGGCCGCTCCGGTGACGCCCTGCGCGCTGGCGCGGATCGCCGTGAAGCCATTGGCCGCGGCGATCGCGCGCGCGGTCGCGGAGCCGGTCGAGTCGAGCGGCGCGACCGAGGGATTCGACGAGGCCCAGGTGAACGCGATGCCTGGCATCACCACGTCGAGCGTGTCGTACGCGACCGCCCGGTAGCTGCGCGTCTGGGCCAGCGCGGCGAGCGAGAAGGTGTCGCTCACCACGAAGCCCACCGAGTCGCGCACGACCGCGATGCGCTGGATCGGCGTGCGGATGTTGAGCGTCGCCACACCGGTCACACCACTCGCGGTGGCCTGCACCAGCGTGCTGCCGAGTCCGACGCCGGTCACGATGCCGCCGGCGGTGATCGACGCGATCGCCGAGGACGCCGTGGTCCAGACGAAGCTCGGCTGCGTGACCAGCGGGACATTCAGGCCATCGACCGCCTGCGCGGTGAAGGCGTACGAGGCGCCGAGGTAGACGTCGCGCGGGTCGGGCGTGACGCGGATCGTGGCGAGGCGCTGGGCGACCACGACGCGCGCGGAGTCGCGCGTGCCGCCCGCTTCGGTGACGACGACCCAGGTCGCGCCGTTGGTGAGGGCCGTGACGAGGCCGGTCGTGCCGACCGTGGCGACCGCGGGGTCGCGGCTCACCCACGTGTAGCTGCCGGCCACGACCGCGTTCCCGACGTCGCGCGACGTCGGTACGAGCGTGCGCGTCGCGCCGATGGCGGTAAGCGTGTCGAGCGTCGGCGTGACCGTCGTGGTGACGATGCCGGCGCCGACGGTGGCGGTGACGTTGAAGGGTGAGCCGCGGAGCGTGCCGGCGGTCACGGTGAGCGTCTGCACGGTCGGCGTGGCGCCGAGCGTCCACGCGGTGCTCGCGAGTCCGGCGGCATCGGTGTTGACGCTCGTGACGGACAGGCTGCCGACCGTGACGGCGAAGGTGACAGCCTGCCCGGCGACCGGGTTGCCGAAGGCGTCGTCGACGCGCACCACGATGGGCTGCGGCAACGGAGCGCCGGCGGTGCCGGTCTGCGCGTTGCCCGAGACCGGCCAGGCCGTGTCGGCCGCCGCCGCCGCGACGGTGAATGTCGACGACGTCACGCTGCCGAGTCCGGCGGCGGACGCGGTCACCGTGTAACCGGCACCGGCCCGGCGGAGATGCCACGCGTTGAAGGTCGCAACGCCGCCGACCGCGACGATGCGGCGCGTGCCGGACACCGTGTCGCTGCCGGGGTTCGCGTTGATCGTGAGGAAGACGCTGTCGGCGAAGCCGGGGAAGAGGGCGTTCCCGGCGTCGCGCGCCTCCACGACGAAGGAGGGCGTGATCGTCACGCCCGCCACCTGCGCCGCAGCCGGCTGCTGCGTGATCACGAGCTGCGTCGGGCCTGCCGACGTCGCGGTCGCGTTCACGAAGAGATCGGGGATCCCGGCGCTGCTGACCCGGACGGTCTGCGTGCCCGCGACCGGCCCCAGCGTCCAGTTGAAGCTGGAGGCGCCCGCGGGGTCGGTCACCGCATTCGGCACGGAGACGGAGCCACCGCCCGCCGCGACGGTGAAGGCCACGGGCACGCCACCCATGGCGAGGTTGTCGGTCGCCATCGCGACGATCTGCACCGGCTGCGCGAGCGCCGTGAGCGCCGGCGCGCTCTGGCCGCTGCCGGACGCCACGGTGAGCGAGCCGGCCCGCGGGAGCACGTTGACGATCGCCGTATCGGCGCCGCCGCTCAACAGCTCGGCGACGATGCGGGCCGCGCCGCGCGAGACGCCGGTGGTGCCGGCGCCTGCGCCCGGTGCCGTGATGACCGCGCGCGGCGCGTCGAGCGAGCGCCAGGAGACAGGGGCGGCCGAGACCACGCCCTGCTGGAGGTCGCGCGCCGTCGCCGTGAAGGCGAAGGGATCCCCGGCGGTGACGGTGACCGTCTCCGGGAGGATCGTCACCGCGGCCGCGGTCGAGCCCACGCCGGTGTAGCGGACCGTGACCCGGAAGGGGGCCGGAGGTGGCGAGCCCTGGACGGTCGGGAGCACCGTCACATCGGTCGGCCCGCCCCGGAAGACGGTATCGCCCGCCGCATTGATGTACGCGAGCGACAGCGCGAGCACCTCACCGCCGGGCCCGGTCCCTTGCGAGAGCGGGACGTCGAGGGCCACCTCGATCGAGTCGGAGGAGGCCGGAAAGTCGATGACCCGGTCGAGCGCCACCGAGCCGTCGGCGCGGCGGAAGACGACGCGCACCCGCTGGAAGTCCACCACGCCCGAAGAGAGGGCGTTGGCGCGGCGCACAGCCTCAGGAAAGTCGGCCTCGAACGAGAGGCCGCGCGCGTAGCTGACACGCAGTCCGTCCTCGGGCCCCGTGATCTCGCGTCCGCAGCTCAGGACGGAGAAAACGAAGACCGTCACGAGCAGCGCCATGCGGCGCATGCCAGGGACGACGGCGGGTGGGGTGGACATCGGCTCCATCATACGACTGCAAGTGCCGCGCCGACAGGGACGTGGAGCCGTTTCCTCTGGTGATGCAGGTCACCGATGCCCGCCGGGGACCGGCGGATCCCCACCGAGGCCTAGGGTGTGACGGTGACCGTCACGACGCCGCCCGCGGACGCCGCCGCGATCACGGGGTGCGTGGGTCGCACCACCGACGTGCCGGCGGAGAGGTACCGGAAGGCGACCCCCCCGGTGGCGACGGTCGTGGCGGACGCAAAGGCCCCGGCGGGGATCTGCACCGTCACGCTGGCCGCCGTGAGCGGCGTGGTCACGAGCGTGCCGACGGCCGGGACGGAGGACGTGACGGTGATGCCGAGTGTCGAGCCCGCCCGGACCGCCTGCGTCGCGGCGAGAGCCGTCGCCCCCGCGTTGGGCGTCCCGACCCGGATCTGGAAGGCGTCGTCGGCGCCGCCGGCCGCGCGCGAGGTCGTCAGCCCGGAGATGTCGAGGAGCGGGGCGACCACGGTCGCGGTCGCTTGCGTGCCGGTGAAACTCGCGGCGCGCACCTCGATCGGCGCCGTGCCGGCGGCGGCCTCGACACCGGCGACGACATACGAGAACGCGGAGACGCCGTTCGCGAGCGTGATGATGATCGAATCGGAGGCGACTTCAGCGGCGGTGCGCGCCACGCGGACGAGGGCCGGATTCGTGCTGCGCACGACGATGTCGACGCCGCCGTGCTGCGGTCCGTTCAGTGATCCTGACGCGCTCGCCTGGAGGCCGGCGCCGACGGTCGGGATCGCCGCCATCGTGAGCAGCGGCGTCGTGACCGTGAGCGTCGCCGTGCCCGACGCGGTGGTGGAGGCGACCACGGGATGCGTGACGCGGAGTGTCGTGGTGCCCGCCGCGAGCGTCCGCGAGGCCACGCCCCCCGCGGCGACGGTCGACGGAGAGACCGAGGCGCCGGCGAGGATCGGGATGACCACCGTATCCGCCGCGCCGGCGCTGGTCACCAGCGTCGCGGCCGCGCCGTTCGAGGAGCTCACGGTCACGAGCAGCGGCGCCGCCCCGGCGCGGCGCGCCTGCGCCGTGCTGAGCGAGGTGAGGTTCGCGAGGGGGACACCGATCTGCACCTGGAACGGATCGTCGGCGGCGAGCGCGGGGCGCGAGGCGGTGACCCCGGTGAGCTGGATCGCCGGCGTGACGACCGTCGCGGTGGTGACCGCATCCGTGAAGCCCGCGGCACTCGCGGAGATGCCGGCCTGGCCCGTGACCACATCCTCGGCGGCGACGATGTAGCTGAAGCTCGTGGTGCCGTTGGCGAGCGGGATCACGATCGAGTCGGTGGCGACGACACCGGCCGAGGGTGCGACGCGCACGAGCGCCGGGTTGGAGCTTCGGATGACGACGTTGATGCCGCCGTGCTGCGCGGCGCTGACGGAGCCGGAGGCCGACAGTTGGAGACCGGATCCGATCGACGCGGGCGCACCCAGCGAGATCGCCGGCGCCGTGATCGTGACCGTGGTGCCGGCCGCGGTGCCGACGGCGCGGAAGTTCGGGATCGCTGCGCGCACGATCGTCGTGCCCGTGGTCAGCGTCTGGAAGGCGACGCCGCCGAGCGCCACGGTGGAGGGCGAGACACGGAGTCCGGCCGGGAGCGACACCGTGACCGTGTCCCCGGTGCGCGCGGTGGTCGTCAGCTGGCCGACGGTCGAGGTGCTCGAGGTGATCGTCGCGACGAGCGGCGGCGCGCCGAACCGGATGTTGTCGCCGACCCAGATCTGCGTCCCCGCCGGCGACGACGGCGTGCCGACGGTGACGGTGAAGGGGTCGTCCGGCGCGAGCGTGTTCGCCGAGGTGGGGAGACCGCTGAACTCGAGGACGCCCTGCCAGACGCGCTGTTCTGCGACGCCCGAGGCGAACCCGGGGCTGGTCGCCGTCAGGGTCACGGTGTCGGCGATGATTCCCTCGACGCCCTGCACGACGAAGCTCGCGGAAGTCGAGCCCGCCGGGATTGTGACGACGATGGTATCGGTGCCGAGCGTTGTGGGGTTGGGCGCGAACCGGACGACGCCGAGGCTGTCGGCGGTGATCGTGACGGGCACGCCGCCCGCGGGTGCAGGCGCGCTGAGCGAGACCGAGCGTGACCGCTGCAGGCCCGAGCCGACGTAGTCGGTCGGGAGGGTGATGGCGGTGGTATTCACCGTCACGTTCACCGTCGCGCCGGCGGCGGGACGGAACCCCGCGTTCGGGATCGACGCGCGCAGCGTGGTGACGCCGCTCGCGAGGTAGCGCATCGCCGCCCCGCCGGCCGCCACGGTCGTCGGCGAGGTGTTCGCGCCCGGATTGATGATGACCGTGACGGAGTCGGCGGTGCCGGCGGCCCTGACGAGCGTCCCGACGGCGGGGCTCCCGTTCACGAGCGAGATCGTCAGTGGCGCGGCGCCCGCGCGCAGGTCGTCCGCGACCCAGACCGAGGTGCCCGTCGGCGACGACGGGGAGCCGATGGTGACGTAGAACGCGTCGTCCGCGGTGAGCGGCGTGCCGGTGGTGTTGACTCCCGACAGTTGATAGACGGCCGACCAGACCCGCTGCTGTGCGGTACCGCTGACGAAGCCGGGTGCGGACGCCGTGAGCACCACGGTGTCGGCGACGATCCCCTCGAGGCCCTGCACATAGAAGCTCGCCGAGGTCGCACCCTCGGGAATGAGGACTTGGATGGTGTCGGTCCCCGCGGTGGTGGCGTTCGGGGAGAACCGCACCACACCGAGGCTGTCGGCGGCGATCGTGACCAGCGTGCCGCCCGCCGGCGCGGGCGAGCCCGTCGTGGAGACGGAGCGCGCGCGCTGCAGCCCCGAGCCGACATAGTCGGTGGGGAGCGAGATCGTCGGTTGCGAGACGGTCACGGTGCCGGTCGCCGCTGCGAGCGGTCGGTATCCGCTGATCGACGAACGGATCGTCGCCACACCGGCGCCGACCGGGCGGAAGGCGACGCCGCCCGCGGCCACCGAGGTCGGCGAGGTGTTGACGCCCTCCGCGATCGTGACGGTGATCGAGTCGGCCACCCCGGCCGTCGTCACGAGGCGCCCGACGGTGGGGACGTCGTTCACTACGCTGACGGTGAGCGGCCCGCCGCCGCGGCGCACGTCGTCGGCGTTCCAGACCGATGTCCCGGTCGGCGTCTGCGGAGTGCCGACGGTGACATAGAAGGGATCGTCAGTCGCGAGCGTGGTGCCGGTCGCGGTGAGTCCGGTCAGCTGGAACACCGGCTGCCAGACGTAGACGCTGAAGGTCGTGGTCGTGAATCCCGGTGCCTCGAGCCGCACCGACACCGTGTCGCCGGTGCGGCCGGCCACGGCGGAGATGACGAGCGGCACACTGCCGTCGTTCGGCAGGACGACGGTCTGATACGAGCCGGTCCCGGGCGTGGAGACGTTGGGCGACACCAGCACGAGCGAGCTGTCGAGACTGGTCACGCGGACGGTGACGCCGCCGTGATTCGTCGCGCCGAGCGAGGCGCCGATGCTGCGCTGGAGCCCGGAGCCGATGCTCGAGGCCGCGCGGGTGAATCCCGGAGCGATCGCGACACTGGCGGTGACGCTGTCGCCGCCGAAGCCGGCGGGACCGGTCACGCGCAGGCGCGTCGTGCAGGGCAGCGGCGCGCTGCCGCCGTAGGTGACGTTGAGCACCACGCTCACGAGCCCCGCGCCGATCGCCGAGCTCGGGGTGAGCGTGGCGCAGGACGGATTGTCGGACGTGAGCGTGAGCGCCACGCCGCCGGTCGGGGCGGCCACCGGCGTCCCGCTGCTCTCGAGCCGCACGGTGATCGGCGCGCCGAAGGTGCCGTTCAGCGCGACCGTCGCGGCGACGATGTTGAGTTCCGCAGTGACGGTGGCGACCGACTGGTCGAGCGCGTAGTTCGGGTTGGTCGCGGTGATCGTCACCGGACCGAGCGCGAGCCCCTCGACGGTCGCGTTCACCGTCTGGGCGCCCGCCGCGATCGTCACGGTGTCCGTGAGCAGCCGCGCCACCGCCGGGTTCGAGCTCGAGAGCGCGACGGCGACGCCGCCGGCCGGCGCGGGCGCCGAGAGCTGCACCGGCAGCGATCGTGTCTGCGCGAGCGGCACGTTCAGCGTCGGGGGCAGGCTGATCAG
>JANNLH010000009.1:0-10296 GCA_031396725.1 Gemmatimonadaceae bacterium | reverse complement strand
CGACCCTGGACCGGCGGGGTGCGCAGTGTGCGCCCCCCGCACGATCGGTCTGCCTCACGGAGTCGTCGCGCTCTGGAAGGGGCGCGTCCAACCGGAGTACCACGGGATGATCCCGGCCGACGTGGCCGGAGCCACCGCGCCACGATAGGTCGTGGACACGATGAAGGTGGAGCCGGCCGGCGGTGCGGCCGTGCCGGCCTCGGCCGGCTGGCCAGCGGACAACAGCATCCGCCAGTCCGGAAGATTCGTGTTGGTGCCGTCGATCAGCACCGAGGCCAGGCCGCTGCGCACCCGGTTCGTTGCCTCGGCGTTGATGAACGCCTCCTCGCCCTCCGTCGTGCTTCCGCCCGCCACGCAGGCCGGGTCCGACCCATCGGACGTCCCGAGGTCCGCGACGTCGATGAAGGTCGTGTTCACGATGCGGATCGGGCCGGTGCCGAACGAGTCGCAGGTGAGCGGATCGTCGATGTCGAGTCCGATGCCGAAGCCGGCGACGAGCGAGTTGGCCAACGTCAGGCCGACCCCGCGACGCAGGTGGATGGCGAAGTTGCTCGCGATCGACTGGCTCAGGTTGCCGATCAGCGTGAAGTTGTACAGTTGCGGCGCCGTGCGCGGCGTCGCGTTCGTGCCCGGCGCGGGCTCGTTGCCGTCGGCCTCGATCGCCTTGCTGTCACCGGCGGCGCTGCCGAAGTCGTTCTGCGCGATCACGAACTGGTTCTGGCCGGTGTAGCCGAACGAGACGTCGAACCCGTCGTCGTCGTTGCCGGTGAGGACGAGGTACTTCGTGTTGACTTCGCCACCGAAGAACTCGATGCCGTCGTCCGTGCCGGCGTGGATCTGCACGTACTCGATCGTCGTGCCGCGGCCGACGGCGCCGAGCGTGAGCCCGTTGAGCTCGTTGTTGGCGCCGATCACGCGGCCGGCGTACTCAATGACCGTGTAGCGGACCACGCCACTGTTGTCGTTCGGGTTGCAGCCGCCGTACACCGGCGCGTTCCCCTCGCCGGGACGCTGGTTGCACCCGGGGGCGTCCGGGGAGGGTCCGAGGGCGGCATCACCAAGGTTGACGCTGCCGCGGCCGGCGATGAACACGCCGCCCCAGCAGCCCTTCACCTTGGGCGCTGCGGTGCAGGTCAGCACCACCGGCTGGTTCTGCGTGCCCTCGGAGAAGATCTGACCGCCGCGCTCGACGAAGATCGCCTGCGTCTCGGCAGCATTCGTGAGCCCTTCGACACGCGTGCCCGCCTGGATGTTCAGCCGCCCGCCATTCTGCACGCGCAGGATGCCTTCCAGCTGCCAGATGCGGTCGTTCGTGAGCGTCACCACTTCGCCGCTGCCGATGATCAGGTCGGGCGAGGAGGCAGCGGTGATCGACTGCCGCGTGGTCGGGAGGGCACCGCGACCCGGGATCACGTCACCCACGCACGCCGCGTTGGTGCCCACGACCTCGTTCGCGATCGAGAGCAGGTCGAACAGGTCGAGCGCGCGCGACCCGTCGGCTTCCGTGCCGCACCGTCCGCTGCCGTTGTCCGGGAAGGGATTGCCGGCGATGACGAGATCGACGTCGGTGGCCGGGCCATCGGTGCCGATGATCAGCGACTGGTTGCCGACCGACGCGTTCGCGGCGAGCAGATAGTCGTCCAGATTGATCGCGTTGTCGTAGTTGACGTCGCCGTAGACGAGGTTGAGCCGGTACTCGCCCGGACGCAGCGCGACCGGGGCGCTGAAGCCGTTGCCGCCGAGGATCGCGTTCCAGTCCGCGACCGAGAGCGCACGCGCATCCGCCGGGACGGGGAGCGACCCGTCGACGGCGACGCCGCGGCGCACGGTGACGGGGAGCTTCTGCAGGTCGGCGCCGCTGGTGGACGCGAGCTGGTGCTCGAAGCCGAGGCCCTGGGCATACTGCGCCGCGGTCACCTCGAACACGAAGAGCGCTGCCTGGCCGCTGACGCCGGCCGGGTTGAAGCTGACGAAGCGCACGCGGCCGATGTCGGCGCCGTCAGCGTTGGCGATGGTCACCACGTCCGCCGTCGGGGACTGGCCGACGTAACGCAAACGCGTCGGGTCGAACGTCAGCGTGCCCTGGAACCCGCCGGCGCGGCCGGGGGCCGCGTCGAGATTGACGGCCACCGCCACGCGTGAGCCGGTCGTGGCCGAGCCCGACGAGATGCTGAGCGAGAGCTCGGCGCGATCGGTCAGCCCGCGGCCGACGGAGGTCGGCTCATCCGAGCAAGCCGACAACCCGACCGCCGCGGCCAGCACGAGCGCCGAGTGCTTCGAGAAGGTACGAAGGAGGTGCATGTGGGAAAGACTCCAGTTGAGGTGCGGTCGCCGCGCGGGTGGGATGGGTGCCCCTCGGCACCCATCCGGTACCCGAACGGAAGCGGCGAGCGATTACGGCAGGGTGTACGAGGTCTCGTTGTTGCGGACGTCCGCAGTGATGCTGATGGACGGGAACCGGCTCGCGGCGCTGGTGATGGTCGTGGTCGTCGAGACCACGCCCGTGGCTCCGGCAAGGCGGTCGAAGATGATCCGTGCGACGCCGACGTTGCCGACGCGACCATTGCCCGAGACGGCGGAGATGATCGTGACCTGGCCCGCGACCGCGGCGTTGAACGCGCCGATGTTGAGCGAGTTGGTCGGGGTGCCGACCACATCCGAGACGGCGAGACGCGCGCCATCGAACGCGACGGTGACCGTGGCGCCCGCGAGCGGATCGCCCGTGATCGCGCCGACCGTGACGTCGGTGATGTCCGCGCGGTTGAACGTCGTCATGTCGATGCGGAGGTCAACGGCGATCTGGCCGCCGCCGATGTCCGACCACGTGGTGGTGTACGAGTAGCCGGGCAGCGGCGCCGCGACGCAAGGCACGACGATGTTCTCGGTGATGCTGGCCCCGCTCCCGAGCGTGTAGGCCTCCGAGACCGCCGAGCACTGCACCGGCGCGCCGGTGACCGAGAGCGTGCCCGCGCCTGCGCCGGCCGCGGCGATGCTGTACGCGCCGCCTGCGGTCGTGACGGCCGAGCCGCCGGTGCTGGCGGTCACGGTCACGCCGACGAGCGGCGACCCGTCATTGCTGCGCGTCACCACGCCGGCGATCACGCCCGGGAGGCCGCTGCAGGTGACGGCGAAGTTGTTCGTGTAGGTGCCGCCCGACGCGACCGCGACCGTCTGCGCGAGGGGCGCCGTGCACCCGGCCGGCAGGTTGGAGAGCGAGACGCTGCGCGTGCCCGGCGCGACACCGGCCACCGAGTAGTTACCGGCGGCATCGGTCGTCGCCGAGAAGCCACCGTTCACGTTCACGATGACACCCGCGAGCGGACCGCGGACCGGCGAGGTCACGGTGCCGCTGATCGTGGCCGGCGCGATCGTGCCCGCCGGGGCAAGGTCCGCGGCGACGACCATGCGGGCCCGGAACTGGCCGACGGTCGGATCGAGGTCGAAGCCGATCGTGCGCACCGACGAGGTGGCCGGGAGCGGCAGCACTTCGAGGTCGTACGCTTCCCAACGGAAGCAGTCATTCGAGGTCGAGAGTCCGCAGTCAGCGTCATTGAAGAAGCTGAACGGCGCGCCGCTGCCGGCCGCACCCGTGCCACTCCAGTCGATGCTCGGCGTCACGCGGCCGTAGCTCGGCAGCTCGACGATGACATCGAATCCATCGCCACCCGTCGTGCCGCCCGGGGTGGTCGTGACGACCTGCTCCAACGGGAAGAGGATGACGCCCGCGGACGGCGGCGTCGGCCAGGTCGGCGTGATGAAACGGATGCCGGGGAGCTTGTTCTCGATCACGACGTCGAACGTCACGCGGACAAGGCCCGGCGTGAACGCGCCGACGGCCGAGGCCTGGAAGTTCGACGGGATCAAACGCACCGCTTCGCCGCCGAGCAGCGAGAGGGCGGGGCCTTCGACGCCGCCAAGCGAGAGCGTCGGCGCGTCCGCGGTCGACGCGTTGGGCGCGGTGATGACCACCTTGCCGTTGCGCAGGTTCACGTCCGCCGTGAACGCGAGCGGGCGGAACGCGGTGACGGGGCCGTTGCCGGGGAGCTGCGGCTGGACGGCGGTCGTGCTGTCGCTGCACGCGGCGCTGGCGAGCGCGACGAGCGCCGCGAGCGCGGTGGCGGCACGGCCGGTGAAGCGCCGGCGCCGATTCGGGACTGCCATGCTGTCCTCCTGAGTGGTGACGCGTTGAGCGGGATGGGACGCCCCCCTGCGGGGTGCGCACTGCTCCGGGCTGGAGCGAGAGGAAGGTCGGCGTACCTCGTCACGTCACCAGAGGCCGCTGTGTATCAGCGCCGTGCCCATCCGGTCACCGTGTCACGGGACGACGACCTGTCCCTCCTCGACGCGCGTCTTCGCGTTGTAGATGTAGAAGCCCGTCGACGACGGACCCGTGAGTGGTCCGAGTGTGGTCGCGGTCGTCGTGGTGGATCCGGGGGTGCCGACGAGGCGGAAGCGGATCGTGACGAGCGTGATCAGTCCCTGCGACTGCGCCCCGCTCACGGTACCGGTCATCGACAGCTTTCCGGCGAAGGCCTGCGACTGATTCACGGTGCCGAAGACATTCGGCCCGAGGTTGACCGCGTAGAACTGCAGCACCGACGGATCCCACTTCAGCGAATCGACGACGAAGCTCGCGAGCGCCTCGACCCCCGGCGTCTCCGCGATGTTCGTCCGCAGGTCGTAGGAGACGGTGATCGCCACCAGGTTGTTGACGACGTCGATCGGTCCGACCACGTTGCGCCAGACGATCGGCTGCGAGGGCGGCGGCGGTGGCGCTGCGGTGACCGTCACCGTTGCCTGGTCGCTCGCGGTCCCGCCGCGGTTGTCGGTCACGGTGAGCGTCACGGTGTAGGTGCCGGCCGCCGCGTAGGTGACCGTCGGCGATGCGCCACTCACCGTCTGGCCATTCCCGAGCGTCCACGCGAAGCTCGCGATGCTCCCGTCGGGGTCACTCGATCCCGCGGACGAGAGCGCGACCGGCGTGCCGGCCACGGTCGTGTACGGGCCGTTGGCCTGCGCGACCGGCAGCACGTTGGCGCTGCCGCCGCCAGCCGTGATCGTGACCGTCGCCTGGTCGGTCGCCGTGGCGCCGTCGTCGTCGGTGACCGTGAGTACGACCGTGTACGTGCCCGCCGCCGAATACGTCTTGGCCGGTGAGGCCCCGACGCCGGTGGTGTTGTCGCCGAAGGTCCACGCGTAGGACGCGATCGAGCCGTCGCTGTCCACGGAGCCGGCGGCGGTGAGGTTCACGGGGACACCGACGAGACCCGGGTACGGACCGTTGGCTTCCGCCGTCGGTGACGCATTCGCGGATCCGCCGGCGCCCACCGTGAGTGTATCCTCTTCGACGCGAATGCTGTCCTGGAACGCCGCCGGCGAGCCGGCGAGGAGTCCCTGGGTCCCGCTCGCCGTCCGCGCCCCCGTCGCACCGATCACCGTGAATGCGAAGTCGGCCACCCGCACCACGCCGGAGCGCAGGACGCCGCTCACGGCGACGAACGACACTTGCCCCGGCACCGATCCGTTCACGGTGAGGTTCGAGAGCTGCCCCGCGATCTCCTCCTCGTAACGCAACACGGCGGGATCGTACAGCAGCGTGGCCTGCACGCCCTGCACCCGCTGCGCGCTGTTCGCCGTGAGGTCGAGTTCCGCGCGCAGTGTCACGCGCGATCCGGCCGCCGGCGTGCGCGACGACCAGCGGTTGCGCCAGACGAAGGGCGCGGTGCTCGGGGGCGGCCCGTCACCGAGGCAGACGACGGCGTACCGCACCGTGTCCACGGAGAGGGCCTCGACCGACACCGTACGGGTCGCGCCCCCGGTCACGCTGCAGTTGCTGGCCACACCCTCCAGCGTCACGTCGTAGGTTCCCGGTCGCAGGTTGGGGAACGCGGCCGGCGTGGCGACCGCCAGTGATCGCTGGGATGAATAGATCCGCTCCGCTGGCGGCAGCGTCGCGTCGGCGGCTTCCCCCAGGACGTCAATGCGGTACTCGTTGTCGATCGCCTGCCCCGTGGCGGTGACCAGCGCAACGATGTCACCGCGACTCGGGTCGCGGCAGACCACCTGGAAGCCGACCGGGGTGATGGTGGTCGCGGTCGTGTCGATCACGTCGATGGAGCGGGTGGCGGCCCCGGTCACGGAGCAGCGCGCGACGAGGCCGCTGAGGGTGACTGAGTAGCGCCCCGGTCGCAGCGGCGAGAAACGGCGGCGCGTCGCGGTCCCGATGGTCGCGCGCACCGTGTCGGGTCCAGCGATCAGGACGTCATACCCATCCGGATCGAGCGCATCCGACGCGGTGACGAGCGAGGTGATGTTGAGTTCGATCCCGGGGAGCGGCGGGGTCCGCGCGCCGCCGACCACGGAGGGCCGCGATCGATCACCCACCGAGGTGACCGCCAGCACGCGGTAGCCGTAGAAGGTCTCCGGCTCGACGTCGGTGTCGATCCAGCTCAGGAGCGCGAGGTCGGTCTGGTTCACGACCGCCACTTGGGCGAACGGACCCGCGAGCGCGACCCGCCGCTCGATGATGTAGGAGCCCACGTCGACCTCCGCCACCGGCGCCCAGCTGACACGGACCGCGTCGACGCGGAGCGCCGTCACGCTGACGTTCTGCGGTGCCGGCGCGCCCGAGAGCGGGGCGAACCCGTCCGCGCATCCGGCGGCGAACGCGAGAAGTCCGACGACGAGCGTCGCCAGATACCGTGCCAGGCGCCGTGCATCAACGCAGCGCATAGCCCATCCCGAGACTCACGGTGGTGCCGGGCCGGAAATAGCCGGTGCGGGTGCGGCCGGCGTCACTGTCCTGGTACTGGATGACCTCGGCATCGAGCAGGTTGCGGCCCGAGAGCGAGAGCGAGAGACCCTTGCCCCAGCGCAGGCGCAGCTTGGCGTCGACCGAGGTCCGGCCCTGCTCCATCACGTTCGGCACCACCTGCGGCTCGCCGTTCGAGACTGATGCGATGCCGTAGCGCACGATGCGGTCAGTGAAGTGGTTGAACAGCAGCGAGGCGTCGAGCCCCCGGTCGGGGTCGGTGTAGAAGAGGCTCAGGTTCGCGAGCGCGTCCGACTGCCCCTGCAACCGGTACGTCAGCGTGATCTCGTCGCTCGACCGGAAGGTCGACTTCGAGTCCACCAGCGTGACGTTCAATCCGAGCGAGAGCCGCCTGAGCGGACCCGGCAGGAAGCCCAGGGTGCGTCGCAGCTCGATCTCGCCGCCGAGGATGCGGGCGTTCTCGAGATTGAAGTACTCGATCGTGCAGAGCGACGATCCCGGATAGGTGAGCAACTCCGCGATCGGCTTGTCGAACTCCTTATGGAAGGCGCTGATCGAGATGAGATCGCCTGGGCCAGGGTAGAACTCCCAGCGCACGTCCGAGTTCATGATCCGGCTGCGGTCGATCTCGGGGTTGCCGCGGTTGGCGCAGTCGCCGGTGATCGCGACGAAGTAGTCCGGTGAGACCTCGCGCGGGTCCGGGCGCGCGACCGTCTGGGCAAAGGCGAACCGCAGGTTCTGGCGATCGCTCAGGCTGACCGTCGCGTTCGCCGACCAGAGGTCGTCACTCGTGCGCTTGTACGTCGGCGCGCCGATCGGCGCTTCGCGGGTGCCCTGGAAGAGCCGCAGGCGCCACTCCTCCCGGCGAAGCCCGCCCACGACGCGCAGCCAGGAGCGCACCGGCAGATCCACCATCATGTACGCGGCCCCGATGTCGTCGTCGGACTCGTACGGCAGCGCCGCCTCACCCTCACGGCGGACCTCGAGACCGGCGCCGAGATTCTCCGGCGCGAACGCCTGTTCGGGAGGCAGCGGGGCGATCGCATCCCCCTCGCTGGTGGCATCGAGCCAGATGCGGAAGAAGTAGGCGTCGAACTCGCGGTCGCGTTCGCGGTAGAGCGCCCCCGACTTGAACTGCGCACCGTCGCGGTACCAGAACCCGAGCGGCAGGCTCCAATCGGCCTGCAGCGACATCACCCGGTCATCGAGGAAGCGGAACCAGACGGGACTCGGATTCGACGCCGAGAGCTG
This sequence comes from Gemmatimonadaceae bacterium, assembly GCA_031396725.1. GTDB lineage: Bacteria > Gemmatimonadota > Gemmatimonadetes > Gemmatimonadales > Gemmatimonadaceae > Pseudogemmatithrix. The sequence continues at coordinate 2,273 of JANNLH010000009.1, read as the reverse complement.
GAGCAGACCGCTCGACGGATTGCGGAAATAGATCAGCGACCGGTTCTCGGGTTCATCGCGCGACGACACCGCGAGCGTGCCCTTCCACTCGAAACGCGAGTCGCCGAACCAACCGAGCAGGTGGTCTCCGGTGAGCTGTGTCTGCGCGAGGCTCCGTGCGATGTAGCGTGCCTGATAGGTCACGCGCTCCGAGGTCCCGTTGTACGTCTCGTAGCCCGTGCCGCGCGCGAGCGACTCCTCGGCGTTGCGCGTGTAGAGATTCTTCCACCCGATCTTTTGCGTCTGTCCGAGCCGCGCCGCCAGGTTGACGATCACGCCCAGGTCCACGGTCGAGGTGGCCTCGTCCGACACATAGCCTTGGTCGGGGATGCCGTTCTCCTTGTCGAACACCAGCTGGCTCAGTCGGTTAGGCGTGGCGTCGGTCTGCCGACTGTACGTCACCGCCGCCGAGTAACCGTACGGAGCCTCGTCGCCGCCGAAGCGGCCGCCGAGATTGAGGCCCGCGCCGAGGTCGGGGATCACCTGCTGCGGCTTCGGGGTCCAGATGTTGCGCAAGCGCTCGGAGAACGCCTCGGCGTTCGGATTCAGCGGGCCGGAGGGGATCGGCGCCGGCATCTGCCTCCGGTTGCCGTCGTCGAACCCGAGCCAGTCGCGGCCCTGCTGCGGGAGGAGCGCCACGCGGCGGAAGGTCGCCTGAGATCCGTAGCCGGTGGAGACGTTTACCTCGGCGACCGGGTCGTTCGGGAACTCCTTCGTTGTCACTTCGACCGAGCCCCCCGCGAAATCGCCGGGACGGTCCGGGGTCGCCGTCTTGCTGACGACGATCGACTCGAGGAGCGATGACGGGAAGAGATCGAGCGGGACGATCTTCTTGAGCGGCTCGGGGCTCGGGAGCTCGACGCCATTGAGCAGCGTATTGCTGTAGCGCTCGGCCAGCCCGCGGACGACCGCAAACTTGTTGTCCACGATCGAGACGCCGGTCACGCGCACGATCGCGTCGCTGGCGTCAGCGCCAGGGGCGCGACTGATCCCCTCGGCGCTGATCCCGTCGGAGACCCGCGGGGCCGCCTTCTGCATCGCGAGCATCGCGTCCTCGGACGAGGCGCGGACGGGACCGGCCGTCACCGCGACCGCCCCGAGACTCAGCGCGGCGGTCGCGAGCACGGCGTTGGCCGTCGTGCTGGTGTTCGCCTGCACCCGGATGCTGTCGATCTGCGTCGGCGTGTTGCCGAGCCGGAACACCCGGATGCTATGGATGCCGACGGGGGCGGGAATGCGGAAGCGGCCGTCGAGGTCGGACTGCGCGCGCGCATTGGTGGTCAGGACGACGATGTTCGCCGCTTCGAGCGGCCGCCCCGATTCACGGTCGAGGACCTGACCGACGATGAAGCCGCGTGGGCCGGCGGTCCCCTGCGCGCTCGCCGGCGCCGGTGGCGCCGGTACCTGGGCGTTCACCGGACCGGCGGTCCCCACGGCGACCGTGAGGAACAGGACGGCGAGGACGCGCCGAGAACACGGTGATGCAAGGGTTCGCATGAACGGACGCAAGTGTGTGACCGATGAGGACGCGCGGGCCCGGCGACGGTGATGATGCCAATCCTAGACCCACCCCTTCGCGAATCGTCGCGTGGCACGTATCGACGGCGTCACGGGAGCGTAATCCGCGTGACGCGCTCGTCGGTCTGCGCGTATCCCGGGGGTCCGCTCAGCTGAGCGGGATGTCGCGGGGCGCGGGATCAGGGTTCTTGTGCGCGGCCGGAGCCACGTCGGTCGAGCGCCGCCACGGCCCTTGCCATTCGACCGACGGTGCGTCCCCCCGGTCGGTCGCGCGCTTGCCGGCGACGCGCAGGCCGCGGCGGAAGCGCGCCGAGCCAGCGTATTCCTTGCGGCGTCGGCCGCTGCGGGCCGGTCCGTCCGCGGGCACCAGCTGCAGGTCGCGCGGCCTCACCGTCACGTGCGCGAGCATCATCGCCTCGATCGCACTGCTCGAGGTGCGATCGGCGGCGCTCCCCCAGTCGCGCGGCGGGGCCCCGGGCCCCACCCCGTACCCCCCAAGGACCCGCGGGGCGCCCCACACCCACCCCCCCAGGGGGGGGGGAGGGCGGCCCCCCCCCGGCCGCGTGGCCGCCGGGGTGGGGGGGGGGGTGGGGGGGGCGGGGGGCGGGGTCGCGGGCCCCTTCGGGGCTCTCTTCACCTCCCCGCCATGGGGGGGGCTCGGGGGGGCGGAGGCGGCCTGCGGGGCCGCGGTGGTGGGGGGGGGGGGGGGGGGGGCC
>JANNLH010000002.1:0-15065 GCA_031396725.1 Gemmatimonadaceae bacterium | reverse complement strand
CGCGCATGTGGCGGAGAAGGATCTTCGCGACGCGATCCTCGAGGTGAACGACAGCTCGGTCGAGGCCATCGTCCAGGTCGGCACCAACCTCGCCATGGCGCGCCTAGCCGGCATCGCGGAATTCTGGCTCGACAAGCCGGTGATCGCGATCAACACGGCCACCTATTGGTATGCGCTCCGCACCAACGGGATCACGGACCGCATCCACGGCTTCGGCTCGCTGCTGGTCGAGCACTGAAAAAGGGGCTGACCCCTTTTGGGGCCCATTCGGACCCATTTCCCAAAAACGATTGCGGGCGGCACCCAGGGGCGCCGCCCGCAACGTTTTCCGTACCGACTTCGGATACTGCGCTCAATCGCCTCAGGGGGTCTGCCTTTGCAGGCTAGGCCCCGTCAACCCCAGCACGGATCGATGGGCGCGGCGCAGGTCCGGAAGTCGCCAGGAAGCTACTTCTTCTTCTTGGCGGACTTCTTGGTCTTCTTGGCTTTCTTCTTGGCAGCCATGGTACTAGCTCCTTGGAAGGAGGGGTTCTCCCTGCCGATCCCCCGGTGGATCGGTGGGTCATGCGGAAGCACTAAGACTCCCGCATCTCGTGCGCCCCGATGCTGCCGGGGCCGTATCTCAGACAGCCTCTGACAGGCTGGTGAAGTTGAAATCGCGGACCTTGATCGCCGGCATCGCCACTGCTCCACCGGCTTCCGTCCCTGCGAGACGCTCACTCGGACCGAGCATCTCGAGGTTGTTCAGCATGAACAGCGGTGACTCGTTGAACCGCAAATTCGAAATCGGGCGCGAAATTCTTCCCTCTTCAATAAGGAAAGTCCCGTCGCGTGTCAATCCCGTATAAAGGATAGTGCGTGGATCGACTTCGCGCAGGTACCACAAGCGGGTGACCAGGATCCCGCGTTCCGTGCTCCTGATCATCTCGTCCATCGTCGCCTGACCTCCCGTCATCTTCAGCGACGTCGCACCACCCGTCGGCACTTTCCCTTGCTTCTTCGCCCAGAAGCGCGAGTACTGCAGCTGCTTCAACGAACCATTCTCGACCCACACCTGCCGCGCGATCGGAAGTCCTTCACCATCGAACGGCTGCGCCAGCAACTGCGGATCGGCGGGGTCCGAGTAGATCGTCACCCGGGAATCGACGATCTTCTCACCCACTTTGTTACCACCGCCCTGCTTCGAGAACGGCGAACGCCCCTCGTCCGCCTGCCGCGCGTCGGCGTAGAACGCGATCAACTGCGCGAGATCGCCGACCGCCTGCGGCTCGAAGATCACGGTGTAGCGCCCCGGCTCGACGGCCTGCGGCTTCGCCGAACGGCGCGCCTTGTCGATCGCGCGGAGCGAGACCTTCTCGAAGTCGATCTGACGCCAGTCGGGATGATCCGCGCCGGCCCAGCCCGAGCCCGTACCATCGGTGGTGCGCACCGTCAGCGTGTAGTTCACGTTCGTCGCCCGATGGTACGCGAACATCCCCTTGTTGTTGGCGATCGCGTTGCAGCCGGCGCCGAGCACGAGGTAACCTGCGGCCTTGATGTCCCCCGCCTTCCGCGCCGGCGCGAGCGCCGTGAGCGCCGCCTGCGCACGCTCTGCCGCGCCGATCCCGGCGGTCGAATCCAGATAGGCGGTCACCGGCACGTACTGCTGCGGCTCGAGCTCGGGCATCGCCTCCGGGTCGTCCGGGGCCAGCCGCGCCAGCACTTCCGACTGCTCGACGCAACGCCGGAGCGACGCGTCCGAGAGGTCGTTCGTCGTCACGACGGCGTGCTTGGGCCCGAACGAGCTCTGGACCACGAGCCCTGCGTCGGTCGTCGAACCCGCCGTGCTCATCTGGTTGTCGGCGAAGCGGACGTTGGTCGTGTAGTTGGAACCCAGGCTCACGTTGATCGCGTCGGCCTTGGACATCTTCACGACGCGTTCGGCGATGGCCTGGGCCTCGGCCCGCGACAGGATCGAGCCCGTCGGGACGCCCTGGCGGAGTGACTTGAGCTCGCTCATTGCTTGCGCCCCGTGTTGATGACGTTGACTTGGCGGAAGCGCGCCGGCGGGGAGCCATGGCTCACGGCGTTGGACTGCGAGGGCTGGCCCTTGCCGTCGAAGAATGAACCGCCGAGCTCGTAGCTCGCGCGGCCGCCGATCTTGTCCATCGAGTTCCAGAAGTCCGGCGTCCGGATCTGGTAGGCCACATCCTTGAGCATCCCGGCCACCTTCCCGTTGCGGATCTCGTAGAACACCTGCCCGCCGAACTGCGCGTTGTAGCGCTGCTGGTCGATCGAGAACGACCCGTCCCCGATGATCGCGATGCCGCGGTCCACCCCGGCGACGAGGTCGTCCCAGCTGGCGTTGTCGTTGGCCGGCAGGAGCGAGACGTTGGGCATCCGCTGGAACGCGACGCTGCCCCACGAGTCCGCATACGAGCAGCCGTGCGAGCGCACCGCGCGGCCCTGCTTCGCGTACCACTCGGCGAGCCAGGGCGCCTGCTCGCGCGTCGTCTGGTAGTCGTTGAACATCCCGTCCTTCACGATCAGGAAGTCGTCCGGCTTCTCGCCGTCATCGTCCCAGCCGATCGTCGAGAGCGCGCCTTCCTGCGAGCGGTCGCCCTGGACCTGCATGAAGCTCGGGCCGTACTTGAGCTTGCCGAGCTTGTCCCCCGGCGGCGCGATGAAGCTCGTGCCGGCGTAGTTGGCCTCGTAGCCCATCGCCCGGTCGAGCTCGGTCGGATGCCCGATCGACTCGTGGATGGTGAGCCACATGTTCGAGGGATGGAGCACGAGGTCGTACTTCCCGACCTCGACCGGCTTGGCCGTGAGCTTCTCGGCCGCCTGCTCGGCCCACTTGCGGGCGTTGCCGGGGAGGTCGCAGCCGAGGACGTACTCGAAGCCGCGCCCCATCGGCGCGGCCTCCACGCCCTGGCGGTTCTGGAAGTCGGAGAAGTCGTCGGCGACCGCGGTGGCCGTGAAGAGCGGCCAGCTCCGGACGAAGGTCTGGTCGATCACCGAACCCTCGGTGCTCGCGAACTGCCGCTCCTGCTTCGTGAAGAAGAGGATCGAGTTCACGAACTTCACCTTCGGCACCTTGAGCGCCTCGGCGTTGGCCTTGAGCAGGAGATCCACCTTCTGCTCGAGCGGCACGTCGAAGGGGTCGGTCGTGTAGGCGCCCTTCCATGTGGCGTTGGGATACGCCTGGACCGGCGCGAGCGTGACCGCGCGGTCGCGGGCGACCCGGTTGGCCTTGGCGATCGCCACGGCCTCTCGGGCGGCACCGGTGACGGCGGCGCGGGTCAGGTCGCGCGTGGCCGCGAAGCCCCAGCAGCCGTCCACCAGCGCGCGGACGCCGCACCCGAGGGTGTCGGTGTCCACGACGTTGATGATCTGCTGCTCGCGGGTGACGACGAAGTTCTGGCGGAAGCGGGCGATGCGGCAGTCGGCGTAGCTCGCGCCGGCCATCTTCGCCGCGTTGATCGCCTCCAGCAGGAGTTCCTTCGAGGCCCCGCTCTGGAATCGGTCGAGGTGTTCGTAGGCCGGCGCGGCCCCGGCGCCCCGGGGGGACGTCCCCGAGGCGAGGGCGATCGCGGCGGCCGCGGCTCCGGTGGTCCGGAGGAACTCCCGGCGGTCAGTCATCTAGATGGCATCACTCGTGCTGGTGAAGTTGAAGTCCCGCACCTTGAGCGGCGGGACCATGATGGCCTGCCCGGGACCGCCCGACTCGCTCGCGCTGACGCGTTCCGGACGCCCCATCATCTGCAGGTTGTTCAGCATGAAGATCGGCGACTCGTTGTACCGGAGGTTCTTGATCGGGCGGGTGATCTTCCCGTTCTCGATCAGGAAGGTCCCGTCGCGGGTGAGGCCCGTGAAGAGGATCGTGCGCGGGTCCACCCCGCGGATGTACCAGAAGCGCGTCACGAGGATCCCGCGCTCCGTCGAGGCGATCATCTCCTCGATCGTGCTCGAGCCCCCGGCCATGCTCAGGTTCCCCGCCCCGTTGACCGGCGCCTTGCCGGTGCGCTCGGCCCAGAAGCGGTCGTAGGCCAGGTTCTTCACCACTCCGTTCTCGATCCAGGTCACCTTCTCGGTCGGCATCCCGTCGCCGCCGAAGGTGTTCGCCGGGACGCGCGGGTCGAGCGGGTCGGAGACCAGGGTCACCCGCTCGTCTACGACCTTGTCGCCGATCTTGTTTCCGCCGCCAGCCTTGGAGAAGAACGATCTCCCCTCGTCGGCGTTGCGCGCATTGAGTGAGCCGGCGATCAGCTGGACGAGATTGGCGACCGCGGTCGGCTCGAGCACGACTGTATAACGGCCCGGCTCGACGCCGACCGGGTTCACCGACCGGCGCGCCTTCTCGATGGCGCGCTCGGCGAGGACCCGGGGGTCGATTCGGCGGAAGTCGTTGTCACTTGCCCCGGCCCAGCCCGAGCCGGTGCCGTCCGGCGTGCGCACCGTGGTCGTGTAGGCCACGCCCGTGTTCCGCGCGTAGGCGAACAGCCCCTTGTTGTTGGCGATGCCGAACGAGCCCGCGTTGGCCTCGAGGTAGCCGGTGGAGATCAGCCCGGCGCGGCGCGCCGGCTCGGTGATCGCCCGCACGGCCTCGGCGCGCGCCTCCGGCTCCAGCGACGCGGTGGCATCGTTCCAGACGATCGGCTCCCGGTAGGTCTGCGGTCCGAGCTCGGGGAGCAGCTCCGGGTCGTCCGGCGCGAGCTTCGCGATCCGCTCGGCGTTCTGGACTGCCGCCTTCAGCGCGGCATCGTCGAGCCGGTTGACCGAGACGTTCGCGACCTTCTTCCCGAAGACCGACCGGATGTTGACGCTGACGTTGTAGTTGTCGCCGGCGGTCGAGATCTGGTTCACGGCGAAGCGCGAGTTCTGGCGCATCCCGCTGTTGACGCTGACGCGGCACTCGTCGGCGGTCGAGAAGCTGAGCACGCGCTTGGCGATGGCCTCGCACTCGGCGCGCGAGAGGTGCCGGGCGATGGCGAGCAGTGATCGCGGTGCCATTACGCGGTCCTCCCGGTGTTGATGACGTTGATCTGCTTGTGGCGGGTCGGAGGACACCCGTGGCTCACCGCGTTGGACTGTGCCGGCTGGCCCTTGCCGTCGCCGAAGGCGCCACCGAGCTCGTAGCTGCGCTTGCCGCCGATCATGTCCATCGCGTTCCAGAAGAGGGGCGTCTGCATCTGGTAGGCGACGTCCTTCAGCATGCCGGTGATCTTCCCCTTCTTGACCTCGTAGAAGAGCTGGCCGCCGAACTGGGCGTTGTAGCGCTGCTGGTCGATCGAGAACGAGCCGTCGCCGACGATCGCGATGCCGTCCTCGGTCGCGGCGATCAGGTCCTCCCACACCGTGTCCTGCTCGCCCGGCAGCAGGTTCACGTTGGGCATCCGCTGGAACTGCACGTCGGCCCAGGTCTGCGCGTAGGAGCAGCCGTGGGAGCGCGTGGGCATGTTGCGCGACTTGTACCACCAGTCGAGCCACATCGCCTGCTCGCGGGTCGTCTGGTAGTCCACGAACATCCCGTCCTTCACGATGTAGAAGTCCTCCGGCGCCACGCCCTCGTCGTCCCAGCCGCACGCCGAGAGCGAGCCGGGTGCCGAGCGGTCGGCGAGGATGTTCATGAAGTCCGGGCCGTAGCGGAACTTGCCGAGCTTGTCCTCCGGCGGGGCGAGGAAGCTGGTGCCGGCGTAGTTGGCCTCGAAGCCATAGGCGCGGTCGAGCTCGGTCGGGTGCGCGATCGCCTCGTGGATGGTGAGCCAGAGGTGCGTCGGGTGCAGGATCAGGTCGTAGCGCCCGACCTCGACCGGCTTGGCGGTGAGCTTCTGCTTCGCCTCCTCGGCCCAGCGCGCGGCGTGGCGCTTGAGGTCGGAGTCGAGCACGTGCTCGTAGCCAAGCCCCTTGGGCTGGATGTCGGTCGACTGCCGCGTCTGGAAGTCCCGGTTGTCGGGCGACACCATCGTGATGGTCATGCCCGGCTGGGCGCGGAAGATCGTCTGCTGCGTCACCGTGCCGACGGTCGATGCGAAGGTCTTCTCGTCCTTCAGGAAGAACATCTGCGAGTTGACGAACCGTGCGCCAGCCGCGAGTGCCGCGGCGTTGGCCTCGAGCAGGTAGGCGACCTTGTCCTCGATCGCGACCGTGAAGGGGTCGATCCGCGCTTGGCTGCGCCAGCGCCCGTTCGGGACGGGCGGGCCGATCGGCGCGAGCTCGACCGGCTTCACCATCGCGACGCGGCTGGCCTTGGCCTGCGCGACCGCCTGCCGCGCGACGCGCACCACCTCGTCGGTGGTCAGGTCGCTCGAGGCGGCGAAGCCCCAGGTGCCCTGCACGAGCACGCGCACGCCGAACCCGAAGGTCTCGTTGTCCCCGATGTTGGTGACGCGCCGCTCGCGCGTGCCGAGATTCTGCGAGCGGGCGCTCGAGATGCGGCAGTCGGCGTAGTCCGCGCCGGCGGACTTCGCGGCGTCGATGGCGCGCAGGGCGAGTTCGCGGTGCGCGCTCTCGCCCTGCTGCGTGGTCTCGAACCCCGCGGCGTAGGCGCTCGGCGCGGAGAGCGAGGAGGCGAGGCCGGCCGCCGCGGCAGCGGCCGCGGTCTGCTGCAGGAATTCCCGACGGGTGGCAGTCACGCTGATCCCTCGTGCGAGGCGGTGTGGGTTCACGCGAATATACGGCTCGGCGAGAGAACACAGTACCCAGCAAGTACCTTCACGCCGTGCGTCCGCGCGTACTACCCTTCTCCAGTACGTTGTGTACGCGCGCCGGTCGTGCGATTGTTGAGATAGGACACCCCGGACCCCCCGAGAGTTTGCCGCGATGCCCACGCTGACGATCGACGGCCGCGCCTGCGCGGCCGACGACGGTGCGACGATCCTCGATGCCGCGCGCGCCGCCGGCATCGACGTGCCGACCCTCTGCTGGTATCCCCAGCTGCCGACGGTGGGCAACTGCCGCATCTGCCTCGTCTCGGTGGACGGCACGGCGAAGCTGCTGCCGGCCTGTGCGACCGTCGCCGCGGACGGGATGGTCGTGCACACCGAGTCCCAGGCCGCGGTCAAGAACCGCCAGGGCGTGCTCTCGCTGCTCCTCGAGCGGTACCCGGTGGAGCAGATCCCGGCCGACCGCGGGCGTAACGAGTTCGAGGCGCTCGTCCACCGCTACCAGGTGCCGCGCGTGCGCTCGGGAGAGCTCGGGCTCCGCACCGGCGACGAACGGCCGACCGACCACATCATCACGCACGACATGAGCACCTGCATCCTCTGCACGCGCTGTGTGCGGGCGTGCGAGGACATCCAGGTGGTCGGCGTGCTGGAGATGGCGGAGCGCGGCGAGCACGCCGAGATCATCGTCGGCGCGGACGGCAATCCGGAGCACGCGGGGTGCACCTGGTGCGGCGAGTGCGTACGCGTCTGCCCTACCGGCGCCATCCACGACATCCTGCCGATGGCGAAGCTGCGCGCCGGCACGATGGACCAGCCCGCGACGAAAGTGCGCTCGGTCTGCCCGTATTGCGCGGTCGGGTGCCAGCTCGACCTTGAGGTGCGCGACGGCCAGGTGGCGCGCGTCACCTCACCCTGGATCGAGGAGCCGACGCCGAACGCGGGCTCCACCTGCGTGAAGGGACGCTTCGGCACGGACTTCATCCTCCACCGCGACCGGCTCACCTCGCCGCTGATCCGCCGCGGCTGGGTGCGCGACGCCGCCGGCGCCTGGCGCTTCGATGCGGCGTCCGACCCAGCGGCCGCGCGCTGGCCGCGGCGCGGCGGTCCCTGGGAATCGGTCGAGGAGGAGGGGCGCGCGGTGAAGGACCGTCGGCCGCGCACGAACCCCTTCCGGCGCCAGGACGCCGGCGCCGACGCGGCGCTGGGCGATCCGCGCGACCGGCTCGCGACCCCGGCCGACTGGTTCGCACCGTTCCGCGAGGCGACCTGGGAGGAGGCGCTCGACCTCACCGCGCATCAGCTCGCGCACCTGCGCGACACGCGCGGTCCGGGCTCGCTCGCGACCTTCGCGAGCGCCAAGTGCGCCAACGAGGAGAACTACGTCCTCCAGAAGCTCTTCCGCGCCGGGCTGCGCACGAACAACGTAGACCACTGTACGCGGCTCTGCCATTCGTCGTCGGTGAGCGCGATGCAGCGCGCGATGAACACCTCGGCGGCCTCGGGCTCGATGCGCGAGGTCGAGCACGAGAGCGAGGTCATCTTCGTGCTCGGCGCCAACACCACCGAGAGCCATCCGGTCTTCGGCGCCGCCATCAAGCGCGCACTCCGGCGCGGCGCGACGCTGATCGTCGCCGACCCGCGCCGGATCGAACTCGCCGCGCGCGCCGACGTCCACCTGCAGATGATCCCGGGCACCGATGTCGCCCTGTTGAACGCGATGCTGCACCACATCCTCGAGGAGGGGCTCGAGGACAAGGCGTTCATCGCCGCGCGCACGACCGGCTTCGACGCGGTCCGCGAGGCGGTGCGCCCCTACACGCCGGCGCTCGCCGAGTCCATCACCGGCATCTCCTCGGCCACCATTCGCCGGGCCGCCGAGCTCTACGCCCGGGGCCCGCGCTCGGCCACGCTCTGGGCGATGGGGCTGACGCAGCACCATACCGGGACCGACATCGTCACCTCGCTGCTGAACCTGATGTTCGCCTGCGGGATGATCGGCCGCTGGGGCGCGCCGATGATCCCGATCCGCGGCCAGAACAACGTGCAGGGCTCGAGCGACATGGGGGCGATCCCGTTCGCCTTCACCGACTACCGCCGAGTCGACGATCCCGCCGTGCGCGCCGAGTACGCCGCCGCGTGGGGGGTGGACCCGGCGACGCTCGACCCCGTGCCCGGACGCAAGGTGACGGAGATCGTCGGCCAGGAATCGCCGGTGCGCGGGATGTACATCATGGGGGAGAATCCGATCATCTCGGACCCCGACGTCGCGCACGCGGAGGACTGGTTCCTCGGGCTCGAGTTCCTCGCGGTGCAGGACCTCTTCCTGACCGAGAGCGCGCGCTGCGCCGACGTGGTGCTGCCGGGGGCGTCGTTCGCCGAGAAGGACGGCACCTTCGTGAACACGGAGCGGCGCATCCAGCTCTCGCGGAAGGCGGTCGAACCGCCGGGGAACGCGCGCGGCGACCTCGAGATCCTGCTCGACCTCTCGCGGCGCCTCGGGGTGCATGCGCCCTACACGACCGCGGCCGAGGTGTTCGACGAGATCGCGCGCGTGACACCGAGCTGGCGCGGCGTCTCGCACGCGCGGCTCGATTCGCGCATCGGCGGACTCCAGTACCCGGTGCCCGACGCGACGCACGAGGGGACCGCATTCCTCTTCGACGACCGCTTCCCGACCGCCGACGGGCGCGCGCTGATGGTCGCGGTGGAGTACCTGCCGCCGGCCGAGCTGCCGGACGCCGCCTATCCGTTCTTCCTGAACACCGGGCGCCAGATGTACCACTGGCACACCGGCACGATGACGCGACGCTCGACGGCGCTCGACGCGCGCGAGAGCACGGCGACGGTCGAGCTCCACCCGGCCGACGCGGCTGAGCTCGGCGTGGCCGAGGGGGACGAGGTGGCGATCAGTTCACGGCGCAACACGATCCGGATCGCGGTCCGGCTCTCCGCGCGCGTGGCGCGCCGGCAGGTGTTCATCCCGATGCACTATCGCGAGGCGGCGGCCAACCTGCTCACGAACCCGGCGCTCGACGGCCCCTCGGGGATCCCCGAGTTCAAGGTCTGCGCGGTACGGGTGGAAGCGGTCCGTCCAGCATTGGTGTGATCATCGGCGCCGCGGCAGGGAAGAAGATGTGGAACGCCGTCCCCTGTCCGGGCGCGCTCTCGACCTCGATCTGACCGCCGGCCTGGTGCACGATGCCGTGCACCGTCGGCAGGCCGAGTCCCGTGCCCTGCCCGATCGGCTTGGTCGTGAAGAAGGGCTCGAAGATGCGCGCCTGCACCTCCTGCGGCATCCCGACCCCGGAGTCGCGGACGCTGAGCCGCACGCCGACCACGCCCTCGCGCTCCGCGTTCGCGGTCTCGATGATGAGGCGGCCGCCGCCGGGCATCGCATCGCGCGCGTTCACCGCCAGGTTCATCACCACCTGCTCGAACTGCGTCGGGTCGACCTTCACGCGGTGCAGCCCGGGGGCGCTCCGCACGACCAGCGCGACCTCTGGCCCGATCAGCGGCGCGAGGAGCCGACTGAAGCCCTCGACCAGCGCGCCGGCGTCGACCAGCTGCGGTTCGATGACGCGCCGGCGCGCGAACGCGAGCAGCTGCTGCGTGAGCTCGCCGGCGCGCCCGGCGGCGCGCTCGATCTCGGCGAGGTCCGCGCGGCGCGGGTCCTCCGACGAGAGCGACCGCGAAATGAGATCGGCGTAGCCCATCACCGCCGTCATCAGGTTGTTGAAGTCGTGCGCGACGCCGCCGGCGAGCCGCCCGATGCTCTCGAGCCGCCGCGCCTCGGCCTGCTCCGCCTCGCGCCGGCGCCGCTCGGTGATGTTGCGGACGATCTGCGACGCGCCGACGATCTCGCCCGCCGGGTCGCGCACCGGGCCGTAGGTGATCTCGTACTCCTGCCGCAGCCGCGCCGGATCGCCGAACTCCCGTGTGCTCACGAAGCGCTCGCCCGCGAGCGCGCGCCGCCAGAGGGCGAGGGACCCCTCGATCTCGCCTGGGAGCGGGGCGAGCGCGTCGGCCATCCGCATCCCGCGCTCGACCCGCACACCGCTCACGCGCTCGAACTCGTCCGCCCAGGACGGGTTCACCGCGAGGATCGTGAGGTCGCGGTCGATCGCCGCGATCAGGTCGCCCGACGCGTCGACGATCGAGTTCAGCTGCGCGAGCGCGACCCGCGTGCGCCGCTCGGCGAGGGCGCGCTCGGCGAGCGTCACCGGGAAGATCATCGCCGGGCCGATCAGCGACGCGAGGTAGGTCCAGGCGCGCCGGTCGCGGGCGACCAGGTCCGCGCTGAAGACCTGGAACGGTCCCACGTCGAAGAGCGTCGAGGCGAGCACGGCGACGACGAGCAGCAGCGAGACCGCCGCGTAGCCCGGAATGCCGTGGCGAAGCCCGGCCCACACCAGGAACGGGAGCGTGGCGATGATCGGCGGGATCACGCCACCGAGCGGGCCGACGAGGAGGAACGCGTCGGCGAGCGCGAGCAGGTAGAGGGCCGCGATGATCGCGAAGTGCGCACCGAGGAGCGGCCGGATCTCGTCCTGCCGGGCATCGAGCCAGACGGCGCCGAGGAGGATCGGCACGAGGGACGACGCCGACGTGACCGCCGCGACCCACCACCCGCCGGCCGTGAAGCCGGGGGAGATCGGGGAGTCGGTGAGCCGGATGATGGCGTCCCCGATCAGCGGCAGAGGCAGGCAGCCGACCAGGATCGCGGCAAGGAGCCGCGCGTAATCCGCGCCGGCACCGAGCGGGGGACGGCCGGCGGCGATGCGCCCATAGAGCTGCACGACCACCACCGTCTGCCCTACCAGCATCATCGTGGACGCGAGCGACCGACCGGGGAGGCCGGTGGCGAGCGACGATCCCAGCCAGACCGCGACCGCGAGGGCGAGGCTGACGCGCGCACGGTCCGCGGGGCGCGTCGCGAGCAGCACGGCCAGCGCGACGCCATGCGCGGTCCACGGGAGCGAGGCGCCCGGGAACTGGGGGAGCAGCGGCGCGGTGGTCCATACGACGACGCCGGCCATCGCGGACGCCAGGAGCGCCGCGGTGAGCTCGAACGACGGGGATGTGCTCGCGGACTGGGCCGAACCGGACACCGATCATCCTTGGAAGCGAGTACGGCACCCCCTTTCATCCTCGAGGGGGCGCGGCGACGTTTCAATGCTGCCGGACGCCGAGTTCCCGTTCGGAAAGTATCGGCGCGATCCCCCAACTGCTGAGACCCCCGGTGCGCGCACTGGTCAAAGAGACCCCGACGACGGGTTTCGTCCTGAAGGAAGTCCCCGTTCCCCCCATCCGTGACGACGAGGTGCTCATCCGGGTGCGGCGCGCCGGAGTCTGCGGCACCGACGTGCACATCCACGAGTGGGACGCGTGGGCGCAGGGCCGCTGCCGCCCCCCCTTCGTGGTCGGGCACGAGTTCGCGGGTGAGGTCGAGAAGGTGGGCGGTCTCGTCACCGACGTGAGGGTGGGGGACCGCGTGACGGCGGAGGGGCACATCGTCTGCGGGCACTGTCACCTCTGCCGCACCGGGAACGCGCACGTCTGCCCGAACACGCGGATCATCGGGGTGGACCGGGACGGGGCGTTCGCCGACTACATCGCGATGCCGGCCACGAACGTCTGGCAGCTCGATCCCGGGGTGAGCTTCGAGATCGGGGGCATCCACGACCCGATGGGGAACGCGTTCCACACCGCCCTCCATGGCACCGACCTTCCCGGGGCGACGGTGCTGGTGACCGGCTGCGGACCGATCGGCATCTTTGCGGTCGGGATCGCGAAGGCAGCGGGCGCGTCGCAGATCGTCGCGAGCGACGTGAATCCCAAGCGGCTGGCGCTGGCACAGCGGATGGGGGCGCACGCGGCGGTCCACCCGAAGGACGCCGAGGCGGCGGTCCGGGGCGCGACGAACGGACTCGGCGTGGACGTCGTGCTCGAGATGAGCGGCGTGCCGGCAGCGATCCACCAGGCGTTCCGTTTGGTGCGCGTCGGCGGCCGGGTGCAGATGCTGGGCATCCCCGCCAAGCCGATGGACGTGGACTTCGCGACCGAGGTGATCTTCAAGGGGATCACCGTCTACGGTGTCGTCGGCCGGCGGATGTACGACACCTGGATCCAGATGACGCAGTTCCTGCGCTCGGGCCAGTTCGACCCGACCCCGGTGATCACGCACCGCTTCCCGCTCGAGCAGCACGCGGAGGCGATCGCGGTGATCAAGTCCGGGGATGCGGGGAAAGTGGTCTTCGAGATCAGTTGAGGGAGAGGGATGAAGGATGAAGGATGAAGGATGGAAGATGGGGGGCCCTCCCTTCATCTTTCATCCTTCATCTTTCATCCCCAGTCCATGAACCAGCACTTCATCTCCGGCCTCCAGGCCGGCCTCGACGACCTGAAGGCCAAGGGCACCTACAAGCGCCTGAACCACATCGACTCGCCGCAGGCGGCGCGGGTGACGATGGAGGGGCGGGGCGAGGTGCTGATCCTGAGCTCGAACAACTATCTCGGGCTCTGCGCCGAGCCCGCGGTGGTCGAGGCCGGAATAGCGGGCTTGCGCAAGTTCGGCGCGGGCACGGGGAGCGTGCGCTTCATCTGCGGCACCTTCACGGTGCACCGCGACCTCGAGACGGCGATCGCGCGCTTCGTCGGGACCGAGGCGTCGATGAGCTACGTCTCGGCCTGGAACGCCAACGAGGGGCTGACCGCGAGCGTCGTCGAGGAGGGAGATTTCGTGATCTCCGACGCGCTCAACCACGCGTCGATCATCGACTCGATCCGGCTGGCCAAGGCGATCACGAAGTGCACCACGGCCGTCTACAAGCACAGCGACTTGGGCGACCTCGTCGAGAAGCTGCGCGCGGCCAAGGGGGCGAAGCGCCGGCTGATCTGGACCGACGGCGTCTTCTCGATGGAGGGGAGCATCGCCAGGCTGCCCGAGCTGATCCAGGTGGCCCGCGATCACGATGCCGTGCTGATCATGGACGACTCGCACGCCACCGGCGTGCTGGGCGAGACCGGGCGCGGCACGGCGGAGCACTTCGGCGTGCTCGGCGAGGTCGACGTGATCACCTCGACGCTCGGCAAGGCGCTCGGTGGTGCGGCGGGAGGCTTCGTCGCCGGGCCGGCGGCGCTCTGCGATTCGCTCACGCAGCGCTCGCGCCCGCAGCTCTTCTCGAACGCGCTGCCGCCGACGGTCGCGGCGAGCGCGCTCGCGAGCATCGAGTTCATCGAGCAGCACCCCGAGCGCGTCCGGACGCTGCGCGAGAACGCCGCCTGGTTCCGGGCCGCGATCCGCGAGGCCGGGTTCAGCCCGCTCGAGGGCGAGACGCCGATCGTGCCGATCATCATCGGCGAGACGGCGGACGCGATCCGGATGAGCGAGATGCTGCTCGACGAGGGGATCTTCGTCACCGGCTTCGGGTTCCCGGTCGTGCCGCAGGGCACGGCACGTCTCCGTTGCCAGATCTCGGCGGCGCATACGCGCGCGGACCTGGAGCACGCCGTGCGGGCGATCCGGAAGGTCGGGATGAAGACCGGCGTGATCAAGTAGAGCTCGCCGTCCGCGCGATCGCTGACCGTGGCAGGCGGTGCGACTCGTCTCGGAGCGGGTGCGACGCGTCTCGGAGCCGGTGCAACTCGACTCGGAGCCGGTACGACGCGACTCCGAGCCGGTGCGACTCGACTCGCAGCCGATGCAACCCGTCTCGGAGCCGGTGCGACTCAATTCGAAGCGGGTGCCTCCGGACTCCCAGGCGGTGCGAGGCGATTCGCAGCCAGGGCGTCCCGCCTCGGAGGCCGTGCGTCCCGCCTCAGAGGCCGTGCGTCCCGATTCGGAGCCGATGGATCCCGACTCGCGGACGGTGCGTCCAGATTCGCGGCCTCGGCGTCCCGCCTCGCCGCCGATGCGTCCCACCTTCGAGCCGATGCGTCCCATTTCGCAGTCGGGGCGTCCCATTTCGCAGCCGATGCATTCCGATTCTCGGCCGGTGAGTTGAGATTCGCGCGTCCAGAACGCAAACGCGGGGCACCGAACCGGGTGCCCCGCGTCTTGCTTCCTTCGCCGTTCTTCGTCCCTTCGAGCCTTCGTGGTGAAGAGACCGCAGGACGTCAGGCCTTCACGGTCTCAGCCTTGGCCCTCTTCTTCGGCGCCTTCTTGGCGGCGGCCTTGGCCTTCACCGGCTTGTCGGCCTTCGGGGCGCCGTCGGTCTTCCTGGCGCGCGGCTTCTTCTCGGCCACCGGCGCTTCGGCTTCCGCGACCGGAGCCGCCGGGACCGGCGCGTGGTCCTCGACCATCCCGAGGAAGAGACCCGGCGGCAGTGCCGGCTTGGCGGCCGGACGGCCACCGCGACCCGGCGCGGAGCGATGTCCCATCCCGCGCGGCCCGGGTGCGCTCGGCGTGATCACCGGCGC
>JANNLH010000211.1:0-6783 GCA_031396725.1 Gemmatimonadaceae bacterium | reverse complement strand
GATCGACAAAGCGGCGAGGACGCGGCGGAGCGGGAGTCGGACAAAGTGAATCATCCCCCAATCCTAGACCGACCCCTTCGCGAATCGTCGCACGGCACGTATCGACGGCGTCACGGGCGCGTAATCCACGTGACGCGCGGGTCGGGCGGCGCGTCGTCCGGGGCCCGCTCAGCTCAACGGGATGTCGCGGCTCGCGGGATCAGGCTGCGGGGCCGGGGGCACATCGGTCGATCGCCGCCACGGGCCCTTCAATTCAGCCGACGGTGCGTCCCCCCGGTCGGTCGCGCGCTTGCCCGCGACGCGCAGGCCGCGGCGGAAGCGGGCCGAGCCTGCGTACTCCTTGCGGCGCCGGCCGCTGCGGGCCGGCCCGTCCGCCGGCACCAACTGGAGGTCGCGCGGCCGGACGGTCACGTGGGCGAGCATCATCGCCTCGATCGCGCTGCTCGACGTACGATCGGCGGCGCTCCCCCAGTCGCTCGGCGGCACGCCGTGCCGCACGAGTTCCACCTCAGGAACGGGCGGGGCGCCGCTCACGGTCGAGAGCGTCAGGCCGCTCGGCTCCCACCACTCGCCGACCCACTCCTCGACCTCGAGCAGGCTCTCGACGGGGGACACGATCCGGCAGATCCGGTCGTGGACGAGCACCGGGGGCACGACGACGCGCATGGGATTCCTTCACGGGCCGATGGGACGAGTGTCGCGGGAGCGCGGCGCTCGGGTGAGGAACTTCACGCTCCCCCGGCGGGCGCGCGACGCACGTCACGTCACGGTTCGGCAACCGGCGTGTAATGTCACGGATCGTGCGCGCCCCTTGCCAACGAAACGGTCGAGCTCAGCAGCGCCCCCGACGATGCTGGAGCGGCTGGCAGGAGAATCCGTCGTCCGCCCAGAGCCCCCGCTTGGCGCGCACCGCGTCGCGCTGCGCCGCGGCCAGCGCGTCCGCGTACTGCACGTTCGGCGGATAGGTGAGGGTCACCGCGAAGCCCTCCTGCACGAGCCGCCAGTTCACGAGCTCGCCGTCGAGCCAGAGGTAGCCCAGCGCCCGCCCGTTCCGGTCGCGGGCCTCGACGTCCCGCTCGAGCGCCACCCGCGTCCCGACCGGGACGAGCCGCAGCAACGCGTCGCGGGAGCGCGCGTAGAACGGGGGCTGGCTCCGCTCCGGCGCGTCGATCCCGATGAGTCGGACGCTCCCCAGCCCGTCGCAGTGCACCGTGTCGCCGTCGACGACGCGCGTGACCCGGCAGTCGGTGGTGGCGCGCGCTGCCTTGGGCGGCCCCTGGGAGGCCGCGCCGCAGCTGGTGAGCGCCAGCACGGCGCCGGCGACACCAATGCGACGCGCGACCCGTATCGTATCCCGAAGGTGTCGGATCATGGGTCGAATACTGGTGCCCTGCCGCGGGGCGTGCTACTCTCGTCGGCGCTCCACTCCCCGCACCCCCGGAGTCCCCGTGGAACTGGACATCGTCGCGCTCAACGTCGGCTACGCCATCCTCGGCGTCCTGCTGATGTGGCTCGCCTACCGCATCTTCGACTACCTCACGCCGAAGGTGGACTTCCCCGAGGAGCTCAAGCGCGGCAACGTCGCGGTCGCGATCTTCGTCGGGTCGCTCTTCATCTCGATCGCGCTCATCATCGGCAACGCGCTCAGCTGATGCGCATCGCGCCGGTCATGCGGATCCTGCTGCTGCTCGGCGGTTCGGCGCTCGTGAGCGCCGGCGTCCAGGCGCCGGTCGCCCCAGCGCCGTCCGCCGCACCGCCGCCGAAGCCGGGCCTCCACGCCCGCCGCGAGGCGCTCAGGTCGCAGGACCGCTATGACGAGATCTTCAAGCGCTACAGCAAGCGCTACTTCAGCGCCGGCTACGACTGGCGCTGGTTCAAGGCACAGGGGATGGCGGAGAGCGGGCTCGACTCCGCGGCGCGCAGCCCCGTCGGCGCCCGCGGCGTGATGCAGCTGATGCCGTCCACCTTCGCCTTCATCCAGTCGAAGCGCCCGGAGTTCCGCTCGATCGACGACCCCGAGTCGAACATCGCGGCCGGCATCATGCACAACCGCTACCTGTACAAGCTCTGGGACAAGAAGTCCGCCGCGGACGAGCGGCAGCGCTTCATGTTCGGGAGCTACAACGCCGGCGAGCGCACGATCCAGCGCGCGGCGGACTCGGCGCGGACGGCGGCCGCGACGCCCGCCGATGCGCTCCGCTGGACCCATATCGAGGAGGTCGCCCCGCGCGTGCCGCGCTGGCGTTACCGCGAGACCCTCGGCTACGTGCGGAAGATCGACACCTACTACTCGACCCTTCGGCGTCAGCGCTGAGCCGCGGGCGCCTCGCGCACCGGCCCCTCGCGCGGCGCGGCGTACTGCATCGTGGTGAGGATCACCGGCACCCGGCGGGCCGCGAGGCCGCCGAAGGGCGACCAGCGGCGTGGGCTCGGGAGGATCGCCGCGAGCCGTGCCGCCTCCTCCGGCGTGAGCGCGCGCGCCGGCTTCTTGAAATGCCGGCGCGCCGCGGCCTCCGCGCCGAACACCCCGTCGCCCCACTCGGCCAGGTTCAGGTAGAGGTCGAGGATGCGGTCCTTCGGGAGGCAGAGCTCGAGCACCAGCGTCAGGTACGCCTCGTAGCCCTTCCGCACGAACGACCGCCCTTCCCACAGGAAGATGTTCTTCGCGACCTGCTGCGTGATCGTGCTGGCGCCGCGGAGCCGCCCGCCGCGCTCCGCCTTCTCGAGCGCCTTCTCGATCTCGGTGAGGTCGAATCCCCAGTGCAGGTAGAAGCGGTCATCCTCGGCCGCGAGCACGGCGCGACGCAGGTGTCGCGAGATCGCGTCCCGCGGCACGACCTCCCGGCGCGGCCACGCCGGCACCTTGCCGGTGAGCTTTCGCTGCACGGCGCGCGTCACGATCACCGCCGTCGTCGGCGGCTGGATGAAGTTGAGCGGCAGGATGAACAGGAAGGGCAGGACGAGCGCGGCCGCGAACGCGATCAGCGCGGCCCGGCCGAGCCGCCGGAGGATCCGTCGCGAGAGTTCGGAACGTGCGGTCAGGGTTACCGCACCACGACGCGCCCGCTCATCGAGGCACCGTGCACCGAGCAGATGTAGGTGTAGGTCCCGGCCGCCCCGAACAGGAACTGGAAGTTCCCCGAAGTCTGCACGACGGAACCCGGGAAGCTCGGCGCCCCCGTGGACTGTGTGCTGTGCGAGAGCGACCCGACCCAGGTCCAGGTCACGGTGCCGCCCACGCCCACGGTGTCCACGGCCTCGTTCTGCGTCGAGTTCCGGAGGCTCCGGAAGTAGCTGTCGCCGACGGTCACGTCCGCGGCCAGCGGGATCCCGGCGCCCTGACCCGTCACCGTGAGCAGCGACGAGTCCGCGCGCGTGCCGCCCGAGAGTACGATGTAGGCCGTGCCGTTCCCGACGGCGGTCGCGGTCGTCGTGAGCCCGCTGCCGGGACTCACGCCGGCGATCGTCGGCGTGCGGGAGAGCCAGGTGAGCGGCAGCGCGGTGCCGATGCTGTCCAGCGCCGAGCCCGTGAAGAGCTGGGTGCCCCCATCCGTGGTGATCGTGGCGGAGCCCGGCGCCAGCGAGAAGGTCTGGGCCACCCGGATCACGTGCAACGGTCGCGAGCCACCGACGCCGCCCGTGGTCGCGGTGACCTGCGTGTTGCCGTCGGAGACCGCGGTCGCGAGTCCCGTGCCCGCGCCGACCGTCGCGACGCTCGGCGAAGAGCTCGACCAGGTGAATGCCGCGCCGGCGACCGTGTTCGCATTCGAATCCCGGGCGGCCGCCGTGTATTGCCTCGTGCGTCCCGTCGTGCGCAGCGTCTCGGGCAACGCGGGACTGACGATGACGGCGGTGATGAGTTGGGCGACCGTGATCGGCACTCGGGTGACGGCGGTGCCGGCGGTGGCGACCGCGGTGTCGGTGTTGCCGATGCCGATCGAGGTCACGAGTCCGGTCGGGGAGACGGTCGCCACGAGCCCCGTGCCCGCTCGGGTCCAGGTGACTGCGGGCGCGCCGACGACGGCGGCGCCACTCGAGTCGGCGACCGCGCCGCCGAGCTGTCGCGTCGAACCGAGCGCGCCGAACGCGACCGCGGCGGGGAGCTGCCCGACCCCCGCCGCGTACTGCGTGACCGTCACGGCGACCGGCGCGGAGATCACGCCGCCCGAGCTGGCCGTGATGTTCGCGGTACCGTTGCCGACCGCGGTCACGATGCCCGCGTTGCTCACCGCCGCCGCCGCAGCATTCGAGGTGGCCCAAGAGATCGCCGCGCCGCTGATCGTGGTGCCGCCGGCGTCGCGCGCCACCGCCGAGAGCTGCGACGTCCGGGTGAAGGTCTGGAATGCGATCGCGCCGGCGGGCGCGGTGATCACCACGCTCGCCACGGTCGGCGGAGCGGTGCCGCCGTCGCCGCCCCCTCCACAGGCGCCATTGAGGAGGGCGAGGAGCCCGGGCAGCCAGCGTGCCGCACGGGGGAGGCGAAGCGACTCGTTCATCGGTGTCTCGGATGGGGGGGGGACCATTGCCGTACCCCCCCCACCGTCATTCCGTCACACCACTCGTGACATCGCGGCTGACGGGGCGGTCAGCGTGCAGACGCGAACTTCGCCTTCACGTCGGCGACCTCCTTGCGCAGCTGCACCAGCCGCTGCTTCGCGTCGTTGCCGACCTTCTGGTCCCCGCGCATCATCGCGCCGTACAGGTACTGCACCTGCGCCGCGAGCCCCGGCCGGCCGTAGCGCCACGATTCGCTCTGGATGATCGCGCGCACCTCGCCCAGCTTCTCCTTCGCCGGCCCTGCGGCCGCGCGGTACGCTGCCTCCACGTCGGCGCTGAGCGCGTTCATCTCGGTCACGAGATCGCGCACCGCGAGGTTGTGGTCGAGCAGCTCCTGCATCACGGCGATCGTCACGCCATCGGCGACGATCCGCGGATCCGGCTTGATGACCAGCGGCTTGGTGGCGCTCCATCCACCGCTCGTGAGCCGCACCTGAAAGTTTCCCGGCACGATCGTCGGGCCGTTGCGGCCGCTGCGCGCGGGGCTCGCCGGATCGAACGGGCCGGCCAGCGAGAGGTCCCAGGTGAAGCGGTTGTGGCCCGCGGCGGCGGGAAGGCGCGGCGTGCCGATCCGCTCCCACATCGGGCCGCGCATCGACGGCTCGACGGGCGCGACGACGCGTTCGCCGCCCGCCGCGCTCGAGAAGCGACGCACCACGGTACCCTTCGCGTCGAGCACCTCGAGCGTCACCTCACCCGCGGGCGCACTCGCGAAGTAGTAGTCCACCACTGCGCCGGCGCCGGGGTACTCGGGGTCGATCGTGCTGCCGCGCGCGCTCTCGAGCCCGCCGAATCCCGCGCGGTAGCGCATCCGGTACGCCTCGGCCGGCGTGTAGAGGTGCGCCGGTGCGAGCGCGACGCGGTCGCTCACCTCGTGCAGCGGCGAGATGTCGTGCATGATCCAGAACGACCGGCCCTGCGTCGAGATGACGATGTCCTTCCGGTGCACCTTGAGATCGGTGATCGGCGTGTTCGGCAGGTTCTTCTGGAAGGAGCGCCAGCTGACGCCGTTGTCGAACGAGAGGTACATCCCGAACTCGGTGCCGGCGTAGAGCAGGCCCTCGCGATCCGGATCCTCGCGTACCACGCGGGTCGGCTCGTCGGCGGGGATGCCGTTCTTCCCGTCCGTCAGCAGGCGCCAGCTCTTGCCGTAGTCGTCGGTCCTGTAGATGTAGGGCTTGTGGTCGCCGAGCAGGTAGCGAAGCACCGTGTAGTAGGCCGAGCCGCGGCGGTGGGGCGAGGGCTCGATGTTCTGCACGCGGCCGCCGGGCTCGAGGCCGGGGGGCGTGATCTTCGTCCAGCTCTTGCCGTTGTCACGGGTGACGTGGAAGGGGCCGTCATTCGCGCCCACCCAGATCACGCCGCGCTCGAGCGGCGACTCGCGGATCGCGTAGAGCGTGGAGAACGACTCCTCGCCCGTGTTGTCGACCGTGATCGGTCCGCCGGGGTAGCCGTCGCGCCGCTCGGGCGGGTTCCAGGTGAGGTCGGGGGAGATGGTCTCCCAGGTGACGCCCTCATCGCGCGTGCGGTGCACGTGCTGCGAGCCGTAATAGATCACCGACGGGTCGTGCGGCGAGACCTCCATCGGCGAGACACGCTGGAAGCGGAAGATCAGGTCCTTGGTCGCATTGCCGTAGAGCGACTGGGCGCCGACCCAGTACGACTTCTCCTGCCCGGAGCGCAGCGACATCCGCGAGTACTGCCCCTTGCACGAGCCGTAGACCGTATCGGGGTTCGTCGGGTGGGGCATGATCGGTCCGGTCTCGCAGCCGGGACCCGTGCGCCACCCCTGCATCGGGTCGTCGAGTCCGCTGCCCGAGACGGGGCGCGACGGCAGGATCAGCGTCGAGTTGTCCTGCTGCGCGCCGTAGAGCCGGTACGGGAACTGGTCGTCCACGTAGACCTGGTAGATCTCGGCCGTCGGCTGGTTGTACTGCGTGCTCCAGGTGCGGCCGCCATTGAGCGAGACGTTCACGCCGCCATCGTTGGCCTGGATCATGATCTGGCCATTGGACGGATGCACCCACATGTCGTGGTTGTCGCCGTGCGGCGTGCTCATCCCCTGCCAGGTGCGTCCGCCGTCGGCTGAATCAAAATCCGGAGCGCCTGTTCTTTTAATAAACCTGTTGTCGGTATTGATGCTCAGGTTGTTTTTCCAACTGATGTTGTGCCGGCTATTTATCTTAACCGAAAAATTACCTAATGCAGCCAATACAACTTCATCAT
>JANNLH010000193.1:0-26903 GCA_031396725.1 Gemmatimonadaceae bacterium | reverse complement strand
ACGATCATGCGCAGGGCGTCGAGCTCGTGAGTGGCGCGTGGCTTCAGGCCTCGCTTGGAGACCGCGTCGATGAATCGGGCCGAGGTGCCGTAGTGCGTAAAGCGCTCGGCCTGGCAGAAGTCGAATGTCACGGCCGCATCTCGAACAAAGGGCGATCCGTCGTACAGCATCAAGGCGGCCTCCGCGCACAGCCCCGCGAACAGCAGATTCCACATCACCCAGTTGCAGGTGGTGTAGTAATAGAAGCGATCCTGCGGCCGCACGTCGAAGTGCAGCTTGTACATTTTCAGGCCCGAGAGGAGCGAGCCGCCCGCGCCGTGCACGATGCACTTGGGCTTGCCGGTGGTGCCCGAGGTGAACAGGATGTACGCCGGGTGGTCGAAAGGTAGTTGCTCGAATTCGATCCTGCCCGCGCGGAACGGCGCGATCCAGTCGCCGAAGCACAGCGCGTTGGGGATCGCGGAGACCTGCGGCCGCTCCTCCAGATACGGCACCACGACGACCTGCCTCACCCCAGGCAGTTGCAGAACGATCTCCTTCACGCGCTGGATCGAGTCGTGCACCTTGCCGTTGTAGAGATATCCGTCGGCGCAGAAGAAAAGCTTCGGCCGGGTCTGGCCGAACCGGTCGAGCACACCGTCAGTGCCGAAATCGGGCGAACACGAGGACCAGACTGCGCCGATCGAAATCGCCGCCAGTGCGAGCACTGCCGTTTCCGGCATATTCGGCATGAAGGCCGCGACGCGATCCCCCGCGCTGAGCCCCTCGGCGCGCATCGCCTGTGCCACGCGCGACACCTCGGCCTGAAGTTCGGCATAACTGACGCGGCGGCGAAACCCGGTCTCGTCCCAGAACACGAATGCGTCGGTCGCATCGCGCCGGCGCAGCATATTCTCGGCGAAATTGAGCCGTGCCCCTGGAAACCATTTTGCACCGGGCATGCACCCGCCATTTACCAGCACACGCGCACCTTTTTTCGAAGCGATCACGCCACAGGAGTCCCACACCGACTCCCAGAACTGCTCGGGATGATTCACGCTCCAATCGTAGAATTCCGGGTAGGTGTTGAAGCCAAGCTTCCAGCGTCTGATCGCGCGGCGAGCGAACGCGGTGAGATTTGCCTGTTCGATCAGCGCCTGGCTCGGCGTCCACATTGCTTGTTCTGACATTGCTCGCACCGTGAATCGGGTTGGGTGCTGATATAGTAACCGGCCGCAGAACCTGATGGAAAGGGCATCGTCATGCCGCGTGAGACCGCCAGGCTCACCGTTGGCGCCATGGGCGCAGCTGTTGTGCTTGGCGCCTGTCTCGCGGCGGGCACCGCCCGGGCGCAGGCGCCTGCGGCGCGCTGCACCGGCCCCCCGTCCGCTCCGACAGTCGCAGGTCGCTCGCCGGTCCGTGTCTCTGTGCCTCTGTGGTGAAGCCGTATGAGGTAGGCTGCTGGCGGTCGCGTCCTTCGCCCTGCTTCATTCCTTCGCGCCTTCGTGGTGAACGCCGCATCAGCGCCGATCCGGGGATTCCCGTAGAATGGTGCACCCACCCCCCGCCGCAACCGCCTTCAGGAGTCCCAGATGCCCCGGAGCCTTCGCTCCCTCGCACCCGTCCTTGCGGTGTGCCTCGTTGCCGGCCCCGTCGTCCTCGCGTTGCCGGCGCGCGCGCAGGAGCCCGCGGCGACACCGGCCGCGCGCCCGGCGACGCGCAATCCGCTGCCGCTCGCTGCCGAGCGCCACGCGCGCTTCACGACGTCCAAGGGCTCGTGGATGTCCGTCGACGTCAGTCCCGACGGCCAGCGCATCGTCTTCGACCTCTTGGGCGACCTTTACACGCTGCCGATCGGCGGCGGTGCCGCGACCCGGCTCACGAGCGGCATGTCCTTCGACGCGATGCCGCGCTGGAGCCCCGACGGCCGGCGCATCGCCTTCGTCTCGGACCGCAGCGGCGGCAACAACCTCTGGCTCATCTCCGCCGACGCGCGCGACACCACGCAGCTCTCGCGGACCACCGACGACATGTTCGCGTCCCCCGAATGGACGCCCGACGGCAACTACGTCGCCGTCACGCGCTCGGTCACCGGCGGTCCGAAGATCTTCCTCTATCATGTGGACGGCGGCGCCGGCATCCAGGTGATCCGCGATCCCGCCGGGCAGTCCACCATCGGCGCGGCATTCACGCCGGATGGCCGCCACCTCTGGTTCGCGCAGCGCGCCGCCACCTGGCAGTACAACGCGATCTTCCCGCAGTACCAGCTCGTGACCTACGATCGCCAGCTCGGAACGCGAAATACGATGACAAGCCGATACGGCTCCGCGTTCCGCCCCGCGGTCTCCCCCGACGGCAAGTGGCTCACCTACGGGTCGCGCCACGACGAGAAGACCGGTCTGCGTATCCGGGAACTCGCCACCGGCGCCGAACGCTGGCTCGCCTATCCGATCCAGCGCGACAACCAGGAGGCGATGCTCGAGACCGACGCCCTCCCCGGCTACGACTTCACGCCCGACAGCCGCGCCGTCGTCATCAGCTACGGCGGCGAGATCTGGCGCGTACCGGTGGACGGCAGCGCCGCGGCGAAGATCCCCTTCACCGCCGACGTCGATGTCGCGATCGGACCCGAGGTGAAGTTCCAGTATCCGATCGAGGACACACCGACCTTCGTCGCGCGGCAGATCCGCGACATCGTGCCCTCACCTGACGGCCGGCGGCTCGCCTTCTCCGCGCTGGGCGACCTCTGGCTGATGGATCTCCCCGAGGGGACGCCGCGCCGGCTCGCCGGCACCGCGGACGGCGAGTTCTTCCCGACCTGGTCGCCCGACGGCCAGTGGGTCGCGTACGTGACCTGGGGGGACGCGGGGGGCCACATCCACAAGATGCGCGCCGACGGCCGCGGACAGCCGGTGCGCCTCACGCGCGAGATCGCGACCTACTACTCGACCGTGTGGTCGCCGGACGGCCGGCGCATCCTCGCGATGCAGGCCGATGCGCGCGAACTCCAGGAGACGGTCCAGCGCTTCGGCGGCGGACAGTCGGCGCGCTTCGTCTGGGTCGGGGCGGAGGGCGGTGCGACCACGCTCATCCGCGGCGCCGGCGGACTCGAGGACCCGCACTTCACCACCGACTCGACGCGCATCTACGCGTACAACGGCGCCGAGGGACTCGTCTCGTTCCGCTGGGACGGCACCGACCAGCGCGCCCACGTGCGCGTCACCGGTCCGGCGGCGCCCGGGGGCGGCACGCCGCCCAACGCCGCGCAGATGCTGATGGCCCCGCGCGGTGACCTCGCGCTCGCGCGCGTCGGGTCCGACTTCTATGTGGTGACCGTGCCGCTGATCGGCGGCGCCACGCCGGTGGTCTCGGTCGCGACCGCCGATGGCGCCGCGACGCCCATCCGCAAGCTCTCCGACATCGGCGGGGAGTTCCCCGTCTGGGGCGCGAGTGGCCGCACCGTGCACTGGTCGATCGGCAATGCGCTCGTCACGTATGACATCGACCGGGCCAGGGCGGTCGAGGATTCCCTGCGCACGGCGCGCCGCAACGCGCCGCCTCCGGATTCCACGCGGCCCGCGGGCGCGCCCGTGGGTGCGCCTGCTGCCGCGCGCGCGGATTCGACCGCGGCGGCCGCCGCCGCGTACAAGCCCACCGAGGTCCGCGTCCGTGTCACCGGACAGCGTGACATCCCGCAGGGGACCGTTGTCCTCCGCGGCGCGCGCGCGATCACGATGCGCGGGCTCGAGGTGATCGAGAACGCCGACATCGTGGTGCGGAACAACCGCATCGTCGGCGTCGGCGCGCGCGGCAGTGTCGAGGTGCCCGCGGGCGCCCGCATCATCGACATCGCGGGACGGACCGTCCTCCCCGGCTTCGTGGACACACACGCGCACTTCCGGCATTCCCCCGCCGTGCACACGACGCAGCCCTGGGCGCCGCTCGCCAATCTCGCCTACGGCGTCACCACGACGCGCGATCCGCAGACCGGCT
Organism: Gemmatimonadaceae bacterium; assembly: GCA_031396725.1. Taxonomy (GTDB): domain Bacteria; phylum Gemmatimonadota; class Gemmatimonadetes; order Gemmatimonadales; family Gemmatimonadaceae; genus Pseudogemmatithrix. The sequence continues at coordinate 22,931 of JANNLH010000193.1, read as the reverse complement.
CCACCGACGTGCTCAGCTACACCGACCGCGTCGAGGCGGGCCAGTTGCTCGGCCCCCGCATCTACTCCACCGGTCCCGGCGTCTTCGCCGGCGAGCGCATCCGCTCGCTCGAGAACGCGCGCACCGTGCTCAAGCGCTACAGCGACTACTACGACACCAAGACCATCAAGATGTACGGCGCCGGCAACCGCCAGGTGCGCCAGTGGATCATGATGGCGGCGAAGGAACTGAAGCTGATGCCGACGACCGAGGCCGGACTCGCGTACTTCACCGACCTCACGATGGCGATCGACGGTTACTCCGGTGTCGAGCACAACCTGCCGATCACGCCGCTCTTCGACGACGTCGTGCAACTCTTCAAGACCTCGGGCACGGTCTCGACGCCGACGCTGATCGTGAGCTACGGCGGGCCGTGGATGGAGAACTACTTCTACACGCGTGAGAATCCGCACGAGGACGCCAAGCTGCGCCACTTCACGCCGGCCGACGACTTCGACTCCAAGACGCGGCGCCGCGGCACCGGCGCCGGCGGCTCACCGGGTCCCGGCGGCTGGTTCCACGAGGACGAGTACAACTTCAAGCAGCACGCCGGCTTCATCAGCGACCTCGTGAAGGCGGGGGGCAAGGCGGGCATCGGCAGCCACGGCCAGCTCCAGGGACTCGGCTACCACTGGGAGCTCTGGTCCGTGGCCGGGGGCGGGATGTCGGCCCACGACGCGCTCCGCGTCGCGACGCTGATGGGCGCCGAGGCACTCGGGCTCGAGCGCGACCTGGGCAGCATCGAGCCGGGAAAGCTCGCCGATCTCGTGGTGCTCGACGCCAACCCGCTCGAGAACATCCGCAACTCCAACAGCGTCCGGCTCGTGATGCAGAACGGCCGCCTCTTCGAGGGGAACACGCTCGACGAGGTCTGGCCGCGGCAGAAGCCGTTGCCGCCGCAGCCCTGGCGGCACGAGGCGCCGCGAGTCAACGCCGGGATCCGGCCGTAGCTGCGGATCTCCACCACGAAGACACGACGGTCGGAAGAACGGCGAAGGCTGCAACGGCAACGATGGGAGGGGGGCGTAGGCAGCCGCTGCCTTCGCTCTTCTTCAACGCTTCGTGCCTTCGTGGTGAGGAACCCCGGCTACTCCTGGGGCGGAGGGGCGGCGCGGCGGACCTTGAGTTCCGCGAGGGTCCGGCGCGCCGCTTCTGCTTCGCGCGTGCCGGGGAATCCGTCGATCAGCCGCCGCAGCTCGGCCATCGCCCGCCCCTCGTCGCCGAGCGGACCGAGGGAGAGGTCCACCAGCTTCTGCGCGAGGTAGCGCCTGAGGTCGTCGGGGCCGGAGCCCATCGCGCGCGCGCGCAGATACCGCTCGTGCGCGGCCGCGGCGTCCTTGCGCACCCGCAGCTGGAAGTCCGCCGCCTTCACGAGGATGAACACGTCATTGGGCGACTCGGCGCAGGCCTCGTCCCACGCGCGCGCGGCGCCGTCGAGGTCGCCGCGGATCTCCATCGCCTGGATGTGCGAGAAGGTCGGCGTGTACGCCGTCGTCTCGCCGCTCGGCGTATAGATCGCGGTGGCGACCTTGTCGCCGGTCGCGAACATCAGGCGATTGATCCCGGCGCCGATCAGTCCGAGCACCACACCACCAGCGAGCGTGACGAGGATCCCCTGAGGCAGGTCGCCGCGGGCCTGGAGCAGCGTCGTGAAGACGAGCCCGATCGCGCCGGCGAGGATGCCCTGCAGGGTCCCGCGATAGATCAGGTCGTCCGCAGCGCCCTTGGCCATCGGGCTATGGTATCACCGGGACGGCGCGCCGTCCAACGCGGTCCAACGCGGTCCAACGCCGTCATCGCGTTCAGCGCCGGAAGAATCGCACGTACTTCGCCACGACCCCGCCGCGCTGCGGGCGGTCCCACGGCACGCCGCGGTCGAGCCCCAACGGCCAGGCCGAGTTCCACACGACGTAAAGGTCGCTGCCCGGTGAGGTCGTCCAGCGCACGCGTGCATTCACGGCCGCGCGGTCGGAGCCGTCGTCGGCCTGCGCGAAGAGCGTCGCCGTCAGCCGCGGTGAGACCGCGTAGTCGCCGCGCAGGCGCACCGTCGTCACCGAGAAGCTCCCCGAGGGGAGGTCGACGGAGTTCAGCACGAGTTCGGTCCGCACCTCGATGTGCGGCTGCGCGCGCAGCACGCCCACGAGCGAGACGTCGCGACGCCGGCCGTCATAGAATCGTCCCGTCGATGCGCTCGCCTCGAGCGCCCATGAGCGCACGTTCGATCCGACGTACCGCGCCTCCAAGCGGTCCCACCAATACGCGCCCGAGTCGACGGTCGTGCCGGGGACGAGCTCGAACGCCGCGAGCGGCGCGTCGAACCGGCGGCTCAGGTTGAGCTCCACGCGGTCGCCGGCCTGGAAGGTCGCGCCGAAGGGCCGCACCGTGAACGACGCGTTGTCCAGACGCCAGGCGAGGTCCCACACCACGTCGTAGGTGAGGAGATCGAACTCCCACCGGCGGATCACCGTCGCGTTGCGCGGACGCGGGGTGAGGCGCGTGGCGCCGCCCCAGCGGTGGATCCCGTTCTGGACCACGAAGCCGAGCGCCGGATCATAGCCGGCGTCGATCCGGTCGAAGCGCGTGACGATGTCGGCCTGGTCGTTGGGATAGTCCACCACGAACCGGTAGTGGCCGCCCGCGGCGCCGCCGGCACTGTCGCGGCTCCACGCCGCGTTGCCGAGGAAGATCAGGTTGTCGCGCTCGCGGAGCGTGAAGGGCAGCTCGAAATCCGCGCCGGCGCTGAACGCCGAGGGGCGCGCGGCGCGATCGCTGAAGGTCGTCATCGCGCCGACGAATCCGCGGCCGAGCACGTCGCGCCGCACGCGGGCGACGAGGTTCGTCGCGTCCTCGTCGTCGCCGGTGCGCACGGCGAGCAGCCCGAGCTGCGTCGCGCCGAGCCGCCCCTGCATCCGCGCACCGAACGGGATCGCGACCGGGAGTCCGTTGGCGCCGAGCCCGATCCGCCGCGAGTAGAACAGCTGCGACTGCTCGGCGCGGCCGAAGGCGAAGATCGACGCGCCCTCGGTGAAGAAGGTGCGCTGCTCCGGGAAGAAGAGCGGGAAGCGCGAGAGATTCACGATCTGGCGGTCCACCTCGGCCTGCGCGAAGTCCGGCAGTACGGCGAGGTCCGCGGTCAGCGTCGCGGTGACGGGGATCTTCACATCGAGGCCGTATCCGACGTCGCCGGCGGAGGGTGCGACGAGCGAGTCGGTGCCGTCCGGACGGAAGCCGCGCTCGGCGAGCGTCGCCTCGCCGACCAGGAAGGGCCGCAGTTCGGCGCGCGCGCGCGGCGGGAGGTCACGGAATCCGCCGACCGGGCCCTCCTCCTCGAGGAAGCGGAGCCCTTGCGACCGCTTCCAGGCGCGCCAGAGGACTTCCTCGTTCGTGCGCGGCAGGAAGCGCCGGAAGTTCATCCCCATCGACGCGACGTCCTTCGGGTAGCGCAGCGTCGCCCAGGGGATCAGCATCTCCGCCGTCCACCCGTCGGTGCCGATGCGCGTGCGCGCATCCCAGACGCCGTCCCACTCCTCGTTGCCGGTCTCGATGTTGACGTGCTCCCCATCCCAGAGCGCGCCGTTCGAGTTGGTGCGGAAGTAGAACGCCGAACGCCGGTCGGAGAGCCCGTCGATCATCAGGCTCACGTAGTCGTCGGAGCGGAGCGCGGCGTCCCGCCGGAGCTGCGTGCGCACGATCGACTCGGGATGCCCGTCGGAGAGCCACCAGCCGATCGCGAGTCCCTGCGGAGTGGCAAGCAGTCGCACGACCGTGCGCTCCGAGGGCGGACCGCCCTCTGTGGGCTCCTTCTGCCGGAACTCGGTGATCGAGTCGGCGAGCATCCAGTCGGACTCGTCGAGCAGGCCGTCGAGGCGGACGTTGACGGTCGTCGTCCGCACACGCGGAGCGGCCGGCGACTGCGCGGACGCGGCCGGGGCGGTGAGACAGGCGGCGCCGACGGCGGCGAGGAACGTCCGGCGGAACGGGCGGTGGGCGAGCATCGGTGCAACCTAGCGGGGCGCGGAAGGCCACCCCGGTCCCGCTGTGACGACCGCGCGCGCAGTGGGGTATCACCGGATGTCGCGCCGGAGCGCGGCATCCTCTTCACCGGAGCGACCCCGATGCGGTCCTTGTTCTGCCTGCTGACATCCCCGAGGACCGCGGCGCTCGCCGCGGCGATCCTGCTCGCCGCCTGCGGGGGCGGCAGCGACGGCCCCGGCGGCGGCGGCACACCCACGCCGGCCGCAACCGCGAACGTGACGATGGGTCTCTCGTCCTTCACGCCGTCGCACGTCGCGGTCTTCACCAACGGCGTCGTCACCTGGAACAACACGGCCGGGGTCACGCACAACGTGACCTTCTCGACGCCGGCATCACCCGCCAACATCGCCGACCACGGCGCCGGCACGAACGACCGTACCTTCCCGACCGTCGGCGTCTACAACTACGCCTGCACCATCCACAACGGCATGACGGGACGGGTGACGGTCGTCACGCCCTGACGGCCGACTCGCGCGAGACGCGGCCGATCTCGGCGAGGAAGTGGCCCCAGCCGAACGGATAGTCGGAGATGTCGGCGGCGCGCGTGAATCCCGCGTGGACGAAATCGACGCGCGTCGCCGCGCCTTCGCTCGAGAGCGTGAAGGCGATCGTCTGGCCCGTCACGGTCTCGTCGCCGCGCCAGTCGGGCCAGTCGAGCACGAGCCGTTCGTTCGGCACGAGCTCGAGGATGCGCGTCGGCCCGCCCTTCACCTTCTTCCCCTCGACCTCGTATTCCCAGCCATAGGAGTACGTGCCGGCCGTGGCGTCGATCACCGCCCTGGTGCTCCCGGTCCACTGATTCACCAGCGCCGGATCCATCAGCGCGCGGAACACCGACTCGCGCGGCGCGTTGATCACGACGGAGAGCTTGATCGCCGGCGCCGTGTCGGTGAAGTCGGGACGCATCAGCCCGCTCCCGCCGCTCAGGTGCGTCGTGAGATTGCCGAAACTGAGGCGCCAGAAGTCGTCCACGAGTGACTGCTGCCGCGGAGCGCGCAGGTCACGCGCAAAGGTCTGCTCGACGGCGATCTTCGTCGTGTCGCCCGCGACGACGACGCGGAGCACCACGGTCGACTCGACCCCCATCACGGTCCAGGTGAAACCGAGCCGCTCGCCTGGCACGAGCTCCGTGATGCGCTGCGTCGCTTCGGCGGCCGTCGGCGCGCCGAGCGTGTACTTGCCCCAGAAGCGGTAGGCGCCCCCCACCGTCAGGGCGACCTGCGCGTGCTCGGCGAACCAGGCGGGGAGCGCGGCGCCGTCCGTGATCGCGTGCCAGACGGCGTCCGCCTTCGCGGGGAGCGGCCAGGAGGTGGTGGTCTGCGTCCAGCTCATGCGGGTGTTCCTCCGGTTTCGACGACGTGCTTGAGGGCCTGCAGGCGGGCCGTCCAGTAGACGCGATAATGGTCGAGCCAGAGACCGACCTCGTGCAACGGCTCTGGCCGCAGCGAGTAGAGCCGCAGCCGCGACTCGCGACGCTCGTGCACCAGCCCCGCCTCGCGCAACACCCGCAGGTGCTTGGAGATCGCCGGACGGCTGACGGGGTAGCGCGCCGCAATCTCCCCCGCCGACCGCTCGCCGCGGCGCAGCGTGTCGAGGATGTCGCGGCGCGTGGGGTCGGCGATCGCGTGAAAGACGGCGGCTTTGTGCGTAACCATTCGGTTACATATTAAGGCGAGAGTACGGGGCGCGCAAGCGCCCCGCGCTCAGCCCTGACGGCCCCACCGACGACTCACCGCCGCGTCACTGCCGCAGCCAGATGACGATCCCCGCGGGGTCCGGTGGGCACGCGCACCCCGAGCTCGGCGGGAAGCGCCCGCAGAGGGTCCGCGAGTTGTCCGTGCCCTCGGGGTAGATCTCCACCATCTCCACTTCGTCGGCCCTGAAGAAGTCGAGCCAGCCCCCGCGGAATCCGGACATCGAGGCGGACCCGCCGGGCGGCGTGCGGTTGCCGCCGATCCGCGTGTTCGTCCCGCCACCGCCGAAGCTGGTCGGCCCGCGGCGCCCCGAGGTCACGGAGACGCGGCTGCCCGACGTCCCGATCGTCGTGGACTCGTGGCCATTGATCAGCACGCAGGAGCTGCCGGTCTCGCGGAGGGTGAGCCCCGCCGGCGACTCCAGCAGCGCGGCCGCGAGCGGTGCGTCCTTGAAGCGCGCCAGCTCGTCGCGACTGATGACGGCCGCGCGGGCGCCCTTCATCGACTGGCGCCGATTCGCCTCGAGCGCGACCACCGCCGCCAGTTCCGGCGTGAGTCGCGAGTCGCCGGCCGGACGGAGCCGCACCGTGAAGTCACGCTCGACCTCTCGCACCATGTGCAGCCCATACTGCGCCACGGTGTACCCCGCCTTCCGGAACTGCAGCAGGTAATGGCCGGGGTCGAGGTCCACGAGCAGGAACCCGCCATCCTCCCGGGTCTGGAACTTCCGTCCCAGCCCCACGATCTCGACCATCACGTTGGGGATCGGGCGGTCCCGTTCGTCGATGATCAACCCGGCGACCTGATTGAAGAGCGCCCCCTCCACCACGACGCCAGGCAACTGTTGGGGTGCCGCGACGAGCGAGATCTCGACATTCACGGCGCTGTCGGCCGGGACGCGGAGCGCGGCGCGTGCCTCGCGGAATCCCAGCTTTCGCACGATCAGCTCCCGCACGCCGGGTGCGACGCCTTCGAGCAGGAACCGGCCGTCGTCGCCCGTCCGCGCCTGTCGCGCGAACCCATCGATCATCACGCGCGCGTCCGGGAGCGGGGCGCCGGCCTCGTTCCGCACGACACCCGCCACGATGCCCGTGGCGCGCAGGCGTTCGCCCGCCGGAGGGTTCGGCTCCTGAGCGGCCGCTCCCGCGGAGACGGCAGCGAGGAGCAGGACTGCGGTGCGCACGCGACGACCAGCACCACGCGAACTCGCCAGCGAACTCGCCATGAGCACCTCGCCCTCGTGGGCGGTCGGGGCGCGGCCTCCGGGGAAGTCCGCGCAACGTCCCTAGATTACACCGCAGGGCGGAACTTGTCATTAGCGGCCCGCCTGCGATCTTGAGAGGGTCAGGATCGCTCGCCCACGACTCGGCTGGAGAATCCAATGTCCGCCCATCGCATCGAACGCACGCTGTCCCTAGCCATCGTCGGCGCGTCGCTCGCCCTAGGTCACTCTGCGCTGCACGCGCAGCAGGCCGTCCCGCAGGCCGTCCCGCAGGACGTCCAGCGCAGCGCGCTGCACGACTTCCGGATGGTGTCGATCGTGACCGGGCTGGAGAACCCCTGGGCCGTCGCCTTCCTCCCCGGCGGCGACATGCTGGTGACGGAGCGCGCGGGACGGCTGCGTATCGTGCGCGGCGGACGGCTCCTTCCCGACGCGGTGCCCGGCGTACCGGCGGTGCGCCAGGGTGGTCAGGGCGGCCTTCTGGACGTGGTGCCTCATCCGCAGTTCGCGACGAACCGCTTCATCTACATCAGCTACGCCAAGCCCAACGCCGACGGCTCGCAGGGGACCACCGCGGTGATCCGCGGCAAGTTCCAGAACGACCGGCTCGAGAACGTCGAGGAGATCTTCGAGGCGCAGGTCTGGTCGCCGGGCCGCGGGCATCACGGCTCGCGCCTCGCGTTCGACCGCGACGGCTATCTCTTCATCACGATCGGCGACCGCCAGGTGCCGCCGCGCGGCGAGCTCGAGCAGCACCCGGCGCAGGGACTCACGACGCATCACGGCAAGATCATCCGGCTGCACGACGACGGTCGCGTGCCGGCGGACAATCCCTTCGTCGGACGCACCGATGCCCTGCCCCAGATCTGGAGCTACGGTCATCGCAGCCTGCAGGGACTCGCCGTGCACCCGGTGACGAACGACCTCTGGGAGACGGAGCACGGCCCGCAGGGCGGCGACGAGTTCAACCTGATCGAGAAGGGGAAGAACTACGGCTGGCCGGTGATCGGCTTCGGGGTGAATTACGGCTCGGGCGCCGCGATCCACGCGGGCACGCGCCGCGACGGCATGGAGCAGCCGTTGAACGTCTGGGTGCCGTCGATCGGCACCTCCGGCCTGATGATCTACACGGGCGACAAGTTCCCGGCCTGGCGCGGGAACGCCTTCGCCGGCGGACTCGTCGGCCAGCAGCTCGCGCGAGTGTCGCTCGACGGGCGCCGGGTGACCGGCGTCGAGACGATGCTCACGCAGCAGGGGCGCATCCGCGACGTGCGGCAGGGCCCCGACGGCTTCATCTATCTGGTGTTCGACAATCGCGGCGAGGGCACCCTTTCGGTCGCCCGGCTGGAGCCCGTAACGCGGCGCTGAAGTGAAGGCGCCGGCCCGAGCCCGACCCGCGAGGCGACCACCGCCGACGGCGGAGGACGTCTTCGCGGGTCCGCTGCGCGGCGAGCTCCTCGGCGCGGAGCATCTCGCTGAGCGCGCGCGCCAGCTGGCGCGCGACCAGGCGGCGATCCAGGACCGACGGCGGCGGCCGATCCGCGCGCGCGAGGCTCGGCTGCTCGTGCGGCTCGCCCAGAGCCGGAAGCTCCTCGGCGAGATCCACCTGCGCCTCTCCGCCGCCGCCGCGCGCGGTGTCGATGTCGGTCCCGCCGGCGACTGGCTGCTCGACAACTTCCACGTGGTGCGCGAGCACGCGAGCCAGGTGCAGGAGAGCCTGCCGGAGACCTACTTCCGCGAGCTCCCGCTGCTGACCGGGGGTCCGCTCGCGGAGTATCCGCGCGTGTACGAGATCGCGGTCACGCTGATCTCGCACACCGAGGGCCGGGTCGAGCTCGCCGACGTCGACCTCTTCACCGCGGCGTTCCAGGAGATCACCGAGCTCAGTCTCGGCGAGCTCTGGGCGATTCCCGCGATGCTGCGGCTCGCCCTGATCGAGAGCGTTCGGCGGATGTCGCTGCGCACGTCGCAGCGGCTCGACGAGATCGAGGCCGCGGATGCCTGGGCCGCCCGCATCCTCGCCACGACGGAGGGCGCGGACGGGCCGGGGGCGCTGAGCCCGGCCGTGGCGGACTTCGTCGAGGCGCGCCCCACGCTCACGCCGGCCTTCGTCTCGCGACTCCTGCAGCAGCTGCGCGCCACCGCGGGTTCGGTCCCGCCCCTCGTGGCGCTCGAGCAGTGGTTCGCCGAGGAGGGGCTCGGCCCGACCGACGCGGCGACGCGCGCCGCCGAACGGCTGGCGCTGACGACGCACGTGATGTCGAACAGCATCATGAGCCTGCGCGGGATCGCGCAGCGCGACTGGCGCGACTTCGTCGAGCGTCGGAGCGCGATCGAGCAGGTGCTGCGCGAGGATCCGTCGGGGGACCACCCGGGGATGACCTTCGCCACCCGCGACACCTACCGGCACGTGATCGAGCGCGTGGCGCGGGGATCCTCGATTCCCGAGTGGGAGGTCGCACGGCGCGCGATCGTGCTGGCCCAGGCGCACGCCGACGACCCGCGGCGGCGTCATGTCGGCTACTGGCTGGTGGACCGCGGGGTGCTCGACCTCGAGGACGCCGTGGGGTACCGCGCGCCCGGGGTGCTGCGCGCGCAGCGGTGGTGGCTGCGGCATCCCAACTTCGCGTATGTCGGCGGCATCGTCGCCGGCACGCTCGCCGCGATCGCGCCGGTCTACCTCTTCATCGGGCCGGCCGCACGCGAGGCCTGGCTCCTCGTCCTGCTGGTGGCCCTGCTGCCGGCGTTCGACATCGCGGTGAGCGTGATGGGACAACTCGTGACCGCGCTGGTCCCGCCGCGGATCCTGCCCAAGCTCGACTTCAGCGAGGGCGTCCCCGCGGAGAGTCGCACCGCGGTCGTGATCCCGACGCTCTTCCCGAGCGTGGAGGCCGTGCGCGAGGCGATCACCGACCTCGAGGTGCAGTACCTCGCGAACCACGGGGCCCACCTGCACTTCGCGCTGCTGAGCGATTTCACCGACGCCGCGTCGGAGCGGACGCCGACCGACGACGCGATCGTCGCGGCGGCCGTCGAGGGCGTCGGCGCGCTGAACGAGCGCTACGCGCCCGACACGGAGGACGCGTTCTACCTCTTCCATCGCCCGCGGCAGTGGAACCCGCAGCAGGGCACCTGGATGGGCTGGGAGCGCAAGCGCGGCAAGCTGGCGCAGTTCAACCGCTTCGTGCGCGACGGCACCGCCGAGCCGTTCTCGACCGTCGTCGGCGACGTGGCCACGCTGCGCCGCGTGCGCTACGTGATCACGCTCGACTCCGACACCGTGCTGCCGCCGGACGCCGCGTCGGCACTCGTCGGCGCGATCGCGCATCCGCTCAACCGCGCCCGCTATGACGCGGCGCGCGGGCGCGTGGTCGAGGGGTACGGCATCCTGCAGCCCAGGGTCGGCGTCTCGCTGGAGAGCGCCCACGCCTCGCGCTTCTCGGTCGTGCACTCGGGACACCCCGGGGTCGATCCCTACACGACCGCCGTCTCGGACGTCTACCAGGACCTGTACGGCGAAGGGAGCTTCACCGGCAAGGGCATCTACGACGTCGAGGCCTTCGAGGAGGCGACGCACGCGCGCTTCCCGGAGAACACGCTCCTCTCGCACGACCTGATCGAGGGCAACTACGCACGGGCCGGGCTCGTCACCGACATCACCGTCTTCGACGACTACCCGGCGCGCTACCTGACCCACTCGCGCCGCAAGCACCGCTGGATCCGCGGCGACTGGCAGCTGCTGCGCTGGCTCACCGGCCGCGTGCCCGGGCCCGCCGGCGTCGAGCCCAACCGGCTCTCGCTGCTGGCGCGCTGGAAGATCCTCGACAACCTGCGCCGCAGCACGATCGAGCTGGCGCAGCTGGCCTTCATCCTCGCCGGGTGGACCTTCCTCCCCGGGTCGCCGCTGCGATGGACGCTGCTCGGCGTGCTCGCCGTCGCGGCGCCCTGGATCATCGGCCTGCTGATCGCGCTGGTCGGGCCCTCGGCGGAGAAGTCGCTGCGGATCTACTACGCGGCGGTCGCCCGCGACGCCCTGACGAGCGCCCAGCAGGTGGTGCTCGCGATCACCTTCCTCCCGCACCAGGCCTGGCTCTCGGTCGACGCGATCGTCCGCACGCTCTGGCGGCTGCTCGTCTCGAAGCGCCGGCTGCTCGAGTGGCAGACCGCGGCGCTGACCGAGCAGAATACCGCAGGCTCGATCGGACGCGTCTGGCGCGCGATGTGGCCGGCGGCGCTGGTGCCGCTCACCGTCGGCGCCCTGGTGCTCTGGAACACGCGGGAGGCGAGCGCGGCCGGGAGTCCGGGGCCGCAGTGGCCCACGCTGCTGGCGATCGTGCCGCTCATCCTCCTGTGGGCCTTCGCACCGGTCGTCGCGTACCTGATGAGCCAGCCGCTGGTGCGCGCGGTGGCCGACCTCGCCGCCGGCGCGCGCGAGACGGCGCTCCGCTACGCCCGTCTCCACTGGGCCTTCTTCGAGCGCTTCGTCGGCGAGGACACGGCCTGGCTCCCGCCGGACAACTGGCAGGAGGATCCGGTCCCCGTCGTGGCGCTGCGCACGTCGCCGACCAACATCGGGCTCCAGCTCCTCTCCACCGTCAGCGCCCACGACCTCGGCTTCATCGACGTCGAGCGGATGACCGAGCGGCTTGAGAAGGCGTTCGCGTCGCTCGCGCGGATGACACGCTTCCGTGGCCACTTCCTGAACTGGTATTCGCTCCCCGACCTCGGCGTGCTCGCGCCCGCCTACGTCTCGACGGTGGACAGCGGCAACCTCGCCGGTCACCTGATCGCACTGCGCCGCGCCGTGCGCGACATCGGCGAGGCGCTCCCGGCCGATCGCCAGCCCCTCGCCGCGCGGATCGAGCGCATCGCCGTCGATGCCGACCGGTACGTGCGCGAGATGGACTTCCGGTTCCTCTACGACGAGCCCACCAAGCTCTTCACCATCGGCTTCAACTCGACCACGCACCAGCACGACCGGGCGTCCTACGACCTGCTCGCCTCGGAAGCGCGGCTCGCCAGCTTCATCGCGATCGCCAAGAGCGAGGTGCCGGTGGAGCACTGGTTCCACCTCGGGCGCACGATCACCTGGGCCCACGGCGCGCCCGCGCTCGTCTCGTGGAGCGGGTCGATGTTCGAGTACCTGATGCCGATCCTGGTGATGCGCGCCTTCCGCTCGACCCTCCTCGGCCAGACCTACGACGGCGCGCTCGAGCGCCAGGTCCGCTACGCGACCGAGCGCGGCGTGCCCTGGGGCGTGAGCGAGAGCGCCTACAACGTCCGCGACCGGCAGCATACCTACCAGTACCGCGCCTTCGGCGTGCCCGACCTCGCACTGCAGCGCGGGCTCGGACGCGACCTCGTGATCGCACCCTACGCCTCGGCGCTGGCGGTGATGGTCGACCCGCAGCGCGCGCTCGAGAACCTGCAGGCACTCGAGGCGCGCGGCGCGCTCGGCGAGTACGGCTTCTACGATGCGCTCGACTTCACGCGCCCCTCGGCGCACAAGGATCACGCGCTGGTGCGCACGCATATGGCGCACCACGTGGGGATGACGCTGGTCGCGCTCACGAACGCCCTCCTCGCGCAGCGCTGGCAGGAGCGCTTCCACGACGATCCGCTGGTACGTGCGACCTCGCTGCTGCTCGATGAGCGAGTCCCGCGCCGGCTCGAATACCAGGCGCCCCAGACCGTCCACGGCGGCGAGATCTCCGAGGACGCGACGCAGGCGTACCCCGTCGTCCGCGAGTACGACACCGCCGCGACGCCGCGGCCGCACGTCGCGCTGCTCGGCCACGCACCGCTCACCGTCGTCGTCACGCACGCGGGCGGCGGCTACAGTCGGTTCGAGGACCACGCCGTCACGCGCTGGCGCCCCGACGGCACCTGCGACGACACCGGGCAGTTCTGCTACGTCAAGGACCTGCGCACCGGCCGCAGCTGGTCCACCGCGCACCAGCCCACCGCGACCGTCGCCGATTCCTACCGCGCGTTCCTCGCGACCGACCGCGTCACGCTGGTCCGCCGCGATGGCGCGCTCGAGACGCTCACCGAGATCGTCGTCGTGCCGGAGGACTCGGCCGAGGTCCGGCGCGTGACCATCACCAACAACGGCGGCGCCGAGCGCGAGGTCGAGCTCACGAGCTACGGCGAGATCGTGCTCGCGCCGCGCGCCGCCGACCGGGCGCACCCGGCGTTCAGCAAGCTCTTCGTCGAGACGGAGTGGCACGAGTGGTGCCAGGCCATTACCGCGACGCGACGTCCGCGCTCGGCCGACGAACCCGCGCTCTGGCTGGTCCACGTCGTGGACACCGGCCGAAATCGCGTCGGCGGCGTCACCTACGAGACCGACCGGCAGCGATTCATCGGCCGCGGTCACTCCACCCGCGACCCGGTGGCGATCGCACGGGACGGCGCTCTCTCGGGCACCGCCGGCGCCGTGCTCGACCCCGTCTTCGCGATCCGCGCGCGCGTGAAGCTCGCACCCGGGCAGTCCGCCTCGGTCGCGTTCACCACCCTCGTCGCGCGGACGCGCGAACGTGCCTTCGAGCTGGCCGACCGCTACCACGGTCCGCACGCCGCGCAGCGCGCCCTCGACCTCGCCTGGACCTCGACGCAGATCGAGCTCCGCGAACTCGGCGTCTCGCCCGCCGACGCCGCCGCATGCCAGGACCTCGCGGGCTTCATCCTCTTCCCCAACGGCGCCGGCCACCGCGCGCAGAACGGCCGGGCGCGCCGCGACGGCTGGCTGCAGACGCTCTGGGCGCATGCGCTCTCCGGCGACTGGCCGCTGGTGCTCGCCACCATCGACTCGCGCGACGGCCTCTCCTCGCTCCAGCACCTCCTGATCGCCCATCGCTATTGGCGCCTCCGCGGCGTGATGGTCGACCTGCTGGTGGTCATCGACGAACCGCAGGGCTACCTGCAGGAACTGCACTCGCGGATCACCGAACTCGTGCTCGCGACCGGGGGCTCCTCGGTGATCGGCGCCGGCGGCGGCGTGCACGTGCGGAACCGCGCCGTCTTCGAGGGCGCGGACCTCGATACCATCGCCGCCGTGGCGCGACTCTCGATCACCTGCGACGGGCGCACGCTCACCAGGATGGTGGCGGACCTGACGCGCGCGGTCGACGCGGCGCGCGAGCCCGAGGACGTGGAAGCGCGGCTCGCCCCCGCTCCCGTCCCGGCGACGGCCGGTGCGCTTGCGGGCGCACCGCCACGCGCGCCGCTCCTGTTCGACAACGGACTCGGCGGGGTCACCCCCGAGGGCGGCTACCGGATCCACGTGCGCGGGGACCAGCTCCCGCCCGCTCCGTGGTCGAACGTCATCGCCAACGCGCGCGGCGGCTTCATCGTCACCGAGAGCGGCGGCGGATTCACCTGGGCCGCCAGCAGTTACTTCTTCCGCCTCACGCCCTTCTCCAACGATCCGGTGGCCGATCCGGTCGGTGAGGCGTTCTACCTCCGTGACGAAGAGTCGGGCGTCACCTGGACCGCCACCCCGGCGCCGATGCGCCGCGACGCGGCCTACGAGGTGGAACACGCCCCGGGCTCGACCGCGTTCCGCCACGAGCACGATCGCATCGGCACACGCCTCGTGCTCGGGATGGCCGGCGAAGACGCGGTGAAGCTCTCCGTCCTCCACGTCACCAATTACGACGACCGGCCGCGACGGCTCTCGCTCACCACCTACGTCGAGTGGACGCTCGGCGTGCTGCGCGAGCAGACGCAGCACCGCGTACGCACCCGCTTCGACGCCGCGCGCGGGGCGATGCTCGCCGAGAATCCGTTCGACCCGCAGTTCGCGTCCTGGGTCGCCTTCTCGGCGCTCAGCGAGCCGGTGACGGGTCATACCGGTGACCGGATGGAGTTCCTCGGGCGCCACGGCACGGCGGCCGACCCGCTCGCCCTCCGACACGAGTCGCTCGGCGGACGCACCGGGCTCGGGCCGGATCCCTGCGCCGCGCTCCGGTGCTCGCTCGACCTCGCCCCGGGCGAGACGCGCACGATCGTCACGCTGCTCGGCGCCGCCGACTCGGAGGAGGGCGCGGGCCGCCTGATCGACGCCTACCGCAGCCCGGTGAACGCCGAGGCCGCGCTCGCGGGCTCCATCGCCGCGTGGGACCGGCGGCTCGCGACGGTCACCGTGCACACGCCCGAGCCGGCGTTCGACGCGCTCGTGAACCGCTGGTCGCTCTATCAGGCCCTCGCCTGCCGGATGTGGGCGCGGTCGGCCGTCTACCAGAGCAGCGGCGCATACGGGTTCCGCGACCAGCTCCAGGACGTGATGGCGTTCGTCTACGCGGAGCCTGCGATCGCGCGTGCGCACATCCTGCGCGCGGCGTCGCGGCAGTTCCCCGAGGGCGACGTCCAGCACTGGTGGCATCCCGAGACTGGGCGCGGCGTACGCACGCGCTTCTCGGACGACCTCGTCTGGCTCCCGTACGTCGTGGACCACTACGTGCGCGTCACCGGCGACACGGCGCTCTGGGACGAGGAGGTGCCGTTCATCACGATGCGTGCACTGGAGCCGCAGGAGCACGAGGTCTACGACCAGCCGCACGAGAGCCCCGAGCGCGCCACGATCTTCGAGCATTGCCGTCGCGCCCTGCACCGCGCCTGCACCACCGGCGCGCACGGCCTGCCGCTGATCGGCACAGGCGACTGGAACGACGGGATGAACCGCGTCGGCAAGGACGGGCGCGGCGAGAGCGTCTGGCTGGCCTGGTTCCTGACGGTGACGCTCCGGGCGTTCGCGCGGCACGCCGAGTCGCGCGGCAACAGCGTGTGCGCAGCCGAGTGCCGCGCGAGCGCCGACGACTATGTGCGGGCCGCCGAGGCGCACGGCTGGGACGGCGAGTGGTACCGCCGCGCTTATTTCGACGACGGCACGCCGCTCGGCACCGCCGCGCAGTCGGAATGCCGGATCGACTCGATCGCGCAGAGCTGGAGCGTGATCTCAGGCGGGGGCGCGCCGGAGCGGCAGGCGCTGGCGATGCGCTCGCTGGAGACGCATCTGGTGGACCGGGACGCGCGGTTGATCCGCCTGCTCACGCCCGCGTTCGACAAGACGACGAACGACCCCGGCTACATCAAGGGCTACGTACCGGGCGTGCGCGAGAACGGCGCGCAGTACACACACGCGGCGCTATGGGCCGTGCTCGCCGCCGCGAAGCAGGGCGACGGCGACAAGGCGTTCGACTGGTTCTCGCTGCTCAATCCGTTCACCCACACCGACTCACCCGAGGGCGTCGCGACCTACCGGGTGGAGCCGTACGTCGTCGCGGCCGACGTGTACACGACACCGGGCTCGGTCGGTCGCGGCGGCTGGACCTGGTACACGGGCTCGGCGAGCTGGATGTACCGCGTGGGGCTTGAGGAGCTCGTCGGCTTCCGGAAGGAGGGCGACTCGCTGCGCATCGAGCCGAGCGTCCCGGCGGCGTGGCCGGAGCTCAGGGTGGAGTACCGGTTCGGAAGCACGGTGTATGCGATCGTGGTGGAGCGGCCGGGGCTGCTGCGCGAGCACGGGTCGCGCGTGAGCGTGGACGGGCGCGAGCTGCCGGATGCGACGATCCCGCTGCGGGACGATGGCCAGCGGCACGAGGTGCGGATCGTGCCGCGGGGGTGAGTCGGGCCTGACGCGCGGGGCGCGCCCTCAGGGCGCGCGGACGACGACGCGGATGGGCGCGCTCACGAGCGCCGGGCCGATCACACGATGCTCCGCGTCGGCGAGCACGAGTCGCAGCGTGTGCGGACCCGGTGCGAGCGTGAGCGAGGTCTCGATCTGCCCGCCGCCGAAGTGCCGGTGCAGCGAATCGGCGGGGATGATCTCACCGGCGGGCGGCGGCTCGACGTCGATGAGGATGTGGAAGTGCCCCGTGTTCGCGATCGGCACGCCCGCCGGGGCGACGCCGTAGTTGCGGAGCCCGAACGCCACGCTGAAGGTCGGGGCGACCGTGGCACCGTCCAGCGGCGCGCGGAAGAAGATGCCGGGCGCGGTGGATGTCGGCGGCTCCGCTTGCGGCTCCGCTTGCGGCTCCGCCTCCTGATCGGCCACGGTGCAGGCAGCGAGTACCAGCAGAGCGATCAGCGCGGCGGACCTGGCGCGACCAGCGAACATCGGGGTGGAGGTCATCCATCAAGTAACACTCCGTGCCCCTTCCGCGTTCCGGTCAACGGGCGTCCTAGGCCTTCACCGGCGCCGGCCTCCACCGCGCCACGGAGAGCAGCAGGGCCGCCGCCACCCAATAGCAGAGCAGCAGCCCGAGCGCGTTCCGCGCCGATACCCAGAAGCCGAGCACACTCACGTCGATGAAGAAGTACGGATACTTGCCGAGCAGTGCCCCTCGCAGCACCGCATAGATGAAGTAGGCGGTGGGATAGACGGCGAGCCCCGGAAGGTCGGCCCACGCCAGCCCCTCCTTCGGTGAGGCGAACACCCAGTACAGGGTGAAGAGCACCGGCACCGCATAATGGAGCAGCGTGTCCGACACGCGATCCCACCCCTGCGGGTCCCAGGCGCCGCGCAGCAGCAGATGATAGGCGAGGCTGACCATCACGATCGAGGCCGCCGCGCTGAGCGCCACCGGCGCCCGCGAGAAGAAGCGGCCGAGCCGGCTCGCGGGCGCGGCGGCCGGCACCGTCAGCACGAGCGCGACGAGCAGGTTGGTCGTGATCGTGAAGTACCCGAAGTACGTCACCAGTCCGTCCAGGACTGTGCCCCCGTTCGCGAGCCGGATCCGGATGCTGAGGACGAGCTGCAGCGCGAGCGCCGTCCAGGTGATGGCGGCGATGATCACCCTCACTGCAGTCCCTCCAGCCCCCGCAGCAGCCGCGAGAAGAACCCGACCGCCACGCCGTAGTCCGCAACCCGGATCCGCTCGTTCACCCCGTGCACGCGCGTCTCGTCCCCCTCGCCGAGCGGCACCGCCAGGAAGCGGAACACGCGATCCGAATGCTCGCCCCAGTACTTCGCGTCGGTCCCGCCCATCACGAGGTAGGGCAGCACCGGGAGCCGCTCGCCGGGCGCCATCGACCGCACCGTCGATGCGATGAGCTTGTAGGCCGCGGACTCCGTGTCCGACACCGGAGACGGATCGGTGCGCGCACTGTCGGTCGGCTCCACGCGGATCATCGAGTCCGCGATCACCATCCGCACACGCTCGGTCACGGTCTCCATCGTCTCGCCCGGCCGGATCCGGAAGTTCACCACCGCGGTCGCCTCCGGCGGCAGCACGTTGTCCTTGATGCCGGCCGAGAGCATCGTCGGCGACGTGGTCGTGCGCATCAGCGCGGCACCGAGTGGCGTGCCGCCGAGCTTCCGCTCGACGATCGGTCCGGTGAGCCAGAGATTCGCGAGCGCCAGCCGCGAGGTGAATGACGAGTAGGGCGCCAGCGACTCGAGCATCCGCCGCGTCGGCCCCTCGAGCGACGACGGGAACTGGTCCGCCTCCAGCGCCGCCACCGCGCGGCTCAGCGCGCCGACGGAGGTGCGACCGGACGGCATCGACGAGTGCCCGCCGACAGCCTTCGCCGTCAACCGCAGCGACAGGTACCCCTTTTCGGCCACTCCCACGATCGCCGCGCGTCCCGGGATGCCGGGGATCATCCCGGTCGTCAGGAAGCCCCCCTCGTCGAGCACCATCGCCGGCTTCACGCCGCGCCGCACGAGCTCCGCCACGATCGCCCGCGCACCATAGCGTCCGCCGACCTCCTCGTCGTGTCCGAAGGTCAGGTACACCGTGCGCGGCGGGCGATGCCCGCTCGCGACGAGACCTTCCACCGCCTCGAGGATCGCGAGCACGGTCGTCTTGTCATCGAGCGTGCCGCGTCCCCAGACGTATCCGTCCGCGACCGCGCCCGAGAAGGGCGGGTGCGTCCAGTCGCGCAGGTTCGCCTCGGGCACCGGCACGACGTCCATATGGCCCATCAACACGACCGGTTCGGCCGCCGCGTCCACACCGGGCCAGGCGTAGAGCAGACTCAGGCCTCCGATCACTTCGCGCGTCATCGCCGCGTGCGCCTGCGGGAACGACTGCGCCAGGAACGCGTGGAATCCCCGGAACGACGCGGTATCGATCGGCGCCCCCGACGCATACGACACCGTCGCGAACCGGACCGCCGCCCCGAGCCGCTCGGCCGCGCGCGACTCGTCCACCGCCACCACGGCCTCGCCCGCGACCATCGCCGGCTCGGCGGGCGCGGGCAGCTGCATCGTGCGCACGACCAGCACCGCGCAGAGTCCGATCACGGCAACGAGCAGGAGGACCAGAATACGCTTCACGACGAACACTCCGGATGAGAGATCAAGGTCATCGGGCGAAGAGCCCGATGAACAACTGGCAGAAGAGCGCGCCTGCGACCGTCATCGCGAGGCCCCAGGTCAGGAGACTGCGGAAGAGCGCTCGCGGATCGTGCCCCGGCGGCAGCGCGGCGATGCAGAGCGCGCCGAGCGTCGAGAGGGGCGAGACATCCACCAGCGCCGCCCCGACGTTGATGCTCAGCGCGATCTCCAGCGGGTTCCCGCCGCCGAGCCGCTCGACGATCCCCGGCACGCTCGGCAGGAATGTGGGATAGACGACGCCCGACGTCGAGCTGTAGGTGGAGATCGCCCCCGTCACGAAGGCGATCACGCCATTCACGCTCTCGGGGCTCGCGATCCGCGCGAGCAACGCGCTGAAGAGGTCCATCCCGCCGGTGCCGTCGAGCACGCCGATCAGCACGCTCACGCCCGAGACCATCACGATCACCGACCAGGGCACGCGCTTCACCATCTCCGTGTCGTCCCCGGCGCGCACCATCACGAGGAAGGCGGCCGCGGCGAACGCGGCGAGGCCGAGATTCACCTTGAGCAGCACCACCGCCGCGACCCAGGCCGCGCCGACGAGCAGGGTGATCCGGTGCTCGCGTGTGAAGGGCAGCGCGTCGAGTGTCGCTTCGGTCGAGCCCTCGCGCAGCAGCTTCGGGCCCCCGAAGAGCGTCCAGGCGAGCACCGCCGCGAGCGCGTGCGCCGTGAAGTTCGCCGCCCAGACCGCCCACTCGTGCCCGACGAGCCCGCCTTTGGCCATCCCGGACTGCACGATCACGCCGACGGCGCTGAAGGGCGAGAGGTTCCCCGCATTGGCGCCGTTGCCGATCATCAGGGCCGTGAGCAGCACCGGCACGCCGGCCCGCACGCCGGCGGCCATCGCCAGCGGCGCCAGCAGCGCGAGTGTCGCGATCGCGCCGGGGCCCATCGTGCTGATGGTGCAGGCGAGCGCGAAGAAGACCAGCGGCAAGTACGCGGCGCGACCGCCGGCGAGGCGGAGCGCGCGCTGCGTCAGCACCGCCATCGTGCCGTTGGCCTGCGCGAGGCCGAAGAGCAGCGTCACGCCGAGCAGCGTGATGAAGAGCGACGAGGGGAAGGTCGCCATCAGTGCGTCGGCCTTCCAGCCGGCGCCGTAGATGGCGATCGGCCACGCCAGCGCCACCGCGAGGATGCCGACGTTGAGCCGCGTGCCGAAGCTCGCGATGATCACCACCAGCAGCGCGACGACCGAGAGGACCGCCGGGCTCACGGGGTCCACGGCGGCAGCAGGTGCTTCTGGACCTTGCCCAGCGCGGTGCGCGGGAGCGCCTCGACCCGCACGAAGGCGCGGGGGATCTTGAACGAGGCGATCTGTGCGCGGAGCGAGCGCTCGAGCGCGGCCGCGTCGGGCTCGGTGTCGCAGACGAGGTACGCGACCGGGACCTCGCCGCGCAGCGGGTCGCTGACGCCCACGACGGCGGCCTCGCGGATCCCTGGCTCCGCCGTCAGCAGCTCCTCGATCTCGCGCGGGTAGAGGTTGAAGCCGCCCGTGATGATCAGGTCGCTGCGACGCCCCTCGAGCGTGATGTAGCCGTCCGTCGCCCGCACGCCGATGTCCCCGGTGCGGAACCAGCCGTCCCTGAATGCCGCGGCGGTCGCGTCGGGGCGCTCCCAGTACCCCGCGCAGACGTTCGCGCCCCGCACCCAGAGTTCGCCGCTCTCTCCATCCGCGACCGGCGTGCCGGATCCGTCGCGGATCACGACCTCGACGCCCGGGAGCGGCAGCCCGACCGTGCCCGCCCGCCGCTCGCCGACGAGCGGATTGCTCACGTTCATCAGGGTCTCCGTCATCCCGTACCGCTCGAGGATCACGTGCCCGAAGCGCTCGCCGAACGCCTCGAGCACCTGCGCCGGGAGCGGCGCCGATCCCGACACGAAGAGCCGCATCGACGCGCCGATGGCGCGCGCACGTTCCGGCGGCGTCTCGAGCAACCGGACGTACATCGTCGGGACGCCGAAGAAGAGCGTCGGCCGGTAGCGCTCGAACCAGTCGAGCGCCTTCTCGTGCTCGAAGCGCTCCACGAGCTTCAGCTGACAACCCGACGCGAGCCAGCACTGGATCCCGTTGCCGAGCCCGTGCACGTGGAAGAGCGGAAGGGCGGCGAGGTAGCGGTCGTCGCTCGTGATGCCCCACGCGGTCACGAGCGCGCGCGCGTTGGCCATGAAGTTGCCGTGCGTGAGGACCGCGCCCTTGGCTTGGCCCGTCGTGCCCGACGTGTAGATCAGCGCCGCGGGAGTGTGGTCATCGGCCCGCCCGACGTCGAATGGCGCCGCCGAGTCCGCCAGCAGCGACTCCAGCTCGAGATCGCGCTCCAGCTCGGCCACATCCCAGAGCGTGGCTCCGGCAGGGAGATCCGCCGCGCGGTCCGGCGTCGTCACCACCGCCACCGGCCGAGCATCGCCCACGATGTGGGCGATCTCGCGCCCCCTGTAGAGCACGTTGATCGGGACCACGATCACGCCGAGCTTGATCGCGGCGAGCCAGAGGTCGATGACCGCGAGGCGATTCGGAAGGCAGAACGCGAGCCGGTCCCCGGCGCGAAGCCCGCGTTCGGTCAGGAGCCAGGCCAGGCGGTCGCTGCGGCGGTCGAGGGCCCCGAAGGTCAGCGTGCGCGTTCCCTCCGGGGCGTCGTCGATCTCCAGCGCCGGCTGGTCGCGACGGCCGCGGAGCGAGCCATCGTACAGATCGAGGAGTCCCATTGAGGACGGGAAGGTACCGCCCGACCGCATCATTCGTCTATCAGGCGATGTCCACCAACGCCCCGCCCGCCCCCGCCGACCGGTTCGAGCACCCGGTCGAGGTCTCCCCCGCAGACTTCGACGAACTCGGCCACGTGAACAACGTGGTCTACCTGCGCTGGGTGCAGGACATCGCGATCGCGCACTGGCGCGCGGCGGCGACGCCGGAGCAGCAGGAGAGCATCGCCTGGGTCGCCCTGCGCCACGAGATCGACTACAAGCACCCTGCGCTCCCCGGCGACGGGATCCTCGCGTCCACCTGGGTGGGGAGCGCCGAGGCGGTGCGCTTCGAGCGCTTCGTCGAGATCCTCCGCACGTCCGACCGGAGGGTCCTCGCACAGTCGCGGACGCTCTGGTGCCCGATCAGTCGGGGCACCGGGCGGATCACGCGGGTCGGCGAGGACGTGCGGCGGGTCTTCTCGCGCGGCTGACGAGCCTGCTAGCTGACGCGCTCGACCCAGGCGACCGCGTCGAACCCGGCGTCGAAGCTCATCACACGCTCCACACGATGCCGCTGCATCACCGCCACGTGCAGCGCATCGCGCGCCGAGAGCCGCGAGATCCCCATCATCACGTCTCGCGCACGCTGCACGTCCGCGGACTCGATCGGGTAGACCTCATCCGCCAGTCCGAGCAGCGCGTCGAACGCCGGCTGGATGGCATCCGGCCGCTTGATGGCGTGGTAACGGTGCAGGATCTCCTGCAGGACCTCAGCGCTCGTGACCATCCGCTCCCCCCGCGCGATCACGCGTTCGAGGGCGCTCCGCGCCGCCAACGTGTTAGGATGCGGCGCGCCGCCGAGATACAACGGGATGTTTGTGTAGAGGGAGATAACGCGGCGTCTTCGCCCCACGAC
>JANNLH010000175.1:0-14461 GCA_031396725.1 Gemmatimonadaceae bacterium | reverse complement strand
TTCCCGGGGCCGGGCTACGGCGGGTCCTGCTTCCCGAAGGACGTCAAGGCGCTCGTGCGGACGTCGGAGGAGCGCGGGTCGCCGATGACGGTGCTGCGCGCGGTCGAGGACGCCAATGACCGGCAGAAGCACCGGCTCTTCGCCAAGGTGCGCGCGGCGCTCGGCGGCTCGGTGCAAGGGAAGCGGGTGGCGCTCTGGGGGCTCGCCTTCAAGGCGAACACCGACGACATGCGAGAGTCGCCGGCGCTGACGCTGATCGAGGAACTGCTCAAGGCCGGCGCCGAGGTCATCGCCCACGACCCGGCCGCGATGCACGAGACGGAACGCCGGCTCGGCGCGCGGATCGCGTACGCGCGCACGAACTACGAGGCGGTGACGGGCGCCGATGCGCTCGTGGTCGTCACCGACTGGAACGAGTACCGCTTCCCCGACTTCGGCCGGGTCAAGTCGGCGCTCAAGCAGCCGGTCATCGTCGACGGCCGCAACCTGTACGACCCCGAGAAGATGGCCTCGCTCGGGTTCACCTATCGCTCGATCGGCCGGGGCCGCGAATGAGGGTCCTCATCACCGGCGCTGCGGGCTTCCTCGGCTCGCACCTGAGTGACCGCTTCCTGAAGGACGGGCACACCGTCGTCGGGCTGGACAATTTCCTGACCGGGCACCCCGACAACATCGCGCACCTGATCGGGCACGAGCGCTTCAGCTTCATCCGCCACAACATCTCGGCGTTCACGTACGTCGCCAGCGAGCTCGACGGCGTGCTGCACTTCGCCTCGCCGGCGAGCCCGGTGGACTACCTGCTGATGCCGATCCAGACCCTCAAGGTCGGGTCGCTCGGCACGCACAACGCGCTCGGGGTCGCGCTCGCGAAGCGCGCCCGGTTCCTCCTCGCGTCCACCTCCGAGGTCTACGGCGACCCGCTCGAGCATCCGCAGACGGAAGGGTACTGGGGGAACGTGAACCCGATCGGCCCGCGCGGCTGCTACGACGAGGCCAAGCGCTTCGCCGAGGCGATGACGATGGCCTATCACCGGGCGCAGGGCGTGGACACGCGCATCGTGCGGATCTTCAACACCTACGGACCGCGGATGCGGCCGGGGGACGGTCGCGTCGTCTCGAACTTCATCGTCCAGGCCCTCCAGGACCAGCCGCTGACCGTCTATGGCGACGGCAGCCAGACGCGCTCCTTCTGCTATGTCGCGGACGAGGTGGAGGGGATCTACCGGCTCTTCCAGAGCGGGGAGCACCTCCCGGTCAACATCGGCAACCCGAACGAGTTCACCGTCCGGCAGCTCGCGGAACTCGTCGTGGAACTCACGGGGTCCAAGTCGCCTATCATCTCCCATCCCTTGCCGACGGACGACCCGAAGGTGCGCAAGCCCGACATCACGAAGGCGCGCGCGCTGCTCGGCTGGGAACCCACGGTACAGCTCCGCGAGGGGCTTGTCCGCACCATCGAATACTTTCGCGGACTCTCCGGGTCCGCCCGGATGCAGCCACCTACCTGATGCGACGTCCCCTGCTCGCGCTGTTCGCCATCGCCCTGGCCGGCACGGGATGTTTCCGTGCGCTGAATCCGCGCGACTTCTCGACGTCCGCCAGTCTCTATCGGGCCGGCATCGAGGCCTACGATCGCGGCAAGTGGCGCGACGCGATCAACGCGTTCGAGCGGCTCACGCTCGACCTGCCGACGCGCGACACGCTGCTGGCGCGCGCGCACTGGTACCTCGGCCAGGCCCGCTTCCGGAACAAGGAGCGGCTGCTCTCGGCCCAGAGCTTCATCCGGCTCACCGAGTCGTTCCCGGACGACACGCTCGCCGACGACGCGCTCTTCATGTCCGGGCGCGCGTATGCCGTCCTCTGGGCCCGACCGGAACTCGACCCCCAGTACGGGATCCTCGCGCAGACGCAGTTCCGCCTGCTGCTCGGCGTCTACCCGGCATCGGTGTTCGCGGACTCGGCGACCTACCAGCTGCGGCGGCTCGACGAGATGTTCGCCGAGAAGGACTATGCGACGGGCGTCCTCTACCTGCGGCGCAAGGCCTACGACTCGGGGATCCTGTATCTGCGCGAGGTCGTCGAGCAGTGGCCCAACACCGACAAGGCGCGGCTCTCGATGCTCCGCCTGGTGGAGGTCTACCGGCTGCCCGCGATGAACTACAAGCAGGACGCCGAGGAGGTCTGCGCCGCCCTGCGCGCGGGATTCCCGACGGACTCCGAGGTGCGCCGGCTCTGCAAGCTGAGCCCCGGGGACACGACCGCGGTCCGGCGCTGACGGTCCGGTGACCGAGCGCCTGGGGATCCTGGGCGGCACGTTCGATCCGCCCCACGTCGGGCACCTCATCGCGGCCTCCGGTGCGCTGGAGGCGCTCGCCCTGTCGCGGCTCGTGCTCATCCCGGCCTGGCGGCAGCCCCTGAAGGCCGGCCTCGCGATCACGGCCGCCGAACATCGGCTGGCGATGACCCGTCTGCTGGCGAAGGCAGACCCGCGGCTGTCGGTGGACGCCATCGAGATCGAGCGAGGAGGGTTATCTTACTCCGTCGATACCGTCCGGGAGTACCGGCTGCGGCATCCGGGGTCGGAGCTCTACCTCTTGATGGGCGAGGATACCGCGGCGACCCTGCCGCAGTGGCGGGAGCCGGAGGAGCTTGCGGCGATGGTCCGGGTGGTGGTCCTGGCCCGGGGCACCGACGACCGGCCGCCGCCGGCCGGTTTCCGGGCGCTGCGGCTCGCGACGCGGCGCGTGGATCTCTCGGCCACCGAGATCCGCGAGCGCGTGCGGGCCGGGCTGCCGATCCGCGGCTTCGTGACCGACGCGGTGGCCGACTACATCGACGCGCACCAGCTCTACCGCACCACCACCGAGTGATCAACCGATGCTGAAGAAGCTGATGGGTGCCGTGTTCGGCACCCGCCACGAACGCGAACAGAAGCGCGTCCAGCCGATCGTCAACGAGATCAACGAGCACTACGCGCGGCTGCGCGACGTGTCCGACGCCGAGCTGCAGGGACAGACGGCGCGCTTCCGGGCGCTGATCGAGGAGCGGACCGCCGACCTCAAGGCCCGCATCGCCGCGCTCAAGGCGCAGAAGCACGATGCGGCGGACGCGGCGGCGCGCGAGGCGATCGATGCCGAGCTCGTCGGGCCGACGGGGCAGGGAGGACTCGAGGGAGGACTCCGCGAACTCCTCGGCGAACTCCTCGATGAGCTGCTGCCCGAGGCGTTCGCGACGGTGCGCGAGGCGGCCCGCCGCCTCCTCGGGACCAAGGTCGGGGTCACCGCGCACGAGCTGCCCTGGGACATGGTGCACTATGACGTGCAGCTCGTGGGCGGCATCCAGCTGCACCTCGGCCGGATCGCGGAGATGGCGACCGGCGAGGGCAAGACCCTCGTCGCGACGCTGCCGCTCTACCTGAACGCGCTCCCGGGGCGCGGCGCGCACCTGGTCACGGTCAACTCGTACCTGGCCCGCCGCGACTCGCAGTGGATGGGGCACCTGTACCAGTGGCTCGGCCTGACGGTCGGCTGCCTCGACGACACCGAGCCCGGCACGCCGGAGCGCCGCGCCGCCTACGGCTGCGACATCACGTACGGCACGAACAACGAGTTCGGCTTCGACTACCTGCGCGACAACATGGTGGTCTCGCTCGACCAGCGGGTGCAGCGGCCGCACGTCTATGCGATCGTGGACGAAGTGGACTCGGTCCTGATCGACGAGGCCCGGACGCCGCTGATCATCTCGGGCCCGGTCGGGAACGAGGGGGACGTCCAGTACGCCGAGCACAATGCGACCGTGTCGCGCCTCGCGCGCAAGCAGACGGAGCTGGCCAACGACCTCGTCGCGCGCGGCGAGCGGGCGCTCGCCGCCGGCGAGAAGGACGAGGCCGCACTGGCGTTGTACAAGGCCCGGCTCGGCAGCCCGAAGAACAAGCGCCTGCTCAAGGCGATGCAGGAGACCGGCGTCAAGCAGCTCATCCAGCAGCAGGAGCTGCGGCACCTGGCCGACCGCAAGCTGTCGCAGAACAAGCAGGAGCTCCGGGACCTTGAGGAGGATCTCCTCTTCGTGCTCGACGAGAAGGGACACTCGGTGCACCTCACGGACCGCGGCGTCGAGTTCATGTCGCCCGATGCGCATGACGACTTCGTGCTCCCCGACATCGCCTCCGAGATCGGCCGGATCGAGAAGGATCCGGACATGGAGGCGGCGGAGAAGCTCGAGGCGCGCCGCAAGATCGAGCTCGAGTACGCGGTCAAGTCCGAGAAGCTGAACATCGTGCACCAGCTGCTGCGCGCGCACGCCCTGTTCGAGAAGGACGTGAACTACGTCGTGCAGGAGGGCCAGGTGCTCATCGTCGATGAGTTCACCGGCCGCACGATGCCGGGCCGCCGCTGGAGCGAGGGGCTGCACCAGGCGGTCGAGGCGAAGGAAGGGGTGACCGTGCGCGGCGAGACGCAGACGCTCGCCACGATCACCATCCAGAACTAGTTCCGCCTCTACGAGAAGCTCGCCGGCATGACCGGCACGGCGGAGACGGAGGAGAACGAGTTCTTCCAGATCTACGCGCTCGAGGTGTCGGTGATCCCGACGAACCAGCCGGTGATCCGCACCGACCGGCAGGACCTCGTCTACAAGACGCGCCGCGAGAAGTTCAACGGCATCGTGGAGGAGACGCGCCGGCTGCACCAGCTCGGGTATCCGGTGCTGGTCGGCACGACCAGCGTCGAGGCCTCGGAGACGCTCTCGCGCATGTTCCAGCGCGCCGGGCTGCCGCACAACGTCCTCAACGCGAAGTACCACCAGCGTGAGGCCGAGATCGTGGCGCTCGCGGGCCAGCGCGGCGCGGTCACGATCGCGACGAACATGGCCGGCCGCGGGACCGACATCAAGCTCGGCGACGTGAAGGAGTCGCAGCCGTCGGTCATCAAGGACCCGGACGGCAACGACCTCGAGATCACCGAGCCCGGCGGCCTGCACATCATCGGCTCGGAGCGGCACGAGTCGCGCCGCATCGACCGGCAGCTCCGCGGCCGCGCCGGACGCCAGGGCGATCCCGGCACCTCGCAGTTCTTCCTCTCGCTCGAGGACGACCTGATGCGGCTCTTCGGGTCGGACCGGGTGGCGCGCCTGATGGACGGGCTGGGGGCCAAGGAAGGCGAGGTGATCACGCATGCCATGATCACCCGCACGATCGAGCAGGCCCAGAAGCGCGTCGAGCTGCAGAACTTCCAGGCCCGCAAGCGCCTGCTGGACTACGACGACGTGATGAACCAGCAGCGCGAGGTGCTCTACAACCTCCGCTCGTTCGCGCTGGAAGGGGGCGAGGAGCTCAAGGGCGAGGCGGTGAAGCTGATCGCCGCCGCCGTCGAGCGCCGCGTCGAGACCACGCTGGCGGTCTTCGAGACCGCGGAGGACTGGGACCTCGAGCTGTTGCGGCAGGAGTTGCTGATGCCGTACCTCGTGCGGGTGGCCGAGTTCGACTCGGTGAACACCGCGCCGACGCAGGTCGCCGAGGCGCAGCGGCTCGCGTCGGAGTCGGCGGTGGCGGCGTTCCACGCGAAGTTCGCCGGGTTGGGCGAGTTCGCGCCGCGCCTGCTCTCGCTCGTGATGCTGAACGTGCTGGACGAGAAGTGGAAGGATCACCTCTACGACCTCGACCAGCTCCGCGCGGCGATCCAGTACCGGTCGTGGGGGCAGAAGGACCCGCTGATCGAGTACAAGCACGAGGCGTTCTCGATGTTCGAGGACCTCATGCGCGACATCCAGCACACCTTCACGGAGCGCTTCCTGAAGGTGCAGCTGGTGTTCGAGGACGCACCGCCGCGCCAGCCGCCCCCGCCACCGCCGATGAAGTTCAATGCGCTGGGGGTCGCCGAGCCGATCGGTGAGCCGCCGGCCGCCGACGAGCCGCCGCGGTCGGAGCCGAAGGTGGTCGGGGCGGGGCGGGGAGTGTCGAACCTCGCGGCGGGGACGCCGAATGCGGGGAACATCGATTTCAGCGGGGTCGGGCGGAATGATCCCTGTCCGTGTGGGAGCGGGAAGAAGTTCAAGAAGTGCCACGGGGCGTGAGTGGGGAGAGAGGGGCGGCCGGATCGGGCGCTCCTCTCGCTCTCTGAACGGCGATTCACCACAGAGGGCACAGAGGAGCGGCCACTGCGGGAACGGCAACGGCCTTTGGGGGGGTGTGGCGGACGGATCTGATCGCCACACCCCCTTCCAAATGCAGTTGTTCTTCCAGCCGTGGCCGTTCTCTGTGCCCTCTGTGCCCTCTGTGGTGAATAGCCGTTGCAGTTCCCGGAGAGGCACACGGCGCTGTTTCGGTGACGAACACTCGGCCGCGCACCACTAGACTCGGCGCGTGTCCTCTGTCCTTGACCTCCCGCCGGGCGACCGGCCCCGTGAGCGACTCCGCGCGCTCGGGGCCCCGGCGCTCACGACGACCGAACTGCTCGCGCTCCTGCTCGGCGTCTCCGCTTCGGGGCAGCCGGCGAGCGAGACGGCGGCGCTCCTGATCCAACGGAGCGGGGGTTCGCTGCGGCGCCTCGGGCAGCTCTCGGTGGGCACGCTGACGGCGTTGCCGGGGCTGGGCGAGGTGCGCGCGCTCGCGGTGCACGCCGCGCTCGAGTTGGGGCGGCGGCTCGCGGCCGAGGGGGTGGACGATGGCGAACCGATGCGCGGACCGCGCGACGTCTGGCGCTTCTATGCGCCGCGGCTCGAGGGGCTCACGGTCGAGGAGTTCCATGTGGCGGTGCTCGACGCGCAGCACCGGCTGGAGCGGGATGTGATGGTCAGCCGCGGGATCCTGAACAGCAGCCTGGTGCATCCTCGGGAGGTCTTCCGCGAGGCGATCGCGGAACGGGCGGCGAGCATCGTGCTGGTGCACAACCATCCGAGCGGGGATCCGACCCCGTCCCCCGACGATCGCGCGATCACCTCACAGCTGGTCTCCGCCGGGCGGCTGCTCGACATCCCGATCCAGGATCATCTCGTCATTGGCCGCGGTCGATATCTCTCGTTCGCCGAGGCCGGCCTGTTGTGAGGCTGGATCCGTGCGTGGGCCGGAGGGGGCGGGGCCCGCGGCGCCGAGCCGCCACCCCGCGCGGGCCGACCTGCCAAGGCGCCCGGAAGCGCTCCGCAGGTGAGCCAGCTCAGGGAGGGGGCGGGGATCCCGGCGGAGGCGGCCTGCGCCGTAGCAAGAGACCGCCGCAGTTGGCGGGCTCGCAGCGTGTAAGGCGCCGGCCGCCGAAGCCGGGCTCCCCGCCCCCGACCGCGCGCACCGATCCAAACGAGCGCAGGAAGCCGAAGCCAGCTTGACCGGCCCGCGCCCCCCGGCGATATACCGATACGGGCCGCGGACTCCGCCGCGCCCGAGCCCTACGCCCGAGCCGTCCGTGACCGCGCCCGTCCTCGCCGACATAATCCCCGGATGGGATCTCTCGGCCGAGGCGCTCCCCGAGCGCCTCGACACCGAGCTGCTCGCGCGCGCCTATCGGTTCAGCGAGAAGGCGCACGCCGGCCAGACCCGGCGCAACGGCGACCCCTACGTGACCCACTGCGTCGAGGTCGCGAAGATCCTCGCCGACCTCCAGCTCGACTCGGTCACGGTGGCCAGCGGGCTGATCCACGACGTCGTCGAGGACACCGCGTTCTCGGTCGAGGACGTCGAGCGGGAGTTCGGCCGCGAGGTCGCGCAGATCGTGGACGGCCTGACGAAGATCGGCCACCTCCCGATGCTCTCGCGCGAGGAGCGGCAGGTCGAGAGCTATCGCAAGCTGCTGCTCTCGGTCGCGAAGGACGCGCGCGTGATCCTCGTCAAGCTCGCCGACCGCCTGCACAACATGCGGACGCTCGAGTGGATGCCGGAGGAGAAGCGGCAGCGGATCGCGCTCGAGACGCGCGACCTCTATGCCGCGATGGCGCACCGCTTCGGCCTGGCGTCCATGAAGGCCGAGCTCGAGGACCTCGCGTTCAAGTGGCTCGAGCCGGAGGAGTACCGGAACCTCGCCAAGCTGATCGCGTCGAAGCGGGCCGACCGCGACGCGCTGATCGCCGAGATGGCGGCTCCGCTCGAGGCCAAGCTCCGCGCTGCCGGCGTCGTCGTCCACGAGGTGAGTGGCCGGCCCAAGCACCTCTGGTCGATCTACCGGAAGATGGCGAAGCGCGAGAAGCCCTACGACGAGATCTACGACCTCTACGCGATCCGCGTGATGGTCGAGAACGTCCCCGAGTGCTACCACGCGCTCGGCGTGATCCACGGCGCCTGGACGCCGCTGCAGGAGCGGATCAAGGACTACATCGCGTCGCCGAAGTCCAACGGCTATCAGTCCCTGCACACGACCGTCTTCGGCCCGCGCGGGACGCTCTTCGAGATCCAGATCCGCACGCGCGAGATGCACCGCACGGCCGAGTACGGCATCGCCGCGCACTGGCTGTACAAGGAAGGGGAGAAGGGGGGCAAGCGCGACCTCGACCGCCACCTCTCCTGGTTCCGGCAGGTGCTCGAGCTCCAGCTCGACGCCGAGACGCCGGACCAGTTCCTCGAGTTCCTGAAGCTCGACCTCTACCAGGACGAGATCTTCGTCTTCACGCCGAATGGCGACGTGATCCAGCTGCCCAAGGGCGCGACGCCGATCGACTTCGCCTTCGCGGTGCACACCGAGGTCGGGCTCCACACGCAGGGCGCGCGCGTCAACGGGCGCATCGTGCCGCTCTCGCGCGAGCTGCGGAACTCGGAGACGGTCGAGATCATCCGCTCGCCGAATGCGCGCCCGAGCCGCGACTGGCTCGCCCACGTGCACACCGGCCGCGCCCGGCACCGCATCCGGCAATGGTTGCGCAACGAGGAGCAGCGGACCTTCATCACGGTCGGCCAGGAGATCCTCGAGCGCGAGCTGCGCCGCCGTCGGCACGCCAAGCTCACCGACGCCGAGCTGACGAAGGGAAGCGAGGCACTCAAGCTCACGAGCCAGGACCACCTCTTCGCGAGCATCGGCCGCGGCGACGTCTCGGTCACGCAGGTGCTGAAGGCGATCTACCCCGAGCTCGACGTCGCGCAGGAGATCGCGCTCAAGCCGAGCGCGCTGGAGCGGCTGATCGACCGGATGCGGCGGCCCGGCACGTCGCGCGGCCTCCGGATCCAGGGAGCCGACGGCCTGATGGTCCGCTACGCCCAGTGCTGCCAGCCGGTGCCGGGGGACCAGGTGGTGGGCTACGTGACGCGCGGACGCGGCGTGAGCATCCACCGCGCCGATTGCCCGAACCTGCTGCACCTCGTGCACGAACCCGAGCGCCGCCTCGACATCGACTGGCAGGAGAGCGAAGGGGAGCGCTTCGTGATCCGGCTCGCGATCGAGGGCAACGACCGGCGCGGCCTCTACGCGGACCTGGCGGCGGCGGTCAGCAGCACCGGGACCGACATCCGCTCGCTCGAGCTCAAGACGATCGACGGCCGCGTCTCCGGCTCCGCGCTCGTCGAGGTCGAGAACCTGGCGCACCTCGACAAGATCATCAAGGCGGCGCGGCGCGTGAAGGGCGTCAACGAGGTCGCGCGCCGGGAACGTTTGACGGCGGACGAGAGCTAGATTCCCTGCGGAGTAGAAAGTAGAAAGTAGGAAGTCGGAAGCCGAACGCCGTGCGCGCTTCCCCCTCGGCCCCTCTCCTCCTTCCCCTCTCCTCTTTCCCCTCCCCTCTTTCCGCTTTCCCTCGCTCCTCGCTCCTCCTTCCTCCGCCCCCATGTACTCCGCCTTCCTCCACACCCACAACCTCCTCCGCTGGGTCGTCCTGATCCTCGGCGTCATCGCCCTCTACAAGGCGGCGCAAGGGCTCAACGGCCGGACGCCCTACGCCGGCGCGCGGCGCGCGGGGGTGTTCTTCACCGCCTCGCTGCACCTGCAGCTCCTGCTCGGCCTGGCGCTCTTCCTCGTCAGCCCGACCATCGAACGGGCGATGGCGGACATGCGGGCGACGATGGCCGATGCCTCGGTCCGCTTCTTCGTCGCCGAGCACCCGACGCTGATGGTCGTCGCCGCGATCCTGATGACGGTCGGCGGCATCGTCGCGAAGAATGCGACGAACGACGCGGCGCGCCACCGCAAGCTGCTCATCTTCGGCGCGGTCACGATGGCGCTGGTCCTCTTCGGCATCCCGTGGCAGCGGGCGCTCTTCCCGGGCATGGGCGCGTAACCCTGTTCCGGCTCGAATCCCCGTTCCAGCCCGCCGGCGACCAGCCGCGCGCCATCGCCGAGCTCACGGCGGGGCTCGCGCGCGGGGACCGGTTCCAGACGCTGCTCGGCGTCACCGGCTCTGGGAAGACGATGACGATGGCGAACGTCATCGCCGCCTTCGGGAAGCCGGCGCTCGTGCTCTCGCACAACAAGACGCTGGCCGCGCAGCTCTACGGCGAGCTGAAGGGGTTCTTCCCGCACAACGCGGTCGAGTACTTCATCTCGTACTACGACTACTACCAGCCCGAGGCCTACGTCCCCTCCTCGGACACCTACATCGAGAAGGACGCCTCGATCAACGAGGACATCGACCGGCTGCGGCTCCGCGCGACCTCGTCGCTGATGGAGCGGCAGGACGTCATCATCGTCGCGACGGTCTCGGCGATCTACGGCCTCGGTGACCCCGAGACGTACAAGGCGGCGATGGTGACGCTCGCGGTCGGCCAGCGGATCGCGCGCGACGACATCCTGAAGGCGCTGGTGCGGATCCAGTACGGCCGCAACGACGTCCAGTTCGACCGCGGCACCTTCCGCGTCCGCGGCGACACGGTCGAGATCTACCCCGCCTACGAGGAGCAGGCGGTGCGGGTCGAGATGTTCGGCGACGAGATCGAACGCATCTCCAAGATCGAGCCGCTCACCGGCCAGACGATCGCGACGCTGGAGCGGACCGCGGTCTACCCCGCCAAGCACTTCGTCACCACCCGGCCGTCGCTCGAGCGCGCCGTCAAGGAGATCCGGATCGAGCTGGTCGAGCGGCTCGCCGCGCTCAAGGGGGCGGGGAAGCTGCTCGAGGCGCAGCGGCTCGAGTCGCGCACGAACTTCGACATCGAGATGATGCTCGAGATCGGCACCTGCCCCGGCATCGAGAACTACTCGCGCATCCTCGCCGGCCGGAAGCCCGGCGACCGTCCGGCCTGCCTCTTCGACTACTTCCCCGACGACTTCCTCGTGGTCGTGGACGAGTCGCACGTCACGCTGCCGCAGATCGGCGGGATGTTCAACGGCGACCGTGCGCGCAAGACGACGCTGGTCGAGTACGGCTTCCGGCTCCCGAGCGCGCTCGACAACCGCCCCCTGATGTTCGACGAGTTCCTCTCGCTCACGCCGCGCGCGGTGAACGTCTCGGCGACGCCGGGGGAACTCGAGCTCAAGCTCTCCGAGGGCGTCGTCGTCGAGCAGGTCATCCGTCCGACCGGGCTGATCGACCCGACGATCGAGATCCGGCCGGTGAAGGGCCAGGTGGACGACCTGTTGCATGAGATCCGGTTGCGCGAGCGCCGCGGCGAGCGCGTGCTGGTCACGACGCTCACCAAGCGGATGGCCGAGGACCTCAGCGACTACCTCGCGCAGGTCGGCGTCCGCGTCCGCTACATGCACTCCGACATCGACGCGATCGAGCGGATGGAGATCGTGCGCGGGCTCCGCCTCGGCGAGTTCGACGTGCTGATCGGCATCAACCTGCTGCGCGAGGGGCTCGACCTCCCCGAGGTCTCGCTCGTCGCGATCCTCGACGCCGACCAGGAGGGCTTCCTGCGCTCCGACCGCTCGCTGATCCAGACCGTCGGCCGCGCGGCGCGGCACGTCGAGGGGCGCGCGATCTTCTACGCCGACCGCATCACCGGGTCGATGCAGCGCTGCCTCGACGAGACGGCGCGGCGCCGCACGATCCAGGAGGCGCATAACCGGGAACACGGGATCGTGCCCACCGGCGTCGTGAAGAGCGTGGACCAGGTGCGCTTCAGCACGCGCGTCGCCGACGCGCGCGACGGCACCGAGGAGCGCGATGCGGAACGCGGCCGCGGCAAGAAGCAGAAGAAGGTCGCCGAGGCCCAGCGCGCCTACGGCACCGCGGACCTCCCGGGGCTCGTCGGCAAGCTCGAGGAGGAGATGCGCGCGGCCGCGAAGCACCTCGACTTCGAGACGGCGGCGCGGCTGCGCGACGAACTCTTCGACCTCAAGGCCGCGATGGGTGAGGGCGGCAACCGGCCGGCGCGTGCCCAACGCGGTCGCTGACCTCACCGAGTCCGAACTCGTGAAGTGGGGCGAGGAGTTCGGCCGGTCGCTCATCCTTCCGGCGTGCGTCGTGCTGGTCGGCGACCTCGGCGCAGGAAAGACGACCCTCGTGCGGGCGATCGCGCGCGCCCTGGGGACGCTCGAGCCCGTCACGAGCCCGACCTACAACCTCGTGCACGAGTACAGCTCGCCGCGGGGCCACGTCTTCCATCTCGACCTGTACCGGCTGCGCGACGCCGAGCAGCTCCATCAAGTCGGCTGGGAGGATATCCAGCGCCAAGGGGGACTGATCATCGTGGAATGGCCCGATCGCGCCGGCGATGCGCTGCCGGAGCCGCATCTCACCCTGCGGCTCGACCACATCCCCGGACGTCCCGACCAGCGGCGGCTCTCGTGGTGACGCCGTGGTGAACCCCGGTGCGCCGCCGGACGCGTTCGCGCGCGGCGTCACGCTCGCGCTGGACGCCGCGGCGTCGATCGGCACGGTCGCGGTGCTGC
The DNA here is from genome assembly GCA_031396725.1 of Gemmatimonadaceae bacterium. Classification (GTDB taxonomy): domain Bacteria; phylum Gemmatimonadota; class Gemmatimonadetes; order Gemmatimonadales; family Gemmatimonadaceae; genus Pseudogemmatithrix. The sequence continues at coordinate 1,724 of JANNLH010000175.1, read as the reverse complement.
GCGACGGCGTGCTCGCGGACGCGCGCACGATCGTGATGCGGAGCGCGGCCGAGGAACGCTACCTGCCGGCCGTGCTCGCGTCGCTCGAGGCGGCGGGCGCGACCGCGGCGCGCGTGGACCGGGTGATCTGCGGGGCGGGGCCGGGCAGCTTCACGTCGCTGCGCGTGGCCGGTGCGGTCGCGAAGGGCATCGCGATGGGCACCGGGTGCCCGCTGTACGGCGTCCCGTCGCTGGCGCTGATCGTCGCCGCGTCGGAGGACACGCGGGGCGGCGGACGTTGGCTCGTGACCCTCGATGCGATGCGCGGGGACCGCTACCTCGCCCTCGTCACGGTCGGAGCCGATGGTGACGTCACCGCGGTGACCCCGCTCGGTCTCGCGCCGGCGGTGAGCGTCGCCGGACGCGCCGAGGCGCTCGAGGCGCGCGTCATCGGCCCGGGGGAGCGCCTCGAGGGCACACCGCACGCGCGGGGCGTGGTCCGCTGTCTGGGACTGATCGCCGCGGCCGGCGTGGTGGAGCTCGGCCGGTGGGAGCCGGTGTACGGACGGCTCGCCGAGGCGCAGGTCAAGCGCGACGAGGCGGAGGCGCGCGCGCGGGCCGCGGCCGACCTCGCCCGGGGATGAGCGCGCCCACGATCCGGCACGCGACGATCGACGACGTGCCGGCGATCCATCGCATCGAGCGCACCAGCTTCGGCGATCCGTGGAACGCCGAGTCGTTCGCGCAGATGATCGAGCATCCGCGGGTGCATGCGACGGTCGCCGAAGTGGCGGGGGCGGTCGTGGGCTACTGCGTGGCGTGGGTGATCGCCGACGAGGCGGAGGTCGCGAACCTGGCGGTCGATCCGGAGGTCCGCCGCGCCGGGATCGGCGGCGCGCTGCTCGACGAGCTGCTGCGCACGCTGGACGGACTGGGCGGGGCGCGCGTGTATCTCGAGGTGCGCGACCGCAACCTGGGCGCGCAGGCGCTCTATCGCAGCCGGGGCTTCGTGGCCAGCGGTCGGCGCAAGGGGTACTATCGGAAGCCCGACGAGGATGCGGTCGTGATGCGGAGGGACAAAGTGGAACGGTGAAAGTGGAACGTGGAACGGTGAAAGTCGTGCTAGATTTCGCCCATCGCGCGATGATTTCGATACCGTGGTCCGCGAGCGGGGCGCCTATCGTTCCCCCCGCGGACTGACCCAATCCAGGAGGCACTGTGAGCCGCAGCTTGAACAAGGTGACGCTGATCGGGAATCTCGGGGCCGACCCCGAGGTCCGGACGACGAGCAACGGGAACAAGGTCGCGAACTTCTCGCTGGCCACCGGCCGTCAGTGGACGTCGCCCTCGGGGGAGAAGCAGGAGAAGACCGAGTGGCACAAGTGCATCGCGTGGAACTCGCGCGGGGACCGCGGTCCGCAGCTCGCCGACGTCATCGAGAAGTACGCGAAAAAGGGCGACAAGCTCTTCGTCGAAGGCGCGATCGAGTACCGGCAGTACGAGGACAAGGACAAGCAGACCCGCTACGTCACGGAGATCAACGTCCGCGAGATCATCCTGCTCGGCGGCGGGCGCGGGGGCGAGGGCGGGGCGGAGTCCGGGTCGCGGCCGGCGCGCGCGACGGCGGGCGCCAAGACCTCCGGAGGGTCGGACGGATTCGAGGAGTTCCCGGCGGCGATGGATGGGGACGACGATCTGCCGTTCTAACGGCAGGTGGGAGGTGTGAGGTGGGAGGGGGCGGCCCG